>NZ_CP143545.1:1512149-2201799 GCF_046237625.1 Paraperibacillus esterisolvens | reverse complement strand
TAGTTTTTTTGAAATCGGTGCGACAAAGTGACAGCCCTGGCAAGATCCTTTTCCCATGATTTCTGATCCGGATAAATGTGCTCAATCTTCCAGCGGTAATGGGAGGGAATTTCAGCCCGGGTTTTATAGTGCGGTTTTTCGGTTTTCAGCGCTTTGGCCGCATTGATTTGCAAGGGTGCTGTCCCGGCGGTCAGTACCACTGCAGCAAGACAGGAAAGTATTATAGATTTCATAAGCTCCTCCGATCAAATGGATTATTGAATTAATATTTCCTTTATATAAAGAAACATGTATGGATACCAAAGTGCTGCCATTCTCAGCGTTAAAAGATTTTGATAAAATGGTTGTGTCTGAATATTTAAACATTTAGGAGGAGTAAAGAATGAGCGGAAGATTGATAAGAATCGGGACTATTTATATTCCAGTATCAGATGTAGAACAATCCAGCAGCTGGTATGTGGAACAACTGGGCGCTGAACTGAGTTACAAGGATGAAGATAAGGCAATACTTAACTTTGCCGGCCACAGCATATTCCTGGTTGAATCACAAGAAGGCCAAAGCTCAAATTTTTACGACAGACAGGGTGAAGAGCGCTTTTCCTTAACCTTTGAAGTGGATGGGCTAGATGACTTGCAAACTATTCACAGCAGCTTCAAGGACAAAAAAATTCGTATCGGTGAAATTGAAGACAGGGGTCATGCCGGCAAGAACTTTGTTTTCTTTGACCCCGACGGAAATAAATTCGATGTATGGAGCGAATTGAGCCCACTTTATAAAGAATTACATAAAACAGTTTTATAAAAGCTGGCCGGGAATACCGGGGAATAATGCGATGGGGAGCGGGAGGTCGTAGAATCATAAAAAACCGTTTAAGACCTTAATGATGAAAGTGGACCGTGAAAAAAAGTTTCCAGAGGCATATTAGGAACACATTACCGCTGCTTCTAAACTTTTTAAAAAAAGGGGGTGTATTTTGAAAATAAAAACGATTTTCATAGCACTTTTGATTGGTTTATTCGTTATAAATGGCTGTGAATCATCCAAGGTTCAAAAAACACAAAATACAGCTAATATCAATTTACCCAAAGATATACCGAGTTCTGTAACGGAGGAGGACTTTGAAAGGATAGATTGGACTAGGACGTCCATCGAATATAACACAGGTGAAAGAAATGATATGGCCGGTAACAAAAATAAATTGGGAATAATAGGACCAGAAGCAAAAACTAATGAAGTTCAAAAATGGATGTGGCATCTTTGGGGAGTTGAAAAAGCTGAACTAAGCATTGTTGGCTTCAACAAAGAAACAAAAACAGTACATCAAATATTATTTGATAGAGATACAGATAATTGGTATTGGACTGGAAAAGTTAAAGCAATGGGGGCTGTCAACGGAGCTGATGCACATATGCTTTCTAATGTAAAAGTTCCAGAACCAGGGAAATGGGCATTCCTGGTTTATACCGACGACAAATTATTCGATATATTGGTTATGGATATTCAAGATAAATAAACGACTATCCATATCAAATGAAATAGGCTTGGAGAAACATCTCCCAGCCTATTTTTAATGTCAATTGTTTTGTTAATTACTATCTTGCGATAGAAACTGGAAATTACCGTATTATTTTTAAATTTTGCACCCCAAAAGTAATCCCGTAAGGAAATCGGAGGGTAAGTGGTGGTAAAGAAGGTTTTATGACCAAAGTGAGGCAGAATCAGGAGAAAAGTGGCCGTAAATCTTTAAAACCAAAATGCAGCAGATAACTCACGGATATGAATATGTAGTGTGAATTTTTTTATCATAATAATATTATGTAAACAATAATTTCCCAAATCAAAAGCCGCTATCCCAGCATGGCGGCTTTAGTATGTCTATTGTCCGTTCTTCACCTTTTCCCGGTCCCGCTTCAGATCATCCTGCACACTGCTGCCCCAAAGTTTGACGCCATTGTTATAGGCAGCCCGGCTGATAAGGTGGCCGGCGACTGGTGAGGTGAGGAAGATAAAGATGATGCCTAGAAGAAGCCGGGCATCGGCGGTTCCTTCCTCTTTAAAAAAGTAGATGAAGGTCCCGACCAATACGAGCATGACGCCCATCGTGGCACTTTTGGAAGCAGCATGGCTGCGGGTGTATACATCCGGCAGCCGGAGAAGCCCGAAGGCCGTGACCAGGCTTAGTAAAGCCCCGAAAATGATAAACAGACCGGATAGAAAATTAAAGATCGCGTTCATGCTCGATGATGACCCCCTTTTCGAGATATTTAGAAAAAGCGACGGTCCCGATGAAGGCTAGGATTCCGAGCAGGAGGATGATATTCAGGTACGCACTGGTTTTCAACAGGATCGATACCAGGGCAACGATGCTGATCAGGTTTATGCCCATCGCATCCAGGGCAACCACTCTGTCAGGAGTTGTCGGCCCTTTAATGACCCGGTAAATCAGACCAAGCATGGCAAGTGATAGGCCAAAGAGTGACAGCCTGATGATGATTTCAAACATTATCTGCTCACCTCCATGATGGCACGTTCAAAGGTATTCCGGATGCTCCGGATGGATTCTTCTGTTTCATCTATATTCATGGCATGCACATACAGAATTTTGTTGTCACGTGAGATATCTATAACCAGCGTTCCCGGCGTCAGCGTAATTAAATTGGCCAGCATCGTTATTTCCCAGTCTTGGGTTAGTCCAGTTGGATAAGCAAATATGCCGGGCTTGATATCGAGCTTTGGCTTCAGGATGACTCTGAGGACAGATAGATTGGACAGATATAATTCCCTGGCAAATATAAAAATTAAGTAGATGACCGCATCTACCCTGTGAAGATAAAACCTGCTGCTGAAAAACCTCCGATAGGCGAAAAGAATCAGGATGCCGATTAAATAGCCTGCAAGAAATGTGGCAGCAGTATAGGAGCTTTGGAGGAACATCCAGATCAGGGCCATGAAAAAGTTTATTAATATTTGAAATGCCACTGCTCTATTCTCCTTTCAAAACAGCATTGATATATACCGAAGGATCTGCAAGCGGACCTGCTGCCTTTGAAATCAGCTGATAAACAGGTTCGGCTCCGACTCCATAAAGGACAGCCAGTGCCGTCAGCAGGGCAGGGGCAGTATATAGCCATACAGGCGGCTTGCTGCCGGAATAGTCTTTTTCCTCGCCCCAAAAACCGCGTATGAAGATTTTCATCACAGAATACAGGACGAGAAGGCTTGTAAACAGCACAAGGGCCGAACCTATATAATGACCCTCCGCAAAACCTGCCCCGACAATCATGGCCTTGCCTGGAAAACCGCTCAGCGGAGGAATGCCGGCAAGCGCAAGCGCCGCGATGAAAAAGCTCCAGCCAAGAAAAGGGTATTTGTGGATCAGTCCCCGGATTTTTCCCAGATCGCTCGTGCCGGTTATTTTGATCATCAACCCAATCTGCAGGAAGAGGGCGGCTTTGATGATCATATCATGCACCAGATAAAAAAGGGCACCTTCATAGCCAGCCCCTGTACCGATGGAGACTCCGAAAAGGATCAGTCCGACTGCTGCAATAATGTTGTAAATGATGATTTTCTTAAGGTCTGAATAGCCAAAGGCGCCAATTGCCCCGCCTGCCAGTGTCAGCAAAGCGAGTACCTGAAGAAGGCTGCTGGTGAATCCCCCATCATGGGAAAAGAAAAGACTGTAAGTACGGAGTATGGAATAGACTCCCACCTTTGTCAGAAGCGCTCCGAACAAGGCAAGCACGGCAGATGGAGGGGCAGAATAGGATCCCGGCATCCAAACATACAGCGGAAATATCCCGCCCTTCAGCCCAAAGACAATCAGGAACAGAACGCCTATCACAGTCAGGATGCCAGGCTGTCCGATTTCAGAAATCCTCTCGGAAATATGGGCCATATTCAGCGTACCCACCACTGAATAAAGATAAGCCACGGCGATGACGAAAAGTGCCGAAGAAATAATATTCACAAGGATATATTTAATGGATTCCCGCAGCTGGATCCTGCTTCCTCCGAGTACCAAAAGAACATAGGAACTCATCAGCATCACTTCAAAGAAGACAAAAAGGTTAAAAATATCACCGGTTGAAAACGCTCCATTCACCCCGACGATCAGAAAGCTGAAGATCGGGTAATAATAAAATTTTTCCCTTGCTTCACCTATCGTGCTAAAGGAATACACAAGGCAGGCCAGGCCGATGATGCTGGTTGTGAGGACAAGGATTGCGGAAAGCATATCGGAAACAAGAGTGATCCCGAATGGCGCCTCCCATCCGCTTAAGTCCATCGTCTGTATCCCGTTACTGTATACCTGGTATGTAAGGAGTATGGCAGCTATCATCGTCATGATAGACCCGGCCAGGGAGACCCCCCGCTGCCATGGGATATTCTTCGGGAAGAAGATCAGGATGATGCTTATGAATAAGGGTATTAATATGGGCAGTATAACTAGATTAGTCATGAATCATTTCCTTTCAGGGAATCCAGATCATCGGTCCCAAGCTCCTGATAGGCACGATAAGCCAGTACCAGAAAAAAGGACGTAACCCCAAAGCTGATGACGATGGCAGTAAGTATTAGTGCCTGCGGCAGCGGATCGGCATAGGCGGCAGCTTTTTCCCCGAGGAGGGGAGGGGCGCCCTGCTTCAGCCCTCCCATGGTGATTATCAGCAGATGAGCACCATGGCTTAACAGTCCGGTGCCGATGATGATCCTCAGCAGACTCCTTGACAGCATTAGATAAGTAGCCGTCATGAACAGAATTCCGATGGTGATGGCCATGATCAGTTCCATTATTCACTCACTCCTATCGTCTGGATGATGGTCAGCGTGACGCCGATCACAACCAGGTAAACTCCTGTATCGAAGAAGAGCGCGGTATGCAGGGACGTTTTCCCCATGATCGGCAGATGGACATAGGTATAAGCGTGTGTCAGGAACGGCTTGTTGAAAAAGAGTCCACCCGCGCCGGTTGCTGTAGAAAGAAGCAGGCCGGCGGCGGTCATTTTTTTATAGTCCACCGGCAGGATGGAGGCCACTGTCTTAATATCAAATGCCAGGAGCAGCAGCACAATCGCCCCTGATGTCATCAGTCCCCCGACAAATCCGCCGCCTGGACGATAGTGTCCCTCGAAAAACAAATGAATTGAAAACAGGACGATCAAAAACAGGATGATTTTTGTGACGGTCTGAAGAATCAGGTCATTGGTTTTCATCCTTTTTCACTTCCTTTTGCCAGCCTTAATTTAATCATGGCGAAGATGCCCAGTGACGCAATTCCCAGCACACAGATTTCAAACAGAGTATCAAATCCCCGGAAATCCACCAAAATGACATTAACCATATTTTCGCCGCCTGCTTTTTTATACGTATTTTCAATATAGTATTGGGAAATTGGCTCAAAATGCCGGTAGCTGTAGGCTGAGATGGCAATCAGGGTAACCATGATCCCGACTCCTGCGGAGATAATGGCCTTTCTAAGCCTGAACCGCATGCGTTCTTCCGTCTGCTTAAATTTCGGCAGATGATAAAAACAAAGGAGGAACAGCGAAACGGAAACCGTCTCGATCACAAGCTGGGTAAGGGCGAGGTCCGGTGCCCGGAACAGGACAAAAAATAGTGCCACCGTATAGCCTACCGCCCCAAGCAGGATGATCGAAGTCAGCCTGGACCGGACGAAAAGGATGGTCAGTGATGTAATGGCTATAATGAATACCAGGATGACCTCATACATCCGGACTGGCGCAAAGAACTCCGTATCCAATAACCAGGCTTCCTTGAAATAAAAGGCGAGCGCAAGAGTCAGGATGATAAATGAAAAGATATACACAAGATACGATCTGGTCGATCCATCTATAAATCTGCCTGTCAGGCGGTGAGCCCCTGCTTCAGTCCGGGCAAGCCCGCTGTCATACAATCTTGAGAGTTTTCCGCCCAAAGCGGAATATATTTTCTCCCACCTTCTTAGTGTAATGACCAGGATCGTCCCGATAATGACGACACCTATTGTCATGAAGAGCTCCGGCTTAAAGCCATGCCAGAAAGAGATATGGACCGCAAATGTTTCCCCTCTGCCGGACGCTTCAGGCATAATGGAATGGAGTGCAGGTGCAATGATAGTCTGGGACAGGATATTCGGAAACAATCCCAGAATCAGCGCCATGGAAGCAAGCACTGCTGGCGGAAGGAGCAATCCCAGCGGGGCTTCATGCGGCTTCTTAGGCAGTTCGTCCTCCTGCATCTTCCCGGTGAAAGTCTTGAAGAGGAGCCTCATGCTGTAGACAAAGGTGAAGACACTCGCGATCCAGGCAAATACCGGCAGCAATATGCCCCATTTTTCAAAGCTGAATATCGATAGCTCTGGGGCTCTCAGCATTCCCGTAAAAAACATTTCCTTGCTCAGAAATCCATTAAAGGGCGGAAGACCGGCCATGGAAAAGCTCCCCACAAGCGAAATGGTAAACGTGATCGGCATCAAATTGAGCAGTCCGCCGAGTTTCCTGATATCCCTTGTTCCTGTCTCATGGTCAATGATGCCGGCAGCCATAAAAAGGCTGCCTTTAAATGTGGCATGGTTGATCAAATGGAAAACCGCTCCAGTCAAGGCTGCCATATAATAGCTTTCCCCGATATACGGCTCATTCAGAGCTGCGGCCCCTACACCGAGAAGGCTCATGATTAAGCCAAGCTGGCTGATGGTGGAATAAGCCAGGATCCCTTTTAAGTCAGTCTGTTTCACTGCAAAAAATGAACCCCATAAGAGGGTGGCCATTCCAGTACCTGCAACCAGCCACATCCATATTCCGGACTCTGCGAAAACCGATGTCATGCGCGCAATCAGGTAAATTCCTGCTTTAACCATTGTAGCAGAATGCAGATAGGCACTGACCGGTGTCGGTGCTTCCATGGCGTCCGGCAGCCAGATATGAAAGGGAAACTGGGCTGATTTCGTGAAGGCCCCTAACAGGAAGCATAATAATGCCGTGACAAACAGAGGGTGTTTCTTGACAGTGCCTGCCATGCCAGTGATTTCAATTATACTGAAAGTCCCTGTCATAACATAAAGAAGAAGGATGCCGCCAAGGATGGCAAGGCCGCCGAACACGGTGATGATCATGGATTTCTGTGCTCCATATCGGCTTCTTTCCCTAGTGTTCCAGTATCCTATCAATAGAAAAGAAGAGAAGCTTGTTAGCTCCCAGAATGTATAGAGCACAATGAGGTTGTCAGACAAGACAATTCCCAGCATCGCTGACATGAAAATCAGGAGATAAAGATAAAAAGTGCCTAATTTTTCTTTGAATTTATCCAGGTAATAGATGGAGTAGAGCACAACAAGCGTGCCAATCCCTGTAATCAACAGGGAAAACAGCAGGCCGAGTCCGTCTGCCCGGACTGAAAAGTCAACACCGAGAGAAGGGATCCAGGGAATCGAAAAGATCGAATTCCCATTTGCTGGTCCGGCTGGCGTCAGGCTCAAAAAATAGCAGAATAATATGACCGGGATTGGAAGCACAAACCAGCCGGTATGGGTTTTCGGCACCTTTTTCCATAGAAAAGGAGTAAATACAGCCAGCATAAGAGGCGTGAGTACCGCCAGATGAAGAATAGACAATGTGATAACCTCCTCCAGAAAAACAAGCATATTAATAACGATTCGCATTTAGATGGACCGCCTGTGAATATTTAATCTTTTCCTGTTTCATACTGGGTTTAGGCGGTGATGTATATGGCTGCAAAGTCGACAATCTGCATTCTGGTCTTTTTGCTGTTGACAGCAGCATGCTGGATATTGGAGACCGGACTGACCCGGAAAATGGATCACGACCAGAACAGCGGCATTTCAATCTCCTCACAGAATCGTAAGTATAATAGAAGCAATTAGCCTCTTCTTTGAGCCAAGGGAGTATGTAAAAATAATTACGCACATCAACTGATGCCATGATGAATAGTTTTCTCCGTATGCCGTACAATCATTCGGCTGCAAAGCCCATAGAAAAAGGGGCCTATTAGGCCCCCTGATCTAAAAAAAGACAGAAAGGAGCCCCAGTGACAGGCTCCTCCTAAACGAACATTATTAATAGTTATATCTTTCATACTAAATAACAAATACGTAAATGTAAAGCCATAACCCTGACTGGTGAAAAATAGGATTTTATTTTCCCTGCGGGGCATTAAGGATGATTAATTGTGGAAAAGTAAAGAAAGTCAAATAGACGGGAGGTATAAAGATGGAAAAAATTGAAGCTGGTGAAAAATTTGTCATTGAAACTTCGGATGGTGAGGGCCAGGAAGTGGAGGTGCTTGGCACCCTGGCCATAGACGGTGCAGATTACGCAGCGGTAAGCTTTTCAGAAGATATCGAGCGTGAGGGTGAAGGGGATATCGATGTATTCTTCCTGAAGGTGGATGATGAAGGAGATTTCACAGCGATCGAATCGGACGAGGAGTTTGCAAAAGTTTCGGCTGCATTTGAAGAAGTAATGGAAGAAGAGTAAGATGAGGCTGTCCCGTGCCAGATATTTTCATTCATACGGGACAGTTTTTTTGCATGCCTGTTTATAGAATAGTAAATGTTTTACATGTTTAATTATTTCAAAAGAGGATATAAAACAACGGTATAACGTAAGAAGGAGTCGAGATATGCATTGGTATGAGAAGTTGAATCAATATTTCCCTATAGAGGAAATGAAATCAAGAGAACATATAGAAGCCCTGCTGGATGACAAAGGGGACATCTACCATAAAGATGAAGGCAAGGATCATGTTCTGATGTACGTGGAACTTGATAAATTTGTGTTCATTGATTATTTATTTGTATCAAAGAATTCCCGCGGACAGGGACTCGGGCACAAATTGCTCGATAAACTGAAGGAGAAGGGCAAACCCATCCTCCTTGAAGTCGAGCCTGTGAATTATGAGGACTCTGACACAGCAGGAAGGCTCCGTTTCTA
This sequence comes from Paraperibacillus esterisolvens, assembly GCF_046237625.1. Taxonomy (GTDB): domain Bacteria; phylum Bacillota; class Bacilli; order Bacillales; family DSM-1321; genus Paraperibacillus; species Paraperibacillus esterisolvens. Next base: position 2,192,844 of record NZ_CP143545.1, on the reverse strand, counting down.
CAAACGGGAAGGCTTTGAGCATGCTGAAAAAATCGGCTATCGAAGAAAGTCACTGGCTACGAGTGAAATCAATGAGATGGAAATCCTTTACTGGGCACCGGGACAGGAAACTGAAGAGGATATCTTTGAGGCTATGAAGACCACCTACCAGCTCATCCACACATACAAAGACAAGGCGCTTTATGGTAAATCCTATGAGTCTGTCGAAGAAGTGCTTTCCTATGACAAAAAAGAGAATCCAGAGAATATCCTGGAACAAATATAATATGTGATCAAAGAGGCTGTCCCTGGGGCAGCCTCTTTTTGCTGAGGAAAAAATATTGAGAAACAACCGGATTAGCTCTATGATACTAATAAACTGACTTTTAAAGGATGAGCTGAAATGGGAAAAGGACTGATGGGCAAAAAAGTGGGACTGGGCGGATCCCGAAAACTTGAGGAAATGGGGAGCCTGATTGAAAAACAAGGCGGAATGCCTGTCAGGCGGCCGCTGCAGGGAACTCTCTTCCTGGCAGGTGATGAGCTTGGGCCTCCGCTTCAGGAACTGATCCAATCGGGAAGCGACTGGTTTATATTCACGACAGGCATCGGTCTTGAATCCCTTGTTGAGATCTCTGACGGGCTGGAGCTGAAGGGAAAATTTTTACAGCGGCTTCAGGAGTCCAATCTAGCCGCCAGGGGATATAAAACGATTTCTGCCTTAAAAAAGATTGGAATCAAACCTGTTGTAACGGACAAGGACGGCACCACCCGGAGCCTTATGGACGCACTGGATGGCTTTGATTTGGCAGGGAAGAAAATAACCATCCAGCTGCACGGGGAAAAAGCACCCAGGTTGATGGATTTCCTGCAGGAAAAAGGAGCGGAAACCTCCTCCATCCTTCCTTATCGGCATGTGCTTCCTGATGCAGAGCTGCTGGAGAGAACTGCGGAAGAACTCCTGACTGGTGAGCTGGATGCTTTTTGTTTTACGACTGCTGTCCAGGTCAGAGTCCTGTTTGAATTTGCCCGCGAGCGCGACATTCACGGGGAGCTGGTCAAAGCTTTCCAAACCGCCAGGGTAACCGCGGCTGCAGTAGGAAAAGTTACGGCCGAGGCACTGAGGGATGAAGGAGTCGGCAAGCTGTTTGTACCCGAACATGAAAGGATGGGTGCCATGATCATGGGACTCGGTCAATACTTTTTGAAGGCAGAGGGTATTCAAGATGAATCTAAAGGGTAAGAACGCTGTCATTACAGGAGGCAGCAGCGGCATCGGATTTGAAACGGCCCGGTTCCTGTGCCAGAGGGGTGTACAGGTATATTTGGCCGTGCGAGACCCCGATAAAGGCTGGGTAGCTGAAAAAGAAATCAAGAGCGAAAACCCTGAGGCAAGCATCGAGTCCCTGGTTCTTGACCTTGCCGACCTAGAAAGCATACAATTCTTTGCCGAATCATTCAGCAGGCATGCCGGAACCTTGGACCTTCTTATTAATAATGCAGGAGTGATGGTCCCTCCTTATCAAAAAACAAGAGATGGTTTTGAGCTTCAATTCGGAACCAACCATTTAGGGCATTTTGCCCTGACCGGGCATCTCCTGCCTCACATTGCAAAAACAAGCGAATCAAGGGTAATTACGTTAAGCAGCCTTGCTCACAGGAAAGCAGAAATAGATTTTGACAACCTGGACGGAGAAAATGGATATCGTGCAATGAAGTTTTATGGCCAGAGCAAGCTTGCAAACCTTCTATTCGCTTTAGAGCTGGATGAACGCTTTAAAAAGCATGGAATTCAGGCAAAAAGCATAGCCTGTCATCCGGGCATCGCTGTCACGAACCTTTTTAAGATTGGAAGGAAGGATGCCCCTGGCTGGCTGAAAAAGGCGGCAGCACCTTTTTTGCAGACAGCGGAAATGGGTGCTCTTCCTGTCATCTATGCAGCCGAAAATGAAAATCTTAATGGCGGGGAGTATATTGGTCCAGACGGCAGGGGCAGCCGAAAGGGGTTTCCTGTCATTGAAACCGTCAATCATCCTTCCCGTTCAGACAACACCGGAAAAAGGCTTTGGGAAGTTTCTGAAGAAATGACGGGCGTCTCCTACCTGCAATGAGAAAACTAATTATAATCAAGGAATCCCAGATCGGGATTCCTATTTTGTGCCTAACACGTTAAGCAGATTAATAGCCCTTCACATGAGTCCATTGCATTTTCCCTTATCTCAGGAGTAGACCCTATGATCAGGCTAAATGCCTCTTTTTGTATCGCGGCCACGATTGCTTTCGCCGGGGGAAGGACCGCATGATATCGGCAGCCACCGGGCGCGGCTGCTCTTAGCATGGTCACACTGCCTCCCGAGTACGGAGCCGGAGTTCTCCAGATCGTCATGATTGTTACAGTACCCGCTGTCATGGAGATTCATGACTTATCCAGGGTGTTCCCTCCGGCATCATCCTGAGTGACGTTTTCTTTGCAGCCAAGATTTCGAAGGGTTCAGTTTCCTCTGTTTATGAAAAGGATAAACTGAAATAAGTATATCGAGTGTCCGGCCGGATGTTCTTTGCATCAGTTACGGATTTCCTGAACAGCCTGGATTTTAAAGAAGAGATTAATGAAGTACGTATCTGGGATGATTCTGCCGCAGGTGCCGTTAACAAAGTGGTATTGAAATTTGCACAAAACGGCGAGGAAGCCGCTGTCACCTGACTGAATCCAGCAAGCCGCAGCTTTTTGAAAAAATTGAGGGATCAGCAAGGACTTATACAAGCTTCTGGACATTAACACAAAAGCTCACCTTTAATAAAGGTGAGCTTTTTTTGATTTATACTGCCTTACTATTTCGAAACTGAGCCTCAAGTTTCCGGCTCCAGCCTGTTAGAAGGACGGCGGCTGTAACCATAAGCCCGCCTGCCCAAGCTGTATGAATTAATCCGGCAGAATCCGTGATCAATCCGCCTGCATATGAGCCAATGGCGATTCCCGCATTGAACGCAGCGATGTTCAGGGCTGACGCGACATCCACGGCACTTGGAACATATCTTTCCGCAAGCATGACGACATATACCTGCAATCCGGGCACATTCATGAAAGCAAACAGGCCCATCAGGGTGATGGTAATCAGGCCGGCGATCTTAAAAGGGGCCGTAAAAGCAAGCACAAATAATACGACAGCCTGAAAAATGAACATGTAAAACAATGCCCCTACGGGATTATGGTTGGCAAGCCTGCCGCCAATCATATTGCCAATTGCAATGGCCGCGCCATATATAAGCAGAATGGCGGCTACTGAACCGGAGCTGAACCCGGTGACCTCCTGCAGGATAGGAGATAGATAGGTGAACACGACAAAAGTTCCTCCATAGCCGAGTGCAGTGATCAAAAAGACCAGCAGGAGGCGGCCATTGGAAATCAGCTTTATTTGATCCCTGAAAGAAGAGGATGAACCTTTTGGCAGTGATGACGGAATTAACGTGCTGTTTGCTATCAAGGCAAGCAGTCCAGCTGCGACGATGCCGATGAAGGCTGCCCGCCAGCCCAGCTGCTGGCCGATAAAGGTCCCGATCGGCACACCTGTCACGGTCGCGACCGTAAGTCCTGTGAACATGATCGAGATGGCACTTGCCCTTTTATTTTCGGGCACGAGATTTGCTGCAATTGTGGAGCCGATGGACATGAATACTCCATGAGACAGAGCTGAAATGATCCTGGCAGCCAGGAGTACCCCAACGCTTGAAGCTGCTGCAGCCATGATGTTTCCGAGTATGAATACAATCATGATCCACAGAAGCAGTGTTTTCCGGGATATCCCGGAAGTAAGGGAAGTCAGGATCGGCGCCCCGAAGGTAACTCCGAGAGCATATAAGGATACGGTGAGGCCGGCTGTCGTGACAGGGATATCGAAGTCACCCGCTATCAGGGGCAGCAGTCCGACGCTTATAAATTCAGTCGTACCGATGGCAAAGGCACTGAGTGCCAGTGCAAGCAGGGCCAGAGTGCTTTGTTTTTTTGTAAGATTCATGCGGATTCCTCCTAATTAGTAAATGTGATGCTGCCTATCTTTTGGTTTTCACGAAAAACGAGTTAATAATTCAAGCTCCCATTCTTGTTTTTTGCATGAACTGTTAACATGCAGCAAAGGATATTTAGTAAAGTATAGTGTTTTTCCGCCCGCAGATGTTATTATGAAACATATAGCAGTTTAGGAAAAGTACGCACTTTTAAGTGATATAGGTACCAATAAGTGATATAGGAACTTTTTAGTTCCTGTAGAGGGGAGGATATAATGAATAAAAAGAAATACAATATATCGGTGGAAGCGACGCTCGAGGTTATCGGGGGAAAGTGGAAATGTGTCATCCTCTGCCACCTCACATACGGGAAAAAACGCACAAGTGAATTAAAGCGCCTGATGCCCGGAATCACACAAAAAATGCTGACTCAGCAGCTGAGGGAGCTGGAGGATGACGGAGTCATCAACCGGATTGTCTACAATCAGATCCCGCCGAAGGTTGAATATGAATTGAGTGAATACGGCTGGAGTCTTAAAGGAATCCTCGATTCGCTCTGTGCCTGGGGTGAGAATCACATTATCAGGGTGTATGGAGATAAAACCGGTATGCTGGAAGAAAGTGTCTTGAATAAGTAAGATCGGGGAGAACGGGAAATGTCCTGTTCTCTTTTTTTGTGGAATACCGCTTTTCTGGTTATGGCGGAAACCTGAAGCCTTGCTTTAGATATTATCAAAGGAATCTGCAGATACTGTGAAAGGACGGCCATCACCATGGGGCCTAACATTTGACTTATGAAAGAAAAAAATCAATAGTAATATTTAGCAGCCCGAAATAAAAGCTGGCCGGGCGATTAGTTCGATTTAAAGAATTGAGAGAGTGGGGAGAGGAGTAGATTGAGTGAAGGAAAAGTACATCGATGAAAACTCTCGGGCACTGCCAGGGAAGGAACCGATATGGACCAGGGATTTCATATTAATCTGTCTGGCGAATTTCTTTGTTTTCCTCAGTTTTCAAATGACATTGCCCACCATTCCGCTGTTTGTGGAGGAACTGGGAGGAAACGAACAATTAATCGGTTTTGTGGTGGGGATTTTTACTTTTTCTGCCTTACTGATCAGACCCTATGCCGGGCATGCCCTTGAAACAAAGGGCAGGAAGTATGTGTACCTGACAGGTCTCGCTATCATCATCCTGGCAGTGGGATCCTTTGGATTTCTGGGAAGCATTGCCCTTCTGTTTGTGATGAGGATCATTCAGGGAGTCGGCTGGGGATTTTCGACCACGGCTTCCGGAACGATTGCAACTGATGTGATCCCGCCTAAACGACGGGGGGAAGGCATGGGGTATTACGGGTTATCCGGAAATCTCGCACTGGCTTTCGGTCCATCGCTGGGATTGATTCTGTCGGCAAGCCTTCCCTTTAGCTGGCTGTTTTTGATTTGCGCGGGTCTCGGACTTGCTGCACTGATACTCTCATCTACCATCCGGTATAAAAAAATGGAGCAGTCACCGGAAAAGTCGGTGACAGTTAAATGGGATATTTATGAAAAAAGTGCATTGAAGCCTTCTATACTCCTGTTTTTCATCACCGTAACCTTCGGCGGGATCGCATCTTTCCTTCCCTTATATACCGCTGATAAGGGGATATCCGGGATTCAGATGTACTTTTTGGTATATGCCATTGCCCTGATGCTGACCAGGACCTTTGCCGGCAAGCTCTATGACCGAAAAGGGCACAAGGCGGTATTCATACCAGGCGCCGTGCTGATTGCTGCTGCCATGGTGCTCCTTGCGTGGCTGCCAAATACCATGATTTTATTTTCAGCAGCGTTTTTATACGGATTTGGGTTCGGCACCGTCCAGCCCGCCCTGCAGGCCTGGGCGATGGAAAAAGCACCGGCAAACCGGAAGGGGATGGCCACAGCGACCTTTTTTTCCTTTTTTGACCTCGGCGTCGGAATGGGGGCAATGGTTTTTGGCCAGATTGGCCATGCGTACGGCTATCCAAGCATTTATCTGACAGCTGCCCTGTCTGTCGTGATAGCGATCATTGTTTATTTTATCTTCCTGATCCAGGAATCCAGAGCCGCTGTTTAGACCGTATGAATTCAGCTCATCTTCACAGACTATAGAAGATGATTCTTTCGTCTCCAGGATCCCAAGTGAAGGAGGGATAGTATGTCCTGGCTGGTTTATGCGATTCTTTCAGCGGTCTCTGCCGCCTTTGTTGCCATTTTCGGGAAAATTGGCCTGCAGAATATAGACTCGAACACCGCAACTGCTGTTCGTTCCGTAATCATGGCATTATTTTTACTTTTTGTGGTGGCGGCCCAAGGAAACTTAGGCAGAATACCTGAACTGCTGAGCGAAAGAAAAGCCTTCCTTTTTATTGTATTAAGCGGCGTTGCCGGGGCGGGTTCCTGGCTCTTTTATTTCCTTGCTTTAAAAACAGGCAGAGTGTCCCAGGTTGCTCCGATTGATAAACTCAGTGTGGTCATTGCTGCCGTTATTGCCATTGCCTTTCTTGGTGAACGGATTTCCTTTGTGAATGGTGCAGGAATCATACTGATAGCGGCTGGTGCCATACTTACGGCTCTCCCTTAAATGGAATCATGCATGAAGTCCCCGGTTTTGTTATAATAGAGTCCATATTAAAACCGGGGGATATTTTTGTAATCTAAACTGCCCGCTGCTGCTCGTGATCAAAGGTGTCCTTCAGGGTGCCTGTGCATTTACGGCCTTTTTCGGCAGCTGCTGCTTCAGTCATGGTTGCGTTCAATGAGATGCTGCTCATATTTTTATATTTCCTCATTATAAAGACGAGGAACAAACGTAAGTAAGCGTCAAGGTCTCTTTTGCATACAGTGCTGATGGCCAGAGTTGGCTCTCCAGCATGTATCAGGAGCCTTTTTTTATTTTTGGGGTTATATATTTAGAAAATGTTCACATTGGCCATCCTTTTTCTGTAGAGACAAATGGTAATATGAATATTGAAACTGATTTGGAGGTTACATAATGAAGAAACTCATCATAGCAGGCCTTTTGCTGATTTTATCCTTCCCGGCCGCAGCATTTGCCCATACCGGGCTCGAGTCCTCTGTGCCTGCAAAAGGGGAAACCGTGAAGAATAAACTGACGGAGATCCGGCTGAACTTTGAAACTCCCATTGAAAAACTGAGCACGATGAAACTGTTTAAAGGTGAAACTGAAGTTGAACTGGGTGAAGTTAAGGCAGACGGTTCAAAGTTAAGCGGTGCACTGAAAGATCCGCTTCAAAATGGGAATTACCGAGTGGAATGGAAAATTGTCGGGGAAGACGGTCATACAATTGAAGGGGAATTTGATTTCGTGATGGCTGTGCCTGAGACAGAAGCTCCTGCCCAGGAAGATAATGAGAAAGAGCAGCCAGAAAAGGCAAAAGATGAATCAGTTAAAGAGAAGGAAAAAACAGAGGATTCATCCTCAGATACTGGAGCAACCCTGGTAATGGTGCTGCTCGGTGTCGCCATCATAGCAGGATTTTTGTTCGTATTCAGGAAGAAAAAATAAATGGGTATCCTGGTGCCAATCGCGGAAGCATTGAACTATCTATTTTTTTCAATACTCGCCGGCCATACTGCACTGCTGTTTGTGCCGCAGGCATATAAGCCCAAAATTTCTGTGCCAAAGCCAGTTCTGCTTTTATCAACACTTGGTATTATCCTTTGTTCACTCGCCCCAAGTTTGAGGGCTGCCTCTTATTTTTCTGATGGCAGTTTTCTGGAAACTCTGTTAACTGTCATTTCGACTTTTACCATCGGGAAATCGTGGCTTGTCATCGGGTTTGCAGCCACCTTTTTTTGGATGACGATTTATGTGGAAGGCAACCGGTTTCTTAAATTGTTCTGGCTTCTGATTCTGGTGAGTGCCGCCGGCTGGGCAAGCCATGTGGCTTCACTGGATTTTAAGTGGGGCTTCCCCCTTCATTCGGTTCACTTTTTGGCCGTGATCCTCTGGACGGGAATCGTAATCCTTGCCGGCTGGTTTTCAAGTGAACCTGGCAGCTGGCAGCGCTTCCTGAGGTGGTTCACACCTTTTGCGGCAGCCAGTCTTGTTCTTATAGGACTGAGCGGGTTCCTGCTGATGACCTTTGTCATCAATAAAGGGCAGTATCTCCATTCATGGGCGCTTCCTTATGGCCAGATTCTCCTCTTGAAGCACATCAGCATCATACCGGTGCTTCTGTTTGCTTTCATGAACGGCATTTTGGCCAGAAAGCTTGCTGTATCAGATTTCAATCCGCTGCCATGGCTGAAGATGGAGGGCCTTGGAATTTTTATCATTTTCTCCTTCACTGCAATACTGGGTACTCTGTCTCCGCCGCATGAATCGGCTCTAATCAATTCGGTGCCGCCCTGGATAACACGGGTAACCGGAGATACACCCGGTTTTCCGCTGACGGTATCATGGGATCTCAGCTTGAGCGGTATACTGCTCGGTGCCATGGCCATCCTGTTTGCCGCCCTGGTGCTGATCAGCTTCTTGAAAAGGGACAAGCCTCTCATCGCATTTATGTTCGGCCTTGGCCTCATTGTATCCACTTATCTGGCCTTGATGTTCAATATCCAGTTATGAAGAAGACAGGGAGCTCCCTGTCTTTTTTTAATTTTGAAATCTGTGCGGTTTTCACTTAGATGCCAATGGATTTGGCAGGCGGTGATTGGCCTATTGCATGTAAATCTGCAGTTCCCGCAAGTAAAGCGGCCTGTTCTGCAGTGAAATCAGAGATTTCGTCAGGTAAACCTTAAAAGAATCGGTTTCTATTCTTTATTTCTCCAAAGTCATTCAGGCAAAATTATTTAAATATGCCGGTCATCCGGGTTACCATTACAGTAAAATCTCTAACAGTAAAAAAGGAGTGTACGATGGATTATATAAGGCATCTTCGTTCAATGGTAGGACATGAAAGAGTCCTCATGGTGACTGCAGGGGTATTTGTATTTGACGAAAAAAACAGGCTTCTGCTGCAGAAGAGGTCAGATAATGGACAATGGGGCCTTCCCGGTGGATTTATGGAGCTGGATGAAGACATACAGACAGCTGCAACGAGAGAGGTACTTGAAGAAACGGGCCTGAAAGTAAGTAATCTCGAGCTGTTCGGGATTTATTCTGGTCCACGGTTCAATAAAACCTTTGCCAATGGAGATCAAGTATCACTGCTGCAGATCCTATTTATATCAAGATCTTTTACCGGTTCAGTTCTGGAGCGGAATGAAGAATCTATTGAAAATGGATTCTTTTCGCTGGACAAACTGCCGGACAGCATATTTACGGATCATATGGAATTTATTAACGATATGGTTACAAAAGGAAGTAATGGGGAGGTCGAAGTGAAGTGACATTGAATTCTTTATTCAAAAAAAGAATTGGCTGGCCACAGGAGGAAATAGTCAGCTTTGAAACGCTTGAACGTTTGCTCGAGGCTGCTGCCATGTCGATTCCATTCGAGAACCTGCGCGTCCTGGACGGAACATACGGGAAGCTGACGGAAAAAAGCCTGGTTGACAAGATACTGGTAAGGAACGAAGGCGGGCTCTGCTATGAACTGAACGGGCTTCTTTATCTTTTTCTCGTTGAAAATGACATTGATGCCGTCTTGGTGCGCGGCATCATCTATGATCAACAGAGTGAAAGATGGAGCGGAACAGGTAAAACGCATGCTGCGGTGCTGATCCGCCATGAAGGAAGAACCTTTATTGCCGATACAGGCTTCGGAGGAAATCTTCCGCTTAAGCCAGTCCCAATGGAAGGGAAAATTGTTTTCTCTGCGAACGGGGAATTCAGGATCCGTAGAAGAGAAACAGAATATGGAAGCTATATCCTTGAAATGAAGCTAAAGCATAAAGATGGAGACTGGAAAACCGGGTATGCATTCAATCCGGATGAAACGACCACTAATGTGGAGGATCTGAATGATATCCAGGCTGTTATACATGAAGATCCAGCCTCTCCCTTTAATAAAAGTCCCCTGATAACACGTCTGACTCCTTCCGGGTCTCTTGTTTTATCAGAAAAAGCTTTTTCAGAACGCGAGGGTAGAGAGACGGTTAAACTGGATGTGACTGATGCAGAATTCAGGAGGCTGGCAAAAGAAAAATTCGGCCTGCAGATTGATTGAATTTATCAGAAAGACTAACAAAGGCATGAATACCCGCCTTTTTTGATTAGGGATATTCATGCCTTTACCATCACTCTTGCTGCCAGTGGATAGAGGAGGTACCCAAGGAATACTCCTGATAAATTCAGAATCAGATCATCTATATCGAGGCTGCCACGGCCCGTTATATGCTGGGCGCTCTCTATAAAGCAAATGATCATTGCGGGAACCAGGATTAATTTCCATTTTTTAAATACAGAAAGCGGCTTGGCCCATAGGGTATAGACGCCAAAGGGAACAAAAAGGAGTATATTTGCCGCAAGATTATAAAAGGCTGGAAGAAACAAACTCCTGCCGGATAGAAACAGTTTAATAGTCGAAAGCGGAATGAGATTGATGCGGTTATATTCCTGCTGAGCCGGCCTTGAAAATAGCAGAACCATGAGCAGGAAGGAATAAATGGCCATCATGCCAAGTACTGCTTTCGGGGGCACTTGAATATGTTCCCCGCGTATAAGCAGCATGAGAAAGAAAAAACCGCCTGTTATACAGCCCCAAACTACTAAAAGAAAGACTGGATTAAGATAAGAGCCGAGTGCCTTCCAAAGGGGAAGCAGTGAAAAGAACAGTGCCAGGGAAAGTAAAATGGATAGGTTGATTGTTTTTCTGGTTACATACATGATATCCTCCAGTTGGCTTATAACCTCCATTATATTTAAATAAAGAGGAATATTCTATCTAAAGAATCCTGATGTGGAAGACGGAGCAAAATTTCTGGAGAGCTCCTATGCAATTTTGCTATGATTAGAAGAACATTTTGTTGTGGAGGAATGCTATATGGACAGCATCATTTTCGATTTAGACGGAACCTTATGGGATTCGCTGGATTCTATCATAACTGCGTGGAATAAAGTACTTAAGGAATACAACTTAGACGTTAAGAAGGAAGAACTGCAGGCGGTGACCGGCCTTCAGATGAAAGAAATTGGAGAACGTTTATTTTCATCCATAGAAGAGGAGGAAAGGACGCGTATCTTGGCTGAATGCAATGCTGTCGAATGCCAATGGCTTGGTCAGCGTGGCGGAAAGCTTTATGATGGCCTCGAGGATGTGCTGTCTTATCTTTCTAATAAATATAAGCTGTTCATCGTCAGCAACTGCCAGGATGGGTATATAGAGGCATTTTATAAATTTCATGGTCTGGAAAGGTTTTTTGCCGATTATGAGAATCCTGGGAGGACAGGTCTTCCCAAGGGGGAAAATATCAAGCTGATCATGGAAAGGAACTCTCTTCAGGAAGCCATTTATGTCGGGGATACGGAAAGTGACCGTAAAGCGGCTGAGACTGCCGGCATTCCATTCGTTTATGCAGATTACGGATTTGGAGCACCGCTGAGCTATGATTATAAAATCAGCTCACTGCAGGAATTAAAAGAGTTATTTTAAAGAGAAAAAACTCCATAGAACAAGGACTCGAATCGGGGTCCTTGTTTTTAAAATCCATTGGGAAACATCCTCTTTGTGACTCATTCCATCAAGATTTAGAAGCGTCTTTCCGGGAAAGTATTTTGACCTGAAACAAAAAACAGGGACAATCTGCATTAACACCCTGACAGCGTTACAAATAGATGTCCATGAAAAGATGGAAAGGTATCAGGCTGACGCTCTCCCCCCTTTTTTAAGATTAATCGTAAAATCTCTTTTATTTAAAGTTTCCCCGGGTATATAGAACTTAGTACTCCAATTCGATTACAATCGGATCACAAAATAGGGAATTTATGCGGTTGTCGGCTGTCTGACAGAAGAGGATTCACGAATTCACATGACTAGAGGAGCTGCAGCAATGGATGCTAAAACGTTTATGACAATTGGCGGAATCGATTACAAATGGGATCTCGAAAAGGGGCAGTTACAATTTGATGGCGGGGAAGCCGTTCTGTTCTGGGTGTCAGCGATGAAAACCTTCTTTGAAACAATTGAAGAGGTGGCCGGGTCAGATGCTGCCAAGATTGTTTTGGAAACAACAGGTTTCCGCCAGGGGTTAATGGTTGGCAATGAATTCAAAAAGAAGAAGGACATCTCTCTGTCCGATCTAGGAAAATTTCTGGAAGGAATTTATCCCCCTGCCGGATGGGGAAAGGTGACCGTTGAAAAAATCGATGACTTGAATGGAGATATTACCCTGCTCATTCAGGATGACTGGGAATATAAACTGAATCAGCTGGATGGGAAGAAATGCAATGGGAGCTTTGTTCCTGCCCATTTTGCCGGCGTATTGACCGGGTTATACAATGATAACTTCTGGTTTAAAACTGCAGAGTGCCAATCAGGCGGGAACAGCCGCAGCAGAATTGAATATTTCCGATCGGTAATTACAGTCCAGAATAATATGAAGGAGCTTTCCCGAAGACAGGAAGCAGCCCATATTCAGCAGCTTGAAATCCTTGTGGAAGAAAAAACGGCGGCATTACAGGAATTAATACGGGAACTTTCCTCTCCTGTTATCCCTGTTTTTGATGGGATCGTGGTTGTGCCGATGATTGGCAGCTATGACGAAGAAAGGTTTGAGGAGCTTGTAGTAAGCACGCTTGAGAAGCTCCCGGGGCATGAAGCCCAATTCCTGCTGCTGGACTTAACCGGCCTGAACCAGAAAGCAAGCCAGGACACGGCCAGATTTGTTGGAAAATTGGGGGCGGCCGCCAAGCTATTGGGAATTGAAACGATTCTTGTCGGCATATCGGCAGAACTTGCTGAAGGAATGGCAGGCAGCATGGTCGGACTGAATAAATTCATATCCCTTCAGACACTGCAGCATGGAATTTTTTATGCTCTCGGAAAAAGCGGGCTTCGGATCGTATAAGATAATGACTATAACTATAACCAGCCCTGAACTCTCAGGGCTGCTTTTTAAATATCAGGAAATCTGAATTTTATAGCAAAAGAATCTACGGATACTCTCCAGATCATATGATGGCTGTCCTTACCCCAATGATTCCATGAAATAACCAGCGGTTCGCCCAATTTAGCCTTCCATACTTTCTGGGCCCGTTTATACCCGCTGTCCAGGCAAAACTCCGTTACCCCTTTTCCAGTGAAATGAAGAATCAAGGCATTCAGGAGCAAGGTACCAAGCCCCTGGCCCTGAAACTCGGGATCCACAAAAATGGTCCCTGCTTCAAAGAGACCGGCTATTTGATCATCAAGGGCCACTATTAGATCATTCGGCTGCCCGTATTCAATCGTTCCCACAATTTTACCGTCAGAGGGGTGGACAGCAAGCAGGAAATACCGATCAGCTCCGCTGCTCCTAAGATCAGCAGCCAGCATTTTTTTCTTCAACTCTATTTCCTGAAGCAGATCATCATGCAGATGCATAATTCCTTCTTCTTCAAACGTATGAGTCAACACCCTCTTAAAAAAGGAATGAAGCTCAGTCTGATCACCTGCCTGAGGCCGCCGTATAATCACAGTCCGTTATCTCTCCTAATCACGAGGGATATGCCCCCGTTCCTCTTTTTAATTACTTCAGTCCATTGATATGCTTCCAGAGCCGGAATAAACCATCCGTGATTGGTTCCAGAACATTTTTGTCTGTAAGATAAGCTGAGTGGGAGAAGGGATTCCAGTTGGTAAGGATATTTCCTGCATTTACTTCCCGATCTTCATTGACTGCAGCAGAGTATTGCGGACTTACCGGTTTTAGCGGATACGCCAGCACATCATCTCTATCATAGAAATTGATCCATTCTCCAGAAAATCCGCCATTATATTTTGCTGCAGAAGGTGAAGGTATGCATATTGGCCGGTCAAAGCTGTCGTACCGAAGGCTCCAAAGTGGAAGGGTGGTGCCCATGGTATAAAAAAGCGATAAAGTATCGCCCCTCTCAAGTGGTGTCAGGTGATCCACTGCTGTCTCCAGATCATCCTGGTTCATCTGCAGGTCATAAAAAAAATTAGACGCTATCACAGATCCAAGGCTATGTGAAATAACACATAAGGGGGTTTCGCTCCCTGTTTTTCCGGCGAGGACGCCAAGGGAGGAAGCTACCTGCCTGTGGACACGATAATAATTGTGCTTTGCAGTCTCTACCGGCTGATAAGCAATCGCATCCGCCAGATAATGAATCATAAACCGGCGTATTCCCTGATAATTCAAGTCCTGTTCTTTCACTAATTTTGTGAACAGCTCATCTTCTCCCTGTTGAAATACCGCTGCCCAAAAAACCGGCTGGATTGTGAGCATATCCCCGGGTAACAAATTATAAACCTTTGCCTTTTCTGCGAACATTTCAAGCAATTCAGCGGCCAGGTCAGCTCCGTAATCTTCATGCTGGCTTCCCATTCCATGAATGATCGCTACAGCTATCTGCTTCATGTTCATTCCCTCCCGTCAAAGAGTCATCCTTATTTCCCATTATACAACGATGCAAAAGGATTTTAGCGCAGAAGTGTTGAAATATAAATGGCAGACAAAACTGTGTAAGCTGTACTTTGAACAAAAGCCGGCCAGTCTAGGGATTATATAAATTTTGCAGCCAGGAATTGTAAAGGGAGGTATATATGAATCGCATAAAACCTAAAGTATTCATCGGCTCCGCAAGCGAATCCATCCAGTATGTAGATGCCATCCATGAAGGCTTGAGCCGGGTTGCAGAAGTTACGCCATGGTCAGCCGGAGCATTCCGCCCGCTTGAATATAATATGGAAAGCCTGGAGAGGCAGCTAGATTCAAATGATTTTGCAGTATTTGTATTTTCACCTGATGATGTTGTAAAAATTAGAGGGAAAATAACCTTTACAGCGAGGGATAATACGCTGTTTGAAATGGGGCTCTTCTGGGGAAGATTAAGAAGGGGAAGGGTCTTTTATATCATTCCTTCCGAACTGGCGGAAGATGAACATGCACAAGGGTTCAGGATTCCTACAGACCTGGACGGACTCACGGTGCTGAAATATGAAAAACGAAGTGACTCCAACTTTGAAGCAGCTGTCAATATTGCATGCCGCAAAATTAAGCAGGCAATTGAAGATCTAGGTATTTTTCAAGACCCTAAAAAAGAACTGAGCCTGGCACGTGTCAGCCAGGAGAGGGATTACACGCTTATCCGCGTTCTAAGGACCTTATCCAGGCGGCTTTTGGCAGATCCATCACAGAAGCATGAGTATCTGCAGGAAGCGGTGAGGAATGGATATGAGGCACCGCCAAATTACTATGTTGAAGCAATTGGTGTCTGGCAGGCAGAAGGATCAGAGGGACTCAGGCAAATAGCGGGAAATGAAGGACAAGGCAGCTTTTATCCATTTAATATCAATGAAACCCGCGATCCATCAGACAGGATCATCGTCGTGGACAGCTTCCTGCAGAGCGAGGAGCTCGTTCTTGAAAAAAATACATCTGCCTTTGATAACACGTATGTATTATGCTATCCTATAGGGAACAAACTAGTCATAACCATTGCCATTTCCGGAAAAGAAAAATTAGACCGGAAAGAAATAGACCAGATTTTCTTAAGCAATCATAATCTGCTAAATACAATAAATTCGATATATGGAGGGACATCAAAATGAAAAGGACAGTTGCATTGAAGCGGGATTCTTATAAATTAGGCCACGCAGTTTCCGGTAAAAAAGCTGTCATCACCTCCAAGACCGGCCAGGAAGAAGCTGGAGAGGTCATCTACAAAAGGAAAGCTGTGTACAGGGAAGATCCTTTCAGGAAGAGAGCATAATACTCGTTTATTAATATAGGGAAGCAGCCTTCAATGGAGGCTGTTTTTTTGTTGGATTTTTTTATTAGGTTACATTATTAAATTACATACAAAAGTAAATTCCTGAAAGAGTGTTAAATGGGGAGGAGGACATGTGCAGAATACAGCCAATCGTTTTTTACTTTTTGTCATTCTTGCCTTTTTTTGCCTAACTGCTTCTTTATATATTTTTCCCTGTATTTTAGGGTACGTTTGTACCCTAAAATATAGAGACGTTAAAGAAAAAAAACCATCATTTAAGGATTTAGACAAAACGGCGTTATAAAATAATTGATTTGAGTTTAACTCCGAAACGGCCTTACCAGATTACCATACAAGCAGCAGCCGAAGAAAGGGTTAAAAAAGGAGATTAAAGGATATTAGTTACTAAATATCGAATTTAGTGATGGAGAAACGTGTGTTCATAAAGGAGGATTAAAAAAGGTGCCATATGGATTTATTAAGTATATAGAAGATAAAGGTTATAGCCCTGAAACAGTCAAAAGTTACGAGAAGGTTATTCGCCAATTCTTTAGCTTTATAGAATCCACTTATCCAAATAACAAAGAACCGTTTCAAATTACTTCCTCAGATATAAAAAAGTATCTTGCAAATCAAAGCAGCAGGGGAAAAAGTGTGTCCACGATCAATAAAGAGCTGGCCATCCTCAAAACGCTGTTCCATTATTTCTGGGAAAATGACAAAGTAGCCGTAGATCCTGCAGTTAAAATTAAACGATTGAAGTTAACGCAAACTCCTCAAGTTGAAATTACTTATGAGGAGATACTGGATATATTAGAGCGTGTGCTTATGAATGACAATTATCCTAAGGTCAGGAAGGCGCTCTTCATTCTTGCTTCCAAAGGACTGAAAACGTCGCAATTCCGCTTTAAAAAAGATGATGTTACCGATCATCCAGAAACAGACAGGATAGAGATTATGATCAAAAACCGCAGCTTAATACTGGAAGGTTCAGAAGCCTCTCATTTCCAGGAGTATTTCTATGAGACTGTATTCAATGGAAGCGAATATGTCTTCAGTACAAAGACTCATGGCATGGAATTCGGAGGTCCAATTCAGGTCATGTCTATCCTTTCCCATTTGAGGGCCATTTCGCGGGACTATCTGGCTGAAGGCAGAGAGCCTTTGACGCTTGTTGCCATTCGGAGGGCTCTGCTTCTATATCTCTATAAGAAAAAAACGCCCATCCAGGTCATTGCTCAAGAGCTTGGCATTGAAGAAATTTCAGCCTCTAATTATCTTAAGCAGATTCTTGGGACAAAAATGGCGTGAAAACCGTCAGTGGCTGCGGGACAAAGGTATACAAAGAAAAGGTCATTAACGGAGCCTTCAAAAAGCCCATTAACAGCTATGACGCAGAAATGAAAACCGAAT
Source organism: Paraperibacillus esterisolvens (assembly GCF_046237625.1). Taxonomy (GTDB): domain Bacteria; phylum Bacillota; class Bacilli; order Bacillales; family DSM-1321; genus Paraperibacillus; species Paraperibacillus esterisolvens. Next base: position 2,175,579 of record NZ_CP143545.1, on the reverse strand, counting down.
TCGACTAGGTGCTAATGACAGAAATCCAACCAGACGAAGAATTTGCCTGCATTGACAGCGCGGGGATGCACCATGAATGAAAACACCAAACAAAAGCGTCCTAGAATTCAAGGGCCTGGCCTCTGAAGATTCAGTCAAAGAGGACCTAGAGTATATTAAAAAATTTTCAGCCATTTCAATGGAAAAAGACGGTCAATAAGGAGACGTTATTGTAAAGCTTAATTCGGACTACAAAAATGTGAACTTAGTCAAGTCCTTCTCTATGCCTGAAGATGTAAAAGCTGATGCGGTTTAATCGTGATACAAACTAAAAAATAAAAGATACGTAAAATTAAAGATAAGTGAATGGTCTTTCAATATTAAATAGTAATTTCACACACAATATAAAAAAGTACAACACATAAATATCAGTGATGTACTTTTTTAGTTTGGCAACAAAAAGGATCTTAAAATACCAGATATCAAGGCTACTATAAAAAATAGTAAAAAAGCTGCCTTGAAGAAATATAAGTACAAGGATTCCCTGCAGGATTATAGGCATTTTTATTGAATTACATGAACAGCAATTTAAACGGGGAGGTGAGAGTAAATGAATCCTATTTTAAAAGATGTTCCGATACAAATAGAAACAGAGAGACTAATTCTACGTGCACCACATCCAGCTGGTGATGGGAATGTAGTTCACCCAGCTATAAAGGAATCTATTAATGAGTTAAAGCAATGGCTCGCTATATTCCAGACCATTCCTACTGTTGAAGAAACAGAAATTCTCCTAAGAAACGCCTATATTGATTTTTTGAAAAGAGAAAGCTTTCGCTATCTTATCTTCCAAAAGGGGCCAAATCATTTTATTGGAACTGCCAGTCTTCACCGAATTAATTGGAAGATCCCTAAATGTGAAATTGGATACTGGATAGACTCGCAATTCAGCGGCAATGGATATATGACCGAAGCAGTAAGTGAGTTAACTAAATTTGGGTTTCAGGAGTTTAAATTTAAAAGGATTGAAATAAGATGCGAATCGAAAAACCTTAAAAGTCGTGCGATTCCAGAGAAGCTTGGATTTAATCTGGAAGGAATTTTAAGAAATGATGATTTATCGGCAGATGGAACCAAGTTAACTGACACTTGTATTTATTCATTAATAAAGTAGAAGATATCATCTTATAAAAATGAAGAGGTGACAAATAAGATCGCAGTACACTTTTATAGTGGTACAGGGAGGGTTATTCAGCTGCATTTATTTTCATATGAATGAAGGAATATTAATTGGGTGGGTTGAATAAATCATAGTGAGTTTGTTTTATTTTATTCTCAAAACTATGAAGGATTACACGATACAGAGAGGAGTTGTTATTTTTCGAGCTGCAGTCGGAATGTTTCTAGAACAACTGGATATGCATTGCATTGAGAATGAGTGGTTTGCATCCATTAATCAGGCGCTGGATGGAGTCAGCGCAGCTGAGGCAGTATGGACAAGTCCGGGCAGCAATTCAATCTGGCAGATTGTCAACCACTTGATATTTTGGAATGAAGATGTGTTACATCGAATTAAAGGTACAAAAAATCCATATAAGCCGGAAACCAATGAAGAAACCTTTGGGGAACCCCGGGATCCAGAAGACGAAAATGGATGGCACCAGACAGTACAATCATTTAATGAAGTCATGAATAACTTACGAACGGTCATTGCAGACCTGGACGATGAAAAGTTAAAGGCACCATATGCACCTGGCAGGTACTCCATTGAGCGTTTACTCAGCAACATCATGATGCACGATACCTATCATCTCGGCCAGATTGTTCAGTTAAGAAAGCTGCAATCTTCTTGGAATGGTCTGTGATTCAATTAGTTAGCGAGGTGAAAAATATCCCATTATATTAATACATAATTTCTTTATTTTATTATAAATATCGATGGGTACATCCTCTTTTGCATCTCCTGAAAAGCCGTTATGGAGCAGAAAGCAGTCTGATTAATCAGTCTGCTCTTTCTTCCTTGCCATAATACGGTTATAAACGGATGAATCTGCGGAATGGGTTACCAATATCCACATTTTTTGCGAGAAATGGGTTTATCTCCCACGGCAGTGGGTAAGTTATTTTTGGAGGTGTTTATTTTGGCAGATAAAAAAGAAAACAATTCTTCAAACCAGCAGGATCAGGAGCGTGAAACGCTCACAACCAGACAGGGCCATCCCGTAACGGATAACCAAAACATCCGCACCGTCGGCAATCGCGGCCCTGCAACACTTGAGAACTATCATTTCATCGAAAAAATTTCGCATTTTGACAGGGAAGAGGTTCCTGAGCGAGTGGTCCATGCCAGGGGCTCAGGCGCCTTCGGCTATTTCGAGACATATGGAAAAGTCGGCGAAGAGCCTGTTGAAAAGTATACTCGCGCTAAAGTATTCCAGGGTGAAGGTAAGAGGACGCCGCTGATGGTCCGTTTCTCTACAGTCGCAGGTTCGAAGGATTCACCTGAAACAGCCCGTGATCCTCGTGGATTTGCTGTGAAAATGTACACAGAGGATGGAAACTGGGACCTGGTCGGGAACAATCTTAAAATATTCTTCATCCGTGATGCCATGAAATTTCCTGACATGATTCATGCATTTAAGGCTGATCCAGCTTCAAATGTCCCGAATCCTCAAAGGATGTTTGATTTTGTCTCACGGACTCCGGAAGCAACACATATGATTACGTTCTTATTCTCCCCCTGGGGAATTCCAGCTACATACCGCCATATGCAGGGATCAGGGGTGAATACCTATAAATGGGTCAATGAAGAAGGCGAAGCGGTGCTGGTGAAGTACCACTGGGAGCCCAAGCAGGGAATCCGCAATTTGACACAGGAAGAAGCGGATGCCATCCAGGCTAAAAATGTAGGACATGCCACCCAGGATCTCTATGAATCAATCGAACGCGGCGAATATCCTGAATGGGAGCTGTATGTCCAAATCATGGAGGATGATTATCATCCTGAACTGGATTTTGATCCGCTGGATGATACAAAGCTGTGGCCGGAAGATAAATTTCCGTGGCTGCCAGTCGGAAAAATGGTGCTTGACCGGAATCCGGTAGATTTTCATGCTGAAATCGAGCAGGCTGCTTTCGGTACTGGTGTACTTGTAGACGGCATGGATTTCTCTGACGACAAAATGCTTCAGGGGCGGACGTTTTCTTATTCCGATACCCAGCGCTATCGTGTTGGAGCTAACTACCTGAAGGTTCCGGTAAACGCGCCTAAGGTACCTGTACGCACCAACCAGCAGCGCGGGCAGATGGATATCCGCGATCCGAAGGAATCCGGCGATAACCCTCATATCAATTATGAGCCATCCATGACCGGCGGTTTCAAGGAAGCTCCAAGGGAAGGTCGTCCGCAGCACAGGCCGATGTATAATGCAGCCGCCATGACCGAGCCAATTGACCGCCCGAACAATTATGGCCAGGCGGGGGAAACTTATCGCAGCTTTGAGGACTGGGAGCGGGATGAATTGATCAATAACCTTTCAGCAGCTCTCGCGGTTTGTGATAAGCGGATACAAGATGCCATGATTGAGCATTTTACACAGGCAGATGAAGAATATGGCCGCCGTGTACAAGAAGGCATCGAAATGAAAATGAAAGAACAGCAGAACATGGAGAACAAGATTCCTGGGCGTGAAGCCGGGAAAACCAAATTTGGCGAAGGAACTCCGGCTGCCAAAAAAGCAGTTGAAGAAGCCGTAGAGAAGAGCCATGAATCTGATCCATATTAATTAATGAATGAGCAGTCCCGCTGGTCTTAAAATAGTAGACCGGCGGGACTTTTTTGCCTTGATCATAAAGTATTAAAACCGGAACTAGGATCTTTATGAATAAATCAAACCCGCTTCTATCTGATACAAATCAGGTAACTCCACTGTAAAAGGAAAGTTTAATGGTTTTTCGCTGGAATTCTGCACCTTTTTAGAACATAGCCTTAAATAAGATCGCCGCATTTCAGCATAAGAATGGAATACTGCTCAGCGCACAAAACTAAAAGGAGGGGGAGTATGGCAGAACGGAAGATTACATCCAAGGAGTACGAATTTCTAAAAAAAGAATTGTCTTTCCTGAATAAATCAGGAGTCATATCCGATGAATCACTGCATCAGGCAGAAAAAATGTATGCCGCACAGGAAACATGGTCTTTTGCCAGGGCTCTGCTGTATTTTGGGTCTATTCTCATTGGAGCAGGTATTCTCAGTGTGGTTGCAGGCAACTGGGAGGATATTGCCAGGCCTTTTAAATTAGCAATTATAATCGTATTGTTTTTGGCAGCCAATATTGGGGCATATTCAGCCGAAACCCGTTATCCCAAAACCTCACGCAGCCTTTATTATCTAGGGGGACTGATTTTTGGATCCGGCATCTTCCTGGTAGGCCAGATGTTCCATTTCGGCGGTGAATTCCAAGCTGCCTTCCTTTGGTGGGGAATAGGAATCCTCCCGCTTGCATGGAAGCTTAGAGATAAGTGGGTCCTTGCTGCTTCATCGCTATTCATCTTGATTTTCTTAAGCAGTAACAGCATCTGGGATGGCAGCCTCACTGTCTTTCTGGCTGTTTTGCCGCTGGCCGCAGTCTATCTGTTAAATCATATCAACGGGTTTTCCAGAGTGGTTTCTTTCATGAATGGAGCCGGAATGATCTTATGGATTGCTGTCCTTGTGCATAACACTGTACCAGGAATAGAAAACAGAGAATATTTGTTTGCCATCCTCTTTCTTGTTATCGGCCTATTTCTGGTATGGAGACCTTTTAAAAAAGAGCGCGGCGTTTATCCAGTGCTCGGCCACCTTGTCCATGGTGCAGCCGCATTTTCTCTTACCTTCCAGGATACCTGGGGGACACAGGGAGTGAATTTTATCTTCACTCTGTTTTATGTACTATTAGTCTTATTTTTCATTCACCGGGGCAGTTTAATGAATATCCTCATTCTATGTGTATTGATACTCCGTTTCTATATAGATATCTCGTTTGACTTCCTGCCAAAATCCCTGGTATTTATCCTGGGGGGACTCATTCTCTTAGGATTCGGCTATTACTTTGAGAAACAGCGCAGGCAACGGGGCGGGCACCATGAATAGGCGGAAAATAAATTTTCTTGCAGCAATCCTTGTGCCGATACTTATCCTTTCCATCATGACGATCAAGCCTTTACTCACCATATATACAGGCAAAACCATTCTGCTGGAAACCAAGCCAGTCGATCCTGTGGATTTATTCCGCGGTGACTATGTCAGCTTGAGCTATAAAGCTGAAGAAATACCTGTATCACTTGTTAAAGATAATGTTTTAAAGCGTGTGAGAAAGAGTGATGGCGAATTTACTGTATATGTAGTATTAAAGGAAAAAAATGGCGTTCATGAACCTGTGTCTGTTACCCTTCATAAGCCGAAAAAATCGATTTATCTGAAAGGCCGGCTGAGTTATATTTCGGGTAGTGAAAACAGCAAAGAATCCGTATTCGTCCATTACAGTCTGGATCGATATTTCCTCCAGGAAAATACGGGCAGAGAACTGGAACAGGCCTCTCTTAAGGGAAACCTGATTGCCGAAGTGAAGGTTAGAAATGGATATGCCATCCTCAGGGACATAAGAATCGGTACCCGTTAGAGCGCTGACGGGTCTATTTTTGGATTTATTCATAGTTACAAGTACCTTTATGTGCCTTAAACCAGACATCCTCTTGCTTCTTAGAACCATTCATCAGTCTAACCCCATTACATTTTTCAACCTGGAACCTCATTCGTAAGCCAGTTTTCAGGTGTGACAGGTGACATTGCAATCAGAAAAAATTTGTTTATTGCGCTGAATGTAAGCATCCATGCAGATGAAGGAACTCCCTTTTATATCGGTTCAACTACGAACCTGCAGGAAGGCGTTATTTTTGTTAAGCCTTGTTTTAAAATCATCTTGTAAATTATTTAAGTAATAGTGTAACTTAAAAGATACAAAGAATTCGGCCGGTCAGGGGGCCCTTGACTGGCAGAAGGGTTATGAGATGAGTATAATCAAAGACTTTTTGCTACAGCTTACATGTTTAATCCTGCCCATATTCATATACTTTACGTTCATTACCGAAAGGGTAGAAAATGAAAAAAAGAGAAAAATGATCATGACCCTGATGTGGGGAATATCGATCATATTGTGCATGTCTTTCCCTGTGAACTATGGAGAAGGTGCACGTCTGGAATTAAGGATCATCCCGCTGTTATTTGGCATTCTATATGGCGGAATCAGCCATGGCGTATTCCTGGCTGCCCTGATCATATGCTGCCGCCTTTATTCGGGGATCAGTTTAGGTTTCTACAATACAGTCCTGGTGCTTCTGATTTCACTTCCTGTCATGTTTTATTATCAAAAGAAGTTTATAATGTCCCCCAAAAATGACAGGGTGAAAATTGCAGCCGGCTTATCACTCTTCTATTGTGCAGCCGGGTTTACACTATTTGGTTTATTAAGGAATTTCTCCTGGGTCACTATAGAGGTACAGGCTGTTCATCTAATATTCGTTGTAGCAGTGACTTGGTTTTTCACCTCATTATACGAAACAATAAGGGAAATCCATCAGCTTCGTTCCGAGCTTCAAAACTCAGAGAAATTACGTGTAATAAGCGAGCTGTCGAGTGTTTTTGCCCATGAAATTAGGAACCCTATGCAGGTGACCCGGGGCTTCCTGCAGCTTCTAGACGAACCTGATCTTCCAAAGGAGAAAAAAGAGTATATCCAGATTTCTATTAAAGAATTGGACCGTGCCAATGAGATCATTCACGAATTCCTGTCCTTTGGAAAGCCCTTGGCAGAAATAAATGAAAGAATAAACGCCGGCCGTCAGTTAAAACGGGTAGTTAACATCATTCAAAGTTATAGTCTGAACCATAATGTGGAAGTCCAGACTGATATCATCGATACATGCTGGATTTACGCCAATCCCCAAAAATTCAATCAATCTTTAATTAATATATTAAAAAATGCTGTTGAATCAATGCCGGAAGGCGGAATCATCTGGGTTTCCTGCAAATCTTCTGGTCAAGACCAAATCGAAATTCATATCAAGGACCAGGGAATCGGCATGACAAAAAAACAAATGGAAAGGCTTGGGTCTCCCTTTTATTCCTTGAAAGAAAAAGGGACAGGGCTGGGAATGATGGTCAGTTTCCAGATCATCCGCTCATTTAAAGGCAAAATAATGGTGAAAAGTGAATTAGGAAGAGGTTCGGAATTTATCATCATTCTTCCCAGTTACCAAAATAACTGAGAATCAAATACTTTAGGTAAAGCTGCCTTATATGGCAGCTTTAAATGTCAGTACAAGGATTCAGCGATAAAAAATACTATTGACTAAACTAACTGTAAATATTATTATTACATTAAACATACCAATTCATTTTTTAGTAATGGTAATGACTTAGGAAAGGGAGTGCCGATCATATGGTAAATCTATATCTGTCACCCAGCTGTGGTTCCTGCCGGAAAGCAAGAACTTGGCTTGAAAAGCATGAAATTGATTTTGTGGAAAGAAACATCCTCAATGAACCGCTGACAGTAGATGAAATCAAAAGCATCCTGCGCCTGACAGAGAGTGGTACAGAAGAAATTATTTCTACAAAATCCAGGGCATATCAGGAATTAAAAGTCGATATTGATTCACTTCCATTACAGGAATTATATAAGATTATTGCAGAAAACCCGCAAATGCTGCGCAGACCTATCATACATGATGAAAAAAGACTGCAGGTAGGCTACAACGAGGAGGAAATCAGAAGCTTCCTTCCACGCAGATTGAGGGTATTTTCCCAGCAGGAACTAAGAAAGAACGGCTGATCAGTAAACCTGAATCTTGACCAGGCATACTGTAACATTTAAGATTACAGTGTAAAAGGAAGGAGGCAGGCTATGAATAGTGATTTCACTCTTGCCATTCACAGTTTAACATACCTTGCACTTCAGCCTGATCGCATGTCGACCAGTGAAGCCATCTCAGAAAGTGCTGGAGTGCATCCGGTCCGGATCCGCAAAGTTCTTAGTTTATTGAAGAAACACGGCTTCATCGATTCCAGGCAGGGCACAGGCGGAGGATTCATCTTTAGCCGGGAATTAAGTGATGTCAGCCTTTGGGATATTTATAAAATAACTTCAGAAGGCGCCCTTCAGCCAAAATGCCCCGAATCTAATGAGGAATGTCTGGTCGGTGCCAATATACAACGAGTACTTTTTTCTATCTTCTTAGGTGCAGAAGAACATCTAGGGCACTATTTAATCAATTATACGATTGCCGATATTATCGATTCGATTCATTTGAAAAAGTGACAAACAGATAGGTATTTAGGTGAAACGGCTGCTGGGGCAGTCGTTTTTTTCTTGAGATTTATTAATACTGGAATTATATCTGGCTATGATGAAGGCATTTATTCTGACTGTTTAACAAGAAAACTGATTTCCCTAACGGGGATTGCATTTCATTATTCATTTTCGAATGTATAAAAAGGTTGTTATCAAACTAATGAGGTGAAAATTCATGGAGATAAACTATAGAATAGCTAACATTTATATTGATGACTCAAGCAGCATGCTTTACTTCGTGCCTGTTTTCGATGCTGATTATGGGATAGTTGAAATGGACAGTTACTTGCAATCTAATAAAGATGTTTCCACTGAGAAATTAGAAGAGATCACTTACAAAGCGTTAGAGTTATGTCATATGATATAGAACCGGATATGGAAAGTCCAAGAGTTATCCAAAAAGTTAAAAAGAAGAAAACTTATAAAAAGGCTACCGAATGTATAAGGTTGGTTGACGTTCAAGATGACAGGACGAAGGTTATAGTGTGGGTTATCATGAAAGGGGAAGAAGTGGAGGCTTTGGCCAAATAGACCGTATATACTTAGGTAAAAGTATACAAAAGGGAGAATTAGCAAATGCAATTACAAGAGCGATCGACCTTTCCAGATAAATAACCCCCAATCATGACCCGGGTTATTTTAATTGTTTTTACTTCTGTTAATCATCAGATGCGTGGTTCTAAAGATGTGTTTTACAATACCCGGTTTTTGACCTTTAAGAGGCGGGTAAAAATACGTAAGTGTATGTCTAGTGAATTTACTACATATTTTGAATATCCATATGAGCTGATATTTTATATGAGGAGGAGAAAACATGTTTAAAAAAACGGTGAAACGAGTTATTCCCTTTGCTGTTATTTCTACGCTTTTAATTGGAAGCGGTTACATCAGCCTGAAACCGGATGCTGAGGCTAAAATGCATAAGCAGCATAAAGCCAAGAATATAATTTTTATGATCGGTGATGGTATGGGAGAAGCCAATATAGCTGCACATCGCTATATGAAAGACAATCCTGACACTAAGGAACTGGACAGAACCACCTTCGACAAGTACAAAGCAGGAAGCCAAATGACGATTGCCGAAGATGAGGATCAGAATATCACAGATTCTGCTTCAGCAGCAACCGCCATGTCAAGCGGGGTGAAGACCTATAATGCTGCCATTGCGGTGGATAATGATAAGTCGGAGGTCAAAACAGTACTGGAAGCTGCCAAGGAAAAAGGGAAAGCAACCGGCCTTGTGGCCACATCTGAATTGACTCATGCCACACCGGCCGCTTTTGGGGCTCATGATGAAAACCGGAAAAACATGGATGCGATTGCTGATGATTACTTCGATCAAAAGGTAAATGGCAAGCATAAAGTGGATGTTATGCTGGGTGGAGGCATGTCTAATTTTATCCGCAAGGACCGCAACCTGGCAGCACAATTCAAGAAAGATGGATATAGTGTTGTGACCAATAAACAAGACTTGCTGCGAAATGATAACAGTAAAATCCTTGGAGTATTTTCACCCGGCGGGATGCCAAAAATGATAGACAGAACAGCTGATCTGCCATCATTAGAAGATATGACCAAAACCGCTATCAAAAAATTAAAAACCGATAGGGATGGATTTTTCCTCATGGTTGAAGGCAGCCAGATAGATTGGGCTAACCATGACAATGACATCGTCGCTTCAATGAGTGAAATGGAAGATTTCGAACGTGCATTTAAGGCAGTTATCGACTTTGCCAAGAAAGATGGAAATACCCTGGTGGTCGCGACTGCCGATCACGGAACTGGAGGTCTTACCGTTGGAAGCAGCGGAGTTTATAACTGGAATACGGAGCCAATAAAAGCAGCAAAAAGGACCCCTGACTTTATTTCAAATGAGATCCTGAACGGAGCCAATGTCGAGCAAACCCTTGCTAAATACATTGATTTGCCACTAACTCCCGAGGAAGTGAAATCCGTTAAAGATGCTGTGGCAACTAAAAAAGTGGATGATGCCATAGAAGCTATCTTTAATGCTAGGTCTTATACAGGCTGGACAACAAGCGGACACACAGGCGAAGATGTGCCATTATATGCATACGGACCGGAAAAGCAGCGTTTTGCCGGATTGATTGATAATACGGACAATGCAAAAATTATCTTTGATTTACTTAAAAGCAACCATAAGATCAAGGATAAGTAAAAGATAACCAAAAAACAGAAGCCAATTGGTTTCTGTTTTTTGGTGCTATAGAAACATATCCTTAGTTAACTGGCTTAGCAATGACTTCATTTAGATATTTATCTACCGTTTTTTGTGCGGATACCTATTATAAAGAGTGATTTCCGCAGACGAACCACTATTCCCTGGGTCCATGGGAATAACCGTGCCCATACAAGCTGTTAAACACTTGAACAGCAGCCGCTGCAACCTCCATATCATTTTCAACAGTACTGCCGCTGGCTCCAACAGCACCCACAATATGGCCATTCCATACTAGCGGGATTCCGCCACCAAAAATGACAATACGGTCATCAGTGGTGTTTATCCCATACAATTCACCATTTGGACGAGCCATTCCCGCTAAATTGGAAGTGGGCATTTTCAAGGCAACTGAAGTCCAGGCCTTTTTTTGAGCAAGCGAAATACTGGAGATCCAGGCATCATTCATGCGGTGGCAGGCAATTAAATTCCCGCCTTCATCAACAATGGCAATCACTTCTGAAATTCCGAGCTCCCTTGCTCTCCTTTCTGCGCCTTTTAATAACTTTTTTGCCAATCCTAACGTTAAAATCATTGAAACATCTCCTTTATGACAGGAATTTACGTATGGAGCAGAGTTGAAATTGTTGTTTGTAATATATGCTCATAAATAAAATGGGTAACCCCTTCCGGCTGTAATAAGGGAAGTCCTCTTTGCCATGATTTCAATTTTTTCTATCTAAAAATTCTAAAAAGTTTTTATTTCTAATGTTTTTCTGTAAATGTAGCCTTAGAGTAATATGTATTGATTAAAGGGCGAAACGTTTATCGACGGCTTTTTTATTAAATATTTCCGTGGACTAGACATGAAGGATTCCTCAAATACTAAACATTATTCTGGTTCAGGGGAGATATAAGTGGAAACATTTTACCGTCCAATCTTGGTTTTCGTGGTAGGATATTTATTTTTAAGGATTACTGGAAAAAAAGCAGTAAGTGAAATGCATTCTTTTGATTTATTGTATACGTATGTTCTTACCAATATCATCAGCATGCCTGTTGAGGTTAGTAATGTGGGAAAGGCTTTTACTTACGCGGGTATAATAGTCATTTTGTATAAAACTTTTATACATTTATCAACCCATAATAAATTAAGGTGGATTTTATATGAGAGTCCTACGGTATTAATTCAAAACGGTGATATTTATAAAACGGGGTTGAAAAAGGTTCGTATGCCCATGAATCAATTATTGTCACAATTAAGAGTTAAGGGATACACTGATATTCAAAGTATTGCTCTGGCTGTGATGGAGGAAACAGGCAGTATTAGTGTTATCCCCAAGTCGGAATATCGGCCAATTCAACCCAATGATTTAAAATTACCTGTAAAGAAGGAATATGTGCCTATTCCGCTAATTATGGACGGTCAAATTATTTACCATAATTTAAAGTATCTGCAATTAGACCAAAGTTGGTTAATGAAAGAAGTTGACAAAACAGGTAACGAAGTTCAGAACATCATATTAGCAACTTTTTTAGAAGATGGGAGCTTATTTATAGATAATAATGATATCGAAGACCATAAAAACGATCCATATTACTACAAGCCTGGGCGAAATAATTAAATTTTATAAACAGGGTGTTATAAATTTGATTGATTAAGGGTGCGTTCTCATAAAGGGGGAAGGCATCTATTTTAATCAGCTGCTTTGAGCAGGTAAGAATGAGTATTCTGTTTCTTAATTCCACTTGAAAAAAGCATGCAAAAATAGCCTCAGCAAAAACCAGTTTTTAAACAGAGGCTGGGCCTCATAAAGAGTAAAAAATAAGTGAATCTGGACCAGCAACCAGAAATAGAATTAACCTCCCATGAGTGCTACCCATCAATGGGGCGACAGACTAACGGATGGGTTCTAAGGAAGGGACCATAGCATTCTCTGTATTGAATCGCTGCTGTGCGATTCATGGTTGGCTAACGGGCAGTACTTAAACAAAGGGTGCGTTAGTTTAATAACACTCGGCTGTTTATGCAGTCTTTTTTATTATAGGGTTAAATTTATCGAAGAAGGCCTAAGGTATCTTTTGTTGGCAATTGAACGACCATTTCCCAACACAATTCTATAAAGTATAATAGGAGGATAGAAAAATACCAAAAGGAAGAACTCTTTATTATTTTTAAACAAAAGTCACCAGTCCCTTTTATAGTTGAAAAAGATCAAGTTAAATAGTAAGTCGAACTTCTTAACAGGAGGGGAAAGCATGAAAATTTATGTGGATGCAGATGCTTGTCCAGTGAAAGATATTATTATTTCTGAAGCAAGCGATTTTGAAATCCAGGTTATCCTTGTTACAAGCTTTTCTCATTTTTCTAATGCAGAACAGCCATCAGGAGTGAAAACCATTTATGTTGATTCTGGAACAGATGCTGCAGATTATCGGATTTTGAAGTTAGTGGAAAAAGGAGATATTATCGTTACGCAAGATTATGGTCTTGCGTCACTAGGTTTAGCAAAAGGAATTATCGTCCTCCACCATAAAGGATTTAGATATACAAATGAAAATATTGACCAATTATTACAAACACGTTATTTAAGTGCAATGGCTAGAAAAGGCGGACAGCGAACAAAGGGACCAAAGCCTTTTACAGCAGAAGACCGGGAGCAATTTAGGGATCTTTTTAAACAGGTTATTTCTGTTAAAAATTAGGCTAAACTCAGAGATTTAAAAAGGAGATAAATATTTTGAAGTATTTAAAATCGCAAATGCAACAACTAATTAAGGAAAATAAAGAACTGCATGCACGCTTTAAAGAACTAAAGGTTGAGCATGGTCTTGAAAAAAACAATGCCCTCAAGGCCTTGTACCATTCAGAAGTTGCGGATGGAGGAAAGTATCAGGCAGCTTACCAAGCACTTGATCAGCCCAAAAAGTAGAGTTTTTATATCTTATTTACAGTGGATTAAGTTAGTGACTGGGTAGTACAAGATTTAGCGGACATACAAAGGGAAAACCGGAAAACCCCAGGATCAAATTGTTGTTCTCAATAACAATTTGATCCTGGGGTTTTTTTTGGAAGGTAGGAACGAAGTATTCAGTAACATTAGTGACTTATGGAGTGAGATATTATAGTGCATAACGACACAATTGTTTATAAGTATTAAGTAAAGGTCACAAAAGTTTATAAATTGTCTGCAATAAAGAATTTCAAGTTCTGCAATGTAAATTGTTTATAATGGTCAATATCCATCTGCTTCTTCTGCCAGTAGAACAGGGTGACGAGATGAACACCGATTAGCTCTTATGACCTCCGTAAAGATTACAGAATACCCCTCAATCATCAATGTATAAAATCCAGCCATTTATGGGGAAGGTGAGTTCCCTTTAACGGGGTTTTCGTTACATGGTTAATGTTTTTATGCAGTACTACAGCGGTACCGCATCCATCAAATGTATGATTTAGGACAAAGAACTGGCTATATGCATCACCTGTTAAATGACGGTACACTTAAAACTAAAAGGAACCTACTCATTTCTAATGTAATTTACGAATAGTAAAATTGTCTTCAAGCAGGAGCCAATTCTGTGGGTATGGATAACCAAGAGTCCAATAGCTGATTCCTCTCAGTCCATAATATTTTACAGTATCAAATTTTGCTTGGGCACTCCGGGCATCCTCAAACCAAACTTCATGCCCGCGGCCCTGGGCATCAGTGTACCGGAAAAATGGAGATTGAGCTGCTTGATCATACTGGATGGCCGCCCCATACTGAATGGCACGTCGAACAGCTTCCTGCGGACTGAATGTTTCAGCTTCCTGCCCCTGAACGTGGGGAAGAAGCCAATCGCGGGCATAAATTTGAAATCCGAAAAAGATTTTGTTCCTTGGAATGACAGAAACAGCATAATCCAATACCCTTCTGATTTGATTTAGAGGTGAAATTGCCTGAGGAGGTCCCAGTCTGTATCCCCATTCATATGTCATTAATACCACAAAATCAACAATCCGCCCGTGAGCAGGGTAATCATGTGCTTCAGATAACAAGCCCTTTTGCTCACCGCTCGTTTTTGGAGCAAGGGCAGTGGAGACGTAAAACCCAGCTGGGTGCAAACGGTCAACAGTACGCTGTAAAAATGAATTATATAGCTCTCGGTCTGCGGGATAAACGGTTTCAAAATCCACATTTAATCCCTCATACCCCTTTTGTTTCATAACACTTAAAATATTGGTTAATAATCGATCCTGGAGATCCGTACTGGAAAGAATAGTACGAGCTAACTGAGATCCAGTAGTTTTGGAGGTAAAGTTTGTAATAGACATCATTGGAGACACCCTTTCAGTAACGGACGCCTGAATTATCGGAACGTCGGTAATGGAATTCAGAGTGCCGTCTTCGTTGAATGAATAAGAGAAGGGGGCTGAGTAGGTTAGGTATCTTCCGACTTCTCGAATATCACTTGCTCCTTTTTCCCCGGTATTGATGGTATAAGCGTTCACATCTATTACTGTCTTTCTGAAGGGTATACTTAGAACCGCACCAGTGATAATTACATTAGGATTTTGTATTTGATTGAACCGGATAATTTCTTGAACGGTAGTATTATAACGCTGTGCAATTTGCCATAAGCTTTCTCCGGATTGGACAACATGAGTTCTGGCAGGAATAATAAAAACCATCCCAGGAGTTATCTGGGATGGATTGGTGATCTTATTAGCTTGCTCTATTGCCTGAATGGTCGTCCCATACCGTTGAGCTATCATCCACAATGTCTCCCCAGAACGGACTGTATGTGTCCGGTTAGCCGTAGGAATGACTAGGGCAAGACCCACTACAAGGCTATTTGGGTCCTGCAACTGGTTTGCGGAAACAATTTGGTTAATTGTAACGCGATAACGCTGTGAGATCGCCCAAAGGTTATCTCCCCTCTGCACCACATGAATTTGCATTCCATCCCCTCATTCACTCAATTTCTTATCAATATATTCTAGAGTAGAGATTTATATATCCCTTCATATGTTAAACTTCATATGTTAAAATCCTGCCCTGGGACAGGCTTCTTCGGAGGTAATTCAACAACGAGTCCAAAGAAAAATTTTTATCCATTGGTTTTAAAAAAGATGCTGGAAATCTCAGCATCGATGCGATAAATGCATGTAACAATTAAATAACTTTCTTTCCCTCCAAATAAGAGCCCAATACAAAATAACAAAAGTGGAAGCTGGTTAACATTTAAGGTGGAGGATGGAGATTAGACCTATTCACTATTTTAAAATGTTTGACGAAAAGGGCTAGCATGCCAACGAACACATAATTGCATTTTCTCCTCAAAGGGTAATGCACTTTTTCTATTTAATTTCTTTTCTTTTCCACCAAGCCGATTTTTTAATTATTGAATGGGGCAGCATTCCTGTAATTAGACTGAGTTTGTAAAGAAATGTACTTAAATTAACGGGTGCGTTAGTTTAAGAATAAAGTAAGTGTTTGGAAAAATAATAACCAGCACCTAAGTTAGGTGCTGGTCGGTAGAATGTGTAACCAGAGATGCCATCTGTAGCTACTCATCCTTGTAGGCAATTTATTAGTTAATATCCTATATTCTAACAAAATAAACCACTTTTTTATTATTAATTTGAGAACGCAAAATTGCATAAAATGACCTACGGTGATTACTGCCCTCTATCTGTATACCGGTTATTTATTGAAAAGCTATTTTTACCTTTTTTGAAGGGTCATTACCTTCTATTAATTAAGTTAAGATGATAGAGTTATTAATGTCTGTGATTTCGTCTTCTTACAGAGTTCATAATAAAACTAACAATAAGGGCTCCGATCAATGCTGGAATAATCGCAAATCCTGCAATATGAGGACCCCAATCACCAAAAATCAATCCTCCTAACCAGGCACCAATAAACCCGGCGATGATATTTCCAATTACGCCTCCTGGAACGTCACGGCCTAGAATCATTCCAGCTAACCAACCAATAATGCCACTTATAATTAATGACCATAAAATTCCCATTATATCAGTCTCCTTCACTTATTTTCAGCATCACCGCATATTTATAGTTAACTCTCAAGAGTCGATTTCCCAAAGAGACAGGCATTGATCAGGCAGAAATATAGACGTAATATAGGGAAATCTGTTTGGCGTAAATCTTAGCGGGGTTACATCTTTAAGGAGAATAATACTTAAACAAACGAACGGGTACGTTAGTTTAAGTCCTCCACAAAGTGCCTAAGCGTATTTCTAGATTTTCTTTGTTATTCATAATCATTTATTGCATAGTTTTTGTAATGAGAAGAACACAGAACTTGCTCTGTGTTCTTATTAAACGGTTTAGAAATTGGACCGGTAATAATATGTTATTCCGTTTGAATCGTATGTTTCTAAGGCGTAAGCCTATATATAATGAATCTTTAACAAAAGGGTGCTTTAGTTAAAGTTGGGCTGCAGCAGCAGCTCCTTTTCTTATTGTGCTAAAGGGGCAGTTTACTTGAAGAAGGATTGTTGATTCTATCTGCCGAATCGATTAATTTAAATGATAAATACAGAGGTGTTTAGTGGATATTTTGTATAATGAAATAAAACAGAGAGTAAATACTCTCTGTTTTTCTTTTATTAAGGTAATTGTGGGACTTAAAGGTTTGATTTTTTAGTTCATCATTTAAAAAAGGAGAGCGTCTTACCAGCCATTTGTTTTTTAGGATTAGATTGCTTCCGAAATGGTGACGGTGAATCCCAGGTTTTCAAGTCTCCGGACTGAATGCCTAACAATAGAAGCTTCTCTCTGTTTGTCAAAGTAATCTTCGCCTAGGTCAACGTACATTTCTTTTCTCGTAAGCAGGGAATATGCGCTTCGTAACATCGCATGGGCGACCACAATAGCTGCACGCTTCTTACCTTTTCGGCAGGCTGCCCGTCTGTACAGTGCACCCAGGTAATTCTTTGAACCCCTGACTGATTGAGCTGCTTCAGTTAATCCGGATCGAAGATACTTATTTCCTTTTTTGGCTCTCGCAGATTTCCTTTTTCCAGCACTTTCATTGTGGCCTGGAACAAGGGCAGCCCATGAACATAAGTTTGCGGCACTAGGGAACTGCGGTTGTTACCTCTAATTCTGATTACGTTAAATCTTTTAATTATTCATAGTTATAAAAAGAATGCAACTTTAAATTCATGCATTGTAGAAACCTATGGCATGTTATAAAATGAGCATGTTATAAATATTATCCTTGTATAATATCAGTTGAATGGTCTGATAGTTTCTACCCGGCAGCCATAATTGCCGGACTACAGGGAAGTATGAATAAAAAAGAGATAAACATGCAGACTATTTCCTTTGATAGAGGTTATTAATGATACCTATATCACAATTAATTGGTTTCCGCAGCTCTCTTTTCATGCTTCATTCTGTGGTTGAACTTGAAGATGGAGTGCTGACTTATGCAGGGAATCCTATATGAGGAGTTGTTGGCATGCTTTTTTTACTAAATATTCTTGGGATTTTTGTTGTTTTTGGCCTTGTTTTCCTTTGTTCTCCAAATAAAAGACAGATAAAGTGGCGACCTATCTTAAGTTTAATCATAGTGGAACTCCTTATTACCTGGTTTATGCTTGGAACCACAATAGGAACATGGGTCATAAATAAAATAGCATCCTTTTTTACTTTTTTAATATCGTGTGCAAACCAGGGGATTTCTTTTGCTTTCCCATCTGTAATGGCGAATCCTTCAGTTGATTTCTTTTTCAGTGCCTTAATGCCAATTATTTTTATCATCACTTTCTTTGATATTCTTAGTTATTTTGGAATTTTAACGTGGATTATTGATAAAGTAGGCTGGGTAATTTCCAAAGTGTCGGGGCTGCCTAAATTGGAAAGTTTCTTTTCACTTCAAATGATGTTCCTTGGAAATACAGAAGCTTTAGCAGTTATTCGTCAGCAATTATCTGTTTTAAAGGAAAACCGTCTTCTTACATTTGGGATCATGAGTATGAGCAGTATTAGTGGGTCAATCATCGGAGCTTATCTAAGCATGGTTCCAGGGGAATATGTATTTGCTGCTATACCTTTAAACTGTTTAAATGCTTTACTGCTGGCTAGTGTATTAAACCCTATAGAGGTGAGCAAAGAGGAAGATATCGTATATGTTCCTTCTAAAGAGGAAAGAAAAGACTTCTTTTCTACCATATCAAATAGTATGCTTGTAGGTATTCGAATGGTTATCGTCATTTTAGCAATGGTTGTTGGTTATGTTGCATTGACAGCAGCTGCAAATGGCATCCTAGGATTTTTTATTCATGGGCTGACTGTCCAAAAGATTTTCTCGATTATTTTTAGTCCTTTTGCTTATCTGCTTGGATTGTCTGGTCATGATGCTATGTATGTTGCTCAACTTATGGGAATCAAGCTTTCTACAAACGAATTTGTTGCGATGATGGATCTAAAGAAGCATGTTCATTCATTGCCACCACATACTGTTGCCGTAGCAACAACGTTTTTGACTTCTTTTGCTAACTTCAGCACTGTAGGAATGATATATGGTGCTATAAGTTCCATAATGGGTGACGAGAAGTCCCGTATCATCGGAAAAAATGTATGGAAGCTTTTAGTGAGCGGCATTGCTGTGTCACTCCTCAGCGCAATGTTCGTTGGATTGTTTATTTGGTAAAATGATTGAGTCCTTAAAACATAATCTATAAAAGAAATGCCTAAATCTTATGAGAACAGCCCATCCAAGAGGAGAGGGCTGTTTATTTAATTAGTCTTATAAGTTTAGCAAGGTGTAGTAAAGCTCTGTCTTAGCTGGTGAGGATGAATTTCTTTGTTTATTCCTTCTCAAATAGAAATGGCATGATGACATATCTCATTGCTCATCTGATACGGGAACCGTTCTGAAACAAAGAAGATTTGATCCTTATCTTGAACTTAACAAATTTTAATTATTGATACTGAAAAAGACTTTAAGCTTGTACTGATATATGCTTAAACTTTTCAACATCAAATAATCCCACATCTGTTAATTTTAATGCAGGAATGACTGGTAATGCCAAGAAAGAAAGGGTTAGAAAAGGATTGAATTTCTTCGAAGCCTCTATGTAATCTAATCCTTTTTTTAATTCCATTAATTCACTGTATACCTTTTCTGCTGGTTCATCAGATAGTAAACCTGCAATAGGTAAGGCTAGGGAAGCGATTAATTTTTCATTTTCAACAATTACTAAACCTCCACCAATCTGTTTGACCGTTTCTATTGCAAATAGTATATCCTTGTCATTCGTTCCAGCTGTAATTATATTATGCGAATCATGAGCTATAGTAGTTGCAAGTGCCCCTTTTTGAATGCCTAACCCTTTTACTATTCCCAATCCTATATGACCAGTCTGGTGATGTCTTTCTATAACAGCGAGCTTAAGTTGGTCTCGCTCGATGGAAGGCTGAAAGCACTTATTTAGAACTTCCACTTCTTCGACTTGGTGTTTCGTTACTAAACTATTTGGGATGATTTCAATAACATGAGCTGAGTTACTTTCTCTCAACTGGATTTGAAGCTTCTCTGACGTAATATCTCCTATGTTAATACTACTTAACAACGGCTTACTCGGATTTACTTTACAACTATCTTGATTCAGGTATTCTCCGTTTTGTGCTACTAATTTCCCGCCTGAATATACTTCCTCTATTTTAACCTGTTTTAAATCAGTCATAATTAGAAAATCTGCATCATACCCCGGAGCAATTGCCCCCTTGTGCTTTAAACCATAACATTCTGCAGCACTAAATGAAGCCATTTGAATGGCGCTAATTGGATCCACTCCATGTTGAATAGCTAATTTTACATTATGGTCTATACTTCCTTCATATAGTAAGTCATCGATATGTTTATCATCTGTTCCAAATAAACAACGCCTTGCATTTTTATCCGTCACCACATCAATCAATTGTGGCAGGTCTTTAGCTACCGATCCTTGTCTGATAATAAGGTACATTCCTCGTTGCAAGCGGTCCTTTGCTTCACTAATGGATATAGCTTCATGATCTGTCTTAATACCTGCTGTCGTATATGTGTTAATCGCATCTTGATCTAAGCCAGCAGCGTGACCATCTATTTTAACACCTCTTGCTTTAGCGTCGAATAGTTTATTTAACATACTTTCCTCAGCATGACTGACAGAAGGGAAGTCCATAACCTCCCCCAGCCCTAAAACTCTTGGATGATTATAAAACGGAGCTAAATCTTCGGCTTCCAATATTGCTCCGGCATGCTCAAAGGGTGTAGCTGGCACACATGAAGGTACCATTATAAAAACATTTAGCGGTAGGTCTTCAGTGCTATCTAGCATATAATCAATTCCTTCGGTCCCTGCTACATTAGCGATTTCATGAGGATCAGCGATGATGGTTGTAACTCCATGTGGTAATACTACCTTTGCAAATTCTTTTGGAGTAACCATAGAAGATTCAATATGTACATGACTATCAATAAACGAAGGAGAAATATACTTACCATTTGCATCTATGACTCGTTCCCCCTCATATTCTCCAAGACCTACAATCACACCGTCCTCTATAGCAACGTCTACTTCGATTAGTTCCTGATTAAATACATCTATAATTTTACCGTTCTTAATCACTAACTCTGCTTTTTTTCTTTTGGATGCAGCTTCAATTCTATTCTTTAGAAGTTCCTT
This sequence comes from Paraperibacillus esterisolvens, assembly GCF_046237625.1. Lineage (GTDB taxonomy): Bacteria > Bacillota > Bacilli > Bacillales > DSM-1321 > Paraperibacillus > Paraperibacillus esterisolvens. Next base: position 2,154,337 of record NZ_CP143545.1, on the reverse strand, counting down.
TGAGTCATTTTGGGTATATTGTTTTTTTCTCATTAAAATCCCCTTACTTTTTAAAGTTTTATCAAATAGGCTATATTTAGGTATTCCCTTTTAAATCATAGGTATATAACATTTAAATTTATATAGTTGGGAATAAAAAAATAAAAAGAATTAATTCAGTCTGTAGAAAGTGGTGTTTAAACTTAAAAAATTTAAATAACCTGTATATTCACTTGGCATAAAACAAAAAATACCAACTAATTCGAATTAGAAGAAGTTGGAGGAATAGTATGAAATGGATGATTAATGTGCTGATTTGTTTAATGTTCCTATCGCTTCAAGGTTGTTCCGGAAATCAAAATGCAGCAGACCGTGACAATAAAGCAAGGATCTCAGATGTAAATGACAATGGAGATAGTACAGACCAAACTGGCAAATACGGGGATCATCAAGCCATGCGAGTGCAAGGGGCATCCGAGGAGTATCATGGACATATTTCAAATCGTCCAGAAGTAAACCGGACAAAAACACAAGTGGAAAATCCGCCGCCCGCAGCTAATAACCGTCTTGTTCAGGTACAACTTTTGGGCATCAATGATTTACACGGTCAGCTAAATGTAACCAGAACAGTCGCAGGGAAGCCAGCTGGGCGAGTGGATTATATGGCCGCGTATTTAAGACAGAGGCAAGCACTGAACAAAAATACTCTTCTCGTGCAGGCTGGAGACATGGTTGGTGCGAGCCCGCCAATTTCTTCCCTATTTCAGGATGAACCTACAATAAATATATTAAATAGATTAAGGTTCGATATTGGTACAGTTGGAAATCATGAGTTTGATGAAGGAGTGAAGGAACTGCTTCGTCTCATCAATAGTGGCACTCATGAGAAAACCGGGAATTTTGCTGGTGCGAATTTTCCCTGCGTCGTAGCTAACGTCATTGATGAAAAAACCGGAAAAACCATTCTTCCTCCGTATAAGATTTTGAAGGTGGGTGGCATGAACATTGGATTCATTGGCGTCGTTTATTCTGAAACACCAACGATCGTTACCCCGAGCGGCGTGGCAGGATTAAGATTCACGGACGAAATACAAGCGGTAAATCGCTACGTGGCCGAGTTGAAAAAACAAGGAGTAAAATCCATCGTCGTATTGGCACATAACCCAGGGGTTTCAGGCACTAATGGGGAAAACGCAGCTGGAGAACTCGTGGATATTGCAACTGGTATAGATGATGAAGTGGATGTAATATTTGGCGGACATAACCATGCCTATATGAACGCAACGATCGATAATAAACTGGTAGTGCAATCCTATTCATACGGTACCGCTTTTTCAGATGTCGATCTTCAGATTGATCCAAAAACGAAGGACATTGTGTCGAAGAAAGCCTCAATCGTAACCACTTTCCATGAAGGTATTGAACCTGACCCGGAAATAAAGAAAATGATCGATAACTATGAGCAGAAAGTTGAGCCCATCGTCAACCGTAAGGTTGGTTCTACATCCGTTAATTTAACAGCCCTACAAAATGCAAATGGGGAATCCGTGCTTGGAGATTTAATTGCAGATTCGCAACGGAATGCCACAAAAACAGATATTGCATTTATGAATCCAGGAGGAATTAGATCTGACATCAACCAAGGTGACATTACCTGGGGTGAAGATTATACCGTACAGCCATTTAATAATGAACTTGTTAAAATGGAAATGACCGGGCAGCAAATCAGGGATTTGCTCAATCAGCAATGGGGGAAAAACACGACCATGCTCCAGATATCCGGTCTCGTTTATACGTGGGATGGCAATATGCCAGCTGGACAAAAGGTGGTAAATATCCAATTGAGAGATGGAACGTCAATTGACCCGAATAAAACATATACAGTTACGGCCAATGCCTTCCTGGCCGGTGGCGGGGATTCATTCACTGTATTCACACAAGCAAAAAACAAAGTAGTCGGTCCGCTGGATGTCGATGCAATGGTTGATTATATCCAATCCTTGTCAAGTCCGTTCTCCTACAAAACTGATGACAGAATTCAGAGAGTTCAATATTAAACTCAATTGTGGCTTTGATTTGACTAGCAGCCTTTAGAATCGACCATCCTTTGTATAGTGATGCGTGATTAAACGAGCAACGACAGGGAATGATGTCGTTGCTCGTTTTGTTCAAGGTTGATTGCCAGGTTACCTTTTCCCATTAGAGCAGAAGGCTTTATTAAGACTGCCATACAAAATAATTAGTCCCCAATAGGCGAATTCAATAGCAAATTCGCCTGTTTTTTGATTTGTTGTTCACCTTAGATTTGCTGGCATAAGAGGAGACGTCGGAAGTAAAGTTTGTGAATGATTAACTTAAACAAACGGGTGCGTTAGTTGAATTAGAAAGAGGGCTTTTCCGAATCCCTTTTGACGTTTTTTATAGTGGGTAAATGTTGAAGAAGGTTTTGACGACTTTTTTTATTTGATGAGTATTATGCTAAAATAAATTGTTCCAACAATGACAAAACAGAGGTGTAATAATGAAGTTAGATGAGTTTACCATTGGACAGGTGTTTAAAACCAAAACATTAAAACTAACAAAAGAGGATATTACGAGGTTTGCAGGTGATTTTGACCCTCAATATATGCACTTGGATGAGGCAAAAGCAAGTGAGGGAAGGTTTAATGGAATCATAGCTTCAGGTATACATACGCTAGCCATATCGTTTAAGCTTTGGGTCGAAGAGGGGATGTATGGGGAAGATGTGATTGCTGGAACTCGGATGAATAATATTAAATTTATTAAGCCTGTTTATTCTTAGAGATGAATTACACATAATTGTTGAGGTTATTGATAAGAATGCAACAAAAAGTGAAACAGGAATCCTTACTGTATTGTTATCTACCTTAAATGATAAGGAAGAAAAAGTTTTAGAGGGTGAATTGTCCGTGTTGATAAAGCGATGAATAGTTATTGAAAAAAACAAATTTCTTGTTCAACTAAAGGGTGCGTTAGTACAACTAGGCGAATCGCAAACTAATATAATTGAGAACAGAAATTGTAAAACCGGTGGATAAAATGGCAAAAGAAAGGAAATTGCTTATTTACAATTATGGAGATATTAATAACGACTTTAAAGTAGTTTGTTTAGACATGAAGAATAGAGAACTATGATCATGAAAAGAAAAGTTGTAAATTTCAAAAGTAAAAACTTGTTAAGACATTCAGATGAAATTATTCCAATAGTAAAAAAACGTAGAGTGTAACAAATACTGATTAATCCTAATAACCAAATATTTCGACCAAAATGTAATTAAACAAGTGAAAGTGTCAATAAAACGTCTGGGCTTCTGGATGTTTTATTTTTTTATTCGGTACAACTTTTTTAAACAAGTAATACCAGGTAGCAGCAATCGATTTTAAGGTTACGATTGAGTCCAATTAACTGGAGCAAACAGATTTATGTCAAAATAGTGGGTTTTTAAAAGACAACACATTCTTGTCACGAAAGACAACAGATTCGTGTCATTAATAAGTCAGGGGATAACCATAATCACAGCGTAAATTTATTCTAGTTTACATAATATATATTATAGGAAGTCATTTTAAAAACCGTTATCTTATCTCAAAACAAAAGATTACTTGAAACAGTGAGAAATTTTAGCAAATTTTTTATCTATATAGCATTAATTCTTTTATTTATTCTTTTCACTGTACATAATTTTACGCACGGCTGCTGGCTGCCTGAGTTCGTATCATCCAATGACTTTACTATGAGCCATCGATATTGATACACATTTCATACAATCGGTTAAAACAAAATTTCTTTACACTTACCATAATATCTTCCGTATGCATTTTCCATATTCTGTCTAGACTGATATCACATAATTATATGCTATTTTGCAGCTTGATTTACATATACATGTGTTAAGCAGCTATATTTTTTGTCCATGCCCCGGTCATTCTTCTTCAGGAGGGTTTTTTCTATGGCTGACATTCGTGGTGTCCTGGATCCAGACGTTTATGGTGTTGCAAAAACAATAGGAATTATGGAAGATAAACAGTTTATTTTAGAGTCCCATGGTTTGGCTGATGAAAATCAAATGATTATTTTAGGCATTGATTCCAGGCTTTTATCAGTATTTTGTACTTCCCTTTCAGATGATTATGGCGGTTTTATCGTCGTGTATGATTATAATTATTTTTGTACGGACGCGGAATTAATGGAAGCTATTATATGGCATGAAATCGGGCATCTTTCCCACCCTGTATTGGTCGATACCATAAATATAGAGGCTGAGATAGCCTGTGACCGAATGGCTCTTGATAATTCAGGCCTTTCCGGGATCCTCTCTCTGCTTCAAAAAACAAAAGAAATGGGAACTCATCTTGGCAACCGGCTGCTCGTGGAATTAACAGAACAGCGTTTAAATGCCATTTACAGCGTTAAAGAACATCAGTTCTATATGCAAAAAAGCTAAGATGATATCTTAGCTTTTTTTGTCCTTACAGATCCGTCTCATATTGTTCTATCTTACTCAACAGCTTGTTCCTTAAAACTCGAAGCCAATTGGGATCGCTGGTTTGCTCCTGGATATCAACACTCCTTAGCATCCTTGCGTACATATATAATTGATGGAAACGAATGTACCAATCAGCTTTTTCGAAAAAATCCGCTTCCAGTTTGAACCTGCTTCTATAACCTTGGAGAAAAACCTTAAGTCTCTCGTTTTCTTCATTAAATTCACCCAGATCGCGAAGCGCGTATATGATATCTGCTCCATACCAGTTTTTCATACTGTCATCAAAATCAATGATTCCTGTAATTCCTTCATTAAAAAGCACATTGTCCGGCTCACAATCAAAATGGATATATCCGTAAGTATCCCTGCCTTTTGGCCAAGAGGATATTTCAGTTTCAATCCGGGCTGACTCCCTTTCAACTTTTAGACTGCGGGCGGGAAGCCAGCCTTTAATTGTTTCCAGTAAGCTCTGAGGATCATCCCGGCATTCCAAGTACCCATCAGGCAGCTTAGAGAACTGATTGTGCAGCGATCCAAGTGCACGACCCCATTCATAAAGATGACTGCTATCCATTTTTTCCAGGTCTATATGGCTGCCGGGAAGTTCTTCAAAGACGGATGAGTAAAAGGTTCCTTGTAAAGTTACTGATTTTTCGACGGTATTTCCTTTTTTTGATACTACCGGCTTTACAGTCCTTTTTTCATTTCTAGAGAGCTGGTCAAGAATGTCCAGCTCACATTGAATGCCGGACAACTCTTTTTCCTCTGCTGAATTAAAACGCAGGAAGTAACCGCGTCTTTTATATTTGAACCTGAATATAAAGTTGGCGCTTGCCCTGACAAAATAAACAGTACCTGGTTCGTAATCCCAGGGTGAAAGTAATTCCTCGGCAAGTCTGCTCTGCCATTTTTCATCCAGTGTTTCCATTACTAACTTCATTGTACTTAGCTTCATCATTGGATTATTCCCCTTTTTCTATGTGTTTTTCCAAAAGCAAAAAGGGTTTCTCTGGATGAAAAAAAGCCAAATGAAAATAACATTTGGCTTTTTTACTAAAGCTATTGTGTATGAAAGCCCGTTAAGGCACACCTATCCCAATCGCAAGAAAAGAGGGATATGCGGCATATGCTTATTGGATTGGCAATACATAAAACCATCCCTCCTTTCACCCGTTATTAGCCTTACTATACTATAAGTTAAGCTCCCTGAATAGCGCTGATTAAATAATTGAGCAGGAATAAGGCTGCAATGATAAAAAGTGTCGTACTCACTTCTCTTGCCTTTCCTGTCAGCAATTTGATGACAGGATATGCGATGAATCCAAGTGCCAGGCCGTCTACGATGCTGTATGTTAGTGGAATGAACACAATGATCACATAGGCTGGAAATGCTTCTGTAAGATCTTCCAGATTGATTCCCTTAATGCTCTGAAGCATTAGCGCTCCAATCAGGACAAGCACCGGAGAAATGGCGCTGTCCGGAATCAGCTTTATCAACGGGATGATCAGCAGGGACAGAAGGAAAAGGATGCCTGTGGTTACACTTGTAAGGCCGGTCCTTCCTCCTGCCGTGATGCCTGAGGTTCCTTCCACGGTTGAAACGGTCGGGCTTGAACCAAAGAGACCGCTCAGTACAACTGACAAGGATGTAGCCTGAAGTGCTTTTTTGTATTTCTGAGGTGATCCTGCCAGCCGTGTCTGGCCATAGACAAGTCCGATGTTTTCAAAAATGACGACCATGGCGAGTGAAAATGCAGCGAACCAAAAGGTCATGCTGCCGATAGCCGACCATGAAAAGGCACCGAATAATTCACCATATTCATTGAAGGACGGAACACTCCAATGCAATTCGGACAAATCAATCAATCCAAATAGAAACGCGATGATGCTGTTGATGATAATGCTGATCAGGATATTGCCTGGTACATTCTTAATGAAGAGTGTGACCGTAATGATGATTCCTATCAGTGTTGCAAGGACTGCCGGGTCGCTGAAGCTCCCGATTGATACCAATGTACCTTCATTTGCAACGATAACTCCGGTGTTTTTCAACCCAATCATCGTTAGTAGAATCCCTATCCCCACAGTAAGCCCTTCTTTTAGGGAATGAGGAATGGCCTGTGAAATCGAGGCGGCGATCGGCGTAAATGCGATGAGCACAAAGATCAGCCCGGTTATGATTACCACCAGCAAAGCTTCCTGCCAGCTTAACCCGCTTTTTTGGACCAGGGTATACGTAAACATGACGTTTATGCCCATACCGGGAGCCAGGATCAGTGGTGCATTGCTCCACAGCCCCATCAGCAGGCAGCTCGCCGTACAGGTCAGGATTGTACCGAGTATGGCAAGTTCATATGGAATGCCGGCATCAGCCATGATGCTTGAGTTTACGGCAACTATATATACGATTGTGATAAAAGAAATAAGGCCCGCCGTGACTTCACGCCAGAAGCTGGTGCCATGCTCCTCCAGTTTGAATAATTTGTTCATTATCAAAACCTCATCTATCTATATATTTTCAACACTAAAGTATGTTAGCATAATAATGGATATACTTAAAATATCTAAATAATATCATTACTATACTTTTTACATATAGGAGGCAGTTTGCATGGATCTACGGCAGCTCCGCTATTTTATTGCCATCGTGGAAGAAGGGAGCATTTCCGGTGCCGCCAGAAGACTTCATCTGGCACAGCCTCCCCTCAGCCATCAGCTTAAGCTTATGGAAGAAGAACTTGGTGTTATACTGCTCGAAAGACAGGGGAAAAAATCAGAGATTACAGACGCGGGCAAAGCTCTCTATAAACATGCCCTCCAAATGACTTCCCTTATGGAGGAAGGCATGAAAGAAATCAAAGAAATCGGCACAGAAGTCCGGGGTGTGCTCCATATCGGCGTGAACACCCTCTCATCCTTTCCGTTATCCCAGTTTTTGTTGAGATTTCAGCGGAAGTATCCCCATGTTCATTATAAAATCGTTCAGAGTGATTCCCCTCATTTAAGTGATCTGATTGAGGACCGGAGCCTTGACCTGGCGATCATCCGACTTCCGGCGAAAGAGGAGATTTTTGAATTTATCAGCATCGAAGAAGACACATTTGTGGCAGTCTTTCCTGAGGACTTTTCGATATCAGGAGACAGCTTTGACATTAAAGAAATATCCCGTTTTCCTCTCATCCTCCCAAGTATTGAAGGACTGGGGATTCATTCCATGATTATGAAGGAGTTCACAAGACTCGGTATTTCGCCTCAATTAATTGGGGAGTGCTCTGACATTGCCCTGCTGCTGCAGCTGGTTGCCTCTGGTTTTGGGATTTCCATCGTACCAAGGTCTGTCCTTTCTGTGCATCCGGGCTTAAAAGTTCGTGAAGCTGAGCTTTCAGAAACAGAATTAAGATCGGATGCTGCTGTTATCTGGCTCAAAAACCGATATCTTTCAAGGGCGGCTGAGGAGTTTTTAGCCATGATTAGAGAATAGGATAACAAAAAAAGCCTGGAACTTCCGCCATACGGGCAGGAGATTCAGGCTTTTTTATCACGTGTTCACAATTACGTCTTTGGCTGTGTCGCCCCGTTTAAGGACCGGTGCATCCACGTCGATTAATTCAGGGTATTTTATCCCCTGGCCAGTATTCAGGCACAGGACCCTTTCTCCTTCTTTGATCCAGCCGCTTTCCCTTAGCATGGCTGCAGCAGCGAAAGTGGCAGCTCCTTCAGGGCAGACAAAGCTGCCTTCCAGCCGGGCAATTTCTTTGTGTGTTTGTTTGATTCTTTCTTCAGAAACCGCCAGCGCACAGCCTTCTGTTTCATAGAGGGCCTCAAGAACCAGGAAGTCGCCGATGGCTTTCGGGACATTGATGCCAAAAGCAGCCGTCTCGGAGTTTTCCCAGAATTGGGATTCGGTCTGGCCCTCCTGCCAGGCTTTGACGATCGGGGCACAGCCTTCTGCCTGCACGGCTACCAGTCTTGGCGTCTTATCCCCGCTCAGCCAGCCAAGATCCTTCCATTCACGGATTGCCTTATAGATTCCTATTAAGCCGACTCCTCCGCCGGTAGGATAAAGGATGACATCGGGAATATCCCCGCCGGATTGTTCGAGGATTTCATATCCCATAGTCTTTTTCCCTTCGATCCGGTAAGGCTCCTTTAATGTGGATGCATCATAGAAGCCGTGCTCCTTCACGAGTTCACCCACAATTTTGCCGGCATCGCTGATAAGTCCGTCTATCAGGGAAAGATGGGCGCCGGATACTGCCACTTCCTTACGGGTAATCGGCGGGGCATCCAGCGGCATGATGATATAGGATTCAAGGCCGGCCCTTGCGGCATATAACGACCAGGCGGCCCCTGCATTGCCGTTGGTTGGCATTGCAAGCTGAGTCACTCCAAGTTCCTTTGCTTTAGAAACCCCAACAGCAGCTCCCCTTGCCTTGAAAGATCCCGATGGGACCATTCCCTCATCTTTCATGTAAAGATTCTCAATGCCCATTTTCTTTCCGATAGCCTTCATCGGTACGATAGGTGTCAGCCCTTCACCAAGGGATACTACATTTTCCTCTTTACGCACAGGCAGCAGTTTATGATATCTCCAAAGATCAAACCGGCTGTTGTCAATCACTTCATACTTGCTTTTATTTCTCAATGATTCTATATCATACGAAACCAAAAGAGGTGAACCGCAGCTGCAAAGCTGATTCAGCTTTCTATCATCATATTCTCTGCCGCATTTGGGACAAACAAGATGGCTTACCGCACTATAAGACATACAATTCCCCCGCATTTCCTTTTAGGAGATCTAACTGAAAACATAGGAATCTCCCCTGAATTTACATTAAATTCAGTATAAATTGCCTATTCTGATAAGTCAAGTCGGGATTATGTCAAATGCTATCCTAAATGCCGCCGTTTTAATATGGCAGCTTTTATATGGACAAAGATGGGTTTAAACCCTAAGTGTTCCATAAACGTTGATATCAAGTGGTTTTTCTACATATTTCCTTGGTCTTTTTACCTATATTTTGTAATCGAAATGTAAAGGAATATGCCGTTTTTTGAAACATTGGTTTAGTAGAATGATAGCAGTAAACATACAAAGAATATCTAGGGGGAAAAGGGAAACTTATGAAAAAGTTTATTGCAACAACCGCTATTGCTTCTGCTCTTATGCTATCGCCTCTTCAAGCCTTCGCGAATATCGGGGATGTTACCCTGAAACCAACACAAACCCATGATGATGTTAAACAGCTTCAAGCATTGCTCAAAGTTAAAAACTACTTCGGTTATACCGGTTCTTTCACTACCTATTATGGTTCTTATACAACCAGTGCGGTCAAGAAATTCCAGAGTTCAAATGGGCTCACTGCTGACGGCATTGCTGGGACGAGTACATTTAAAGCCCTTGGTGTCTACAATGTAGACAACACAAGGCTGATCAATTACGCTAAAAAATTCATGGGAGTCCCATATGTATGGGGCGGAACCTCACCATCCGGATTTGACTGCTCAGGATTGATTAATTATGTCTTTAAAGAACAGGGCATCTACCTGCCAAGAACGTCTTCTTCTCTTTATACCAATGTGGGTCTGAAAGTCTCTTCTCCTAAACCGGGAGATCTGGTCTTCTTCAACACTTCCGGAAGCGGAGTTTCCCATGTTGGGATTTATATCGGGAATAACGAATTCATCAGCGCAGCATCATCCAAGGGAGTTTCCATTGCATCACTCGACAACCCATACTGGGGACCAAGATACCTTGGAGCCAAAACACTATAAAACAGATCAGGCAGCCCTTTGGCTGTCTTTTTTTTCTGCATTTCTCCTGAGCGCCTCAAACCAGAATGCCGGAAAGTGTCAAAATGAACTCCTGATATTCCCCGCCCTTCTATTACCCTCTGATTTCCTGCCATCTTACACTCACACACTGTTCCCGCAGGCACGGAACGAAAATATAGTTCCATCCTCGCTCTCTATCACAATCTTTTCACATCCATTACAGCACTGAGTGATCGTCTTGTCCCAAAATGCCTTTGCTTTATGGTTTTGCTCGATCACCGACAGCTGCCAGTTTCCTGGATGAAGATTGAAAACCATGCCGGCGGCAGCGATTCCAGTGGAATTTCTTCGGTACTTCCTTAAAATGAAGAATTCCGCCATGGAATAGTATTCTTTTTCACCTTCAAAAATCCTTCGTACCAAAGCAAACCCTGCAAGCTTTCCGCCGTACAAAATAAAGTATGGAAACCGGTTAGAATCTGTCCAATAATGGTCGAGGTATTTATATTCAAAAAAACCCGCATCATTTACATCATCCCTGGTCATTTCGCTAAAATCATATTGATACAGTGCCAGGAGATTGCGTAAAGTTACCTTTCTCTCATATGGAACTCTCTCTATTTTCACTCCAAGCATCTTATTCAAATCCTTCACTCGTAAGATTTAACGCCTTCTAATGACAGCCCTCACCGGACTGCCATCACTTCCTTCTACAGCCAGGGGGAGGGCAGCAAGATCATATAGACCCTCATCTGCCGCATCCAGCACCAGTCCCTCGAGAATATGTATGCCGGCCTCGTTCAATGCGTGATGGGCAGGAAGCTCCTTGCTGTCCAGCTCGTCAACGGATGGCAGATCAAGACCGATCAGGCGGACTCCGCGCTTTGCTAAATAGGCCGCTGCCTCCGGGTCGAATGGGGGAATCGATTGCGGGAATGTGCTCTTGTCCTTCCAGCTGTCTGTACGGATGATCAGCCTTTCAATTCCCTCTGTATGCTTTCCTTCCATTTCCTTGATCCCGATTCTTTGAATTCCTGATAAGTGAATAACCTGGGCTTCACCCATATAAAGGTTTATGTCCAGCTCATGCACCCGCCTTCCTTCATTATCAAAATGAAAGGGTGCATCTATATGGGTGCCTGTATGTGTGCTCATAACAAGTTTCCCGACATTCACCGAGCCGCTTTCTTCATATGGCCACGAAACTTTATAGGAAAACGGGGTATCCCCCGGCCATACAGGCATGCCATTGCGCAGCGTCTGAGATATGTCTATCCAATTGTTCATAGCTTTTCCTCCTTCATTATAACTTTGTCCGGAGCGACCATAGTTCAGGGAAAAACTGCTGATCCAGGACTCTTTTTAAATACGTGACCCCGGAGGAGCCTCCAGTACCTGTTTTATGTCCGATGATCCGCTCCACAGTTGTCGCATGGTTAAACCGCCAGATTTGCTGCTGGCTCCCTATATCGAGGAGCTTTTCAGCGAGTTCGTATAAATCCCAGTATGTATCCACATCGCGGTATACCTCAATCCAGGCCGCCTCCACACTTTCATTCGGTTCATAAGGAAGAGACCAGTCCCTCTGCAGGCAACTTTCATCAACCTTTAAGCCGTGTGACGCAAGGGCAGCTAACGAGACATCATAGAGGCTGGGTTCGCACAATGCATCCAGCATCAAGGCATGGAGTTTGGAATCATGCTGATAGACCTGAAGTGTTTTCCTGTTTTTATAGCCAAGGGCAAACTCGATCAATCTATTCTGATACGATTGAAATCCGGAAGAGCTTCCGAGCTTGTCGCGGAATTCGAGATATTCGGACGGTGTAAGCGTTGCCAGAACATTCCATGATTGAATAAGCTGCTGCTGGATCCTAGAAACCCTTGAAAGCATCTTGAAGGCGGATTCCAGATCCTGTCCCGCTATAGACTTCTTCGCACCATCCAGTTCATGAAGAACCTGCTTCATCCATAGTTCACTGACCTGGTGGATGATAATAAAGAGCATCTCATCATGATGCCCGGACAGAAGCAGCTGGCTGTCCAGAATGGATTCCAATTTAAGATATTGACCGTATGAAAGATCCTTTTTGAAATCAGTATGTATGTTCTTCTCCCAAACTTCTTCATTCTTTTTCATGCCGTCACTCATGTCTCCATCCCTCCCGTAATACTTCTATTGTGTGACACGGGCTCTTTTCCGTCAATCCCTCTTTTACTCGCGTATAAAATGCACAAAAAAACAAGGTTTTTGTAAAAACCTTGTTTTTCGAAACTCATGGTACGAGGATCAATTTTCCTTTTGTTTTTCTCTCCTGAAGAAGAGAATGCGCTTTTCCTGCTTCCTCCAATGGAAAACTCTGTCCCTCAGGCAGGCGGAGGCTTCCTTCCCCTAATAAACTGAACAGTTCTGAAAGGCTGGCTTTCAGGAGTTCCGGCTTCCTCATAATCTGCGGAAGGAAAAATCCGATGACAGACTGGTTCCTAGCCATGAGTGAGGAAGGATGAAACTTACTCTGCACACCGCTTGCCACTCCGTAAATGACCAGTCTGCCAAAGGGCGCAAGACATTTAAGAGTTTCATAGAAGATTCTTCCTCCTGCCATTTCAAGGGCCACGTCGACCCCTTTGCCTCCTGTTGCTTCAAGTACCTTCTGCTCCCATCCTTCCTCTGTATAGTTAACAAGTACATCCGCACCCAGGTCTCCGGCGAGTTCAAGCTTATCGCTTGTGCTCGCTGTTGCTATGACTGTACCGGCGCCAAAGAGGCGGGCAAGCTGGACGGCTATGGTGCCGACACCTCCTGCTGCGGCATGGACCAGCACCGACTCCCCTTTTTCAAGCCTGCCCATCGTTTTCAGGATATGATAGGCACTGAGCCCCTGAAGCGGCAGTGAAGCAGCCTGGATATAACTAACTTCGTCAGGCAGAGGTATGATGGATCGCTCATCTGCAAGTGCATATTCAGCATAGCCCCCTGATTCAATCAAACAGGCAGCCCGCATGCCCTCTTTGAAGGAAGCCACCCCGCTCCCTATTCTTTCAATAACTCCGGCTATTTCGGCTCCGGGTACAAATGGCAGCGGAGTCGGGACCACATACTGACCTTCCCTTCTTGCTGTATCCGCATAATTGACGCCTGCCGCCTGCACCCTTATCAGGACTTCCCGGCTTCCCGGCTCAGGCACAGGAAGATCCACGGCATTCATAACATCTGGTGTACCGTATTCGGTAAACTGAATCGCCTTCATGATGCTAAAACCTCCCTTATCTTCCTGTGAATACAGGTTTCGAATGCCTTTGAACCGCTTCCGGTCAGTAGGACGGCCGTTATTTTACTGTCAGATGAAGGTTCCTGGAAGGTATGGAGCAGTTCTTGGAAAACTTGTCTTTCTAAAACATTCAGCGGAGGATTATTGATAACGACGACCGCAGTGTTATTATTCTTCTCGTACGTTACAAAACGCCCCATTCATTTAACCCCCTCTTTGCTGTATGTATACCAGCCCTTCCCCGTTTTTCGGCCAAGTTCTCCTTTTTTCACCTTTTCTTCTATACAGGAAAACGGCTTATCACCTGGATCACCCGTCTCATTGAACCGCTGCTGCATCACGTAATATCCGACATCTATGCCGGATAAATCCATTAGTTCAAAGGGACCGATCGGATGATTCAGGGCTTTGCGGCAGATCAGGTCGATGTCCTTGAAATCGGCGATTCCCTCCTCGTACAGATAAACCGCCTCCCGCTGCAGGGCACCCAGTATGCGGTTTGCTGCAAATCCGGAGATTTCCTTCTGAAGGAGCACGGATGTCCTGTTCATCCTCTTGCATACAGCCATGACTTTTTGTGCCGTATCCTCTGAGGTATCAGGGTTCTTAACCACTTCCACGAGATCCATGACAAGAGGCGGAAAAAAGAAATGCATGTTCAATACCTTATCCGCCCGCTTTGTCGCTGGAGCCAGCCTGCTTGAAACGATTGTGGAACTGTTAGTGGCAAAAATCACATGCGGAGGCGCCAGTTCTTCGAGCTTTGCGAATACCTCTGCTTTGACATCCAATTTCTCTACCACCGCTTCAATGATAAGATCGGCAGGGCGGGCTGCTTCTTCCAAGGAAGTGGTGAATCTCAGCCTGTGGAAGGCCGCTTCAAGTGCATCTTCTGATGTTTTTCCTTTTTCAAGCCAGCGGGACATGATTCCTTTTAATGCACTCCTTGCTTTTTCAAGAGCACCTTCCTCAATATCAACCAGTATCGTTTCATAGCCTCCCAATGCACTCAGCATGGCAATCTGATGCCCCATCTGGCCAGCCCCAATGACAGATATGGCGGCAATTTCCTTTTCATTCATGTTTTATCCTCCCCTTTATACTAACCAGTTGGTATGTTAATGTGGCAGGAAACGGCTCTTAAGCCCTTCCTCTGTTCCTAATTCATTTCAATTCCTTTTAGCAGCATCTCCGTAAACATCTCCGCCACTTCCTTATCAGAGACACTTCCTTCCGGATTGAACCAGTTGTAGCTCCAATTGGTCACACCGAGAATCCCGAACGCAATCAGCTCAGGATTCAAACTTTGACGAAACTCTTTATTCTTGATTCCGTCGCTGAGGAGCTGTTCCATATTATAGCGGAACTGATCGCGTTTTGAAGTGATCTCCCGGTAGTGCTCTTCATTCAAGTGGCGTATTTCCCTCGTGAAGACCTTGGCGCTTGCTCCCTGCTTTTTGATATCCGATATGAGCAAATAAATAATTCTGTACAGCTTTTGCTTGCTGTCCAGGGAATCATCAGAGAGTATTTCCTCCTGATGGCTGACCAGATCATCAATGTAATGAAGATGAATGCCCCTGAGGAGCTCCTCTTTACTGGAAAAGTAGTAATAAAAGGTCCCTTTGGTTACTCCGAGCGCCTCTACGATATCCTGGATAGAAGTGCTTCCAAATCCTTTTCTATCAAAAAGCTCTATTGCTGCTGCTGTTATTTTTTCCTTCATGTGCAAGACCCACCATTTCAATTGAATTCAGCTAGAATTATACCATATGGCAGGCTGTACCATTTCTAAATCTGGCAGAATCATTTGGACGTAATCTCCTCCCTTAAAGCCCGTCTCAGGATCTTGCCAACACTGGTCTTGGGCAGCTCAGAACGGAACTCTATAATTTCCGGGACTTTATAGGATGCCAGGTTGGCGCGGCAGAAGGCCTGAATCTCTTCTTCATCTGCCTCCCTGCCGTTTTTTAGCACGAGAACAGCTTTGACCGTTTCACCGCGGTAGGCATGTGGCACCCCGATGACTACAGCCTCCTGTACGCTTGGATGCTCATAGAGCACTTCCTCGATATCCCGGGGGTAGATGTTGAATCCGCTGGCGATGATCATATCCTTTTTGCGATCCACGACGGAAAGATAACCTTCTGCGTCCATCAAACCGATATCTCCTGTGTAAAGCCAGCCGTCTCTAAGTACGTTTGCCGTTTCTTCAGGCATGTTCCAGTATCCTTTCATAATCTGTGGCCCGCGGACAATCACTTCACCCAGTTCCCCTGGCGGAAGCTCTTTGTTACCGGTCGCTGTATCCACGATTTTATAATCGGTGGATGGAAAGGGAATGCCGACAGTACCGGGCTTCCGTTCTGAGAAACTCGGATTGCAGTGAGTCACGGGAGCTGCCTCAGATAATCCATAGCCTTCGAGGATCCTGGAACCGGTCTTCCGCTCGAATTCCCTCAGTAGTTCCACCGGCATGGGTGCGCTTCCGCTGTTGCAGATTTCGATAGAGTCTATTCCGTATTCCTCGGCATTCGGATGATTCGTCAGGGCCACATACATGGTCGGGACGCCCGGGAAAAGGGTAGGCTGCTCCGTTTTGATCGTCTGGAGCACTTCCTCCAGATCAAACCGCGGCAGCAGGATCATTTCAGCGCCGAGGAATACGGACAGATTCATGCACGAGGTCATGGCGAACACATGGAATAAAGGGATTACAGTCAAGCATCGTTCCTTGCCAAAGCCGAGATCGAACTTGAAAAATTCATAGGATTGAAGGACATTGGCCACCAAATTGCGGTGAGTCAGCATGGCACCCTTTGATCTTCCCGTCGTTCCACCGGTATATTGAAGGACAGCGGTATCTTCTTTTGGATCCACTATAATTCCCCCTGCAGTCCCATTGCCGCCCTTCAGAAAATCCTCAAACCGCACGGCACCTTCCGGATTTGCGGCCGAGGGCTGAAATTCAACGGAAACCACATTCCTCAGGTTTGTCTTTTTCCTGACAGCTTCCACTCTTGGCAGGAAAGCCCCGAAGGCAATGATCGTCTCTGCCCCGGAATCATTCAAAAGATGAAGAAGCTCCCGTTCTACGCTCATTGGATTAATTTGTGTGACGATTGCTCCCGCAGATAGCGTGCCATAATAAGAGATGATATACTGTGGGCAGTTGGGGAGCATGATCGCCACCCGGTCGCCTTTTTGAATACCATTCTGCTGAAGGGCCGAAGCAAAAGCCTCTGACATACGATGCAGCTCCAGATAGCTGGTTTTTCTTCCATAAAAAGAGACAGCTGGATGGGAAGGATATGTTTTGGCGGTTTCCTGCAGCAGCTGTGGCAGGGATAAGTCGGGTATGTTCAATTCTTTGGAGATGGAATCAGGATAAAGCGACTGCCAGGGCTTACTTGATTTCATGTTATTTCCTCCAGACATTATTTTTATAAGCTGCTCATGGTTATTTCATTGAACACACATGGCTCCCTCCATCAACAATCAGCACATTGCCTGTCACAAAGCTGGATGCTTCGGAGGCCAGGAAAAGGGCAGCTCCCTTAAGGTCATCCTCACTGCTGAATCTCCTGAGCGGAGTTTTTCCGAATATGGAATCCCTTCCATTTTCTATAAGCGCTTTAGACATCTTGGTTGGGAAAAGCCGGGAGCTATGCAGTTCATATTGATGTTGTACTCCCCCCACTTGGCGGCCAGATCCTTTGTAAAGGTGATGACCGCGGTCATTCCAGTCAAGTCAAATAGCTGCTTTACATGCATATCAAAAAACCTCTTTCTTAAGATATAATTCCGTTTCTGTATACGCTTTCATATTGGAATACTAACCAGTCGGTATTAAGCTTATTATAACCGTAAATACTGAAGTTTCAAATTTTTTACTGAAAATTTAGAAAACTCAGGGTGAAAAAGGAATCATCTTTTAACGATGAATCCCCGGTTTCAAGCCACCACCTCCCGCCCCAGTGGATACTGTTCATATAATCTGCCTTCCATGACAGATTTTAAAACAGCTATAGTCTGTCTCACGTCCTCAAAAGTTGAATAAAGGGCAGCCGGGGCAAGCCTGATGATATTGGGTGCGCGGAAGTCCGGGATGATTCCCCTATTTTTCAGCGCCTTGCAGATTCTGGCAGCCTCTTTATGTTCCAGGCTGACATGAGCCCCTCTCTTATCTTCATCGAGCGGGCTGCCAATGGTAAAATTCCATGCACCTAATTCCTGTCCAGCAAGGCTGATGAGATATTGAGTCAGCTGCAGCGATTTTTCCCGGACCTTTTCAATGCCCGCCTGTGCGAATATTTCCAGGGAACCCAGGAGAGGGGCACTGCTTAATACATGGGGCGTACCAATCTGATAGGCACCAGCCCCCACAGCAGGTGTGAAGGTATGCTCCATGTCAAATTGCTTTTCCTTTTGCGATCCGAACCATCCTGCAAGTCCGGGCCGTCTGCCATGATGCTTCTTGTTCACGTAAAGACCGCCTGTACTTCCTGGTCCTCCGTTCAGATGCTTGTATGTACACCAAAAGGCGAAGTCCACTCCCCAGCTGGTAAACCTGTGCGGCACAGCCCCGATGGAATGGCAGGCATCAAAGCCAATCGGAATTCCCCGTTTGTTTGCTTCACGGGTCAACAGCTCCATATCAAGCACCTGTCCGCTTCGGTACAGAACGGAAGGCAGGACAATCAGTGCAATCTCATCCGTCATGGCCGTAATGATATCTTCCTCACGAAGAAAGCGTCCATCCCGGCTCTCCACTCTAACCAGATGTGTATCGGGGTTGTATCCCTTTAAGGCAAGCAGGCTCTGCAGCGCATAGATGTCAGAAGGAAAATTCAGCTCATCAGCAAGGATTTTGGTTCTTTTTCCTGACGGTTCATAAAAGGTGGATGCCAGCTGGTGGAGATTGACCGTCGTTGAACCGGCACAAACAACTTCATCCGGAGCAGCGCCGACAAGCGGAGCCATCATCCCTCCGATTTTTTCTGACAAGGCAAACCACGGCTCCCTTCCTCTCATCCAGCCGTCAATGCCGGATTCTTTCCAGTCAGAGAAAGTGTCCATCAAAGTCTTTTCTGCTCTTTTAGACAGAAGTCCCAGAGAGTTTCCATCCATATAAATAGTGCCTTCCAAAAGATAAAATTCATTTATGAAGTCCTTAAGCGGATCAGTCAGGTCCAATCCCGCTGCATATTCCGGAGAAAAAATATCCATGAACCAATACCCCTCTCTATCTGTTTTATTCAAGCGTATCAAGGGTACCCTTTTAAATCAACGATTATTTAAGAATTCTGACAGTATCCGCAAGCGAGAGAAAATGGGTGGCTTTAACCTGGCCTTTTGCCTTTCTGAATCCGTTTGCTTCATAAAATAAGGCTCCCCTCTCTGTGTCAGTATGAAGGAGGAGAGTCTCAAAATGCACCTCCGCCTCCCGTTTCAGCCGTCCAAGGAGCATGCTGCCGGCACCCGTACGCCTGTAGAGCGGTGATATATAAAATCTTCTCACTCTTCCTATTTTTTTCGAAGTATCATGAGGATCTTGATTAATTCCTCCAATTCCAATGAGATCCTTTCCGCGATATACACCAAATAAGCATTCGCCCGGAAGGCTGAAGCAATTTGCTCCATCTTCATATTCCTTGATCAGCCTCCCGATAAAATGAAAGCCTTCCTTCCTGCTTTCCAGCCATATTTCGGTTAGATTCTCCCCGGAAAGATCGGTAATTTTCTTCAATACTATTTCAGCCAGGAATACCTCCCCCTTCCTATCAAACAAAAAAGATGCACACAGCAGGGCTGCATACACCTTAGGTACTAGTCCCTGCTCAGGATTCCGATAAAGCGGAGCAGGTTGATGAACAGATTTAAAAAGTCGAGATATAAGGACAGCGCGAGAAGCGGCACCATCTCTTCGCTGATTCCCCTGTGTTTCATTTGATTGAAGTCATAGAGGATATAAAGGGAAAAGACCAGGGCGCCGATTCCAGAAAAAGCAAGGAGTCCGCCGTCATTCAATGGGCTGAACAGGCTGAAGATCCCTACAAAAATCAGGGCCAAAAGGGCAACCAGTAAAAAGGAGCCCAAGAATCCCAGGTCTTTCTTTGTTTTCGTGCCAACAAAGCCAAAGACCAGGAATATGCCAAGCGTCATTCCGAAGGCGTACAGCACTATCTGTGCGCCTGACTGGGAAACATAGTAATTGACGATTGGATAGGTAGTGATGCCGGAAATCAAAGCAAAGGCATATACGAATGCATAACCCACTGATTTTCTTTTTCTCAGCCAGAAAGCTGATATGAGCATAATGAGTTCAGCAATGATGAGCGGCAGCATCAGTGCCGCAGGGACAAATTGGCCTGCATATAAACCTGCAGTCGCGATGATAAGAGTAATGATGAATACTGAGATCACTTTTTGGAACAAGGATCTCCTTCCAACCGAAATAGCTTCTTGCATAAAAATTTCTCCTTCCAACGATTCATAACTGTATTACGTTACAAGCTGCCATAGGTTTCAAAAAAACAAAAAATATGCTGATTAATTCCCATAGTCCCGGCATGTATCAGTATCAGTCTTTAATTTTTATTAATGGAAGACAGCATCATGGCAGTTCTCAAGTACATCCTGCATGGACGCCGGAGTCCTGATCGAATGATAGGCACAGATGGACAGCAGCCCGTCTTCCTGGACCAGTTTGTCTGCCTTCTTTTCATAATCCGTGATTTTTTCCATAATTTCCTGTTCATTGCCCCACTCTACATGTGCCCAGGTACGGATAGTATTTGTCCCACCCGCTGTAATCGATTGTACGGTTTGCCTGAAATCCTCAATAATAGAAGGAATATGAAAGTCACCCTGCTGGAAGTAGAAGTCAAAGTTATTTTTAAAGTGAATTTTTCGAAGATAATCTTCTTTTTTCACATAGGCCAGTATATTTTCAAGCATTTAATAATTACGGTCATTATCTACAAGTAAAATATGTGTTCCTGTCTGGATTCCCGTTTCAACGAAGGAAAGGAGATCCTTCATATAAACCTCTTGATTATTATAAAGATAGAGCCAGTGTCCGCTGTCCAGTTTCATATTTTTTACCGCTTTTGCCAATTGGGTTTCCAAGTTGTGAATTCCACCTTTAGAAAAGATTGAATGTGAGAATGTAGTAATCAATGTTCTAATAATACCATGGACCATCGTGATAATCAGCAAAAATTCAAGTTTTGGTATGGAGCGGAACCATAACATTGTAACGAGGGACACCATTCCATGACTTCATATAGACAAGAGTCAGGCTGCTCCTGAAGGAAATCTCCGAATTAGAATCCATTGAATGAACCAGCCAATCACAAGCCCGGGCAGGAGGAAAAGCATAGGCAGCCAGATGATTCCAGGCAAATATCCATTCCATCTGAATTCAGAAGAATAAAAAATACCCACCGTAACAGAAAATGCTGCCCCTGCAAAAGGCAGGAAGGCAAACGGAGAGCTCCCTCCCCCTCCATCCTTAAACGCATCCCACATGGAAAAGAAATATAAACACGGATAAAATAAAATCCATCCATAATCCACTAGTTCAACGGCTTCCTGGGTTTTCCCATTAAAACTAAGCATGATGATCTGATTAAAATGTGCTTTGATGTTAATGATAAATTCAAGCAAAATGAAAATGATACCTTTTATGTACTTGCCATTCAGCAATTGTCCGAATCCTGGAAGTGCGATACTCCATATCAGTTTTTCTGCTGCCGTCACGTTCATCTGTCTTTTATGTATATTCCATGTGTCCATAAAATTACCACCCTTATCTGCTGTATCTTAAGTCTTCCACAAACAGGCGTTATTATAAGGCGGAGAGCTATCAGTACCCGGCTTTATGAATAGGCAGAAGTTCCGGCGGAAAAAAGTTTATCCCTTCAGTTGTACAAGCTGCAGCGGCTGAATACATATGTATAAGCCTATGGCGTCTGAAGGGGAGGTAGATGTATTTGAGCTTGATCCTCAGTTATATTTTTCTCGGGCTGTCCCTTGCCGCTCCGATTGGACCGGTGAATGCAGCACAGATGGATAGAGGGATAAAGGATGGATTTTGGAACGCATGGCTGGTGGGACTCGGGGCTACTGCTGCTGACATGATTTATATGCTGCTTGTTTATTTTGGGCTGGCCCAATTTATTGAAATAGGTTTCATTAAGACTTTATTATGGTCTTTTGGGAGCTTTGTGCTCATTTATACGGGCATAGAAAGCATTATTGCAGCCGGAAAAGTGTCCATCAGGAACTCAAGGGAAAAAGAGTCCTCCCTTAAATCGTTTATCTCGGGTTTTTTGATGTCCATTTCCAATCCCATCACCATTTTATTTTGGATCGGGATTTATGGTTCGGTATTGGCCAAGACTGCTTCATCTTATAGCAATGAGCAGCTTATCCTTTACAGCTCAGCCATTTTCAGCGGAGTATTGCTTTGGGATGTAACCATGGCGGCTGTATCCAGCGGATTCCGAAGGATTTTGCGTTCGGGGCTGCTGACGCTCATTTCGATACTTTCCGGAATATCGCTGATTGGTTTCGGAATTTACTTTGGATATCAGGCCTTTAAGGAAATATTTCTATAATAATAACCGCCTGAAAAGAGCAGGCGGTTATTATTATAGAACCGTATTGTCAATCAAGGCCGCTTTTAATCGTCTCCCTGTCCCAAAAAGATTTCATGAGGAAGGCCACAGCTCCTATGACTAAAACAAAAGCGAGGCTGATAAAAAAGCCGGGCCTGGTTTCTTTTTCAAACAGGGTTCCGCTTACTGCCAAGGCGATAAGGATGATGCCGGTCCATCTCTTGATCGTCTCTTTTGTCCGGGGCTTAGAGAGCTTCTGTGATGAAAGCAGTATGAATGTCCAGTTATAAAGCAGCATCAGCCCTGCACCCGTAGTGACATATTCATATAGCCTGCCGGGCATCAAAAGAGCTGCAAGAATGGAAAGAGCCAGGACAAACACAGTCAGGAACAGGGAAGGAACCGGAACCTTCAGCTTTCCCTGCAATGAAAATACTTTCGGTGCGTCACCATCCTCTGACAGTGTCATGAGAATGCTGGTCACTGCGAATAAAGAAGCGACCATGGTGGAAAAACCCGCCACAATCAATGCGGCATTAAAGATGTCAGGAATAAGCGGAAGATGATATTTATCCAGCGCCGAGACAAAAGGACTTTCCTTTGTATTAATACGGCTGCTGCTGACCAGAACGACCGCAAGAGCTACTGATATCAGATAAATCACCGTCAAAAGAAGGAGCATCAACTTACCCGATTTGGGTGCATCTTTTTTATCCTTCAAACGGATGGCCATGATTCCCATAATTTCGATGCCGCCGAAAGCATAGAACGCATAAATCAGCGAAGACCAGAGACCTCTGTAGCCATTCGGAAAAATTTCTTCCATCGTGCCCGGGAAATTCGTATTTGAACCGTGGCTGTCTATCACGCCGAACAAGGCTAGAAGGGCAATGACGATAAACATGAGGATGGCTGCCACCTTTGTGACAGCGAAAACATTCTCCAGCTTATCAAAGCCTTTGGTGCCAATGAGGAGAACCACGATCCCGAGAATCCCGAATCCTGCCGCAAACAGCCACATCGGGACACTTGGGAACCAGAACCTTGCAAAGATGGACAGGGCGGTGAGCTGGCTTCCCATGATCAAGAGCTCCGAACACCAATAAGTCCATCCACAGCCAAATCTTGCCCATCTGCCGAAAGCCTGGTTTGCATAAGCACAGAAGGATCCCTTTTGGGGATCTGAAGCTGCAAGTTTTGAAAGGGCATCAAAAACCAGGTACGTACCTGTGGCAGCAACGACAAATGAGATCAGCACTGAAGGGCCGGTCATTTTTATGGCAATGCTCGAACCCAGGAAAAAGCCCGTCCCGATGATACATCCAATGCCAATCATGGAAAGCTGCCACCATTTTAAACTTTTTTCCGAATCCGTATTACAGCCTGCCTTTTTCATTGTCGGCCTCCCTTCATTAAAAATCAATTGACTTTAATTTTTGTCCCGGAGGAAGGTTTTATGCCTGTCAATTAAAGTAAAAGGAGACTGTCTTCGGCTTTTATTTTGAAGTAGAAATAGATACTTTTAAAAAGCCGGTACAGAAGCGTAAATTTAAAATGAAAAAAATAGGATGCCATGTGACATCCTCTTTCAAATCACTCATATAGAACGGTTTTTGCCAGGACGGAGTACGAAGTATCGTCCATCGGCGGGTTATGGAGGCCGGCTCGGACATCCCTGTAGTAACGCTGAAGCGGATTTTTCCGCTGAAGGCTTTTGGCTCCAACAATCCTCATTGCCTTATCTACGATTGAAAGGCTGGTATTCGTGACGCTCGTTTTGACTGCCCCCAGTTCCCTGGCAAGCTCTTCCCGCATGCTGCCTTCTTCCCATTTATCTGCAACCGAGTATAATAAGTGTCTGGCTTGCAGGTATTCCAATTCCATTTCCCCGACCAGGCGCTGCACATTTGGCAGGTCTCTTATCGGCCCATTGAGGCTGTTGGGACTGTATTCCCTCGCGAATTTCAGGGCATAATTTCTCGCTGCACCGGCGATGCCGATATAACATGCCGGAATATGGAGCAGCCAGCCCTCTCCCAAAGTTTTACGTTTCCCGGGCTTTTCGACAAAGTACCTATCCTCTACTTGAACCTGGTCCAAAATTAAATCATTGCTTGCTGTTCCCTGCATCGAGATCATATCCCATGTATCCTCAAAACTTACTCCCTCCTGATCCCGGTGAACGAGGAACCAGCCAACTCCGTTCTCTTCCTCCACCCATGCACTGACCTGAATGAGGTCGAGCACAGGTGATAATGTGGTATATGTTTTCCTTCCTGAAAGGATCCAGTGATTGCCTTCTCTCCTGGCAGAAGTTCCCGGACGGCCTCCCCTTGTCGGACTTCCCGTCTGGGCCTCTGTTGCTGCGCTGTTAAGCAAGGCACCATCGGCAACCTGATGGAACACTTCATCCAGTACGTCGGGTTTCCAGTGACGCTTTTCCGCCAGCTGGTGCACGATTCCTACATGCCAGCCGATTGCAAGGGAAGTTGGGCCGCATGCCATTGCGATTTTCTCCTGGCCGAGAAGAAAGTCATAAAGGCCCCCTCCCAATCCTCCATATTCTTTAGGAAGAGTAAGACGGGTATAACCGAAGTCCTTGAGTTCCTGGATGTTATCAAAAGGGAATGCACCGGATTCATCCAAAGCTTCGGCCCGTTCAGAAAAACGCTCAGTGAGCTTTCCCAATTTTTCCATATAATTCTTTTGTTGTTCATTTTTATAAAAAATCATTACTTATCCCCCTTTATTCCGAGTAAAGTACTTATATTTTATAGTGAAGGAAGTATTATGAACATCATTTTGCCTTATACATCAGTACTGGCATTTATATACTTAAGCAAATCTTTTCAAAAAAACAGTCTAAAATATCTAGAAAAAAGAGCGGAAGTGATTATATTCCGCTCTTTTTCATCTTTTATTCATTTAACGGTCCTTGCGGTATCCGGCAGGAATTTCTTTAAGGCAAGAAGCGCTTCCTCCGCGTTTTTGGCTTTGATGGTCTTGATATTTTCCTTCGGATAATTTCCTTTAGAAAAATCATAACGGGGATCATAATAATGTTTCAGCAGGAGGGCCACCGCTGTTTCGAAATCTCCTCTTTCCAGGGAGCTGCCGATTTCAGCTGCAATTGGTGTATGAATCCTTCGTTCTATTTTTTTGAACGCTTTAATGCTTTCTTCCTGATGAAGCCATGGCTGATAATCGTCGAGAATATGCTTGACCCTTTCTTCAAGAGGCATATCAATGAATATCTGTTTTCCCGAAAGCTTCTTCTGATCCACAAAATCCGGAAGGACCACCTTCCCAATTCTCCGGCTTTCAGCTTCAAAAAGGATAAAGGGTGAATCTTTCATCTGTGTCAATTCTTCGAAAAGCAGTGCTTCGAACATTTTTTGATTATTGGGTCTTGTCCCAATCTGACCAAAAATCGAGCCTCTGTGCCCGGCCAGGCCTTCTAAATCAATGACACTGTATCCTTCCTTTTTCAGCTGATGAAGCAGCAGCGTTTTTCCGGTTCCCGTGTAACCGTTCAGAACATAGGCCTCTGATTGAATCTGAAAGTCTTCAAGCTGACTCACTACCCATTTACGATAGGCACGGAAACCGCCGCTTAAACGGAACGCCTTGATGCCCATGAGGTCAAGGACCGTTGCCGAGGTGCGGCTTCTCATTCCGCCTCTCCAGCAGAATACCGCCTTGTCCCCAGGGATGGTCTGAAATTCTTTGATGAAAGAAGGAAGTTTGGCAGAAACAATTTCAAGTCCTCTTTCTTTTGCTTCTGAAACACCTATCTGTTTATAGATGGTTCCAATCTCTTCTCGTT
Source organism: Paraperibacillus esterisolvens (assembly GCF_046237625.1). Taxonomy (GTDB): domain Bacteria; phylum Bacillota; class Bacilli; order Bacillales; family DSM-1321; genus Paraperibacillus; species Paraperibacillus esterisolvens. The sequence goes on along the minus strand of NZ_CP143545.1, from coordinate 2,128,353 downwards.
CCCTGTCATCAAATATGGGAATATTTATGCTGCCTGGAATGGTAGAATCCATATATTCTGAAGGGGAACGGACATCGACCAGCACCAGCTGTTTTTTTTCACGTTTAGTAAGAAGATCATCTATCATTAAATCCTGGAACAATGAAAGCTCCTCCTTTTGTAAATGCCGCAATTTCGTTAACTAATGAATTATACCATATTTTACAGTGTGATATAAGCGTTGAGACTATCAGGAAACTCATCGATATCCATGTAAGTAATAGTGTGGTAAAATGAATCTTTGATAATTTATTTAAAGGAGATTTGTGAGATGTCACCTATACATGCTGCAGTTAACAAGCCTGAAGCACATAGCAAAAAGACGATTCTTTTAGTCGGTCTCTTTCTTTTCGTCGCGATAGCCGGCCTATTTTATGTAAAATGGTGGCCTTATTATCATAAAGTCATACTTGCGTTCACCACCAGCTCTATTGGCACCTCCATTATAGGCGAAGGAGATCTGCCTGCACCTTCCTGGGACAGTGCATGGAGTTATGCTTCAGCCTACTTTGCCGCTGTTTGGAAGGCAGCTGTCCTGGGTATTCTCCTTGGGTCGCTGATTCAGGTTCTCATACCTTCCGGATGGCTTCTGAAAGTTCTTGGAAAAACATCCTTTGGCAGCACCGCAGCAGGCGGAGCAGCTTCTCTTCCCGGGATGATGTGCAGCTGCTGTGCAGCGCCGATTGCCATCGGGATGAGAAAGCGTAAGGCTTCTGTCGGTGCAAGCCTTGCTTTTTGGATTGGAAATCCTGCAATCAATCCTGCTGTGCTCATTTTCATGACCTTTGTGCTTTCCTGGAAGTTCATGCTTCTTCGCCTGGCAGCCGGGCTGATCCTGACATTTGGGGTAAGTTATTTTGCAAACCGATTTGCAAAGGACACTGAAGGGGAAGATATGGATGGACTGCTTGAGGATGCAGAACCTGTAAAAGGCTCTTTCCTTTCAAGATGGATGAAAAGCATGGGCAGCATGGTATTATACGTTGTACCAGCTTATCTTCTAAGTGTCCTCCTGCTTGGAGCTGCACGGGTCTGGCTGTTCCCTAATATCAGCGGGGCAGCAGCAGATGGAGTCCTGATCATCCTCCTGTTCGCCGTTACAGGAATGCTGTTTGTCATCCCAACAGCAGCAGAAATCCCGATTGTCCAGTCCATGATGGCGTTCGGACTCGGTGCCGGTCCGGCAGCAGCCTTACTAGTCACCCTGCCGGCCATCAGCCTTCCATCTATCCTGATGGTTGCCCGGTCTTTCCCGAAAAAAGTGATTCTTTTCGTGATGGCCTCAGTTACGGCCGTCGGTACGATCAGCGGCATTATCGGAATGTATTTGTTTTAATCAGAAGGGCAGCCGGCCTTATGCTGGCTGCTCTTTTTGCTTGTGATCCTTTCTAAAGGCTATTTTTGGGTTTCAATTTTAAAAAATTTGGTTTTTTCATGGAGTAATTAAGAACAGTAAGTTCTTACAATGCCTAAGAAGGGGTAAACGATGTGATGCTTTATTTGGCATGGGCTGATTTCATGGCTTAACCATGACTCCTGGCCGTATAGTCATCAGCCTATTTAGGCTGCAGTAATACCGTGGAACTGGTTATTCTTCATAAACAGGCTTATCGAAAAAAACATGCCGGGCGCTCACACTGCCCCCCTCAATGGTGAGAATTCCGAATGAATAACGGGGCTGCCGCCTCTTGTCAGTCGGGGAACCAGGGTTGAATATAAGGATTCCACCCTCCTTCTTCAGGAGGGGAATATGCGAGTGGCCGAATATGACCGCCTGAACCTCCTCGTCTTCAAACGCTGCCCTGGCTCTTCTTTCTGTTGTAAGACCCTTGCCATGTCCATGCGTGACGCCAATTCTTACGTGCCCTGATTCCACTATGATTTTTTCAGGGAAGAGCTTCTTGATGTCTTCTCCGTCCACATTTCCATATACGCCCTTGACTTCCCCATACAAAGAAAGTTCCTTATATACATCAAGTGTCTGCCAGTCACCCCCATGAATAATCAAATCACAATTCTCTAAATCAGCTTTAAGCTGAACTGGCAGTGACCTTCCCTTCCTCGGCATATGCGTATCCGACAAAACCACTATTTTCACTTCATTTCCCTCCACACCTGCTTTTCTTTACCATACCCATTTCCTTTACCGGCCTAATCAAAGTCTGGGGAAAAACCTGGAAGGTGGGGACTTCCCCTATTTCTGGGAAATAGAGACAGCCCACCCTTCCCTCTTTGATAATTCGCTGGACTACAGGTATACTATTTTAATATCTAAGTTTTAAGAGAGAGGTTTGGTTGTGATGCTGACTATAGTGAATCATGAAGCTGGAGAGATTAAGGATCCATTCGGGATTTTAAGCGGGCGCAGGTTCGAGTTCTTCATCCAGGCAGAAGTTCCGGAGGATGATGAGCTGTATACGGAGCAGGGCATTTATATACGTGCTGTGTTCCTGCTGGATGAAGGGAAATCATCCCTTGTCAGCTATACGATCCATGAATATGAAACAGAAAAGGTTCTGGATTTCGAATTGGATGAAGAGGAAGAGAAGATGCTGGCTGATTATTGCAGGGAGCATACCCCCGAATAATCAGGAAGCAGAAAGGGGCAGCCCGGATATCCCGGTGCTGCCCCTTCCTGTTTTTAAAGAATCGGATTGCTTCCGTCTTTTTTATCTGTGCTGTTCTCAGCCATGATTTTGGTTATATAATAATACCCGAACACAGTCAGCAGCGTAACTCCCCAGCTGAATGCCTGCCTCAGCAGGATACCTTTATCAAAGGCGTCCACGCCATATTCCCTGATCAGATAAATCTTTACCACTCCAAGTACAATATCCCTCATCGCAAACGCCAGGGTAATCCATTTAAAAACAAGAAGCGGCTTCTTTCTATAAAACAGCTCCTTAGTCTTCTCCCTGTCACTTCCCTGAAGTTCTACCACATCCAGCGTAAAAAGAAGGGCTATAGGCTTATTGATAATGATCGAAATCAAGAAAACGCCGCCGAGCACGAAAAGATAATAAGCATTGTTCCAGAGAAGCTGTATCGCTGAACCTGCCAGTACATCAATCAATGTGCCAATGACCAGGTTAATCAGGATGAAGAGGCCAAAGAAATTTACTTTTTTCACTTCAAAAAAGCGGTATAAACTATAGATGATCCCTGGTACAGAAGAGAGAAGCATTGCATAATAATCGCCGAGCATTCCCCTGCCGCCATTCCAGACCAAAAGCGGTACTGCCACATAAAATATAAGGTCCAGTATCAAGATATTTTTTTTCATCATTTTCCCTGCCTTAACTGTTTTATTGATCGTTATGCCGTTCTTCCCTGGACAGCTTGACGGCCCTTCCAGGCTTGTTTCTTCTCGTACGGGCCATCAGGAATGAAAGCTGAAGCATCAGGATCGGCAGCGATGACTTCTTCCGGTAACCAAGATAGTTAGGCTCCCTTTCATCTCCATATTTCAGGTTAAAACGGCTGATGCTGTGAAAAGGATATAAATAATACCCGGACATATAAATCAGCGATGCCGCCTTTTCGGAAGATGTCATATACTTTTCCGTGCTGCCGCCTGTCAGCGGTGTGATTCCCAGGTTGAAGGAATCGTATCCCCTTTCTGCCGCCCACTTTAAAAGACAGCTTAATAAATAATTCATAGAGCCGCCGGGTGCCTGCAGGGTATGACGCAATAGATCTGCCCTGATGGTTGAACTTGAATCGAATCCGGGAATCACCACCGCAAAGGCGATGATATGTCCGCCTGGATCTTTAAGGGTGGCCAGCGGAAATTGGTTCAGGTATTCTTTTTGAAAAGAAGCGTGAGAGAAGCCCTTTTCCTTCCTGCCATCCAGCCATTCCTCCGATACCTTCTCCGCTTCTGCCAGTAGACTGTCTGTATAAGGCGGCTGAACTACCTCAAACTGATAGTTCTGTCTCGAGAACTTGCTGTTTACGATATCCAGTTTTCTTTTTGGTCCTCTTTCCAATTCCTTTAAATTCACGAGTGTCTCCTCGCCCAGTTTATAAAAATCATAGCCGTGGGCATTTAGAAAGGGAAGCATGGAACTCCTGACCTGGTAATAGACCAATGAAAGACCGAAACGGTCGGCTTCATCCTGGAATTCTTCCATGGCATCAATAAAATCGTCTCTTTTCCCGGAAGGTCCGCCCAAAATGACCAGTTTATCTACAAAGCGCCTGTAGGCAAACAGCACCGTTCCGGAACTGCTGAAATATACATACGTATCCGGCATGTAAAGAAGATTGGTAAAGCCGTTACCGCCGTAAGCTGTCAATATTTTTTTAATACGTACAAGATTCATGCTTGCAGCAAGGAACGGAAATTTCGAGGACCGGCTGAGTGCCCAGCCTGCCCCCATCACAAATCCGCAAATCAAAAGCCCGGCAATACCACTCCGGAAAAGTTCTGTGGAATCCTGGATAATATACGCTTCGAACCTTGCCGGCATCCTTCCCTCCGACTGCGGGAGGTTCAAATAACCTGCCGTAAAATACAAGGCGATGAACAGCAGGAACATCGCCCCGTCAAAAATCCCCCTTCCCCATGAAAAGGAAAACTGGACACGGTAAAACCGGTTTCTTGCTGCATAAAGAAGGAGTGCCACTCCCAGTGAGAATAAGGCTTCCTTAACATCCAGGCCTTTGAAAAATGTAAATAAAGAACCAAGTATGAGGATGCCAAGGGTTAAATAATAAACCCATCTGACTCTAAGCTCGATTCCCCTGGCCAGCGCCAGCAGGGTAAAGCCCGAGGCGACTGAAAGCTGATGTGAGATTCCTACAAATCCGGATGGGAAAACCTCGCTTAGTGCCTTGATTCCTCCAAGTGCTGATGGGAATGCTGCTGACAGAAGCAGGATGATTCCTGTCAGGAAGACAAGGAATGTTAAAAGTCCATGACTGATATTTGCCGCTGTATACGACGGGAGGTTTCGCCATTTGTTATTGAGTACGCTCCAAAAATGTCTTCCAAGGAGAAAGCTTGAAAGGAGCCAGGGGAAAAAATTATAGGTGATCCTATAGATAAGCAGGAGCAGGACCACTTTTTCCTTAGGCAGGCCATAGGATTCGCTGCCCAGCATAAAGATTAAATCAAAGGAGCCAAGACCGCTTGGGATCATGCTGAGGACCCCTGCGCAGGCAGCGGTCAGGTAGACAGGAGCCAGTGCCAGTAAACTAATGTCAAGTCCCATCACTCTTGCTGCACCCCACATGGTCAGCATAGCGCAAAACCACTCAGCGAATGAGACGAGAATCAGCGCAATCTCATATTTAGCCTGCGGTACGCGGCTCTTCCCTCCCTTCCCTTTTAAATGAAGGGTAATGAGAAGCACCGGCAGGTAGGCCGCGATGGCCAGTATACCGGCATAAAGCCATTTGTATGTTTTAAAAACCGGTGAATCCAGAATTCCTACTATAATCAGCCAGCTCAGGAGCGACAGGCCTGACAGATAGAATACGGAAATCTTGGCTATAGCCTTGATGATCTCCATCCGGCTTTGATCCCTGGTTTTATAAAAATAAGTCCTGATTGCAGCCCCTGTGAGGCCTCCGAACCCAAGGAAGTTTGAATATGCATTTGCAATGAAAGAATACTGCAGCAGCCTTTTGACGGCAAGTCTCCTGCCGAGGAGCTTCATAAGTATCACATCAAAGAAACTCATGGGCAAAACAGCAATAAGGCCGAAGGATAGAATAAGAAGAGCTTTATGGTAACCTACATCCGAGGCATGCTTTTTCAGCAGCCCGGCATCTATCCCTGCGATGAATCTTCCACCCTCATAACCCACAAAAAGGAGTATAGCGAGCGGGAGCAGGAATTTAACTGCCGAGAAAGCTTTTGTTTTTGTAAATTTCATATATTCTCCGCCTATATCTTAGTTAGCTGTATCACATGCAGAATTCCTGCCCTTTTATTTTACTCTTATCTTCCATTTATATCTAGCCATGCCTTGATTTTAGGATTTAGTTTCCAAAGGCTGGAGTGTCCTTTATAATAAACTTGTATATTCAGAATTTTACCTATTTTCAAACTGGAGGTTATTATGACGCATTCGCCTGTTTGGTTTCCTAGTGAGGAGTACAAAAAGTCAACCCGACTGTACAATTGGATGGAAAAGCTGGGTTTTGAGGACTATGATTCTTTTTTTCTCCAATCCATTGATGATGTTTCGTGGTTCTGGGAAGAAGCCGTCAAGGAACTGGGGATAGCATGGCACCGTCCATATAAAAAGACCCTGGATTTAAGCAGCGGCCTTAAATATCCCAAGTGGTTCCAGGGAGGAAAAATGAATATTGTCCATAATGCAGTTGAAAAATGGACAAGCGATCCAGTAATGGCCGAAAGGCCAGCCCTCATTTGGGAAGGAGATGATGGTCTTGTCTCAACCTATTCTTTCAGAAAATTAAAAGAGGAAATAGATAAAGCCGCCGCGGGTCTTGTAAGTGTGGGAGTAAAGGAAGGCGATGTTATAGCCATTTATATGCCGATGATTCCCGAAACCGTATTTGCCATGCTTGCTGCCGCCAAAATCGGGGCGATCTTTTCCCCTGCTTTCTCCGGATATGGGGCTGAAGCGGTAGCTGCGAGAATTAATGCCTCAGGAGCTAAATATCTCATCACCGCTGACGGTTTTTACCGCAGAGGCAAGGCAATTCAGATGAAAAAGGAAGCGGACAGGGCCGTGGAACTTTCTCCGGGAATTGAGAAGGTCCTGGTCGTCAGGCGGACACACGCGGATATCCCCTGGAATAAAAGCAAAGACGTCGAATGGTCGGGGCTTGTAAAGGAAGGGCAGGAAATCAGGACAAAAGAATTAGATGCCTCCGCCCCTTTAATGCTCATCTATACTTCAGGCACGACTGGAAAGCCAAAAGGCGCTGTTCATAACCATGCAGGCTTCCCAATAAAGGCTGCATTTGATGCAGGACTGTGCATGGATGTAAACAAAGGGGATACCCTCTTCTGGGTAACGGATATGGGCTGGATGATGGGCCCGTTCCTCGTGTTCGGCGGACTCGTCAACGGGGCGGCCATCGTCATGTTCGAGGGCACCCCTGATTTTCCGAATCCTGGACGGATATGGGATTTGACCGAAAAGCATAAAGTAACACACCTGGGCATCTCCCCCACTCTTATCCGAAGCCTGATGCGCCACGGGACAGACTGGATCGACCAGCATGATCTGACGTCACTAAAGGCTGTCGGTTCAACCGGGGAGCCATGGAACCCTGAACCCTGGATGTGGCTTTTTGAAAATGTCTGCAAGAGGAAAGTCCCGATTATCAATTATTCCGGCGGTACAGAAATTTCCGGGGGCATCCTTGGGAACGTCCTGCTGAAGCCTATATCTCCCATAACCTTTAATTCTCCTATTCCGGGGATGGATGTGCATGTTTATGATCAAGAGCAGAACCCCGTGCTTAACGAGGTCGGCGAACTGGTCATCCTGCAGCCATGGGTCGGAATGACCAATGGATTTTGGAAAGAAAACGACCGATATGAAAGCGCATACTGGAGCCGGTGGGGAGATACATGGGTGCATGGCGACTGGGTGATTCAGGATTCAGAAGGCTTCTGGACCATCACCGGGCGGTCGGATGATATCCTGAATGTGGCCGGCAAGCGTCTAGGACCCGCAGAACTGGAATCAGCTCTCGTCGAGCACCCGCTGGTGGTGGAAGCGGCGGCCATCGGAGTGCCGGACGCAGTCAAAGGGGAAACAGCAGTCTGTTTTGCAGTCCTGAAGTCGAAGCCTGCAGAGACAGCTGTGCTCAAGCAGGAATTGCTTCAGATCGTAGGCAATCATCTTGGAAAAGCGCTGCTGCCAAAGGAGATATTCTTTGTGGACGAACTCCCTAAAACAAGGAATGGGAAAGTCATGCGGCGGGTCATCCGAGCCGCCTATATGAACCAGAACACAGGGGATATATCATCGCTCGAAAACCCAGCGGTCCTGGAAGCAATCAAAAATATGAATCTTTCTAACTTATAAGAAAAAACAAAAAAAGCGTCTGGCTGGCAGGCGCTTTTTCTGTGGAAAAGTAGGCGGAGCTGCATGGAACATAAGGCTTTAAGCAGCCAGGTATGAATATAATTCATCTCGCTGGCATTCTTGTTACTTACTCTGCTCCATCGCCTCATTTTGTTTCTGCTCTTGTATACGTTCTTTTCATGCATTCCACTGAGAGTATAAAACTCATGGTTGGTTTTCTATACCTTTATCCTCAAACTTCCTCTATTCACCTGAAAATATGCTGTATGTACAGGTCAGCCCGCACCCTCATCAGCTCATCCGTCAATCCGCTGACTCCATGTTCGGTCCATCCCCTATAGACGGCCGGTTCCGGCAGAATTTCCATCAGTCCCTTTAAATCCCAGAAAGGTTCATAAGAAAGAGGCGCCAACTGCTGATAGCCGTCCAGGAAGTCATCAGCTTCCTGAACTCCATACAGGAGGGCCAGATTCAGGCGGCAGTGGGCAAGGTCCATCTGCTTCGGGCCCAGACAGGCATTTACCCAGTCAACCACCCCGCTGATTTCCCCATTCTCCCACATTACGTTCACTGGATGAAAATCCCGGTGAATGAAGCCCTGAGTTCCTTTATGCTGTCCGTTCCGGACTGCGGCTATCCCTCTTGACCATAAATCCGGACAGCTGCTCCATTCAGGAACCGACAGTGATTCAGAATTATAATAAGGATAATACCGCCACCCAAAGTCCGGCGGCGGGTCCAGGGAATGAATAGCGGCCAGCACTTCAGACAGCTGGCGGAGCCAGCGGCTTCGGTCTGCTGGGAAGAGCTCGACTCCCCCTTTAAGACAGGTCATCAAAACGGCCGGACAGCCGCAAAAAGTTCCTGACGGATCAAAAGCAAGAAGCTGGGGTGTATGGAAGGGCAAATCATTAACGGCTGTAAAGGCGGAGGCTTCATGCAATGCAAGATCCGGCTCTGCTTGGAGCCATTCTCTATCAGTGTAGAGCCGCAGGACTGCTTCCATGGACTTCCCGTCCGCCCGCACAGCAATTTTATACATTTCTGCGGAAGTTCCGCCGGTCAGTACCAGCACAGATTGGACGGAATCAGCGCCAAGAGACGTCTTTATCCAATCCAACTGGTTATTTGTCAGTAAACTCATTGTTTCAACCTCTTTTTGTTTTCGCAAATAAAGCGGTTTGCATATATGTGCAGGTCCGCTTCTGGATAAGACATACCAAATTGATATCTTCTGAGATTTTTCTTGGTAATGCTTGCCTCATTGTGTGGAAAAAACGCCAGAGAAAAACAGAGCCTGTCTCTTGTCCTCTTCCTCGGTGTTATTTACCTTGGTTTTCATCCCTTTTATGACTACATACAAAGCTGAACCGAGAAAAACTCCTTCCTGTCTCTCCGGAGTCTTTCCTTCTGTAAATAGAAGAGACAGCTTTTGGCTGATCCCCTCACTCGTCCGCTCCATTCTGTGCAGGATCTCCTGTTTTAAAGTAACGGGCGGAAAATAAATGATCTGGATCCAGAGGAGGCATGGCAGCCTGTCATTCCTCGCCTGCCTTGCGACCTCCATCAAAATTTCATAGATCCTGTCCCTTAGGGCAAGCCCTTTAGTCCTTGTAATCAATTCTTCTATGAAGGACGTATAATAAGTTCCCAGAAAGTCCGTGACAGCCAAATATATTTCTTCCTTACTTGTGAAATACGTTCTGATCATAGAACACGTTATACCAATTTCCTTTGCGATTTCTACCGGGCATGTAGCATCAAATCCTTTAATGGCGAAATGCTTAAGTGCTGTTTCCCGAATGATAACAGCGGTGGATGTATTCATTTTCCTTCCCCTTCCTGCCGCCTGAGAGATTAGGACGGCAGATGATCTTGAATTAAATAATAACTTACTCAGTTCCATGGCAAATCGCCCAGACAGTTTGTCAGCGTGTCAGGGAATATCACGGCAATAGTTTTTTTAATATTCCAAATTCATATTACTCATTCTATCATAGAGGTCTCTTTCCACAAAGAAATGTGGGTGGCAAAAAACTAATTTATTGTAATTTCAAGAAATCCATACTAAGTTAATAGAGAAATAAAACTAGCTGGATTGAAGGTAATTCATTGAAAATCTCTATTTTTTCCGTACATAGTAAAAAGCAGGACTTTTTATTTACATTAACTTGTGCATGTGCAGGGGGGATCCTTTTCTGGGCGGCCCAGCTGCCTCTTCCCTGGCTTCTTGGCCCTATGGCTGCAGTCATTATATTTTCACGCTTCCCTAAAGCAGGAGCCTGCTGGCCGGTCCAGCTGAGAGATGCCGGCTTGATTATCGTCGGGTACTCACTCGGGCTTTCTTTTACAAGGGATGCTGTCATCGGAATCGGCTGGCATCTGCCGGCAATGTTTGCATCTACAGTACTTCTCATCCTTTTTTGCGCTGTGATGGCTTTCATCACCTCCCGGGTGACGGGCTTCGATTATCCTGCCATCCTCCTCGGCAGCATTCCCGGAGGACTTTCACAGATTGTTGCTCTCGCAGAAGAAATCAAGGGAATTAATATATCGATCGTTGCTTTCATGCAGGTCTCACGCCTGATCATGATTGTAAGCCTGATCCCTCTTTTGATATACAGCCCCTTATTCGGCGGCCATAGAGGAGAAGGCCATGAGGCTGTTTCTTTTGAAGAGTCTTCGCCCCTCATATTGCTTTTATTCTCTGCAGCCTGCATCGCCGGTGCGCTGCTTGCGAAGAAATGGAAACTTCCAACGCCTTTCCTGCTTGGGCCGATGGCCGGTGCGGCCATCCTGGTCTTGCTGGGAATTGATGGCGTCAGCCTCCCCGGATCTGTTATGAATTTTTCACAGTTCTTGATCGGCGGGTATGTAGGTTTATTGGTAAAGCCAGGACTCATTCAGAAAAAAGTTCAGTTTTCGGTATTGAGCCTGCTGAACGGCCTCTTTTTAATCGGAGGTTCTTTCTTAATCAGCCTTGTTCTTACCCGTTTTTATTCTTTCAGTCCGGTTACAAGCTATTTAAGCACAGCCCCCGGGGGAATGGACCAGATGGGGATCATCGCTCATGACGTAAAAGCCGATCTTTCAGTCGTAACAGCTTTTCAGTTATTCCGGATTTTCTTTATTTACTTTGTAGTCCCGCCTCTGCTTAAGACCCTGTTCGCTAAACTCAGAAAGAAAGAAACGGCCAAAAGCCGGAGCTGACCATCAGCCCCGGCTTTCTTCATCATGAGTTAAAAATTCAATTTCTTCACCGCTTGGCCCCTTTATAAAAAGGGACTTCCAGCCGTTTTCATAACAATTGAGTTCAAACGAATCCTGCATTCCCCGGCTCTTCAGGCGTTCCTTCAACTTTTTGAGATTTTTTGTCCTGAAGCAGAGATGGAGGCAGCCGGCTTCTTTCCTGCTTACTTCCCCGACCTTAATCAACTCTAGCATCAAGCGGCCATCCGAGATGAAAACCAGCTCCTCTCCGCCCAGATTTAATCTCTGTTTAACCGTGAACTGCAGAATATCCTGGTAGAAGGAAAGCGACTCATCCAGACTGGAGGTTTCAATCCCAATATGATGGAAATCCATAATGTTCTCCTTTAAATGATTAAGTTCATGTCACCGAATTCATGCCATAAATAGCCTTTTTTTACAGCATCCCGGTAAGCCGCCATCAGATAAGGCATTTCAATGAATGCAGAAAGCATATCCAGATGACTCGCTTCCGGCTCATGCAGTCCGGTCAATATCCCGTCTGCCAGCTGAAGGTGGTGCCTGGAGTGAATATAAAGATTAGTCCAGCCGGACAGCTGATTGTTCCGGGCGGCTGTTTCTAGCGCCCGGACAACTGTCGTGCCTGCGGCGATTACCCGGTTTCCTCTATTTCGCGCTTCCATCACAGCCTGCATGGCCGCTTCAGGTATGAAAAATTCCTCACTATTCTCCCCTGGGTTCATTTTCCATTTGTCATCCAAGAAATAACTGAGTCCCGTATGAAGCTGCAAAAAGACGATCTTGATCCCTTTTTGCTGCAGCTTAAATAACAGCTCCCAGGTAAATGCCCTTCCTGCTGAAGGCATCTCGATGGATCCGGGATGTGAGGCGAATACAGTCTGATAATATTCCAATCCCCATGGTTCTGTTATATATTCATATCGTACCGGCTCGCCCAGGCGGTAAATAGAATCCAAAAGCTTTGACCCGCTTTCTGTAAAAACCACTGTCTGAAGCGGTTTGTTGTCATGGCTTATTTTTACTTCCGCCTGCAGCGTTTCTGAGAAATGAAGCATATCTCCCGCTCTTACATTAGTGGCTGCAATCAGCACTTCCCATGTATTCTCGGACAGCCTGCGGGCAAGTCTTACCTCTGCATGTTCCTTGACCGTATGGAACAGCCTCTTAATTTCCGCCTTTAAAACCGCAGGCAGTGTCCTGCTGTTATTTAAGACCAAAACATCTCCCTTGTTCAGGTATTGACCGAGATTATGGAACGTATCATCTTTAACTTCACCGGTCCTTCTGTCGAGAGCCATCAATTTAACAAAGTCACGTCTGATTCCCCTTTTTTCCGCCGGAACCGAAGCATTCAAGTCATCCGGCAGGTAAAAGCGGGTAGATGTTAGAGGCATCATGCTTCCTCCTCCTCCCTAAATTCCTGCGCCGCATAACGGCTGCCGGTTTTTAACATGGACCTGTCTGAAGCAAGGTATAAGAAAACATCCAGCACCTGCTCGGGTTCTGCAAGTTCATAGTCACAGTCCGGCACTGCCCTGTCATGCATGTCTGTATTCATTTCTCCCGGATCTACCATATTCATCCTCACTGCTGTGCCTGACAATTCATCCGCCCATGTTTCAGTGAGCCCTTCCACAGCAAACTTGGAAATACCGTATGCTCCCCAGCCTGCATAGCCCGTGTTCCCTGCCTCGGATGTCACATTAATCACAGAGCCTGAATTTCTTTCAAGCATACCTGGCAGAACCCGTTTTGTTATTAAAAAAGCACTTAATGCATTGACTCTAATGACTTCAAAAAAGTCATCTTCCGGAAAATCCAGCAGCTGAGGTATGGGGCTTGGCCCGAGTATGGAAGCATTGTTGATCAGCACATCGATTTTTTTGAATTCGGCCAGTGCCAGCGCTGTAAATCTTTCTGCTTCGGCTGCCAGTGAAATATCGGCACTTACCGCCAGTACCCTGACACCATACCGCTCTGCTTCCTTTTTAACATCGAGCAGCTGTTCCTCATTCCTGGCACAGATGGCAAGATCCGCACCCTTCCCAGCGAATTCCAGGGCCAGCGCCCTTCCCAGTCCTTTTGAGGCTCCGGTGATCATAATGGTCCTGCCATAAAATTCTGTCATGTTTCTCTCTCCTTCTCTCATTTATTACTTTCATTCTATTAAGAATGCGATTTGCTTTCGTCAGGAGAAGGAATGAAATTATCTACGACTTTGGACTGAAACTTCATTAGCGTATAGAGCTTTGTTTCCGGGGATGTTCTATTACTAATAAGGTAATAACGTCTGGCATCCTCTGGAACTTGAGGTCTGCCTATTAAGAACGTGTTCACGATAATCCATTAGAAAAGAGCCTTAAAAAAAGAGCTGCCTCCGTTGTGGAAGCAGCTCTCTAAAAGGGATTAACCGCGCAGTCTTTTCTTTTTCCAATTACCAAGCTTGTAATATAGAACAGCGAAGATGGCGCTGATGAAGAAGCTTGTGCCCATTCCGAAGGGAATTCCTTCTGCACCGAATCTGTTTGCAAAAGCATAGGTCAGCGGATATCTCAGCACCCAGAATGAGATGATGTTGAGTACCAGGACAGCGACCATTGCACCAGAAGCCCTTACAGCTCCATTCAATACGAAATTAATCCCTAGAAGCGGATAGAAGAAGGCAATGCCCCGCATATAATCCGCTCCAAAGCTGACGGCTTCGGGATCGTCAATGAATAAACCGATTCCGAAGTCAGCAAAACTAAAAATCAGCAACGCCACTGCAAGCATGATCCCTAAATTGTAAAGAACGGCATAGAACGATATTTTATGGACTCTGTCCCATCTGCCTGCACCAATATTCTGTCCGGCCATGGCGTTAACAGCCGTACCGAGCGCGTGGGCCGGAAGCATAAGCAGGCTGTCAAGCCTCTGGGCAGCTCCAAAGCCGGCCGTGACTCCGCTTCCAAAGGATGTGACCACACTCATAATGGCCATTACGCCTGCCGATATGACACCCATCTGCATGGCACTCGGTATCCCCAGCTTCAGAATCAAGCCTGTAACCTCTCTGTTGGGGAGGTAAGGCAATGTCAGGGGAGCCAGTTTCCGTTTAATAATAAAAGTGAGTCCATATAAAAACGAAAATCCCTGTGAAATCACAGTTGCAATCGCAGCACCATCCACTCCGAGATTCATGACAGAGATAAATATAGGATCCAGGATCGCATTGAGTACCACTGCCGCAAATACAAACCGGAGCGGCGCTTTGCTGTTTCCCATGGCCCTGAGAAGTGTACCGATAAAGTTATAGCCGAATAAAAAAAGGATGCCGAGAAAATTGATCTGCAGATAACCGGCAGCTTCAGGAATCATTTCAGCCGGGGTGCCGAGAAGACGGAGAATTGCTTCAGAAAAGAAGAAGCCTGCTGCCCCGAGAATGAGCGCCAGCGCCGTGAGTATGACCACAAATCCATTAATATACTTCTTCAGCGCCTCCCTGTCGCCCTTTCCCCTCTGCTGGGAAAGAATCGTCAAGGAGGCATTATTGATACCCAGTATAAGGGACAGTACAGTAAATATGACTGTACTAGAAACGGAAACAGCTCCAAGCGCACGGGCGCCAATTAAATTGCCCACCCAAAGACTGTCGATGAATTGATAGGAAGTCTGAAGAAGGCTGGCCAAAAGGATTGGCCCTGAAAAGATGTACAGCTGCCTGAAAATGCTTCCTTTTGTAAAGTCATGCTGTGCCACCGGTTCCCCTCCCACTCATTTTTCCTGCGCACAATCAGAATGTATCCATTTTATAGAAAAGCGCAAGGATAGACAAGGAAATGGGACTCAGTCTTAACATGCTGCCAACGAAAAAACACCGCATAAAGCGGTGTTATTCCTGTTTTTGCTGCAGGCTTTTGTCTTTCATGAACAGCGTCCAGAAATAATAAAACCCAGGGAAAAGGATGGCAAATCCGACAATGTAAACAATGAAGACAGCGTGAAAGGAACTGGGATCGGTAAACCCGGACTGTATGGTCACATTCGGATACACAATATAAGGCAGATGGGAAACGCCGTATACATAGCTTGCAGATATATATTGCAGGATCGTGATTATGACAGCAAAACGGGGCATACCCCGCCGTCCATTTTTACCAGGGAGCATCAGGGCGGCGCCTGAAAGCAGGAAGCATATGGCTGATGCTGCCAGAAGCCCGGAATATTCCATCATCCGGCTGTACAGCCATCCGGCCTCGCTTCTCAGAGTCAGCATGATCAGGAACGCGCTCGCAAGCGACAGCGGTCCGGTGATCAGGGCATCCCGCCTATACACTTCATATGCCCTGGCATCTCCTGCTGCCCTGGAATAATCAGCAAGGAGAAGTGAAGAAAGAAACAGAGAGCTGGTTATGGCAAAAGCAATAAACGCATACACATTCGGGCTGGTAAACAGCCTGACAAGGGAAAGGCTGTCATTTCCGTCTATCGATACAACATAGCCGCCCTGGGATATCGGGAGGACAGCCATCAGCAGTCCTGGAATAAGGATACCGGTGATTCCCGAAATGTAGATCAGAAGCCTTTTATATTTTTCGGCAGTATGGGAAAAAACGAGAAATGCACTCCTGATGGTCAGGAGCAGCAGGATCATGCTGCCTGGAATCAAAAGGATTGTCCCCAGGGCATAGGCAGCACCCGGAAACATGCTGTAGATCGCTACTACCAGGGCCACGATGAACACGTTTGTCACTTCCCAGGTAGGCGAAAGATACCGGTTGGCAATATTCGTTGCATTGGCTTTATCCCTGTTGATATAGACCATGGACCAGAACCCGGCACCGAAATCCATGGCTCCCATGACAGCATAGATGAATACGAAGCCCCAAATGAGCGATATCGCCAAAATTTCATCTGTAAAAGTAAATCCGTGCATAATCTCCCCCCTTAATGAATGGTATAGTTATTGTCATCGCCTTCCTGCTGGCTGGACAGTTCCTTTAGAAGCGGATGCCTCTTGAAATAATAATAAAGAACCGCGACCACCACCACACCAAGCAGGATGTAAACCAGAACGAACATGAGATACAGTATCCCCAGATTCTGCTGGCTTGTGACTGAATCAGCTGTGCTGAGAATATGATAAATGGTCCATGGCTGCCTTCCGGTGCAGGCCAAGATCCATCCGAACTCTATAGCGAGGATGGATAAAGGACCTGACAGGAAAAAAACCCACAGCATCCACTTCGGCACAGATTCCTTTTTCCTGATTTTCAGCCAATAGATGCCTAATAGAGAAGCCAGAATGGAATAAACGCCAATCCCCACCATCCCGTTGAACATCGTATGAATGAACAAAGGCGGCCAGTGTTCCCGGGGGAATTCGTTGAGTCCCTTTACCACCGTGTCAAAGCTGTTTCCTGCCAGGAAGCTCAGTGCCCAGGGAATTTCAATCCCCCATTTAACCGTCTCGGTTTCCCCGTTAACCGAACCGCCAATCAAGAGCGGTGCATGGGAACGGGTTTCGAAAAGACCTTCAGCGGCTGCCAGTTTTTCCGGCTGATATTTGTGGAGATGCTGAGCAGAAGCATGGCCGTTCAAGGAACTGAGAAAGGCAATGACTAAGCCCGCTGTCAGCCCCATGACGAGAGCTTTCTTATGGAATGCATACGACCGGCTACCGGCCGAATTGCGCAGGAGCTTATAGGCAGCAGTTGCCGCGATTACGAAAGCACCCGTCATTAAGGCAGTGATGGCAACATGCCCCGCTGTTACATAAAAGCTCGGATTGAAAAAGGCTGCCCAGGGATCTACATCCACAATTTTGCCATCCACTACACGGAAGCCTGCAGGTGTCCCTTCAAATGCATGTACATTGGAAATAAGCACAGCCGATGCAAGTGCCCCGAGTGTAACCAGCACAAGAGCAAATACCCTCCCCTTGGCTGAAATGCGGTCATAGGCATACACATAGATCGAGAGAAAAAGCGCCTCAATGAAAAAAGCATAAATTTCAATCTGGAAAGGAAGGGCCATCACCCTCCCGACTACCTCCATAAACCCGGGCCAAAGCAGAGATAGAGATACACCTGCAATGGTGCCGGATGGTATGGCAATTCCAAGCAGAATTCCTTTTGCCTTCGTCCATCTCCTTGCCATGATGGAATAGTCCTGGTCCTTTGTTTTCATGAACATCAGCTCGGATACCAGAATCATGAAAGGGATGCCGATACCCAGTGTTGCAAAAATGATATGAAAAGCCATGGTAGTGCCAAACATGGCTCTGGCAATAATTAAATCATCCACGTGATCACCAATTCCTCTAC
Organism: Paraperibacillus esterisolvens; assembly: GCF_046237625.1. Taxonomy (GTDB): domain Bacteria; phylum Bacillota; class Bacilli; order Bacillales; family DSM-1321; genus Paraperibacillus; species Paraperibacillus esterisolvens. The sequence goes on along the minus strand of NZ_CP143545.1, from coordinate 2,110,760 downwards.
CAGTTTTTCTTTAATTTCTTCATAATGGAAAAATTTATTCCAAAAAGAAGGAATTTCGTGAGGGATTTGTAGAAATTTGTAAGAAAACAAAAAGGAAGCGAGGGGACATAAAATATGTTCTCTAATTTTTTCTCAAGGCTGCTGAAAGGGACACCCTTCCCCGGCAAACCTTACAGATTCCGTAATGAGCTGCCGGATATGCTTGGGGCAAGGCCGGGGCTTGGCCTTGAGGGGCTGATCGGGAAGCTGGAAGATGCATGGAATCCCCATTACTCCGAGGCAGTCAAGCTCCGGGTCATAAAGGAAGGCAGACTCTCTGAAGATGAATACCCGTGGCATGAATTTGAATTGAAGCGGTTCTTTGTGATGGCTGCGATGCTGAAAAATGTACCGATGTATAGTGACAAAGTGGATGAAATCTGGCATGGTATGCTGATGTTCACAAAGGACTACCAGGAGTTTTCTCTTGCATACCTGGGAGAATACCTCCATCATGAACCGAACCCGGAACAAGAGTGGACCGAATCTGTCCTGGAGGAGCGTATGGACAGCAGGGCGTGGTTTGACTTGATATACTCCTGCATGTTTGAAGTCCTGCCGAGTTCTTCCAAGATTCTCGGCCCTTTTTTCAGACGCACTATCAGCCGTGAAAAACTGGAGGAAATCGAGCATTCTCCCTCAAGAACCATCATGGCAAGACACCTCCATCCTGTCAGCGAGGAAGCGAAACTTTCGGCGGAACGCCTGTCAGCCAAACTTAAGGAAGATGTAAGGAACATCAGGAGAAGCGGTGCACCCGCCATTGACCTCACAAAATCTTTTGAAGGCCCTGCGCCTGCTTTATTCGCCTCTTATTATGGCCTCCAGTATCAAAAAAAGGTCAAGGATGAAAAATCCTTCTGTTCCGGCTGGTCTTCCTGCTCCGGTGGATATGCTGGAGAAGGCAGCCATGGCCATAGTGACCACGACGGCGGCGGTTCATGCAGCTCCTGCAGCTCTAACGGCCACTCCTGTTCAGGTTCAAGCTGTTCTTCAAGTTCGTGCGGTTCTTCGTGCGGCAGCTCATAATGTCTGCTCCTGGGAAGTTTGCTTGATGTTTCTCTCCAGGCTGTTTAAAGATGCCACCTGATGATTTTTCCCTTGCCTGTTTAAAACCTTCTCCGTACTCTTGGACCATCCTGTTGTATTAGAAGATAAAATTCGTCTTCATTTCACTGTTTACAGTTTATAGCCGGTCTTTCAAGCCAGTCAGGCCCCAGTCGAGCGCCAGATGGTCTACATCCAGCCCTATTGCTAAACCTTCTATCTTTTCTGCCAATGTTGACCTCCTTACTTGGAAACTAAAAAAAAAAAGAAGACCATTACATTTGATGGTCTTCCTGCTAAATACAATTTAATAATAGATAAACATCCTTGTTTAGGTTGCTTTTCTCCAGTTCACAGCCTTTTTCTATGAAGGTATCTATAGGATATTTCTTTTTATGCAACAAATAGTTCTTTAACTTTAAAAAACTGGTAATTGGAAAGTCATGCTCATACCATGCCTCTTTATATCCAATAATACCATGCTTTTTTAATAACAAATCTGCTTGCTTAATAACATTTAACAAGAATTCATCATATGCAACAAATGCTTCAATCTGCAATTTTTTATTAATTTGAAAGTCCATATCTTCATAGGTTATTACCTTTATATTCAACATATCGTTGTTTCGTTTAAAGATCAATTCTGTTCCAGAGGGTTCGACATACCAACTGCATATAGTTTCTGATTTAACCTCATCATCAGGAACACAAAACGGATTTAATACCATTAATGAATTCAAGAACTCACCTAATCCGTCTGAGAAATAACTTACGGTGAAATCTACCGTCAATGAATTAATTTCGATGTATCCCTCAGCCCACCCTAGACCACACAATCTATATTCAAATTTCACCTTAAAAAATCACCTGCTTTCTTTATTATATGAGTTGTACATACTCAAGCTAACCAAATAAACCTTGCTTTAGTTTAACAAAAAATCAGCTAAACCTACTCGAAAATAAAAATCCTTAACCACCGAATGCTGATATTAAAGATTTCTTTTTCTGTGGTTATTTCTTTCCCTAAGGACTTCAACGACAAAGTGATACGGCATGTTAAGCACTTCATTGATGTGCATACCATTCTTCATAAAATCCAAGATGAGTTTATCCATATACTCTATTTGCTTGGCGTATGAAAAATCTTCATCTCTTAAATTTTTCGCCAGGAAGTTTTTTGCTTCCTGCTTCTTGTTTGCCGGCATCTATTCAGTGTAGAATTTCACTTCTCAATCTCAGCAGCAATCAATTCATCATGTTTTTTGCTCAATATCCTGGGTATTCATGGGCACCTTCCTCCTTACTTGTACGCAAGCTAGATAATTTTGGACAATCGAGCCCCTCCCCGGTGCCACGGACTGAAAAAAAGTTCGGATTTATGTGATGGGGGTATAACCGAACTGTTCATTATCAAATATACATAATAGTCATTAAGATTAAATTAACAACTGTATAAAGAACCGAACCATAAAACACGCCACCTACGTTAGCCTTTAATTCATTGTTATCCTTCTGAACCTGCCAAGATGATTGACTTGCCTCAAGCGTAGCCCCTTTTGAAAAATACCCACCACTACTATTAAAAAAGAATATTATAATTGTAAGACCAAGACCAATGAAAAAACTCCATTCACTGTATGTGAAAGGTATGACATTACTAGCAACCCAGACAACTACTCCGATAATTATAGCTGTAATAAATGACCACAATATTGTTTTTTTCACATAAACCCCTCCTTTTGTTTAATAGTTATACGTTAAAATTTTCAGAAAAGTTTCATATTTAGAACAAAATACATATGGAACAGTATGGGTCAACTATACAATCCCTCACCTCATCTGCCTCAGCTTGCTGACTAGGCTTCCCTTCTTCATTTCCCAGGTCATCATCGCAGAGTCGTAAAGAATCCCCATTGCTTTTACTCCCTTCTAATTCATATTTCTCATAAAGGTACTGGTTGATCTGGATGATCTGCTCGTTCTCTTGTACCAGCTGCTGATTCTCTTGCTTGAGCCTGACGATTTCCTTTACCAGATACTTCTGTAGGTCCGCGGCTTCTTTTAGGGCCATCAGCGGCCAGTTCCAATCCGTGTGTAAGGCATCATCTATGGTTTTTCCGTATTTGAGAGACCCCTTAGAATCCTGTAAGTCTATAACTTTCGTAAACTCAGCAATTACAATTGGGCTTCATAGGGTCTCTCCCTTACACCATTTTTCTCCTTCTGAATAATTTCCATAATTTTTTTATAAAATTGTTTTCCACAATGACTTATAATATCCAAGGCATTATTAAATCTGGAAAGGAGGGTGTTTAAATGTTTGGACTTATTTGGGTAATTCTTTGGGCAGTTGCAATTTATAATTTTTACATAGCCGATTCTTCTTTAATTTTAGTTTCTATAATTTTCGGAGTTTTAAATTTCTGGTCTTTCGGTATACTCTACAATTTTAGACACGATACCTATACACCACATTTTTGGGGAATTATTAACTTCTTAACATCCATTGCAAGTATTGTTTTTGTTATCATTGCCATTTTCTTTTAATTTAGTGCTGCTTAAAGGTGGCTCTTTTTGTATCAGTTATTTTAAAAAGCACCCGTCCTAAGATAATGTTTCGCCTGATAATAAAAATGGTGGTATATCCAATTGCAACTGAATTTTTGGTCTAAATACACGATTTCGAAATTATATTTAGCTTTAAAGGTATCGAGTCGGCCAAGCAGTGCCAATGGATTGTATTTAGACCGGAAATCACCCTTCAGCATCTTTTCGTATCCGTGGAGGTCTTCACAATCAGAGTGAAGGGAATATCATTGGACCGAATTAAATTCATTTTCAAATGCTGTGGCCGTATCTTTTTGAAGAAGATTCCCTGTGATCTCATCGATGTGAGCCTTCCGTACCACCCGGCTATTCAAGTAAATATCTCGAGCAATACCCAGCTCCTGATTCTTAGGAATCATGCAGCCATAATCTCCTGTATCCAGTTTTGAATTTATGAATGGTACATCCTTCTGGTGTATGTAGTTTAAAAATATAACCATTTACATTCTCACGAGTGTCGATTACGATTGTGAGGGTTTTAAGTATCTTGTTTAATCAGAGTCTGTGTAGCTATAATGAATCATCCAGCTTCTCCTTCCTTTGCATACGAAAACAATTTGTGCGCCATCACATTCGATTCATCATTCTCAAATTTATGATGCTCTTCATAAATCTTTCCAGCCATTCTTGGCCAGGACGATCATCCATTCATCCAGTCACATTAGAGAGTCATCATCAGCGCACAACCATTTATCCAACTTGTCATTGTGCTGCCAGCCGCACATATGATGGACCATTTTCATAATGGTGATCTTCTCCGCGCTGGCATCCTTCCAAGATTTAAACCACTCATCAATTCCTTGAAAATTTTGTTCGGCAGCCTGCATCACTTCAGCCGAGATCAGCTTCTGATTATCTATTGCGATTCGGTCATCTTTTTTATCCAGATATATATTTGCACCAGACTTCCAAATTTGGCTTAGAATCATTAACACTTGCACGGAATCACCACCTGAGTTACTTAAAAATAACTATCTTTATCAAAAAGTTACTTTTTGAATCGTCTTTGACCCTTACAGCTCCAAGGGTTTGTCCCATTTAGTTACTAAAAGTTACCCATTTTGGTATTAAGCGTTACTAATAGACTTATATATATATTTATTTTTTTGTTTATATATTTTAAGTAACAAAAGTAACTAAAGTAACTAAAATGGTAACTAAAAACATTGATAGATAAGGCTTTTATGTGATTTTAAAAAAGTTACTTTTTGAAGAATCAGCCTGATTTTCGTCTAAACTCTGTAACTTTTCTTGAATATGGCTAACTTTTCGCTCCTGTAAAGTAACTCCATGGACATAAAACTTTTTGCCGCGCCACATTCCTATTTAAAACCCTGCGTTTCCAGCGCCCGGTAAAATGCTCGATTCTTCAAAGCAAATTTCCCATTTTGGTAACACCAGTCTGAATACATCTCATAAAGTTCTTTAGAGGATATAATTTGTTGCTCTCCGATATAGCATCGTTGGTATAAGAACGGACCTAAGATATCCATGTCCTTTTTATATTCATTTGTTGCTCTCATAAAAGTTTTTGATAAAGGGTGAGTGAAACACATTCTAAAGAAGAACCGCCTAAGCAGCACAGAAAAGCCCGGGAATATCCCCGGGCTTTTCTGTGCTGCTTATTGAATACGGCGAGTTTATATGAGCCAACTGCGCTAGTAAACAGAAAAATAGAAGATGTCCCGGCTCCCGGGACATCCCCTCATTCTTCTTATACTGGATAGACTCCATGCTTTCTTCTTGTGAAACTAAGTTCTTTTATGGAGTAGGCTTCGAAACGCTTGATCAATTCTTCGCGCAGGCTGTCCGGCTGGACGATATCGTCGATGACCATCTCGGATGCAAGCCGGTAGATGTCGATGTCCTGCTTGTATTCTTCTCGCTTTAATTCAATGAAGGATGCCCGCTCTTCCGGCGGAAGTGCCTGGATTTTCTTTGCATAAACCGCATTGACTGCAGCCTCCGGGCCCATTACCGCAATGGACGCAGTCGGTAGGGCCAGACAGCAGTCCGGCTCGAAGGCAGGACCTGCCATGGCGTATAACCCGGCTCCATATGCCTTCCTGACTACCACCGAGATTTTAGGTACGGTAGCTTCGCACATCGCAGAAATCATTTTGGCTCCATGGCGGATGATCCCCGCCTGTTCGACTTTGGTCCCGATCATGAAGCCGGGGATATCTGCCAAAAAAAGCAGGGGTATGTTGAATGAGTCGCACAGATTAATAAACTTGGCAGCCTTGTCAGCTGAATCCGGGAACAATACGCCGCCCTTCACTCTCGGCTGATTGGCAATGATGCCGACAGGCTTTCCATCCATCCTGCCAAGGCCGGTAATAAGCTCCGGAGCAAACAGCTTTTTGATTTCACAGAAAGAACCTTCGTCGATCAGGTTATCAATCAAATCATACATCTGGAAGGGGGCATTCTGATTTTGCGGAAGAAGTTCGGAAATGCTCTTTACATCTCCTCTTGGCGCTTTTGCCTCAAGCTCTGCCGTTTTAAGCGTGTAGTTTGCAGGAAAATAGGAGAGATAGCCCCTTGCAAATTGGATGGCTTCCTCCTCTGAATGGGCCAATACATCCCCGCATCCTGACTGGGAGCAGTGCATGCGGGCTCCGCCCATCTGCTCTTCTGTAACTTTCTCCCCGATCACCATTTCTGCCATCCTTGGAGAGCCCAGGTACATGGAAGCATTTCCTTCTACCATCACCACGATATCGCAAAATGCAGGGATATAAGCTCCTCCGGCTGCAGAAGGACCGAACAGGAGGCAGATCTGCGGTACTCTTCCCGATAACTTGACCTGATTATAAAAAATCCTGCCGGCTCCTCTTCTCCCCGGGAACATCTCCACCTGATCCGTAATCCGTGCACCTGCGGAATCAACCAGATACAGCATAGGGATATTCAGCTTTTCTGCCGTTTCCTGAATGCGGATGATTTTTTCAACCGTCCTTGCCCCCCATGACCCGGCTTTTACTGTGGAGTCGTTGGCCATTACACACACTTTCTGGCCGTTTATCCTGCCTATCCCGGTGACCACTCCGTCAGCCGGCAGTCCTTCTGCTGCGCAGTTTGCAAAGAAGGCATCCTCGAATTGAAGACCTTCATCAAATAGGAGTTTAAGGCGGTCGCGTACAAAGAGCTTGCCTTTACCTGCATTTGCCTGGTGATATTTCTCGGCTCCGCCCTTCCCGATTTTCTCTACTGTTTCTAATAGCTTTTCTTGTATAGTCATAGGTACCTCCGTAACGATTATTCCCCTCTATATTGGGGCCGTCTCTTTTCCTTGAAAGCAGCAAGTCCTTCCAGTCGGTCTTTAGTTGCCAGTGTCCTGCTGTAGCAGAGTTCTTCAATTTGAAGTCCAGCATGAAGGCTGACTCCGCTTCCCTGGTCGATAGCCGCCTTGGCGGCCCGGACGGCGATGGGCGCATTGGCTGCTATTTCCTTCGCGATGTCCATGGCATGATTTACTAAACCAGTGCCATCTACAACCCTTGATAGAATTCCGGCAGAAAGGGCTTCCTCTGCATTCAATCTCCTGGCAGTATAAATCAGTTCCTTTGCCATGCTGATGCCGATCAAACGAGGAAGACGCTGTGTCCCTCCGGCTCCCGGAATGATGCCGAGTGATGTTTCAGTCAGCCCAAGCCTTGCTGTCTTTGAAGCGATCCGGATATCACAGGCAAGCGCAAGCTCGAGACCGCCGCCAAAGCAGGCGCCATTCACGGCAGCAATCACCGGCTGTGGAAGGCTGGCAAGTTTCGTGACCGTGCTGCCAATAAGGGCTAACGTCTTCTGCACTTCAGATAGAGACATGCCGGCCCGCTCCTTCAAGTCCGCACCAGCACAAAATGCTTTCCCGCCGGCGCCGGTCAGGATGACTGCTCTTATATCACTCCTGTTACGGACTTCTTCTATAATTTCTCCCAGTTCGTTCAATAAACGAATGGACAGGGCGTTTGCCGCATCCGGCCTGTTTAGCAGGATGACAGCTATATGATTCTGTATTTCAAGCTTGATGGTTTCCATGCTTTTTCACCTCCGCTTGTAAGATGCTTCACTTTCTTGCAGCGTTGAACACTGCCATTCCATGGCTCGGGAGGGGAACGCTAAGCTTCTCCTGGAGCATGCGGGCAGCTTCCAGCAGTTTATCCTCCCTGATTCCTGTTTCAATGCCCATCTTTTCAAGCATATGAACGAGGTCATCAGTTGCCACATTACCGGAAGCACCGGGTGCATAAGGACAGCCTCCCAATCCACCGAGCGACGAATCAAATGAGGTAAAACCCATTTCAAGCGCCTTCAGGACATTTGCAAGAGCCATCCCCCTTGTATCATGGAAATGAAGGGCGAGCCGCTCCCTCCCGAATTCATCTATAAGTCTTTGAAGCACTTGTTCTACCTGCTTAGGGTTGGCCACACCAATCGTATCTCCGAGAGACAGCTCATACACACCCATTTCAAACAGCTTTTCTGCAGTACGAAGAACTTGATCAATGGATACGGAACCTTCATACGGACAGCCGAATACTGTCGAGAGGTAACCTCGTACCTTCAGGCCACCCGCCAATGCTTCTCTTGCTGTTTCCCCCAGGCTTTTGTATGTATCTCTGATGGATTTATTGATGTTTTTCAGATTGTGAGTTTCTGAGGCTGACATGAATACCGCCGCTTCGTCCAGCTGCGCTTCGACCGCCCCCTGAAGACCCTTCAGGTTAGGGACCAGGGCTGAATAAGTCACACCCGGCACCCGTTTTATGCCCTTTGCTACTTCAAGGGCATCTGAGAGCTGGGGCACCCATTTCGGGTTGACAAAGGATGTGACTTCAATATAAGAAAGACCGCTTTCAGAGAGAGCGTCAATCCACCGGATCTTTGTCTCTGAATCGATTATTGTTTTTTCGTTCTGAAGTCCGTCCCTCGGTCCGACCTCCTTAATGAGGACCTTATCAGGCCATTTCATCAAAAACGCCCCCTCTCTTATTCCAATGTTGCCAGCACATCCCCGTCATTGACAAAGTCGCCTTCGCTCACATTCAGGCCGGAAATGGTTCCGGACTGCTCCGCAGAAATGGGGATTTCCATTTTCATGGATTCGAGGATGATGATGTCCTGTCCTTCTGTTACGGCCTCTCCCTCTGAAACTAGTATTTTCCATACGCTTCCTGCCATATTTGATTTGATTTCTGCCATTTTGTTATCCTCCTAGGATGATACTTTGTTGTTTAAAATATGGACCGGGATAAAATCGGTTGTTGTGTCACCGGCCAGGTATGCTTCATGTGCTGCAATTTCAGAAAGCAGCGGTATATTGGTCTTGATACCTTCCACTTTATAAGCCGCAAGTGCTTCCTTCAGCCGGCTGGCTGCCTCTTCTCTCGTACTGCCGTTAACGATGAGCTTTGCGATCATTGGGTCATAGAACGGCGATACGGTGGAAGTGCCGGAAACCCCCAGTTCATGCCGGATTCCTTCCCCTTCCGGAAGCTCAAGGGATGTGATCTTCCCTGGTGATGGATACATGGTTTTCGGGTCTTCCGCATAAATCCTTGCCTCAATGGAATGACCGGACAGCGTGATATCCTCCTGTGCAAAGCGGAGCTTCTCACCATATGCAATCCTGATTTGTTCCTCAACCAGATCAAGGCCGGTAATTTCCTCTGTGACGGGATGCTCCACCTGCAGCCTTGTATTCATTTCAAGGAAATAGTAATTTTTATGTGAATCGACCAGAAATTCAATCGTCCCGGCATTTTTATAGCCGATAGATTTGGCGGCTGTGCTTGCTGCCATTCCCATCGCCTCCCTGTCTGCCTGATTCAGGAAGGCAGAAGGAGCTTCCTCGATGACCTTTTGATGCCTCCGCTGAATGGAGCACTCCCGCTCCCATAGATACACGGTGCTGCCATATCTGTCAGCGAGGATCTGGACTTCGATATGACGCGGCTTTTCAATCAGCTTCTCAAGGAACATGTCTCCGTTGCCAAAGAACATCTGCGCCCTTTTTTGATTTCCTTCATAGGCTTTGCGCAATTCAGCTTCGCTATAACAGGCATGCATGCCAATGCCTCCGCCTCCTGCCGAAGCCTTTAGCATTACCGGATATCCGAACTGACCGGCAAGCTCGGCGGCTTCCTCCACGTCGATAAGCGGCCTTGAGATTCCTGGAACAAGCGGCAGGCCGGCAGCTTCCATGGCGATCCTCGATTCGACCTTATTGCCCATAAGCGAAATGATTTCAGGATCCGGTCCGATAAAAGTTAATCCCGATTCCTCACATTTCCGGGCAAAATCGGCATTTTCACTCACAAATCCATAACCGGGATGAATGGCCTCGGCCTTCGTTTCCCTGGCAATTTCCAGGATCTTTTCTGTATTCAGGTAGCTTTCCTGTACCCGAGGGCCGCCAAGCAGCACTGCTTCATCGGCTTCTGTGACAAACGGTGCCTCTTTGTCAGCCTCCGAATATACAGCCACGGTCCTGATATTCATCTTTTTGCAGGTCCGTATAACCCTTGACGCAATTTCCCCTCTATTGGCAACTAATATTTTTTTGAACAAAATATAACGCCTCCCTTATGAGCTGACATTGATAACACTAAGCGACAGTTCCTTCAGCTTGAACTTTTGGATTTTCCCTGACGCCGTCATAGGATATTCCCTTGTGAATTCAACATACCTGGGTATTTTATGCCTGGAAATTTTCCCTTCGCAGAAAGCTTTGATTTCTGCTGCATCCAAGTCTTCCCCTTCTCTAGGGATCACCCAGGCCATGACTTCTTCCCCGTATGTTTCATCAGGGACGCCTATCACCTGGACATCAAGGACTTTAGGGTGTGTATAGAGAAATTCTTCAATCTCCCGAGGGTAGATGTTCTCTCCGCCGCGGATGATCATGTCCTTCAGCCTCCCGGTTATGCGGCAGTAGCCATTTTCGTCCATGACGGCAAGATCCCCGGTATGCAGCCAGCCTTCATCATCAATAGCGTCCCTTGTGGCATCGGGGTCTTTGTAATACCCCTTCATCACATGATAGCCGCGTGTGCAAAGCTCTCCCTGGATTCCCCTTGGAAGTTCTTCACTTGTACCCGGTTTTACGATTTTCACTTCTACATCCGGAAGAGCCCTGCCAGTCGAAGACACCCTGAGTTCAATGGGATCATCTGTCCTGGTCTGTGTGATGACAGGTGATGACTCGGTCTGTCCATAGGCTATCGTAATCTCCTTTGCTCCCATCTTTTCCACTACAGCCTTCATCACTTCCATCGGGCAGTTGGAACCTGCCATGATGCCGGTCCTCAGTGTAGTAAGATCGTAGGAATCAAAGTCCTCAAGGCTGAGCTCCGTGATGAACATCGTCGGAACGCCGTGGAGGGCGGTGCATTTTTCCGCTTCTACTGTCTCGAGGACCGTTCGCGGACTGAATTCCTGTACCGGAACCATGGCTGCACCGACAGAGACACATGCCATCGTTCCAAGGACACAGCCAAAGCAGTGAAAAAATGGAACAGGGATGCAAAGTCTGTCTTCGCTCCCGAGCTCCATGCACTTAGCAATGTTATAGCCGTTATTGACTACATTCGAATGGGTTAGCATCACACCCTTCGGGAATCCTGTTGTGCCGGAGGTATATTGCATATTGATAACTTCATCCCAGTGAAGGGAAGCCATTTTTTCATCAAGCGCTTCCTCAGACACATTCTCCTTCGCCGCCACACATTCATCCCAGCTGTAGGTTCCAGGGTAGGAATTATTTCCCATTACTATGACATTTTTAAGCAATGGAAGCTTTTTTGACTCGAGCTTGCCAGGTTCCGAGGTCTTAAGCTCCGGTACGATTTCATATAAAGTATTTATATAAGAATGTCCCTTAAAGTTTTCCATCAGGATGAGGGTGCTTGAGTCTGACTGCCGCAGCAGGTACTCCAGTTCATGAGCCTGGTAATTGGTATTCACAGTTACAAGGACGCCGCCCATTTTCCCTGTAGCAAACTGGGTGATCAGCCATTCTGGGGTATTCGAGGCCCAGATCGCGATATGATCTCCCTTATCAATCCCCAGTCCCATAAGCCCTCTTGCTGTATCCCGGCAAACCTGGTCAAATTCCGAATAGGTATACCTAAGGCCCCGGTCCCGGTATACGACAGCATCACTGTCAGGATACCTTGCTGCCGTTTCCTCCAATAATTTTCCTACAGACAGTTTCAATGATTCGGCCACACGATTATCTCCCTTCTTTTTAGACAGGATTCCATTCAGTGTGCAGGGATCAATGATGTAAAATGCCTTTAGAAAATCAGCAGCCCAGCTGTCTTGAAATGACCAATCTCTGGATTTCGGAAGTGCCTTCCCCGATCTCAAGCAGCTTGGCATCCCTTAAATAACGTTCTACTTCATATTCCTTCATATATCCGTAGCCTCCATGAATCTGGATGGCCTGGTTGCATGTCCGGAATGCCATCTCTGTGGCAAACAGCTTGGCGTATGCGGATTCTTTTGTAAATGGCTTTTTATTGTCCTTAAGCCAGGCAGCCTTATAGACCATATTCCGAGCCAGCTCAATTTCCATGGCCATATCGGCAAGCTTAAAGCCGATCGCCTGGAAGCTGGATATCGGCTTGCCGAACTGCATCCGTTCCTTTGAATATTGAAGGGCCTTTTCAAATGCTGCCTGTGCAAGGCCGACTGCCAATGCTGCAATCGAAATCCTGCCGCCATCAAGGGTATACAGGAATTGCTTGAATCCTTTTTCAGGATCTCCCAGTATATTTTCTTTTGGAACCCTGACGTCCTCAAGCACAATCTGGGAGGTATTGGATGCCCGAACCCCCATTTTGTCGTAGTCACTGGTGATGGTCAGGCCTTTTGTGTCAGCAGGCACCAGGAATGCGGAAATGATATTCCTGCCATTGGCATCCTTTCCGGATACTGCAGTCACGGTGAGGGTTTCTGCATACCCGGCATTTGTGATCCAGCATTTTTCACCATTGATCACATATTCGTCTCCTTCGAGTACTGCACGGGTCCTCGTCCCGCCGGCATCTGAACCGGCATTTGGTTCAGTCAGGCCAAAGGAAGCGAGCGCTTCACCCTTTACAAGGGGGACCAGGAATTTTTGCTTCTGCTCTTCGGTTCCGAAATAATAGATAGGGCTTGATCCAAGGGAAACAGCCGCTGCATAGCTGAGTCCGGTGCCGCCGCAAGCTTTCCCGATTTCCTCCACCGCGATGGCGTAAGAAATCGTATCTCCGCCGGAACCTCCATATTCCTCCGGGAAGGGGATGCCCAATAAGCCCAGTTCCCCTATTTTTTTGAACACTTCTTCGGGGAATCGGGAGTCCCGGTCCAATTCAAATGCGATCGGCTTGATTTCCCTTTCTGCGAAATCTCGCACCATTTCCTTGATCATCTGCTGTTCCTTCGATAATGAAAACTCCATAATTCTGCCTCCCTGTATGTGGTAATAATAAGACCGACTGGTTGGTCTGTCCTCGACAAAATGAAAGCGCTTAACTTTTTACGTAGAATAAGCAAGCAGGTATTTCTGATATTCAGGCTTTGATTTGGCATCTTCCGTCAGCAGGCTGTTCAGAACAAAATCAACAAACATATCGGCGATTTCTTCAATCGATTTTTCTCCCTGGGGCTGATACCACTTATAGGTCCAGTTGACCATTCCGAGGATTGTCATTCCGGTAATCTCCACGGATATTTCCCTGCGGAACTCTCCTGACTCCCTGCCTTCCTCGATGACTTGGAAAATAAGCTGTTTGTATGAGTCGCGCTTCTTTTTGATTTCTTCCGTATATTCGGGTTTTAGATAAGTGCTCTCTTGATAGAATACTGAGATGTGAGGTTTATAAAGATGAAAGACTCGGGCAAAAGACTGGATGATCTTCTGCATTTTTTCAGCGGGGCTATGACTGGATGTATGGGCTTTCCTGGCTTTATCCAGGACATAGGAAATAAAATAATCATGGATCATATAGAGCAGTTCATCCTTGGATTGAAAATGATGATAAAAACCGCCTTTTGATGTTCCGCTCTCAGCCACTATCTGGCTGACAGATACACCGTGAAAGCCGTATTCCTCAAAGAGCCGCAAGGATGTCTCTATAATTCTGTCCTTCAATTCCGTGGCCTTCAGCTCCTTTCTGTTTACGAACTACTCTTAAATTTTAGATAATTTCCCCTTATCTGTCAATTTCGAAATAAAAAGGCAGTCTCCCGCCCATGAGCTGCCCTTTTATGATAAAAACTGATTCAGGCCTTGGAAATCGGGATTCCCGGGAGATATTGTCTTGGCGTCCCAAAATAAAACATCTTATTGTACTCTTCATAGGCGGATTCAAACTGCATATAAATCGGGCAGTCCAGCAGCCACGGGAAGTTAGAGAGGAAAGAGCGGTCCGAGCTGACGAGGGCTCTAAGGGAATGCTCCATTTCCTCTTCAAACATTTTGAATCGCTGCCCCGCCTCTTCTTCACTGAATTCATGCCCACCGGCATATACCCTCCCGGCAAGTACATATTGTCCCAATTGAGGAATCCATTCTGCTCTCACTTCGTCCCTGAGCCGATTGTTGATGATGCTTTCATCGTACTGAGACCCGATCGTAATCATTATGTTCTGGGTCCGGCCGGAATGGACCATCGTATATTTTCTTTTGTCCACAGGAGTAAACTCAGAGGCCATCGGCATGAATGTTGTGATAATCTTTTCAGGCTTATTTTTAAACATCGCGGTTGTCCTTTCTCTTCAGGATCCTTTTGCTTTCATCATATGATAAAAGCCTATCCCGGGTGACCAGGGACAGGCTTAATTTCTGCTTGAATCATAATGAATAAAGATTTTGAAGTCTGTTCGCAGTCTCCTCAAGATTGTTTGAAACCTGGGACAGGGAGTAGCCGATGAACAGCGGGGAATCTACAAACCTTGGAACTGCCTTGCAGATTATATTCCCGTCCAGCTTGTAAAAAAATAGATTGAAGCTGCTGCAGCCTCTATGAAAATGGTTCAGTATAAAGTGGGCCGCGATTTGGATATACCTTGCAAACTTCTTTACTGCAAGCCGGTCCTTTAGAATGATATTCAGTTCCGTAAAGCCCATGATCGGGTGGTCGGATATAATCAAATCCACATCTTCACCACTAGCAGCGCAGGGGCCGGAAAAATATTCAGGAACAATTCTTTTCATATAATCCGCCTTTTTGAGACCCACAATCTGCATATGGGAATGATGGATGGTGCCCCCTGATAAAGGCCCATGGTTTTTATAAAGAATGACCGACTCATGCTCTCCAGCGGCAATCATCTCTTCCCACTTTCTCAGTGTAAAATCAATAAGGGAATACAGATGTTCCTCATTGTAATTGGAAAGGTTCCCTTCACAGTCATCTGTTTCGATGATGAGTGTCTGGGTTGTTTCCAGGAGTGTGGGGTATTTATTCTCAATATGTAGAATGGGGCCGCACTCATCCAGGATGCCGGTCAGTGACTTCCGGTCACAAAACGGACAGGCGGCCGTCCGGTCTCTCATGCTGTTTGGTTTCCCCGCTCCTATATGATTTTGAAAATGGAGCAGTTCATTTGCTGAATGCATGTTAATCCCCCCTAAACACTCTTGACTATATGTATTTCATTATATGCGGCCTGACTAAAAGGCTTGTTATAGGTTATTGTAGAACTTCATGCTGAACAAATCGACTTTTTAGCTTAAAGGCAATTTATAAAAATAGGTTCTATTTTAAAAGATTGTTGGTTTCTATCGAGTATCCTTAAAAAGGAATCTTCTAAATTATGCCACAAGCGATTTTCCTGGTTATAATAAAATTATCTTTGTTTTAAGGAGTTTTTCACATGGAACTTATCACAGGAAAGGTTATCATTATATCCCTCTTTTTAATGATTATAACAATGATTGAGACACTGGCGTATTCAACAAGGATTTCAGGAGCAAGAGTTAAATTGATTGCAACCGCCTTATCTCTGTTTAGTACCCTGGTGATTGTTTCGAGATTTTCCACCATGATTCAGCAGCCGCTGACAGCAAAATTAATAGCAGAGGCTCCTCGTTTGCACAGATTGGAGTATATTGAGGAACAATACAGAATTTTAATCGGCGTAACCTCTGTAGGTGTGCTGCTTGGGATCTTTCTATTTCCCACTTTCATAAATCTATTTTCGAGAGCCATTATCCAGCTTTCAGACCACAGGGGATCGGTCATTTCCCTTTTCGTTCATCAGTAATCCCCTTCAAATAGGACCATCTCGGCATCCGGAAACAGTTCAGGATTTTACTTAAACTCTTATAATTGAATGCTTGCTTCCATTTATGCATCCATGATTGTTCCTGAAGATTATGCCCAGGCCGCATTAATGTCATCGGGTATAATCAATGGGATAGCGACTATATTATTGACACTGTTTATTGATCCAAAAGCTTCGGTATTGGCGGATCGTGTAATGAAAAAACAGACGCAATACATTTACTTAAAAAGTTACTCTCTAACTATGATCAGTTCAAAACTTGTCGGCACCATAGTTGCCCAGCTTCTATTTATCCCTGCTGCATACTATGTGGCATGGTTTGCTAAGTGGATTTAATGTGTTTTCTTTCTGTTTGTTACTATTCCAGTTTTTACTCGATTATCATAAGCTAGTGTTTTAAGTCAACATAAATTAAATAGACTAGTAGAAGATTTTAAAAATACCGTGGATTCTCAAAAACCCCTTATCCAATAGGAGGCGACTGAAAAAGTCTTTAAAGTAAGCTTTGTTGAATGGGACGGTTGATCTCCACTCCAGGTGCTTCGCTTTCCGCGGGGCGTGCGGTGAGCCTCCTCAGCGCTAAAGCGCCTGCGGGGTCTCACCTGTCCCGCTAATCCCGCAGGAGTCTCCGCACCTTCCGTTCCAATCAACCTAGTGCTGCTGAATCTATATTTTAGACAAACTACAAGCCGTACAAATACCTGATTTTTTTAAGGGATTCGGACGGTTTTTATTTTATAATAAAGGAAATCCATTCGAAATGGGTGGTTCCAATGATGACAATGCAACAATCAATCAAACTAAGTTCTTATATGGGCCTCATTGACCTTATCGTGCCAAAGGATAGTATGCTGCGCCAGATTAATGATCTGGTCGAATTTACCTTTGTTTACGAAGAGCTCAAGGATAAGTATTGCCTTGATAATGGCCGGAACGCAATCGATCCCATCCGCAGGTTCATATATAATTACCTACTAGTTAAAAATATTTGTTATCTAAAAAATCAAGGATAATCTTAGTATCAAGGATATAGCAATCCCCTGAATGAGAGTTTCATTCTTATGGATTCCAATCCAATCTAATTTCTTTGTTCCTAAGTTAACACGAAAAACTGGGTTGCCGCACATCCCTTTGAATGTATTACCTTCATGCTAATTACCGTTTTCACCTACTCCGGTTGTATCCTGTTGCCACAATAATTAATGTCACGATTGTCGGTAACAATTGTAAAGTATGGCAAGGTTGAAAGCGTTAGGTATTTTTTTTATACGTTCCGCTGAATAGCCCCTCAAAAGAAAAAACCCGGCAGCCGCCGGGTTTTACTTTTAAGATTCTGGATTTTCGGCTGCAGCTTCTGCCCATATTTCAATGACTTTTCCATTTTCGGCTTCATCCACTAAAAATGATCCATTGGTATAGCGGTCACTGAATCGAATGGAGGACACTGGCGTTTTTTCAATCTGCCCCTTCTGTGTGAGGAGCACTAGAACAGTTTGATTGACAGCCGGTATTGCTCCGACAACCCGGTGAGGATGGGATTTGAGCTCCCTGAGCATGACAAGACCCCGCTTTGCCCGGGAGGACCTTTCAAACTCCTTGAGCTTCATACGCTTAACAGCTCCCCTCTGGGTCGCTATAACGATACTTTCCATGTTATCCCCGCTTAACAGGATGGCTGATGTAACGAAATCCCCTTCCTTCAGGCTGATTCCCTTAACACCTGCGGCGCGGGCTCCCACCGGACTGACTTCATCTTCCCCGAACCAAAGAGCATACCCGTAATGGGTGGCAAGGAACACATCACTGTGCCCGGCTGTCAGGTGAATATCCACGACTTCATCCTCGCCCTTAAGATTGATGGCTACAAGAGGCTTTGAGTAGCGCTGGGCTTTATATAAGGCAAGTTCTGTTTTCTTTGCCATTCCATTTTTCGTAAAGAACAAAAGATGCTGCGGCTGGTCGAAGTCCTTGATCGGAATGGCTTTTACAATCTGTTCGTCCCGGCTTATCGGAACCAGGCTGGCAATATGCTGGCCGACATCCTTCCAGCGGATATCCGGAAGCTGGTGGACGGGACAATACAAATAACTTCCTTTGTTGGTGAATACCAGAAGTACATCTGTTGTATTCATTTCAAATTGGCACAGCAGCCTGTCCGCATCTTTCATGCCGTAATCCTGGCCGCCTGATGCTGAATAAGAGCGCAGGCTGGTCCTTTTGATATAGCCTTCCTTGGTAATCGTAACCATTACATCCTCGCTCGCCACAAGGACTTCAAGATTGATCTTGATTTCTTCGATTTCATCTTCAATTTTGCTTCTTCTAGTATCATTATATTTCTTATGAACTTCCTTCAGTTCCTTTTTGATAACAGAGAAAAGCTTTTTCTCGTTCTCAAGGATCGCCCTTAATTCCTTGATCTTCTTTTCGAGCTCGTCTGCCTCCTGCTGGAGGGCTGTGATGTCTGTATTGGTCAACCGGTAAAGCTGGAGGGAGACGATCGCTTCTGCCTGGGGCTCCGTGAAGCCAAAAGCTGCCATCAGGTTCTCCTTGGCATCTTTCTTATCTTTGGAGGCACGGATGGCAGCGATGACTTCGTCCAGGATGGACAGCGCCCTCATAAGCCCCTGTACGATATGCTCCCTGTCCTGTGCCTTGGCAAGGTCAAATTTGGAACGGTTGACGATTACTTCCTTCCGGTGATCGATATATGCATCGAGCAGCTGGGGCAGACCCATCAGGGTCGGCCGTTTCTTGTGGATGGCGACCATATTCAGGTTGTAAGTCACCTGAAGGTCGGAATTCTTATAAAGATATTTCAGAACTCCGTCTGCATCCGCTTCCTTTTTCAGCTCTATGACAATCCGGAGACCGGTTCTGTCTGTTTCGTCCCGCACCTCGGAAATGCCTTCCACTTTCCGGTCCAGCCTGAATTCATCAATCTTGCGGACAAGATTCGCCTTGTTCACTTCAAACGGAATCTCAGTCACCACAATCTGCTGCTTGCCTCCGCGGACACTTTCAATTTCAGCCTGGCCGCGGATGATGATTTTCCCTTTTCCGGTCTCGTAGGCTTTTTTGATGCCGTCTTTTCCCTGGATGATTCCCCCAGTAGGGAAATCCGGTCCTTTTATGACCGTCATTAATTCCTCGACGGTGCTCTCGGGGTGATCGATCCGCATGATGGCTGCGTCAATCACTTCCCCAAGCTGATGCGGCGGAATTTCTGTGGCATAACCTGCGGAGATGCCGGTAGATCCATTTACCAGCAGATTGGGATAAGTTGCCGGCAGGACCACCGGTTCCTTCGCCGTATCATCAAAGTTGGGAATGAAATCGACGGTCTTTTTATCAATATCGCGGAGCAGTTCCCCGGCAATGGCCGAAATCCTAGCCTCCGTATAACGCATGGCAGCCGGCGGATCGCCGTCAAGGCTCCCGTTGTTTCCGTGCATTTCTATGAGCAGCTTCCTGAGTTTCCAGTCCTGGCTCATCCTTACCATGGCTTCATAAACGGAGCTGTCACCGTGGGGGTGATAATTACCGATAACATTTCCCACCGTCTTGGCTGATTTCCTGAAGCCTTTTTCATGGGTATTGCCTTCCTCATGCATTGCGAACAGGATTCTCCGCTGTACCGGCTTCAATCCATCCCTGGCATCAGGAAGTGCACGGTCCTGAATAATGTATTTACTATAGCGTCCAAACCGGTCTCCAATTACATCTTCAAGCGGGAGGTCACGAAATTTTTCTACTGATGACATCTTTACTCGACCTCCTCTTCCACGTGGATATTTTCGTTTTCAAGTATATTCGTCTCATCTTCAAGGCTGAAGGCTACGTTGGATTCTATCCATTTCCTGCGGGGTTCGACCTTATCCCCCATTAGGGTGGTCACCCTTCGCTCAGCGCGTGCGATATCATCGATTTTGACCCTGATGAGTGTCCGTGTTTCTGGATTCATGGTGGTCTCCCAGAGCTGATCGGCATTCATCTCGCCAAGTCCTTTATAGCGCTGGATGATATAGCCCCTGCCTACCTTTTTCATGGCACCCTGCAATTCCTCATCGCTCCAGGCGTATTCAATGATTTCCTTCTTTCCGGATCCTTTTGATACCTTATAAAGCGGAGGCAGCGCGATATAGACCTTCCCATGCTCAATCAGCTGTTTCATATAGCGGTAGAAGAAGGTTAACAGAAGAACCTGGATATGTGCACCGTCCGTATCTGCATCCGTCATGATCACCACTTTGTCATAGTTAATGTCTTCGACGCTGAAATCAGGTCCGACTCCCCCGCCAATGGCGTGGATGATCGTATTGATTTCCTCATTTTTGAATATATCTGCAAGCTTAGCCTTTTCTGTGTTGATTACCTTGCCCCGAAGCGGCAGGACTGCCTGGAACTTACGGTCACGCCCCTGCTTGGCGGAACCTCCGGCAGAATCCCCTTCCACCAGATATATTTCGTTTCTGGCCGGATTCCTGGACTGGGCAGGAGTCAGCTTCCCTGACAGCATTGCATCGGACTTTTTCCGCTTTTTCCCGCTCCGTGCTTCCTCCCTGGCCTTTCTGGCGGCTTCCCTTGCCTGATAAGCCTTGATTGACTTTTTGATGAGCAGGGAACTGATGTCCGGATTCTCCGCAAGGAAGTAAGCAAGATGCTCAGAAACCATGGCATCTACACTTGAGCGTGCTTCACTGGTCCCAAGCTTACTTTTGGTCTGTCCTTCGAATTGAAGCAGTTCTTCCGGGATCCTTACCGAAACAATGGCAGACAGGCCTTCCCGAATGTCTGAGCCTTCAAGGTTTTTATCCTTTTCCTTCAAGAGGCCGGATTTCCTGGCATATTCATTGAACACACGCGTCATTGCGGTCTTTGCCCCTATTTCATGGGTACCGCCATCCTTCGTTCTGACATTGTTGACAAAGCTCAGGATGGATTCGGAATATCCGTCATTGAATTGAAACGCAAAATCCACCTCGATGCTGTTCTGTTCTCCTTCAAAGCTCACTACTTTGTGAAGAGGATCCTTTTCCTCATTAATATATTCGACAAATGCCTCTATTCCAGTTTCATACTGAAACACTTCCCTCAGGCGGTCCCTGTCATCAATGATTTCAATTTTCATTCCTTTAAGAAGGAAAGCGGATTCCCTGAGTCTTTCGCATAATGTTTCATAATTGAAGACGGTTGTAGAGAATATGGAGGAGTCGGGCTTAAAGAAGATGGTTGTGCCGGTCTGGTTGGTCTTTCCAATTTTCTCAAGGGTCGTCTCCGGCTTGCCGCCGTTAACGAAGCGCTGCTGGTAAACAAATCCATCCCTCTTGATCGTGACAGTAAGCCATTCAGAGAGGGCATTAACCACAGAGGCTCCGACACCATGCAGCCCTCCGCTCGTCTTATAGCCGCCCTGTCCGAATTTTCCTCCTGCATGCAGGACGGTAAGGATGATTTCAGGAGTCGGTTTACCCAGCTTGTGCATGCCAACCGGCATGCCCCGGCCTTTATCCTCGACCGATATAGAATTATCCTTGTGGATCTTCACAATAATGTGGCTGCCAAAGCCAGCCAGCGCCTCATCCACAGAATTATCGACTATTTCATAAACCAGGTGATGAAGCCCCCGGTAATCAGTGCTGCCTATATACATGCCGGGACGCTTCCTTACAGCCTCCAGCCCTTCCAGCACCTGGATGGCATCATCGTTGTATTCTATTGGTTTTACATTCTTTGACACTTAAAATCCCCTTTCTATACGTGCAAAAGCCGTTCTCACGGGCAAGAAGCTTATTTCTTTATTTAAAAGCTTCCGCCTAAGCAGGTACCTTAATTATAGCCCATTCACAAAGAAAGAACAAATGTTCCTATTGAATGCGGATCTTGAATTCACGGCTCTTTATAAAAGCCTGTCCCTTTTATTTTAGCTGTTATCCGCTGATTAGCAATATCCCTTAAATATTTAATGAGAAAGAATCCTTTATGTAATGATCCTGCCTGCTGTCCTGCTCTTGTATATTATCCTTGTACTTAACCCCGGTAAGTATATCATTTTTTCATCCCAATACAAAGGGAGCACCAGAGATGCTCCCTTTTCTGCTTATTATGGATACTGCCCGCGGACTACATGGTCATTGCATGTTCTACTTTGATGCATCTGTCCATTATGACAACTGCCCCTTTTTCCTTTAGAAATTGGTAAGCCTCTTCATTATAGAGCCCCAGCTGAGCCCAAAATACGTCCGCTTCAGCCTCTGCAAATTCTTTGGCTGCATCCAGCAGGAATTCCGAGCGCCTGAAGACATTTACAATATCTATATGGCCGTCAATCTCACTGAGGGACCGGACAGGCTGGACACCAAGAATCGGCGATTTCGCTTCCGGATTGACAGGTATAATCTCATAGCCTGCATTCTGCATGGCTTCCGAGACCATATACGAAGTCTTATTCGGGTTCTCTGACAGCCCGATCACGGCAATTCTCTTTGCCTTTTTTAAAATGTTACCGATTTCTTCCCTTGAAGGATTTTCCATGCTCATTCACTCCTTATAAATGCTGGTCCATCTAACATTATGTAATTCCCTGAAAATCCCCGGCCTAATCTCATAACTCCGCCTAAAATTTATTGTGAAACAAATCATGGATTTTTACTGAACTCATGGTAAAATAAATTACACAAATAGCAGAAAGGGTAATCTGAAATGACGATTGTAGTTTTGGCATTGGCTTATCTTATAGGATCGATCCCTTCAGGCTTGATCATAGGAAAGCTTTTTTATAAAACGGACATCAGGCAGCATGGCAGCGGCAACCTGGGAGGCACCAATACCTTTAGGATCCTCGGCAAGAAGGCGGGCATCATAGTGACCCTGATGGATATATTCAAAGGAACGCTTGCGGTGGTCCTTCCCCATTTACTGGGCGTGGATATCCACCCTTTATTAGCCGGCGTATTTGCCGTAATCGGCCATATGTATCCACTGTTTGCCGGCTTCAAAGGCGGCAAAGCTGTAGCAACCTCCGGCGGCTTGATTCTCGGCTATGTTCCGATTATGTTCATACTAGTGCTGGCAATATTCTTAATCTGCCTCTACATAACGAAATATGTATCACTTTCTTCTATATTAACAGCAGTCTGCGCTCTCATTTATACCCTGGTCATCTGGGATATCCCCCTCATCATCGTCATATCGGTGCTCACGATTTTCATCATATACCGTCACAGGGCGAATCTTGTCAGGATCAAAAATGGCACAGAACCAAAAGTGAAATGGCTGACAAAGAGTAAATAAAACATGGGTTCCTATAATGGGAATCCATGTTTTTTTGTGGAACAGGGGCGAAAGCTGCATGTATGCAATGCTCCGCTCCACCGTTTTTTTTGTTTGGTCCTGTTTTTGTCCAGGTTCCTTTTGCGAGTAGAAAACGCATGCTCACTTGGCTTAAACGAAAATTATAGGATGTCATCTATATATTTCCTTAGTCTTTTCATATAATAATTAAAATACATTCTCTGAAAAACAGGAGAACGCCGATGAAAAAAATATATATTCAAGGGGCAGCAGTCACTGCTGTCCTTACCTTGATCCTCGCTGCCGCTTTATATACAGCAGAACGCCGCACGCCTTTCAGGGAAAGTAAAAAGGAAACAGCCTCGGTTCACATGAGGGAAAGCCGCCTTACGAACAAGAAAGCGAAAACCAGTGCGGTGATCGGCGCTGTCGGCGACATTCTTCTCCATGATGTGGTGTATGAGGATGCCTGCCGCCACAACCGGTGCCAGTTTGACCAGATGTTCTCAGGCGTTAAATCCTACATGCAGAATCCGGATTTGCTGATTGCAAACCAGGAATCCATGATTGGAGGAAGTGAACTTGGCCTTTCCTCGTATCCTTCATTCAACAGCCCTTATGAAATAGCGGATACACTGAAAAGGATGGGAGTGGACCTTGTTACCATATCTAATAACCACTCCATGGATCATGGCGAAAAAGCACTGCAAAGGGCCATTGCCCATTATGAAAATATCAACATGCCATATACAGGCGCCTATAAAGATAAAAAAGACAGTGGAAAACTAAGAATCATCACAAAAAAAGGGATTTCCTTTGGCTTCCTTTCATACACCTATGGTTTAAACGGAAATTCCCTGCCTGCTGGAAAACCATATATGGTAAATCTCTTTACTATAGATAAGGCATTGAAGGATATACGCGAGGCAAGGACTAAAGTGGATGCAGTTGTTGTCAGTACACACTGGGGCAGCGAGTATGAAAGACTTCCTGCGGATGATCAGAAGAATTGGGCCAGAATGATGGCCGAGGCTGGTGCTGATATCATCATCGGCCATCACCCGCATGTTTTGCAGCCGATAGAATGGATTGAACATGGTGATCGGCGCAGCCTTGCCGTTTATTCGCTGGGGAATTTTTTATCTGGCCAATTCAACGATTTTAAGGATATTGGAGGAATACTTTCAGTTACGGTTAGTAAGGAAAAAACAATTGAGGCTGCCAGGATCTCGATTGATTCCTTCCAGTTTACCCCTACCTTTACTACTAGCAGCAACAGGCGTAATTTTAGGATTTTCCCCCTTTTGGAAGCAGAGGAAATGGGATTATTGAGAAAAAAGGAGAGCTATACAGAAACAATGGCGCATATGACACGCTGGATCAAATGAAAATAGTA
Organism: Paraperibacillus esterisolvens; assembly: GCF_046237625.1. GTDB lineage: Bacteria > Bacillota > Bacilli > Bacillales > DSM-1321 > Paraperibacillus > Paraperibacillus esterisolvens. The sequence goes on along the minus strand of NZ_CP143545.1, from coordinate 2,086,099 downwards.
CGTTTAAAGGATGCCAGCCTGATTTAAAATAAGGCTTGATATTCGATTTCCCACCCCTTTTCATCTATACTGATTATATTGATATACATGCGGGAAGGAGCACATTTCATGCAAATAAAAATCAGCGAAGAAGCTTTAAAATGGTACACAGAAGAAATGGATCTGAAAAAGGGCGACTTTGTCCGTTTTCTAGCCCGATATGGTGGCTGCAGTACCGTTCAGAGTGGATTTTCCCTAGGCATCTCTAAGGATGACCCAATCAACCCGGGAGCTTCCGTCCAGAAAAATGATATTACTTTCTTTGTTGAAGAGAGTGATTTATGGTATTTTGACAATCATGACCTGGAAGTAATTTATAACGAAAAGTTTGAGGAGCCCGAACTTCTTTACAATAATTGATTAAAAAACAGGCAGCAATTTGCTGCCTGTTTTTTAATGCAAAGAAAGAAATAACAGCAAAGGTTCCGCTTTTGAATTATTAATTCTTGCGTTTTTTTGCCGGAATACTACAAACACCGCATAACAATTATACAGTTTCATGCATAGTTGATTTGCTGTTTTTAAAAATCTATTCTGTGTAAAACAGCAGTTTTATCAGTTCGCTCTGAAAAATGCTCCACTCTTTTTTTTGTCTGTTGAGCTCCGCTTTTCCCTCTGTGGATAACTTATAATATTTCCGCTGCGGCCCCTCCTTCGAAACAGCCGAGTAACTTTCTATAAATCCTTTTTCCTCGAGCTTCTTCAATAACGGATACAACGTCCCCTCCTTTAGCATAATATAGCCTTCACTGGCCTTGTTCACTTTGGAGCTCAGTTCGTATCCATACATATCCTTCACATCCAGGAATGTGAGTATGATCATCTCTGTGATTCCTTTAACCAGCTCTGTTTTTCTCATAAATTCCTCCTATCCACAACTACATTGGAATCCGATATACTTGTTGATAATAGTTATCCACAGCTACATCGGATACTTATATAGCTATTTTAACAAAGAATCCATGGTATTAAGAGTTTAATATCCTGCTATACAAGCAGAAGCCCGGCGCGAAGCGCTCTTTCTTTCCAAACCAGATTGATGGTGAATAAAGGGCCAAACTCTGGAACTGGATCAGGATAAGGAGTCTGGTGCACGAAGCAAGAGTCCACTTGCTAAATGATTAATGCTTAAGAGCTTTTGGATTTCGTAAAACTCATACTTCTTGGGTTTTAAAACTTTTTTATTCCTCCCCTCCTCCCTCTTATATGTTAGTACCTTTCCTTCTGAATTACGTACAGGGCTATCCCCGGAGATCCCGATAAAAGATGTAATGGGAGTCGGAAGATGGCCTATTCCCTGTGGGACAGGAAAAGAACTCACCAAGTTATTTGCTGCATGGTTTTTAAAGTGGAAGAAAAAAAGTTGGTAGGCAGTCAGTACAAGAGTATATTTAAATTATGTAAGCAATATAGCTTTGCTTTTTTAGAAAGGAAGATTAAATGGGGAATTGGGTCAGGAATCTGCTAAAAACACAACGTGGTGTATTCGAAATATTTATAAAGGGCGAAGGAGAACCACTATGTGTTACCCATCATTATTCAGAGTTTAATCAGACAGGGGATTATTTTGCAGAGACATTTACAAAAACAAACAAAGTATATTTAATAAACTTAAGAGAAGCAGGCAATTCAGAGAAAGCCGCAGAGCCTTATCAATTAAGTTTTTTAGAAACAATATTTGACATAGAAGCTATTCGAGAAGAATTAGGCTTAGAAAAATGGGGATTTGCCGGGCATTCAACTGGAGGTATGTTAGGTATTATCTACTGAATATACTTTTCAAAATCTCTAAAATTTAATGTGATTGTCGGAGCTGCCGCAAGAGAATATATGACGTTCTCAAAAGACTGTATTTATAATCCTGGCCACTCTAAATTTAACAGAATGCAAGAACTAAACGAGACCTTAAAACGTTCAGATATTACACCAGAAAAAAGACAAGAGCTAAAAGCTGAAAGAACGAAACTATCTTTATTCAACCCTGAAAAATTTGATGAGCTTTTTAAGCGAAACATTAGTAAAGGGTTATCTGCAATTCGCATGAATTTCTTTAACCGGGAATTGCAGATTTTTGATGTAACAAAAAAACTGGAAAATATATTCACCCCTACTTTAATCATTTGCGGAAGAAAAGATGTTCAGTGCCCGGTAATATACTCTATTGAAATGAAAGAAGGAATACCCCATTCCAAGTTTGAGATCTTTGAGAAAAGTAATCATTACCCATTCTTAGAAGAAGCAGAAAAATTTACTGACGTTTATAATTTATTTATAGAGGAACTTTACGAAAACAGCCTTTAATTGCAGACAGTCCCGATAAAGAAGACTTGCTGATGGGCACCATACTGAAAAAAAGCAATTGCCAGCTCCCCCACTGACAATTGCTTTTATTTGCTGTTATGAATACTATGAATCTTTTTCACTGCTATCATAAATTTTCCCTAAAAAGAATCCATCGATTTCAGCTAATTTACCACGCCAGAGTATTTTCCCTTTAGAAGGAGTAGGTTTGCTGTCGCCACAGTAAACTTTTGCTTCCTTCATATGGATGAAGTTCGCCTCGGAATTTTCCTTTTGGGATGATTCACCGGCCTGTGCCATCTGCTCGCTGATCGCCTGGGCGATGTCATTTCCATCTTCAAACGTTTCACTCAGCGAACTGAAATACTCCTTTGCTGAAATCATTGTACCTGTAATTACTGCGCCTTTAACATTTAAGGTAATATCCAGTTCAAAATCATGCTTATTTGCAGCCTGGACTAAAAATTCCAGAATATTGTCCTTTGTACTGCTCATCGTCAAGTCTCCTTTCGCAGCTTATTTAGAAGCAGATAAGTTTCTTCATCTGCAGAGACTGCGGAATAGTCATTTTCATTCATGTCCGCGAGTTTGGGTGTCGATTCCACATTATATGGGATACTTTTGCTCTTACCAGCTTTACTTTTTTTCTTACTGGACTTATTTTCATTTTTTACATTGTTATTTTTTTTTGAGTTTTTTTTTTCTTGATTTTTACTTGCTTCATCCGAATTACCTTGATTCTCATCCTCGGAATCATCCGGCTCATTCTCATCTTCGTCCTGATCAGCTTTATTAGTTTCATCCTGATCATTCTTATCTTGATTGGAAACGGACTCTCCGCCGTTGTTAGAGTCTTTTGAAGAATCTCCAGCGGCATTTTGATTGTCTGTGCCGTTTTCTTGCTTTTTATTTTCATCTGTTTCTTCAGATTCATCAGGGTTTAGATCACTGGATTCTTTATTTTGGTCCTCGTTTTTCACATCACTTTCTGTTGATTCACTTTCAGTACCATCTTCTTGCTCTTTACTCTCCTTCTTATCTTCTGAGTCATCTGATCTCTCTTCACTTGAATCTTGATTTTGATCTTTGTTTTTTACGTCACTTTCAGTTTTTTCACTGTCAGTACCATTTCCCTGCTCTTTATCTTCGTCTTGGTTCTTAGAGCTATCGGTGTTTTCTGATGTTTCTTCACTATCTTCTGAGTCCTGATTCCCGCTGTCGGCCTGACTGTTCTGACCGCTGTCTCCAGAGATTTCAGTTCTTACACCTGAATCTTCTGTTTCACTGCCCTCTGATTCACTTGAGCTGATATTATGCTGGCTGCCTTGCTTATTGTCTTCATTGTCTTCATCTTCATTTTTTTCATTGGATGAGTTTTCATCCTGGCCTTGTTCAGTATTTGTATTTTGTTCGCTGTCTTGCTGTTCTTTATCACTTCCGAAGTCTGTCAATGCAGTCTGGTTTTGATTTTCGCTGCCATCTGTTTGCTCTTTGTCTTCAGATAGATCTCTATTACCTAATTGATCTCTGTCATCTGTTTGTTCATTATCTTCTGTTTGTTCAGTGTCTGCTAAATCGTTTGATGATCCGCTTTGTTTCTCTTCCTCTGAACCACCATCACTGTCTGATCCTTCGTTATTTTGATCTTCTGACTTATCTTCCTCAGCTGTTAAATTTTTTTTTTGAGTTTCCTGAGAATCTTCCTTTTCTTCGTCCGTATCAGATGTTTCTTCCTGCCCCCGGCCCTTTTTTTCCAGCATGGCGGAAAGAAGTCCCTCTATCTTGCCTAAACGGTCCTGAAGATTTTTATTTTCTTCTTTTAGTGACTCGTACTCTTGATTTCCTGACTGCTGGGAATTATCGGTGCTGTCTGACTGTCCGTCTTGATTGCTTCCAGATTCCCTGCTGCTGTCGTTTTGCTGCTCGGAAGATTCTGTTTCAGAACTTTCCCGGTTTTCTGGGCTTTTTGATTCAGATTGATTTTTATCCCTTTCAGTATCGCCCTCTGAAGTTTCTTCCTGATTTAAACCGTGATTTTGTCCTTCAGGCTTTGATGCTTCAGTTTTTTGATTATTCTCCTCTTGCTGGGGCTGTGATTCTTCACTTCCCTCGTTTTCGCCAGATGCTGACTGATCTTCTTTGGCTTGTAAATTGACTTCCTTGTTTCCTTCTGGCTGAGACTCTGATCCCTCGGAACCTTCTGGCTTGGATTGCGAAGTCTCACCGCTGTCCTGAGATTCGGATTTGCTGTCCCCAAGTGAGGATTTCAGGTATGATCCAGACCCTTGGTCCTCTGTATCCTGCTCATTATTACCCTGAGGATCAGAATTCTCCTCTTTGTCTTCTTGTCCAATTCTTTCTTGATCTGAAGTATTTGAAGGCTGTTCATTTGAAGATTTATTATTTTTTTGCCCTGATTTCTCTTGAAGGAGCCTGGAAAGCAATTCTTCCAGCGAATCAAGCCGCTTATTTACATCTTCCTTACTTGACTCATTGGATGCACTTTGTGAATCATTTGACTGCCCCTTAGCAGCTCCGTCTTCTGCTTCTTCTTTCCTGGATTCCCCACTGCCTTTATGGAACAGTTTAGATGCAGAGTTTTTCACTGATTCAAAGCCTTTTTTCGATGTTTCCTTCACAGCCTGTCCTATATCAGATCCTTTGCTGGAAAGCTTTTCCCCATCAAACACTTCTTTTAGCTTTTTCCCGGTTTCCGGAGAGGCCGCATAGCCGATTGCAGCACCAATCAAGCCGCCTGCCAGCGAACGAATCAGCTGGCTGTTATTTGAGCCCTGCTTTTTTGTAACTTCATTATCTTCATTCTGCTTATCATTTTTTGATTCATCTGTCTGATTTTGATTATTCTTGGTTTCTTCTGTCTGATTTTCGTCATTCTTCAATTCTTCGGTCTGGTTATTTTTTGTTTCTTCTGCCATGTTAAAAATCCCTCCAAATAGTAGATATACTGCATCATTTATATTGTTTTAGCCCATCAATAAATCAATGAATCTATCAGCCTTCAGAAAGCTGTGCGAGCATCTTTTCCAGGCGGTCCAGGCGGTCATTTATATTATCGCTGGTCTTTTCATTAGTCTTTTCATTGGTCGTATCATTTTCTTTCTTGGATGATTGTTCACAACCTGGATTGCTGGGTTCCTCCATACCGGAATGGAGTCTTGTTTCGTTTTCAGAACCGTCTTCCTGCTCGTTAGAATAGCCGTCTATAGAAACATTTTCTTTTTTGTTAAACAGGCTGGCGGTGGATTTCTTTACGGATGCTGCAGCTTTTTTTGACTTTTCCTTTACTGATTTGCCTAGACCGGCACCTGAACTTTTAAGTTTTTCTCCACTCTTGAATTCCATTAGCTTTTTGGCGTTCTCTGGAGTAGCTAAATAGCCGACAGCTGCTCCGATCACTCCTCCGGCAAGAGTCCGTTTTAGTGCATTTCCTTCATCTTTCTTTTCGTTCGTTCTCGTTTCTTGATTTTCCTTATTGGTCTGTTCCAAAATCAAAACTCCCATCAGTAATTAATTTCTGGTGATTTTAATCGGTTAGAAGCCATCTTTTTTTCCAGTGCCTCCAGCCTTTCCTGAAGCCTTTTGTTTTCTTGTATAAGTTCATTATTGCTGCTGTCGGCTGCCTTGGAAGACAGGTATGGATCTGTTTCCCACCAATCCATGCCTATTTCCTTAGCCTTATCTACAGATGCGACAATAAGGCGTATTTTTATAGTCAATAACTCAACGTCAGCAATTCCTACTGTAATGTCACCTGCGATAACTACGCCTTTATCGAGTATCTTTTCCAGGACATCCACAATTGAGCTGGATTGTACATTATGTTCAATTGCCATTTTGGATTCCACCTTCTACCTTTTTGTTATAGCAAACTTCCCAATGGACCCAGATCAATGTTTAGGTCTTCTGCATCAAGACCAAAGATTTCTTTTAATTCTTCCATTTTTTCTTCCAGGTTCATCAGGGCTTCCCCCAAGTCCTCAATTTGTTCATCTGTCAGGGTCCCGCCCTCGACCCGTCTGATCGCGTGCCTTTCAACGATCTGTCTGAGCAGCTCTATAACCGTTAAAACAAGCTGCGCCAGTCCATGTTCTGCATTGCCCGGATCGAGATTGATTTTACCACTTGCCTGGCTGGCCGGTTGCATCGATCAACTCCTCCCTCTGTCTATCGAATTGTTCGGATGATATCGGTTGGCGGGTCCCATTCTGGGCTTGGACCAGTGATTCGACGGAAGCAATCAATAGTCTCAGATCTAAATACACAAGATCGACACCCGCAATGGAAATAACTAAATCTGCTTTTAAGGCGACACCTTTATCCAGAATGACATCCAAAATATCAATTAAGCCGATATCCTTGTTCTCTATTGTTTCTCTTATAGAAGACATATCATTTATTCCTCACTTTATTGTACGAAAGGCGCTTTAATAAAAACTGGAAAAATGGTAGGCCGGCCACGGTCCTGACGCTTCAAAGCGCCATCCTTTTTCCTTCATGTCCTTTTCATACTCCTGAATTTGCTGCAGGAATTCCTCTACCCCGGATACCGGAATAAGATAGACGCTATTCCAGGTCATATTCTCTTTCCGGCCCGTCACGTCCTTGTTCCAGGTTCTTTTGATGTGCCCTTTAAGAGTGAATGTCTGGAGATGTTCATGAATCTTTTCGCTGATTTTATTTTTTTCTTCCTCCAGTTCAGCATCGATCAGCTTATCAAGCTTTTTCTTTTCGAAAAATTGTTTTCCCTTTGGCAGCTGATTAATTTCTTCCCTTTTGGTTTCTATCGATACATTATTTTTACTTATTTCTTCCTTTAACAGCTTGTCATCGCAGTAGATTTTGAAATTCCACTCTTCATTCCCGGTAAGCAGTTCCAGAGTGTCCACCAGTTTAGTTTCATTGGTCTGTACAGCCTGCACCAGGCTTCCCTGGTTCTTATAAAGTGTGCAGAACTTCAAGGGAATGATGGTATATTCGTTTGACAGCTTTAATACTGTTTCATGATGGTGAAATGCTTTCTCCTGCAGCCATTCCATATCATTATTCGTTTTGTCCTTGATAATATCTTCTGAGTTCTCTAACGGATCAAGGCTTGATACAACTGCTGCAATACTGCCTATCTCGATGGTATATATTTCTTCTTTTCCATCAAACCCTTTTAATGCTGGGAGCGGCTGCTGCTCTATCCCACCTGCCGGAACGAGTCCGTATAAATAAATGAGACGGTCCATCAAAATTGTCCTTTCTTCTTGGTCATCTCTTCCCATTGTTCCATTTCTAAACGTTTGGCGACTTCATAGCGCAAGAGAAGCTCTTCCTCTTTGGCGAGATAAGCCTCTTCAGGTATTTCTTCAAGCTCAAACATCATCTGGAGCTGAATCAGCTTCTGCTGGATGGTAGGAAGGTCATACAGCTCTTTATCTGCTTCTTCTTTTACCTTTTGTCCAATCTTTATGACAAGGTTTATAGGAGCCGATACCAGTTTATGAATCATTAATCATCCTCTACCTTGAGCCGGATATTTATGAAATTATAGGCTGGCCATGGCCCGCTGTAATTGAATTCAGCCTTATCCTTCCACTTCTCGTATAGCTCATTTATTTTATTATCAAACTCAGATTCCTTGTTTTTGTCTACCAGGAAAGCAGAATTCAAGAGCATTTTCTCGCTGATTGGATCATTCGCTTTTGACGCTTCAGCTATTTCAGATAACGGATTAAAAACTTCCCGCTTCAAGTCTTGCTGTAAAGAAGTGATCAGTTTCTGCGCTGCCCCTCCTATTTCAATACGTTCATAATAACTGGCTGCTTCGGATTTACCCTGGACTGCCTTGGCCATCTTATCTATTTTGGAGTCCTGGGCCACAAGTGATTCAAGCCATTCCTTCTTGCCGATTACTTTGAGACCAAGCTCAACCTTGCCTTTTATTTCTGGGAAAAGTTTTTTAAATTGTGGATATAAATTTTCAAGCAGCACGCTCACATCTGCCTTCGATTTGAAGATATTGCCGAAGCTTACCGGAATAACTGTGTCGTTCCTTTTCATAACACTTGAAACAGCATTTTGGTGCATCATCAGATTGTTCTTATTCGGATGATAAATTTTCATGGGAAACTCTGCGGCTACCATGGCTGAATCCTGGTACCTGATGGTAAATAGCTCCTTTTTTTCCCCATCTAATTCGATTTCTCCAAATTCCTCATCCTTGTCTGTCTGTATTCCACAGAATATATAAATGCCCATAGACTCTTCTTGACTCATTGCAAAACTCTCCTTTTACTTCTCTTTGACCTTAACGTTTTTACATGCCTCCAAGATTAGCTCTTCTGCTTTTTTCAGCGGCTCAACTGCCTCAAGACATCTGCTTACCTGGTGGCCCAGCACATCGATGCATAATCGCTGAAAGCTTATGTTATTGCCGTCTACCTCTACTTCTCCTTCTGCTGCCAATCTGGCAATCATCAGTGATGCCCGCAGGCTCGGCCCGTTGTCTCCTTTACAATTGCTTCGAAGATCGGCAACCAGTGCAGTGATCGCTTTGACCTGATTCTCGGGGATATCAACCCGGTCTGCTACGATAGCTGCCTCACGGTCCTGGTCTTTATGATTGATATAGATTGTGATAAGTCTATCCAACAGAGCATCCTGAGTCTGATATACACCTGCATACTCTTCAGGGTTGCTGGTGAAAATGACAGAGAACTCGGGATGTACCCGCACGAAAGGTTCTGTCATCTTGGTACCGTACAGAGGAAGAATTCCTTCTTCTAATATGGATAAGAAGATATTATTTGTCGTTGGCTGAGAACGCGTGAATTCATCATAGATGAGTGTATATCCATTTTTCACAGCCTCCAGCAGGCGCCCGTCCCTCCATGTTTCCGATACACTTTCATCTTTTTTGTAAACAGAACGAATATAGTTATCCACAACTTTCTTGCTTGTATATCCGGTAAAATCGCCTATTAAGTCTTTGTTGTTCAGTTCATGGTTTCCGTGTATCAGCATGACCTGCCTTTTTCTTTTTTTGGCTAAGGCAAGAGCCAGTGAAGTCTTTCCTGCTCCAGAAGGACCCGTAAAATGTACCGGATAGCCAGCCTTTAAATAAAGCAGGGAGCGGGAAAGCAATTCTTCTGTCTGCTCATCCTTGGAAATAGCATTAGAATCCCTGTTAACTACCTTTTTTAAAACAGTCACACTTTTTCCTCCCGATTCAAGTCCTAGGCCTCATATTTAATAGAGCTTCTATAACGGATATCCCGTCTTTTATAGGAGATGACTTCTTTATCCTGGTTCAGATGAACATCATAAACACCAAGCATTTCATCCTTCGCATATTTTTTCATATACTCTTTTTCTTCAATGACTTCGACTGTCAGCTTCCAGCCATTGTTATCGTCTGCTTCCACAGATGTAATTTTATGGACCGGAGCCACGAATTCATTAAAGAACTCCATAACATTTCCAATTATTTTTTTGATCTCCATATTGGCCTCCTGCTAATGAATGCAGGCCAGGGTTAAACCCTGGCTTTGCATTTTGCTTCTAGATACTAAACCGGGCTGCACTTCTTTCATTTGACTGAGCCGGTAGTCCCTCCTGCTCCACTTCATCCCTGAGCAGGCCGACTGCTTCAGCATATCGGAGCCAGGTATCTACGCTAGCAATAACAACCCGTGCTTCCACTGTCAATATTTCGATACCCACTACCGAAACCCTTACAAATGCATCAATTACTATTCCTTTATCAAGAATCCTGTCGATTACTTCAGCAAGACTTGAACTGTCGGTACTTTTCTGAACTGCCATAATTGCATTCTCCTCTCATCGAGGATAGATTAACTATCCTTTTTGATGTTTTCATAGCTTTTAATATTAGTTGCACCTTTGATATCTTTGGATGATTTAAGATTGCTGATGCCTTTAATATGCTTTATACCCTTGACTTGCTTGTCATCTTTCCTGGTCCCGGATATCTTATCCTGGAAGTTCTCTCCTGCCTCTTTTACTTTTCCGAGTTTATCCCGGACAGTAAGCAGTGCGCCCTGAGTCTTTTCTTCAGCTTCACCGGCTTTATCATGAAGTTTATCCGCGAACTTGTCCCGCGCTTCTGTCATATTGGCGGTGAACTCATGAGCTTTATCCTGGATATTTCCGACAACTTTCTCTTTTGCCTTTTCGATGATGAAGTCCTTGGCTTTGTCCTTTACAGGTTCAGGGGCATGTTCAATGACTTTCTTCGCTGCCTTTGCCGCAGTCTTCTTAAATTTGTCCACTTAAAATCCCCCTTTCGGGTACATGAAAAAAGGACTTCCTATTATTTAGAGCCAGCAAGGTCACTGAGCATTTTTTCTATTCTTTCTAAGCGGTCATTCAGATGTTTGTTTTCTTCTTTTATTTCTTCGTACTTTTTGCTGTCCTGGCTGGAATTGCCGCCATCCTTCTGTTTCTTGGGAGAAAGAAGGTTGTCTTCAATTTTGCTTAAATAGCCGGATGCCAGTTGTTTTACACTGTTCTGTGCCTGGTCGGCCAAAAGCTCCTGGGCTGTTTTTCTAAATTCATCTCCTGCAATCTTCATGAATTCAGATTCTCCCAAGCTTTTGATTACTTTCTTGCTTGTTTTAGGATTGGCCAGCAGCCCGATTCCTGCTCCAACCACACCACCGATAAGTGCAAAATTCATAGAAAAATTTGATCCTTCTTTTTTCTGTTCACCTTGCTTATTCTCTGTTTCTTGTGCCTCTGTGTTTTGCCCTGTTCCTGCGGCTTTAGACTCCTGGTTCTCATTTGTGCTTTCATTTATATCGTTTTGATTCTTCATTTCTTCGTTCTTCATTTCCTCAATCCATCCTTTCCTGATAAAATTTATCTATGGGCATTGGCCTTTAATTAAAGCTGTCTTCACATACACTGCAGCTTTTGAAAAAGGAAGTGGATTACCGCTGCGGGCTCCCCGCCTGTGCGGGAGTCTAGCGCCTTTAGCTAGACTCCACTTGTTTTAAAATTTAATCTCTTTAAGAACTAATAGAATGCATAGATCTTATATAAAAGAGCCTGGTTTAAAAGCTTAATTGAGCGTTTGATGCTTGTCCTCTATTGCTGAGACCTTCCTCCTGTACTTCATCCCTAAGCAGACCAACAGCTTCTGCATACCGGAGCCATGTATCTACAGAGGCAATGACAACACGTGCTTCCACTGTCAGGATCTCAATTCCAACAAGCGATACTCTAACAAATGCATCAATTACAATACCTTTATCCAGAATTCTATCAATGACTTCTGCGAGGCTTGAACTGTCTGTACTTTTTTGAACACTCATGTTTTTGTCTCCTCTCTATTATTTGTTAAATGTGGGGGAGTTTTCTTTTACTTCAGCTCTTGGCTTTAGTCTGTATATACCTTCACTGTGTAAACAAAAACGAGGCAATAGTAACCATTTCATACTTAATCTAGCATTATTGCAGAATTTTACTGCCTGCCTTAAGGCAAAAAGCTTTATCTGCTGGGTTCTCCCAACATTTTTATAGGAATATTACATTTTCATTACTAGGTTTAAAGGAAAAATAAATATTAAAAAAACCATTTTCCTTCATCCATTATCTTCTTTCCCTTGATATTTCTGGAGATTCCTTCCTATGATTCAGGTCACAGCCATCCGGCCAGCTATTTCTGATTCGGACAGAAATACCATTCCTTTCCTTCTTTGGAAATGAAAGAAAGACAAAGCATTGAAGCCGCTGGTTCAATCTCCATTCAGCAGCTGCTTTTATTCATTCAAAACTCTTTTAAAGGGTATAAAAAAAACCTGTGCAGCAGACTCTAAAAAAGTCTGCTGCACAGGCTGAAGATTTTAGGGAAAGAGGTTTTCCCTAAAATCTTTTTTTATCAAGAAGCGGCTCATTTATTCCCTCTGCTTCCAAAATGCGGCGCTGCCGGTCACCAAGCAGGTCAAAATGAGGATAGCCTTCCTTTCGGATATGAATCCATTCTTTCTTTAACTCATATTGCTCACCCCAGGCTGCCAGTTTATCTATATCACTGCATCCAGCCTTCGTGACGGTAAAACAGTCAGGAAACCTTTCATCCAGCCAGTAGTGGGTTAAAAAGGCAATCTCCCCGGCATCTATTTTTCGTTTCCACTCTTCAAGATCCTTGCGTTTTATTCCAAAAGCCATGCTCATACCCTTCCTTCGGTTAAAGAGAAAGTATTACAATTCTTTTTTCTTATGCTTCTCATAAGCTTCATGCCAATCCGGGAATGTTCTTCGTACCGAAACCGGGCGGAAGCTATCCGCCTTAACACACACATGTGAAGAATATCCGGTAAGGGCAAGCTCTCCTTCTTCATTCAGGACTTCATAACCGTATGAAACTCTGATTCCGTCATATTTTTCAATCCAGGTTTTAATCGTTGCCGTTTCTGGATATCTTAATGGTTTTTTGTAAGAAGCATTTATTTCTGTAACTGGGGAAAGAATGCCCGCTTTCTCCATATCGGCATATTTAAAGCCCAATTCTTCGATAAGCTTTGTTCTGCCGAGCTCCATCCAAATGATATAGTTGGCGTGATATACCACTCCCATTTGATCGGTCTCCGCATATCGGACTTCAATTTTCGTTTCTGTGACCTTCACTATCTAATCCCTCTTTCTCTCTTTTCCAGTGTGTTAATAAAATCTTCTTTTTTCAGCTGCAGGATGTCGGGCGTAAATCCTTCCGGTTCCTGCTCAGTCATGATTCGGTAGGCATGCTGCTGAATGGTATCATCAATCAGATTGGCAGCATACCGTCCATTGCCTTCCACACTATTATGATTTAAATAATCCTTTAAGTACTCCTTCGCATCCTCTCCCAATTCATACTGAAACGAGCCGGCATAGGATTCAATGATTTCCATCAATTCATCTGGTGAATAATCCTGAAAATGTATGAACTTTTTAAAACGGGATTTAAGCCCGGGATTTACATTCAGAAGCCGATCCATTTCCTCTGGATAGCCTGCTAAAACCACTACAAGATTTTCATTGTGTTTGGTCATCTCATCTACAAGGGTATCAATCACTTCTTTTCCAAAGTCACCCTCTGTACTGCTTAAAAGGGAATATGCTTCATCAATGAACAGGACGCCTCCAAGCGCTTCCCTTATTTTCTTTTTAGTCTTGATGGCAGTCTGGCCTACATATCCGGCCACAAAGTCTGCCCGGCTGGCTGTAATTAAGTGGCCTCTTTTAAGCATTCCGCATTCTTTCAGGATTTCGGAATAGAGCTTGGCGACCGTGGTTTTCCCAGTACCGGGATTGCCGGTGAAAACAGCATGAAGCTGCACGGGCACCACCGGCAGGCCGCGTTCCCTTCGCAGCTGCTGGAGCTTCACAAAGGATTCAATTGCACTGATTTCTTCCTTGATGGCTGCAAGACCGATCAAATGATCCAGTTCTCCCTTTGGATCCCTGTTTTGATCGTGTTCGGCAGCAGCAAAGTCCTGTTTTTCAAGAGTTGTGAATTGCAGGAGATTCCCGCTTCCCTTATCGAGCCTGGATCCCTTCTTGAATATGGCATCCATGACAAGAGCGCGGACAGTCCTGGCATTGCCGAATGTTTCATCCACCTTTTCCTTCTCGATCCTTCCCGAAAGCACCGCCTCTGCATCCGGTACAATGATATAATCATTGTCTTCGGCTGTTTCATGGGCGATTTCCAGCAGTTCATCCAAGGAATAATCCGGCAGGTCGAAATGACTGGAGGACGGAAATCTGCTCCTGAGCCCGGGATTGGCATTCAAGAACTGCCTCATTTCTTCAGGATATCCGGCCAGAATGACCGAGAACCTGCCGGCATATTCGCCGCTTGTCATCAATGAAACCAATGTGTCAATAGCTGTCTGTCCATAGTCATTTCCGGAAGAGTCAGCACGCTTGAGAGAGTATGCTTCATCAATGAAAAGAACTCCTCCCAGTGCCCTCTCCACCGCCTGCCTCACATTTTCCTCTGTCTGCCCGACAAAAGCGCCGACCAGCTGGGAGCGGTCCGTTTCAATCACTTCTTCTCTTGGCAGCACACCAAGTTCGTTAAAAATCTTGGCAAACAAGCGGGCGAGGGTTGTTTTTCCTGTTCCCGGATTTCCTGTGAGTACCATATTGAGACTAAGCTCATCCTTAGAAACAAACCCCATTTCCTTCCTGTTCTTTTGATAATGAAGGAATTTATAAAAATCATTTATTCTTCTTTTAATCTCTTTGAGTCCTACTAATTCATTAAGCTCTTTCATGGCGCTGTCTGGGGCCGGGGCTGCCGAGTCATTTTCAAACAACGAAGCCCAGCCAGCCCTTAATTCCATAAATTCATCCAGGCTTTTTTTCACATCAATGAAATGTACCGCGGTATGAAAGACGCCGGTTATGGAGGCTTCATATTCGATGGATGCTTGAAGCAGGCTTGTAACTGACTTTTCAATTTCAATAGAGTAATCAATCAGCTTACTGTAATGCACTCCCAGGGAGCTGTCCGCCTCACCGTCCAGGTGATGCTTTGCAGTCTTCAAATCATCAACCGCTTCTTCGATAGAATCAATCATTTTCCTGCAGATTTCAATATATTGATCAGCCTGCTTCTTTTTAGTAGTACGATTATCAGTCTCCCGGATTAAAGGAAATGAAAAACCCTCAAAAATGTTCTGGTATTTCTTCCACTTTGTTTCTGCCAGTAACGCATTGGCGCGGGAATTAGACCGGTTGAACCTCAAAGCTTCTTTGATCCACTCATTAAAAAGCTTGTCCTCGCCATATTGAGTTTTACGATTCAGGGCAAGAAGGCTGTAAAGGTCGCTTATCAGCATATTCCTGGTATCTTTTTCCTCCGAATCCAGCTGCACTAAAGCATGAAGGAGGTTCAGCACAGCTGATTTGTTCACATTGTAACCGTACAGCTCTGCTTCTTCCTTAAGGAGTTCCGTCTTTTCTTTTATATCGTTCAAAGAATGATTTTTTGTCATTATCCTTCACTTCTTCCAGTTTCATACTCAAATATGAAAATGCTTCATCAATAAAAAAGCAACTCCCTGCTGGAGTCACTTTTTCATCTTAGCATATTTTATCCAGTAATAAGAGGAATAAGCATCATGAATAAGAGTTCCTTCTTGCTGCCGCTTCTTCTTTCACTTCTTTCCTCATTTCATCGATAGAATCCTGCCTTCTGCGGTTTTTATTATCGATGTTCACTTGCTCTTCCTCATTAGAAAAAGCTTTGCTTGCTTCTGCCTCATCCATATTGACCATTGTATTTTCAATCATTTCCTGGAGCTTTTCAACATTATCCCGGCGGTCATCCGGGTTAGTAGCTTTATTCATGAAACCCCTCCTTCCGTTTCAATTAGTATTTGACAAGTGCGGAATAATCATTCTAAGGAATTCGTCATAATAATATTATGTAAAGTATTTATACAAAGCCATGGCCAATCACCGTTTTCCTGTTTTGTGCTGCTAAGGTTAAAGTGATCATAAAAAAAGGGACGTCCCTTAAGTTCGGGACATCCTCTTCTTTATTCACCCTTGGTCTGTATGACCTGTGCATGCTTACCGGATTTATCCTGCATTTTTTTGCCGTTATTACCGCTGAATCCACGAGGCTGGGTACCAAGGTGGCTGGGTACATAATGTTTTGAATCTCTTTTTGGATTACTCATTGTGCATCCCTCCTGCCCTTAGCATGCCAAGCCTTTAACGTTTCATAACTCGATGAGAGTGAGAATATATGGTTATTCCGCTTTCTCAAGATGTCTTCTTTCAAGGATTTCTTCAATTCGTTCCATTTCTTTGGCATCCTTTAGTAATTCACGCTTATTTTCTTGAACCAGTTCTTCAAAGGAAAGTTTTTTTCTTCTTTTCAAATGTATCACCTTTTCATTCATTTTTAATCATTCTTTCCAAATTGACTAAAAATTATGATAAGGCTTTCAATTTTTTATATTTTTTCGCATGAAAATAGTAGAACGACAGGAATCCTGAGCCTGCGCTCATATTCTTCGTCACTGCTGAAATACTTCCGGTCGGGCGTGCCTTCCCGCAAATCAGTAATCCTGAAACCGGCATGAGTCAAACACCTGAAATACTCCTCAATCGTCCTGTGATACTTAACAACAATCTCTCCCATCCAGGGCTCTTTCCTTTCACCCTGAATAAAGTAATCATCCACAATCCAGCTGCCGCGCCTCCCATCCTTCTCTTTGCTGAGAAAAGAAGACGTGGTGAGCGGGTGCTGGACACTGAAAACAAAGCGGCCCTTATCCTTCAGGGATTGATGGATCTTTTCAAACAAGCCTGCAAGATCTGATATATAATGCAGGGCAAAGCGTGAAGCTGCCAAGTCATAGGTATCAAGAGGAAAAGAAAAGGACTCCATAGAAGTGAATTTGACACTGCCATTCAGACCCAAAAGATTGGTACGGGCTGCCTCAGCCATCTGTGCCGAGCCTTCCACACCTGTGTACGATTCCGCTCCCTGGAGCAATAATTCGCGTCCAAAATCTGCATCACCACAGCCAAGATCAAGCACAGCTTCCCCTGCTGTGTTTCCTATGAGTTCTTTTATAATCGGTGCTTCAATTGCATTATTAGGACTGTCTTTCCGGGCTCTCCTTTTTATGTACGACGAATAGAACTCTTTTTGGTCATAGGCTTTTGATCCCCTTAATTCCATTGCAATCCCCCACTTCTTTAGTACTGTCTTTACGAACGTCGTACTATTGGAAAAGAAAGTATACCCTCTGCAGTCACTCGCTTATATGCGGGGCCCCGCAGGAAAGGCTCTTTACTCCATTTTTTTCATTTGTTCCGTAAGATCTTCTGCTTTCATCTGCCCGATGATTTTATGGCTGATATGCCCGTTGCTGTCTATAAAGTATGTAGTGGGAATGGATATCACCTTATAAGCAGAATTTACTTTATCTTCTTTATCTAACAGAACTGGAAAGTTCATTCCCATTTTGGCTGCGAAGCCTTTCACATCTGCCTTTGGGTCCATATTGACAGCAAGAATCACTTCATTGTCAGGCATCCTTTCAGCATATTCTTTCATTTCAGGTATTTCTTTTTTACAGGGCGGACACCAGGTTGCCCAAAAATTGAGAAGCACTTTCTTTCCTTTGTAATCTGAGAGTGACACGGTTTTGCCGTCCAATGTTGAAAGGGTAAAATCAGGTGCAATATTGCCGGGCTCAACTCCCTCGGCTTTTTTCTCTCTATGGTTTTCCATTGCTTGTACGATGGCTACAGATAGCAAAAGCATGAGGATCAAACCTGTTAATATTTTTTTTAGCATAAATGTGCCTCCTGTTAGGTGCTATCATCATTATAGTCAATTTGTACATTCTTAAAAAGGAAAATCTGCTCTTTAGCTCCTGAGTTCTGACGTGTGGCAGCAGGTGCACATCACCGGTATCTGCTCTGTAATCTAAGCTGACTCTATAGTCTGATGGATAATAAAAAAAGGCCTCTAGGAAAGAGGCCTTTTTTACCCTGTAAAGTGTGAGTCGATCTTAAGCTTCAGCTCTCGCTTTACTCAATTTTTGACGAAGGACCATTTGCAGGATTCCGCCATGACGGTAGTACTCAATTTCAACTTCGCTGTCAAAGCGAACAAGCACTTCAAATTGTTTTGTATTACCGGCTTCATCCGTAGCAGTCACTTTCAGGATATCACGCGGTTTAACCTTCTCATCCAGCTGGACACTGATGGTTTCTTTTCCGGTCAGTCCGTGAGTTTCTGCATTTTCGCCAGCCTTGAATTGAAGCGGCAGAACGCCCATCAATACAAGATTTGAACGATGGATACGCTCGAAGCTCTCTGCAAGGACTGTTTTGATTCCTAAAAGGTTTGTACCTTTTGCAGCCCAGTCACGGGAGCTTCCCATACCGTAATCTTTACCTGCTAGAACCACAAGACCTGTGCCGTCCTCCTGATATTTCATGCAGGCATCATAGATGCTCATTACTTCGTTAGTTGGCCAGTATGTGGTATAACCGCCTTCTGTTCCTGGAGCAACCTGGTTCTTAATGCGGATGTTTGCGAAAGTACCGCGCATCATGACTTCATGGTTGCCGCGTCGTGATCCATAAGAGTTGAAATCACGCGGTTTTACGCCATTAGCACGGAGATAGAGACCAGCAGGGGTATCTTTTCCGATTGCACCGGCAGGAGAGATATGGTCTGTTGTTACAGAATCACCGAATTTTGCTACCACTTTCAATCCATTTAACGGCTTCACTTCTTCAGGATCAGGTGATAATCCTTCAAAGAATGGCGGGTTTTGGATATAAGTGGACTGCTCGTCAAACTGATAGATGGAATCATCGTTTGTTTCGATTTCATTCCAGCGCTGATTGTCCCTGAATACATTGTTATATTCTCTGCGGAATAATTCTGGAGTCACCGTGCGTCCTACCACTTCAGCGATTTCTTCCTTAGTCGGCCAGATATCCTTCAGGAATACGTCATTCCCGACAGAATCCTTGCCCAGGACATCATTTTCAAGATCCACATTTACATTACCGGCAAGTGCATAAGCGACAACAAGCGGTGGTGATGCAAGGTAGTTACCCTTCACAAGCGGATGGATGCGGCCTTCAAAGTTTCGGTTGCCTGAAAGCACTGATGTGACAAGCAGGTCAGAATCCGCAACCGCTTTTTCAACATCCAGCTCAAGCGGTCCGGAGTTTCCGATACAGGTTGTGCAGCCATAGCCTACAATATTAAAGCCAAGCTTATCAAGGTAAGGCTGAAGCCCTGAATCACGCAGGTATCCGGTAACAACCTTAGAACCAGGTGCCAGAGAAGTTTTTACAAAACCAGGAACTTCAAGGCCTTTTTCGATGGCTTTCTTTGCAAGAAGGCCGGCAGCAACGAGAACATATGGATTGGAAGTATTCGTACAGCTCGTGATGGCAGCTATTGCCACTGCGCCTGTCTTCATAGTCACTTCTTCATTATTCAATTGAAACGTAATTTCGCGGTCCAGATCAGCAGCTTGAAGGCCAAAGCCCTGGTTGCCGGCCGGTGCGCTTACTGCGTCAACAAATGACTTCTGCATCTGAGACAGCGGGATTAAATCCTGAGGGCGCTTTGGACCTGAAAGGTTGGCCTCAATTAGGGAAAGATCAATCTCCACTACGTCTGTATAAACAGGTTCGATGTCAGGAGTCAGCCATAAACCGTTTTGCTTGCAGTATTCCTCTACAACCTGGATGTGTTCAGGGTCGCGGCCGGTAAGGTGCATATATGCGATCGCTTCCTGGTCAACCGGGAAGAATCCGCAAGTAGCGCCGTATTCAGGGGCCATATTGGCAATTGTGGCACGATCTGCAAGAGGAAGTGCGGAAACGCCGGGGCCGAAGAACTCGACGAATTTCCCTACAACGCCTTTTTTACGAAGTTCCTGGGTCACTTTTAGCGCCAGGTCAGTTGCTGTTGCACTATTAGGCATTTCGCCAACAAAACGGACACCCACTACTTCTGGAACCGGGAAATATGAAGGCTGTCCCAGCATGCCTGCTTCGGCTTCAATTCCGCCCACTCCCCAGCCAAGGACTCCAAGTCCGTTGATCATGGTAGTATGTGAATCTGTCCCCACGAGTGTATCCGGATACAATTCAACTTCGCCGTCTTCACCTTGTGCAGCATGGACTACATCGGCCAGGAACTCAAGGTTAACCTGATGGACGATCCCTGTTGCAGGAGGAACTGCGCGGTAGTTGTCAAATGCTTTCTGTGCCCAGTTCAGGAACTGGTAGCGCTCGGCATTCCGTTCGAATTCAAGATCCATATTGAATTGCAGGGAATCTGCAGAACCTGCCCTGTCAACCTGTACAGAGTGGTCAATAACAAGGTCAACCGTTTTTTCAGGGTTGATTTCATCAGGATTTCCACCCAGGTCTGCCATTGCCTTCCTCATGGATGCAAGGTCAACAACTACTGGCACACCAGTGAAATCCTGAAGGATGACACGAGTCGGCTTGAATGGTACATCCACTTCCTGGACACCGTCTGTTCCCCATTTAGCAAGGTTTTCAACATGTTCTTTTTTAATTACGAAGCCGTCTTCCTGGCGGAGTACGGATTCAAGAAGAACCTTGATGGAATAAGGCAGTTTTGAAACCTCAGCCACTCCAGCTTCTTCCAAAGCATTTAAACGATAATAGTTGTAGCGCTTTCCATTTAGTTCAAAGGAACTGCGGGATTTGAAAATATCGTTCTTTGCCATCAACAAACACCCCTTTTTTCAGAAAAAAATTCATAGTTTAATAGATATAAGTGAGGCCTGGCATTCCTGTAATAAAATAAACCAAGTCTCTTTAATAATACTGGATATCTAGAAAAATGTCGAAAAATTCGAACGCGATTTTCCCAGCTACCTAACAATATTATATTATTCCTTTCAAGGCAATAAGTAAATTACAAGTATGTTATTGAATGGCATAAGTTTATCTTATTAAAGTTGATGTTTTTGCCTGTATAATCATATCCATGAAATAAACTTAGGGTTATATAGATTTTTTAATTATTATTTCTAAAAAGTAATTATAGCCAAAAATAGTAAAAAACTGGAGCATCTGTATGCTCCAGCCCGCTTTTATTCCAATTCCTCAATTTCCTTCATGATACTGTGAAGCTCACCCTGGAATTCCCTCAGCTGAATCCTCTGATGCTCCGAAGCATTCTCCAGCGCATTTTCAATCTGCTGGAATGCCTCGTTTACTTCTTCCTTCAATCTCTTGACCTGTGAGCCGATTGCTGGCCCGCCCCTGTCAAGCCCGCCTGCTTCGACACGGGCCTGTTCGTAGCTCTGCTGTGCAGCCTGGAATGCCTGCTGCTTGTCTTTGTGGTAAGGATATTGCTGCATAACCTTCCCTCCTTGATCTCGTCTTCTTCAATTTATGATGTGCCGCAGGGAAAAAAATATGCAGGAAGCAGGCAAAAACTTCAGGGATTAGGGAGGCCCGGAAATGCAAAATATATAGCAAGGGGGGATGTAAAATGAGTAAGTCAAGTGCCAGAAGAAATGCTCCAGCCCACATCCATTCCACTCAGCCGGAGCCGGCCAGCGGATCACATAAAGTGAAAAATCATAATCATACACGTGCCAAGCACCATGCAAAACACGATATGTAAAATGTGAAAAAAGCGGCATCCATTCCGGATGCCGCCGTACTTTATAAGGTAATGATGATAGGTCCGTTCTTCGTGATAATCAGGGTATGCTCGTACTGTGCCACAAAGCTGTCGTCCGTTACATACGTCCAGCCGTCATCAAGCTGATACACCTCTTCATCCTTTGTTGAAATGAAGGGTTCAAATGCAATGACCATACCGTCCCTGAGCAGCTCATCATCTGAAGTCTCATTATAATTATAGATATGATCAGGAGCTTCATGAATTTTCCGGCCAATGCCGTGTCCAGTCAGGTTTTTTATCACAGTCAGCCTGTTTTTCCTGGCTGTGTTCATGACAGCTTTGCCCAGCCCGCTCTTTTTTGAACCCGGCTTTGCTTTAAGAAGGCCAGCCTCAAACGCTTCTTTGGCCACTTCACAAATTTTCTCAAGCTTAGGGTTGCCTTTGCCCGCAACAAATGAAACACCTGTATCAGCGAAATACCCGTTCTTGGAGCCGGATACATCAATGTTGACAAGATCACCATCCTGAATGACCCTGCTTCCCGGAATTCCATGCGCTACCTCTTCATTCACACTGATGCAGGAATAGCCTGGAAAGCTGTATTGACCTTTTGGCGCAGATTGTGCTCCTTCTTCCTTAAACATTTCACCGGCAATCCGGTCAAGTTCCCCTGTGGTGATGCCTGGAACTGTACGGTTCACCAGCTCATTGCGGATTTTGGCCACGATTCTGCCAATCTCCTTTAACCCTGTAAAATCTTCTTCTGTTTTAGCTATCATTAAACCTATCCTGCCTTATTGTTTATTTCCTTGAAACCACCTGAGTTAAGGATGGACACTCACTTATCCTCCAGTATTTCCAAAATGAAATCATTCAGATACTGAGTGTCTGTTATTTTTTTGTTGCATTCTTCGCTGTCAAAGCACACATAATTTCCGACTGCCTTATAATAGTCAGGATTATTCGATTTCCTGGCTCTTGTGACAGCCGATATGAATGCTGACTGTCCGTGGGTGCTGCAAAGCGAGCACACATTGTGCTTGCTCGACATGGTAAACCTGAATTCCACACCCGCAAGTCTGCCCTCCACTTCAGCGACGATATACTTTTTATTCGTGCCGATATCATTCCAGCCAAGGTAAGTCATAGGATCGGAACCAAGCCTGGATAGGTCCGGCAGCTTCAGCTTCCTGCTTTTAGGAAATAGTTTTTTGATTTTCTGTTCTGATAATTCTGGGAAAGGCACCAAATAGGCTTGCAGCTCCTCAACGATAGAATCGAGTTCCGCATCATCCTCCGCCCTCGCGATATCCAAAAGATCAGTCTGTTCCCTGTCGGCATCCGGGAATAGAGCCATAATCTTGGCATAGGCACTATCCTTCACGGCTTTTGCCACTGAAGCATCGATTCCCTTTTTAGAAGAACCCTTGATGATAACAGCCTGCTTTTTTATGAGATTATATTGATGATTAGATATGAATGGTGCAGTCATATTTAGATACCCCCGGTTAAGCTTATTCTACACAAATCAATTCATGTTATGAAGTAAACAGCACTCCCATTTAAATTTACATCCACATTAACGGACCGTAAATACCGGTTAATTCACAAACAAATTTGCCGGTACTGAAAAAAGCACTTCATTTGCAGTGAAGTGCCAAAACTTCTGCCTTTAAATAGGTGCATCCACCCGCTCTCTTTTGTAAACAATCATCTTAATGGTTTCCTGAGATAGATGATAATGTGCAGCCAGTTCGGAAATCGGAATTCCGGCTTTGAACTGCTTCTTCATTTGCTGATTCCGCTCTTAAACATTCTCCTGCTGCCGGAAAGGGTTCCCCATTTTTTATGTGCGGTTTCTGGTTTAGGGATGTAAAGTGTTTCCACATGAACATACTTCTGTATTTCAATAATCAAGCTTGGCGGCAGGACTGCAGCAGTCTTTACATATTTCATCTCGGCCCGCTCCTTATTTTTGAATTTAAAATAAGGGCAAAGCCTGAATATGGATTATCAAGGCGATATTAAAATTATCTGCCCCATGCGAAGGATCGCCCATAATCAGGCTTTGCATGAGCCGATGCAGTATCTGGCAAATAATTGTTCACCTTACATCACCTCCGAGGCTTTTAATATCTACATTATAAACCATACTATTTAATGATGCACCGGATTCCAAAACATCATAAACAGGCCGTCTTTCAACAAATATCATTAGTTTTGTTCATATTTCGACTTACTTTATGAGATTTATTGATGGATGACTTCCTTCTTGGGCTTTGTATATTGATATCTGTCAGCATACCTTCGCAATTGCGGTGAGTCAGTCATTTTCTTACAATTCAATGGTAAGGCAAATATTTATCAAAGTTAAATGTTTAAATACCCGTCAAAACTGGAAAATAATAATAGCTGGACTATTAGGAGGTTAAATATGTCATTTCATCAGCCAAAGCAAATAGCAGAAATATCAGTTGAGGCAGGAGTAAGGAAGGCTGGCATGAATCTGAGGAGCATGCTGATCCTGGGTTTTCTTGGAGGGGCTTTTATATCCATCGGCTTTCTTCTTGATATCAGAGTTTCTGCCGACCTGCCGAAAGACTGGGGAACGTTTGGCGGCTTCCTTGGGGCAGCAGTGTTCCCGCTGGGACTTATATTAATCGTCCTGGCAGGAGGTGAGCTTCTGACCGGAAATATGATGTCGGTTCCGCTCGCCTATTTTATGAAGAGGATTACGCTTGGAAGGCTTTTGAAGAATTGGGGCATCATTACCATTGCGAATCTCGCTGGTGCACTTTTTGTTGCTTATTTTTTCGGCCATGTGGTCGGTCTGACAGAAGAAGGCGCCTTTTTAGAAAAAACCGCATCCATTGCACAGCATAAAATTGATGACACCTTTATACAGGCTTTAGTGTCAGCGATTGGCTGTAACTGGCTGGTTGGACTCGCAGTTTGGCTTGCCTATGGATCAGAGCAGATGAGCGGCAAGATCCTCGGCATCTGGTTTCCTATCATGGGTTTTGTAGCCATTGGATTTCAGCACGTGGTTGCCAATATGTTTGTCATACCCGCAGCTATCTTTGCAGGCCGGGCAGGCTGGGATGATTTCGTTTATAACTTCATTCCGGTCTATATAGGCAATGCGATAGGCGGAAGCATTTTTGTGGCCATGGCGTACTTCCATTCGTATAAAAAGGACATGTTCCAGGAGAAAGTTAAATAAGTACATGACAAGGGATGCCGCCAATGGACGGCATCCTTTGTCTTTTATGGGGGCTAAGCCTTAGTCTTTCTTTTTGAACAATTCACTTCGATGCTTGTAAAAATAAATCAGGTACGGAAAGGAAAGGATCAGCAGCATTTCAACAGCTGTTATGATCTCATCCATAATCCCTTTGAATAAGGCAAGCACATCATCCACCCCAAAAAAATCATAATTCCCTCTATTTATCTTAACCCTTCCATATTCAAACTACAAATATATACATGTTAAATACAAATTAAAAAGCAGTCCCCCCTGAATGGAGAACCGCTTTGGAAAAATCTTACTTCGGCAGACCGCCGACAATAGTATGGAGCATTCCCTGCTTTGCCTGGTCTGGTGCGTTCTGCCAGATCACTTCAAATAATACACCAAGGCCAGGAAGCATCAATTCCTCGCCGCTCGAAACAGCATCGACAATTGTATCCTCAAGCTCTTCCGGGGAGTTTCCGACCACGTTTTTCTTGACAGCTTCCCTAATATTCACAGCCATGCTAACCCTCCTAACAGTCTGATCCTGCTTAGGATTACACAGAACTATGAAAAGTATGTACAGACCAGGCAGTTTCTAGGGAAAATCCGGATGAATTATAAATCCTTTTTCAAATAATGATGACTGAATTTGCCCCCTGCATTTTCTATACGCCCATATTCCTGGTACCCCATCTTCCTATAGAAATCAAATGCCTGAAAGCTGAGGGTGTCCAGCTTGATGTATGTACATCCCTTCTCTGCGGCCACTTTTTCCGCTTCTGATAAAAGTCTCCTGCCCAGCCCGCTCTTTCTCTTTTCATCCTCAATGAATAAATACTTAACTTCCATCCAGTCCCAGCAAATCTCACATAGGATTCCGCCAAGAATTCCGCCTTCTTCATCCTTCACGAACAAATTTACTTTCCGGTATCTCCCATGAAGGCTTTCATCAAAGTGGGCCGCGTTGAATTCATACATCTTCCTGTTAATGAACTGCTCCGCCTCCGGGCTTTCATCATTGGAAATGATCACATTTTGCATTTATAAATCCTCCTGCATGAGTCCTTTTTTATCATAAACACGGAAATAATAATCATATGGATTTCTTTCATCCTTTGGTCCCTTTTCATTAGAAACCAGAGTCCATTCATTCTGATCAATAGCAGGGAAAAACGTATCTCCTTCAAAGGTCTCGTCAATATAGGTGATATACAGCCTGTCAGCAATCGGAAGAGTCAGGTTGAATATTTCAGAGCCCCCGATTACAAAAAGCTCCTCTTCTGTCTCATTTTCCAGGGCCTTTAACTCCTCGAGACTGTGTATGACAGAACACCCTTCAGCCGAGAAGTCCCCGCTTCTCGTCATGACGATATTCTTACGCCCCGGCAGCGCTCTCCCAATGGACTTAAACGTCTTCCTGCCCATAACAATTGCATGCCCCATCGTCGTCTCCTTAAAAAACCGCAGATCCGCCGGAATACTCCAAGGCAGATCGTTATTCCTGCCGATTACCCGTTCCCGGTCCATGGCGACAATAAACGAAATCATATCCCAAAACCCCTTCCAATTTCGGGGATAGTCCCCTATTTCCTAAAATCTTAATACTCTGATACAACAAGCTTTAGAAGCCTTTGTTTATGTGAAAGTCCCTATCTCCCGTATTAATTTTATAAGAATCGCTGCAGCCTCTGCCGTTTCTCTGTCAGTCATGGTCCGGACATCGAAGAAAATCTCATCTTTTATGATCCTGGTGATGACCGGAACATCGCTGGAACGCAAGGCCCTGTGAAGTGCTTCGGCAGATATGGTCATATGGCTTACAGAGACTCCCCATGTAGGAATTTCTTCACCAGGCATTGTCCCGCCGCCAATCATGCTTGTGCTTTGCATAACTCTTGCATACAGCTCAACAGAGTCTTCCAGCTGTTTACAGAAAGCTTCAGCCCTTTTCTCCAATACTGCAGGCTCTGTCAATATATCCCTCAGGGCAGGATTTTGTCTCATCGCGGCATTTCCTTTTCGATATTCACTAAGTGAAGCCTCCAAAGCGGCCAGTGTCATTTTATCAACTCGGAGCACGCGCGCCAGCTGATGCTTTTTCAGTACCTCTATGTATTTTTTTCTTCCGGCTATAATGCCGGCCTGCGGACCTCCCAGCAGCTTGTCACCGCTGAAGGAAACAAGATCGGCACCAGCACCCAGAACTTCTTTGATTAAGGGCTCACTGCCGATTCCCGCTGCAGGAAGGTCATGGAGCATCCCGCTCCCCAAATCTTCATAAAAAACAAGACCTGCCATCTCCCGGGCGAGCATAGCAAGCTCTTCCGTTGATACTGATTCAGTAAAGCCCACTAATTTGAAATTGGATGTATGTACCTTAAGGAGCATGGCCGTATTTTCCGTGACAGCTTCCCGGTAATCCGCAATCCGCGTTTTATTTGTGGTTCCCACTTCCTTTAAAAACGCGCCGCTTTCCTCCATAATAGAGGAGATCCTGAAAGACCCTCCGATCTCCACGAGCTGCCCCCTCGACACAATCACTTCCCGATCCTTTCCGAATGCACGCAGCACAAGAAAAACGGCTGCCGCATTGTTGTTGACAGCCATCGCGGCCTCTGCACCCGTGATTTCGCAGATCCATTCCTCAATATGATCGTGCCTTGAACCTCTCTCGCCTTCTTCAAGACGATATTCAAGATTGGAATAATTGCCGGCAATATCGGTCACATGCTTCAGCACTTCCTCACTGAGCCTTGCCCTTCCCAGGTTTGTGTGCAGGACGATACCTGTAGCATTAATGACCCGCTTCAGATTGTAGGTGAAGCTTTTCTGCAATTCAGCTGCCGCCGCCTGTATGATCTTATCGAAAAAAGCTTCTGAACCTGGCAAAGCTCCGTTCCATGTATCATTCAGCACCTGCCTGCGGACACAGTCCAGCTGCTGTTTAATCCTTGAAGTTAATAAATTTTCATCCACTCCTGCATCCCTCATAAGGTCCTGAAATTCTTTCCGCTTCTGGAACTCATGGACGGCTGGTATCATTCTGACTAGCCTGTTCAAAAAATAACCTCCACACCTGTATCATTTTTTTCATTATAACACTTTTCAAGAATACGTTTAAAACAAGGCTGAATAAGGAGGACCCCGATGAATTATGAAGAATGGATGCTGCTGTCACTTGATGACCCCTTGACCGGCTACCTGGATTGGGCAGAATTCAGGGTGGACGTCTATGATTGCCCGCTCTTCTACCAAGTGGAGGCTTCAATTGACGGAGATGGATTGACTCAATATACGATTGTAGTGAACGAAGCTGAGCTATCCGTACAAATCACATTCCCCGATATTTTGAAAGAACGCAAAATATACTTTCCTTTCCCTATCCAGAACAGGATCATCCAGACAAGGCTGGATAGTCATTATTTAGAAGTCCTGATTCTCAAATAATGCCGCTGCCCGGAGGTTTTAAACATGATAAAAAGCAGAGCTCCGCCGCTCTGCTTTTCTTATGCTATAGTGCTTCCATCTGCTGAATGATATCCGCTGATTTTGGGAAACGGCCCGTTTCCTTTTTGGAATATAGCAGCTGATTATTTACGGTCACTTCAAAAATGCCCCCGGATGCCGGCACTAATTCAAGCTTCACCACATTTCCCCGAAAGTGGCTGAAAAGGTCTTCTGCGAAACTCGCAGCTTTTGGTGAGTAATTTCACATCATGCAAAATTCAACTTTTACTTCATATGCCATCCCTGTACACCCCCATTTCTTTTATTTCTGTTGTATTATCATACCCAATTTTTCGGGCGGTTGACAAAGAAAAAATCCTGGTCATGAATATTCCTGGCAAGCCCGCTTTTCCTTCAAGCACATTTTTTTGGTGATTTCCTCCGTTCATAGTACAATCTATAAGTAATAGATAAATGGGAGGTGCAGGCGGATGTCAGAGCACGAAAAGTTAAGGCTTACAGCCCTTTCCACCAAAGCTGGCTGAGGCTGCAAAATTGGTCCGGAGGACCTGGCGCAAGTTTTGCGTCTTTTGCCAAAGCAGGAAAGTATACCTGAAGTGCTTGTCGGGAACGAAACTTCCGACGATGCAGGGGTTTACAAATTAACAGACGAGCTGGCGTTAATCCAGACGGTCGATTACTTCACACCTGTTGTTGACGATCCTTATATGTTCGGCCAGATCGCAGCCGCGAATTCTTTAAGCGATGTATATGCAATGGGAGGCGAGCCGAAGACAGTCCTGAACATCGTCGGCTATCCGATCAAGAAGCTCGGCACCGAGATCCTTGCAGACATCCTGCGCGGGGCATCGGATAAAGTTCAGGAAGCCGGTGCTGTGACGATCGGCGGCCACTCCATAGATGATCAGGAGCCGAAATTCGGCCTGTCCGTCACAGGTCTTATCCACCCGGATAAAATATGGAAAAATGTCGGAGCCAAACCCGGGGATGCGCTTGTATTGACCAAACCCCTCGGAGTCGGGATCATGACAACTGGCATCAAAAGGGATGCCGTCACTGAAGAACAGGCTGCCGAGGTAACTGCTGTTATGGCCCAATTGAATAAGACAGCAGCTGAAAAGCTGGCTGCCTACACGCCTAATGCCGTTACAGATGTAACAGGTTTCGGCCTTCTGGGACATGCGAGCGAAATCGCACGCTCAAGCAATGTGAGCTTTGAAATCTTTTACCGCCATGTTCCCCTCTTAAAAGGGACTTACAGCCTGGCCGCCGCCGGCATCGTCCCGGGAGGAACTCGTTCCAATTTTAAATGGCTTGCAGATGATATTGCCTATTCAGATTCTTTAAACGAAGCAGAACAGCTGATTCTCTGTGACTCCATTACATCTGGCGGCCTCCTTGTCAGCATAGATGAGAATGAGGCGGACAAGTACGTGCAAGATCTGCATCAAGCAGGCATCACAGATGCCGCTGTCGTAGGAAAAGTCCTTGAACGCAGAGACAAGCTTATCACCGTTTACAAATGATAACCAAAAACCGGCCCGCTGTGAATACATCACAGATACGGCCGGTTCTTTTTTATATAAAATAATCTTTATAATAAATGAAAGAAGCAATCAAAGAAACCACGGTATAAAAGACAGCGGTATAAAAAGCGTATGACGGCGTAAAGCTTGTTTTTTCTTCCTCCACTTTCAGCCCTGTCTGCCCTTGAACACTCAGCCTCGCGTTATTCGATGTAAATCCGCCTGTTGACGTAAAAAAATAAATGAGTACAGCAAAGGCAAGACCAATAAAGAATGCAGCGTCCAAAAAAGCAAACCCCATCAGCGTGACTCCAAAATTAACAGCTCCCATCAGCAACAATGTGACCAGACAAACCGCAACTCTCATCCCGCTCCTCCTCCTGAACTTGAAAATCATGTTCATTTTACTTATTTTCTATTTCAGGAGCAGGATTCCTTCTCTTTTTTATAAGTCCTTGAAAAATAAATGGCTTCCATTTCTGGAAGCCCGTTAAACCTTTATTTTTTTTCATCGTTCCGGATCATGACCACAATTTTGCCTTTTTCGATTTCTTCCATATATTTCGGGGTATGTTCTTCCGGCACCCCATTGTTTTCAAGATGGTCGTCAAGGTGATCATCCACATCCATAAAGAACCTCATTGCTCTATCGAAAAAGGATTCATCCTCCTTTTCCTGGGTGGTAATCACAGTATAGTCAAATTGCTCCTCGCCTTCAAAATCAAGAACATCCTGGCTCTTCGCAATGAACGTGAACAAATACTCCTCATATCCCCTTTCCTGCAGCCTCCGGATCTCTTCCTTGGCCTCCCTGGTGCTGTCAAAAACCCCTACTACTTCCTGTGTCATACTTATCCTCTCCTCTCTCATACTTGTTTATTGCCAGTTGTGGAAAATCGTAAACTCGTTCCTACGCCGATGCCTGTACTTTATTTGTGCAGAGGGTTTACAAGAAAAGGAATTCGTTGTATTATTTAGTTAAATACTTAAATAACTAATTAGGGTGTTAATAATGAATGAAGCTTTCAAAGCGCTATCCGATCCAACAAGAAGAAAAATCCTTGATTTGCTCAAAGAAAAAGATCTGGCTGCAGGGGAAATTTCGGATCACTTTAACATGAGCAAGCCAAGCATTTCACAGCATTTGAAAATCCTGAAGCATGCCGGGCTCGTGCAGGATGAGAAAAAAGGGCAGTATGTTCTGTATTCATTGAACACAACAGTTTTTCAGGACCTGATTGGATGGGCCCTCGGTTTCACTGACACCAAAGAAAAATAGTATTGGGGGAACAATTTTATGAAAAAGCACTTTCTGCCGCTGCTCATTATAGCAGCAGCCATTATTGTCTGGCTCTCTGCTTACCCGGACCTTCCGGCGGAGATTCCCACGCACTGGAATTCGAGCGGAGAAGTGGACGGCTTTTCAAGCAAGCTTAGTGCAATGCTTACCTCGGTCGGCATGCTGATTATCATTTACCTTATCCTGCAATTCATTCCGCGGGTAGATCCAAAGAGAAAAAATTATCAATTGTTCTCAAAAGGCTATAAAAACACCAATATAGCGATTCTTATCTTATTCTTTTTCATCAATATGCTGACAATTGGAGCCGGCCTGGGTTTTGACTTTGATATGAATAAGCTGGTATCCCTTTCGGTCGGACTTCTCTTTTTAGTGATAGGGAATTATATGCCGCAGTTCAAGCCCAATTATTTTGTCGGCATTAAGACTCCCTGGACACTACACAATGAGGATGTCTGGAAACGGACTCACCGCTTTGGCGGGCGGGTCTTCATTGCCGGCGGACTGCTGCTGATGCTTTCAACCCTTTGGGCTGATTCCATTGAATTTATAGTAGTGCCTGTTATTCTGCTTATTGCTCTTCTTCCCATCTTATACTCCTACCGAATTCATCGAAAAATTGAGCAGAATTAATCATTGCGAAAAGCCGGGTTCTTAGAAGCCGGCTTTTCGCATATAATTCGTTTATGGCGGATATATGGGGGTAATAGGTAACTATCAACCAGATTTTTACAAAAGGAGGGCTTCGATTGAATGCTTCAGACTTAATTTGGACGATTCCCGCAGTTTTGGGAATTGGCTTTGGAATATCCATATACGCGCTGGCTAAACGTCCTAAATTTAAGCAAGAGCGCAGAGGGTGATGGAAAGGCTGAAAATCGGCTGTTTCCATCGTCCTTTTTTTGTGGCTTATACTGGAAAATCAGGTATCCTCTGATCTTAATAATTGCTCACCGCAGGCTTTTTCATAAAATTCAACGTGCCTGCCTGCTGGATTATAATATAATCTCTATACCTTCTTTTCAAATCCCTTAAACTGTGATGAAGAAGGGCCGAGCCTATGCCCTGCTGTCTGAATTTAATGGAGGTACCCATCGGCCCAAAGACGCCTTTCCCGTTAATATCATAGCATGCAAACCCAGTAAGAAGGCTGTCTGAATAGGACAGGAGGATTGGAATTTCTTCATGGCGGAAGCCTTCAATCACAGTGCTTACCCAGCGCCCGCCAAACTCCACCCTGATAAATGCCATCACATCATCCAGGTCTTCAGTTTGAGCCCGCCTGATTTCTCCTTTATAAAGAAAATTGTCAGGAAACTGATAGTTCTCAAAAAGAACAAACATTTCCCTTGGCATTGCTGCAATCCTGAGAATGTCCTCCTTTTTCTCTTCTGAGAGTTTGTGCGTCAGTCCGCACAGTATCTTGATCACATGTCCTTCATTCATGACAACCTGGTTATACCTCTTCATCTCATCCAGTGCCCCGTCCATCAGTACGCTGATCTCATGTGTCACCTTCACCAGAAAAGGGCTGATGTTACAGTCCCCCCGAACGGGCGGCCGCATCTCAGCTTGTTTAAGCATAAAAGGGAGAAGATCTGTGCATTGCTGATTCACTTCTGCGAGCGGGCCTGAATTTTCGAGCAGCAGCCCAAGCCATATATGTATGCTGTCCACCGCTGATGACCCTGAATTTGCTGCCTGCTCAGCAAGCCTGATGACCCGGATTAATCGATCTCAATACCGCAAACAGCTGCACTCCTTCCATTTGAACGCAGCATGCGGATCAGCATCCGTATCTGCCCCCGGTGGCTGATTTCGTCCTCCAGCACATGAAACCATAGGTAATAATGGTTATAGGGAATCCCATTTGACCAAGCCTTCTCTTCATAAAGCCAGGCATCATCCCTCATGCTGAAACCTGCCAGCGTCCCTTCCCTTACTTCCCGCAGAAGTTCCGTATAATAGGACAAAGGGTTATTTTTCACTTCTTCCCTGGTCTTATCGCTTAAATAAAGTCCATGCCGCCACCGTTTCAGTTCCCCTTCATTCATATCCCTTCCCTCAAATGAAATGTGCTGATGTACTTTTTCAATGGCCGCGATGTGGAAGAGCAGTGCACCGATACTATTACCGCCGGATTCGATCGTATAATCCAGCTCTTCCGGCTGAAGGTCCGTCAGCTCCTGCAGCGTGGTCTCCCTGACATGCTCCAGCATCCAGAAAAGCTCCCCAATCCGGCCATTTAACGGGGATTTGGTCCCCAATGTATAATGAATCATTCCATCTCCCCCTCAGATATTACTTTACCAGCCAGTGAAGAAAATATAAGCCTAAAAATTCCCATTTCAGTCTGATATAATGAGATAGACAGATATTAGACAGATATATTTTTTGAAAAAGAGAAAGGGATTTCCCTTTAGCCGGAAATCCCTTTTAAGCGAATTTATTTTATAGTTTGACAGGATGATCCATCGGCTTAGAAAAATAATAGCCCTGGAATAAGTCATACCCCATATCAGTAAGGAAATTAAGATCTTCTTCCGTCTCAACACCCTCGGCAAGCGCCTTTGCACTCATCCCATGGGCCATCTTCAGTACAGACCTGGCAACATCCTGTTTCAATGGATCTGCCGCAACTCCGTTTGTGAATTCGATAGCAAGCTTCACGACATCCGGCTCCATCTGCTGAAGCAGATCCAGCTGGTTGAAGCCTGTTCCCACATCATCCAGAGCATATTTAAATCCATGCGACCGGTAGTAGTTCAGGATTCTTTTTAAATGATCAAGATCCTTTACCTCATCCGTCTCCACTACTTCAAAAACCACCTGCTCCGGCTTGATATTCATCTCCTGAATCAGCTTGAAGGTAGCCTGGAGGCAGTGCTCAGGAACGTAAATTGCTGTTGGAATGAAATTGATGAAAATCAATTTATCTTCGACGGCCCGGGCATTCCGCACAGCAGTCATCCTGCAGGCCCGGTCTAAAGAAAACACACGGTTCCTGACACGAGCAGCTTCAAACAATTTGTACGGCGGGATGACGCTCCCATCTACATCAAGTCCTCTGGATAAAAGCTCATAGCCCATAACCTCAGGCTTTCCGGCATTTACTTGTACGATAGGCTGATAATAGGTACAAAGGGAGCTTTCTTCAATCACACGATCAATCCAGGCTGCTTCCCGTTCTTCCTTAAATGATGCGAGCTTTCTAAGATTATGTAATTCGCCTAATGGTTCCTTTGTCTTCGACAATACTGCAAAAATCTGATCGGATTCATAATGGGCCTCAAGATAATCCATTAAATCATAAAATACACTTTCCTCAGCCCACACCATTCTTTCATTCACATACTTCCATTTATTTTCATCAAATTTATTGAAATATCCATCCAGCAAATCTGCCCGTTCTTCCCCTGCAAAATATATCGTATAGCCCCGCATCGTCGGGAGGCACACCTCACAGCCCATAACCATCCTCCTACTAATCCCTTTTCTACATTATATTACATTTTTCGATATTAATGGGTTAATAAGTACTTTTTTCTTATTTATTTTCTAGTAAATAAGACCTAATAAATATAAGGATGTGAACCATGATCTATAAATTGCGGACAGAGCCGCCTGAACTATCCATATTAAAATCGCTTCAATCACGGACAGCATTAGCCCAAGAGGATATGCAGCTACTACTAAATCTGCAAAAAGGACATGAAGGAGAAATGCATCTCGATTCCTTATTAGAACAGCTGGACCTGGACTGTCTTCTGCTAAATGACCTGAGACTTATGTTCACCAGCACTTCCTTTCAAATTGACTCTTTAATCATCACTTCAGAGAGCATCTTCCTTCTGGAAGCCAAGAATTATGAGGGAGAGTACTATTATGAAGCAGGAAAGCTATACAAACATCCCCGTTACGAAGTCGCAAATCCCCTTCATCAATTACACAGAACTGAAACCCTGATCAGGCAGCTGCTGAAAAAGCTGGGATGCACTATCCCCATATCCTCATCCGTCATCTTCACTCATCCAGAGTTCACCCTGTTTCAAGCTCCCACGAATACACCAATCGTCCTCCCCACAAGCCTTAACCGGTTTATTGTCACCCTGAACAAAATTCCCTCCAGACTTACGGAAAAACATAGACAGATTGCAAAGCAATTAACAGCAATGCATATTAAGGACTATCCCCATAAAGCATTGCCCTCCTACACTTTCGAAGAGATCCGTAAAGGAATCCAATGTGCAGCCTGCAAATCATTCGTGACTATTTCAAATACAAAGGAAGTGATTTGTGAAGCATGCATGTATAAGGAGACAATTAGAGAGTCGGTTTTGCGTATGACACGAGAAATTACACTTCTTTTTCCGGAAAAGAAAATTACCAGTGTTTTGGTTAGTGAGTGGTGTAAGGAACAGCTGCCAATCAGGAAAATCCAAAAGATCCTTGAGCTAAATTACAAGAAGGTTGGCCTAGGCAGAGGCACATATTATGAAAAACAGTAAGGCGCGCTCCTTTATAACAATTTCTCTCTTCAACCGGGCTAATTTTTGTTCTAATTGTTCCTTTACAACCATTTTCCCCTTCATCTCAGACCGTTTTGGTTCTAATTGTTTCTTTACAACTATTTCTCCCTTCATCTCAGCTCGTTTTGGTTCTAATTGTTCTTTTACGACCATTTTTCCCTTCATCCAAGCTTATTTAGGTTCTAATCGGTCCTTTACAACCATTTCTCCCTTTATCCGAGCTTATTTTGGTTCTAATTGTTCTTTTACGACCATTTTTCCCTTCATCCAAGCTTATTTAGGTTCTAATCGGTCCTTTACAACCATATCCCCTTTCATCTTAGCCCGTTTTGGTTCTAATTGTTCCTTTACAACCATTTTCCCCTTCATCTCAGACCGTTTTGGTTCTAATTGTTTCTTTACAACCATTTCTCCCTTCAGCCAGGCTCATTTTGGTTCTAATTGTTCCTTTACAACCATTTCTCCCTCCATCCGGGCTCGTTTTGGTTCTAATTGTTCCTTTACAACTATTTCTCCCTTCATCCGGGTTCGTTTTGGTTCTAATTGATCCTTTACAACCATTTTCCTCTTTATCACAGCCCGTTTTGGTTCTAATTGTTCCTTTACAACCATTTCTCCCTCCATCTCAGCTCGTTTTGGTTCTAACTGTTCCTTTACAACCATTTCCCCTTTCATCTTAGCCCGTTTTGGTTCTAATTGTTTCTTTACAACCATTTCTCCCTTCAGCCGGGCTCGTTTTGGTTCTAATTGTTCTTTTACGACCATTTTTCCCTTCATCCAGGCTGATTTTGGTTCTAATTATTCCTTTATAATTATTTCCCCCTAAATCCATCCCCGCTTTTGTTTCCATGTGTTCATTTACGAGCAATGCCATCTTTATATGTTCACTAGAAACCCTCAGGACCAAGCTTTCACACCCTCCCTCATTACCATCAATAAAAAAAAGCTGCCCACCCGGCAGCCATCCGATGACAACAATTAATCAATCATTCATTCCTTAATCTCTTCCTCCCTGAACAGCCGATCCAAACTTTTGTTGAGGACAGTTTCTTTGTCTTCGCCGATACTGACGGCTAGTTTTTTTCCTTTCCAGAGTTTGGTGCCGCATGTGATGGTGCCTGGTTCCTGGACGGCGAAGTAGACTTCGATGAACGATTTGCGATGAAGGAGAAGGGTGAATTTCAATGGAGCGGGCCTCCTTTAGGCTGGATGCAGAAAGCTAGATCAGCAGTGAAATGTCGGGCAATTTCTAAAGTATATGTAACCGGCTCTAAAAAAAATCAAAAAAAACCAGCGGGGTACTGCACTCTCCCCGGCCGGTCACATCCATTTATTTTAAGATGTCATCTATCATCTTCAATTCTTCATCGGTAAATTCAAGGTTATTCAAGGCGCCGACGTTGTCTTCAATCTGGCTGACTTTGCTGGCGCCAATGAGTGCAGATGTTACCCGTCCGCCCCTGAGAACCCAGGAGAGTGCCATTTGGGGCAGGCTCTGCCCGCGTTCTGCCGCCAGATCACCAAGCTTCCGCACCCGGCTGATGACTTCCTGGGTTACTCTTTCTTCGGAAAGAGCTCCCGTGGATTTAGCTGCTCTGGAGTCTTCCGGGATACCCGAGAGATATTTCGGGGTCAATAATCCCTGCTCGAGCGGACAGAAGGCAATGGATCCGACGCCATTTTCGTCCAGCACATCCTGCAGGCCGTCTTCGATCCATCTGTTCAGCATGGAGTAGATCGGCTGATGAATCAACAGCGGAGTGCCTAAGGAGTTTAAGATCCTGACGGCTTCCTCGGTCTGCTCTGCTGTATAGCTCGAGATGCCGATGTATAACGCTTTTCCCTGCCGGACGATCGAGTCGAGGGCTGCCATCGTCTCTTCCATTGGTGTATCGGGATCAGGGCGGTGGGAGTAAAAGATGTCTACATATTCAAGGCCCATCCGTTTCAGGCTCTGATCCAGACTCGCGGTCAGGTATTTCCTGGAGCCCCACTCCCCGTATGGACCCGGCCACATATAATAGCCGGCCTTGGATGAAATGATCATTTCATCCCGGTAGGGGGAAAAATCAGTTTTCAGCATCCTACCGAACATTTCTTCAGCTGAACCGGCAGGCGGTCCATAGTTATTGGCCAGATCAAAATGGGTGATTCCAAGGTCGAATGCCCTCCGGAGCATGGCACATCCATTTTCATAGGAATCTACTCCGCCGAAGTTATGCCAGAGTCCGAGAGAAATAGCGGGCAGCTTAAGTCCTGATTTTCCTGTGCGGTTGTATTTCATTGTCTCATAGCGCGTGTTTTCCGCCGCATATACCATTTCTTATAACTTTCTTTCATGATTTAGTCTGCCTTTACATCGGCAGATTGTTCCGCCCTGTGTCCAGTACCTTCTGCCTGCCGAATAAGAACAGGAAGAGAACACCTGCAGCCGCAAGGATGGTATAGATAATGATAAGCTGGCCATAGCTGATGACCTCTGAGATGAAACCAAATAAAAGATAGCCGGCTGTTGAGCCAATCTGGGTCGTATTCATGTACAGAGTGGTGGCTGTTCCGGGCGCATCCGGCATGAAATCCTGAAAATAGGAAATGGCAATGCCGGCGGTTATTGAAACCTGCGCTGCACTGATGACTTGCAGCGGGTAAATATGCCAGGGTTCAGTTACAAACACAAATAAGAAAAAGTAGACAAATGCCAGGGTAAAGCCGATTCTGATTAAAATGGCCACATCCATCTTGGTGGCAAGCATCCCGACAATGATCATCATGGGCACTTCAAATACCGGAGCTACGCTGAATATGATTCCAACCTGTATTTCCGTGCCGTCCAGCACCTTTGTTACAAACTGGGGCACATTCAGCATATGAATGGAAAAGGCTGTCGACAGCAGGAAAGCGGCTGCCAGATTGCCGAAAATATGCGGCTTTACAAGAAATTTTTTCACTTCGATCGGTCCCTGTTCCACCTTGCCAGAGCTGTCGATATCCTTCAGCAGGAATATGATGGCCGCCAGTGCCAGAATGTAGCCGCCTGCAACAGACAGAAACAGCCCCTGAAATCCTGTAATATGCAGAAGCCAGGCTCCAAAAGCAGGGCCGACTGTCCAGGCGAGTGCAAAGAACATACGGAATATGTTCATGACAAGCGGTGTATCTTCCTGTCTGATTCCGTTCTTTCGCAGCACGTCGCGCGCATAGGCCCATAGCTGCGGCAGGGCTGCACTTGAAGTTCCAAGCACAAAAAAGCCGGCCAGGGTCAATGCCCAATAATTCCTTAAATAGGCGTATAAAATATATCCGATGATCCCGGCTGCGGCTGATAGAATTAAGATCCTTTTCCTGCTGAGGTTTGTGTCGGACTTTTTGGCAATGAAGCTGCTGATGACCACGCCTCCAATAGCCGTGATGGTCATGAAGATACCGAATGCACCATTGCTCATGCCTGCCTCATCGATACCGAAAATGGATGAGAAGGGTGCAAAAAAAGACATCGTTAGACCAAATATCGTGTTAAGTAAAAAAAGGACTGGAAAGGAAGGAATTTTCCATACAAACATGACTCGTTCTAAGAGTATGGCAAGCGGGCGGGTTTTCATCATGCATCAGTCCTAACCTGTAAAATCTTCAAGCTTATAGGGTCTCCCCATTCGATTCGATGACCTGCTTATACCAATGGAAGCTTTTTTTCTTGATCCGGCGGAGGTCATGGTCTCCTTCTTCATGCTGATTCACATATACAAATCCATAGCGTTTTTGGAATCCATTGAGCCAGCTGAGGAGATCTGTAAAGGACCAGACACAATAACCCATGAGCTCCACCCCGTCAGAAACAGCTGCATGCATGGCCTTGATATGGGACCTGATATACTCAATTCTGTAATCGTCATGAATTTCG
Organism: Paraperibacillus esterisolvens; assembly: GCF_046237625.1. GTDB lineage: Bacteria > Bacillota > Bacilli > Bacillales > DSM-1321 > Paraperibacillus > Paraperibacillus esterisolvens. The sequence goes on along the minus strand of NZ_CP143545.1, from coordinate 2,046,617 downwards.
CCGTTTTCTTCGACCTTGTCATATTCCCCGAGGCCATTTTCGCTGATTAGGATCGGAAGGGCATAGCGGTCTGTAATTCTCCGCAGCGCAATCCTCAGGCCATCGGGATCAATATTCCAATCCCAGTTGGTCTTTTCTAGATTCGGATTGGATACCGTTTTAAACACACCGGGAATCCCGCTGTCACTCGAGGTTCCTTTTTTACCGGTGGTATTCATTTCACCGGCACCGACTCCGCCTTGGAGGGGATTTTTTTCAAAGGTGGTTGATTGGTAATAATTCAGCCCCATGAAATCCGGCTTCCCCTCTTTCAAAAGTTCAAAGTCGCCCTCCTGGATTTCGGGAGCGAGGCCATTCATTTCAAGATAGGACCAGGCAGCCTGCGGATATCTGCCCCATGCATAAATATCCATCCACCAGTGGCTGTTTAGTTCTTCAGCATTTTCCGCGGCCAGGATATCCTGCGGGTCGGAAGTGAGCGCATAGGCGGGTGAGTAGGCAAAGCTCGGGCCTATTTTCCCTTGCGGCACATGCTTCCTGAATGCTTTGATGACGCTTGCATTTGCCAGATTTGCATGATGATTCACCTGGTAAAACAGCTTTTCATCCTTAACCCCTGGCGGGTGGGCAGCCATCCGGTACCCAAGCATGGTGAATATATTCTGTTCATTCAAGCTGACCCAATACTTGACACGATCACCGAATTGTTTGAATAATTCCACACTGTAGCTGGTGAAATCCTCAACAATTTCCCTCGATTCCCAGCCGCCGTATTCATCCTGCAGGGCCTGAGGCAGATCCCAATGATACAGCGTCAGGATCGGCTCAATGTCATTCGCTTTCAGTTCATCGATCAGATTGCTGTAAAATTCAATACCTTTTTCGTTTAATTCGCCTTTTCCGTTAGGAAATATGCGGGTCCAGGCAACGGAAAAACGATATGCCTTCATTCCCATATCAGCCATGAGCCGTACGTCTTCCTTATATCGGTGATAGTGGTCCACGGCTATATCGCCTGTTGTGCCTTTGAAAGTCTTGCCGGGGATCCTTACAAATTCATCCCAGTTCGAGACCCCCTTGCCATCTTTATCCCAGGCTCCCTCAACCTGATAAGCTGCAGAAGCTGCTCCCCACAAAAAATGTGGTGGGAATGGCTTTAATTTAGAATGGATCATGGTTAAATCTCCTTTTCCATAGAATGAAAAAAATGTCAGCCTCTTGATTAATTATATACTTTCAGAAAATTTTGTATAATGTTCTGCCTGCTACACGATGAACGGAGATTAGATGGTCTAATCTCCATAGCCGAACACTTCTACTCACTCCCTCTTCCTTGGCATATGCGTGACCATTCCTGGCATCTGCCCGCCTGGGACCCGCTCATGCAGGGATTTAACCGCCATCGCGTGGACATAAAGGCATTATGTGTCACCTGATAGCGAAGTGCTTCCTCATTTCCGGCAACCTCCAGGGATCATCAATGGAAAGGAAACTGAAAGAAGGTCTTGGACAGGGTACAGGTATTGATTATAAGCTATGGATTAAGATCCTAGAGGTTCCATCATTGGATCGTTCAACGAAATTGAAAGGTATAAAATCCCGAGACAACATGAATTTCTTTCAAATTTAGAAAGAAACTACTACTACTATTTGTTGAATACCCCGACTCAGTTGTAGACATTAGAGATCAGTTTCCGTTATTACAGAAGAAACAATTGTTATCAGATGAACTAGGAATAAAACACCCTGCTAATCTAAAAACTAGTGAACGAGCTGAGATGACTACAGATTTTTTAGTCACAATTAATATTAGTGGTGAAATACAACATTTCACCAGAACTTTGAAATTTAAAAATGAGTTAGTGGATAAACGTGTTCTAGAGAAATTCGAAATTGCACGGTTTTATTGGAAAAGACATGATATTTGGAATCAGTAACGGAATTAGAAATACCAAAGACAATGGCTTATAATATCGCTTTTGTACGTATGCCATCCGATGAGTCTATCAAACTGAGATCAAGTTCTAGATCTTAAAATTAAGCAGCGAAGACTATAGCTTCACTGCTTTATTTACTTCTTTATTTCAGTAACTTAGTAAGCTCTGGAATTGTGAAGAGCCATACCACATTTTTTCGTTCAGTAGGTGAATTAGTAGAAAATTTCACATTAGTTGGTATTTCTTTTGAATCTAAAGTCCATTTCTTTGTTAAAGATTCATAGCTTAAGTCAGTAATCTTTTCACCGTTATCCGTTGAGACTGCGACACCAAAGTCGTTGTCATTTACGATGGCTAAGGTTTTACGATCAGGAAGTAATGTTAAGCCCTCAGCTTTTTCCATATCCCACCCGTGCTCGCGGAGATTAAGAATTTCCTTCGTAGAGGGCATTTGAATGTTAAGCTTTTTCAATTCTGCAGGATCGCTAATTGTTTCAAGCTCTTTTCCATTAACTTTTTTATTGGTTAGGTCTGTTGCTTTTGTAAGATCGACAAGGTTAATAACGTTTCTCATCTCGCCATTAATATCCTTGCCTTGCTCAATAACTAGAAGCTGCTTATCACTTACTGCAAAAATGTCACCAATTTTTAAGTCCATAGCTTTTTTAAATTTTGACATATTGACTGGGTAAGCATACATTTTTGTTTTGTTACTCTTTGGATCAAAAACAACAATACGTGTAAATAGGGCATTGTTTGTCTCTCCGTTAATATCTAAAATACTTTGTACGGAAGAAAAAACCTTTCCGCTAGGGCTAATACTTAATCCCTCCATGCCACGGTTTGGAATTCGATATTTCAAGATTTCTGGTAGACCGTTACCTGGTTGAAGTTTTTGTACTAACTGACCATTATTTGTAAATTTCGCGATGAATGGACCGTATTCATCAGAAATCCAGAAATTTCCTTGTTTATCTACAGAAATTCCTTCTGGGTCCATACCGTCAGGATCATAGTTTAGTTTTTCCATTGTTGGTAAAAGTGGAATTTCTAGAGAAGAACCTGTTTTACCAGGAGCAATTGGTAGTCCTGTAATATAAGAGTTATTTTTATTTTTTAATTTAATACTTTCATTAATTTGTGCTTTACCTTTTTTTATCTTTAAAATCCCAATTTGCGGTTTGAATGTTGGTGATAGAAAATACTTACTTGCTGATGTTTGTCCATTTTCTAAGAAGGTTGGTGCATCGCCGTTTGGACCACGGTCTGTCAGGGCATAAAATTCAAATTCCCCGGTTTTCTTGTCGTATGATTTGAAGGCTAGTGCAGAGCCAAAGCCTCCAACAAATCCATAAGGAAATACGTCAGAAACTGAATCATGTGCAGGTGCGTAAAAATGAGAATTGACGCTAACTGAATATTTTTTCACATCAATATTAGATTTAGCTGAGGATGCTCCCGCTAAAAGTGAGCTTGCTAATAATGTTGTACAGAGTGATATTGAAAAAATGCGTTTCATTATAGGCCCCCTATAGTTGTATTAACTGTTACTATAGCATCATAAAATGATTGAAATATTAATTTTTTGTAAAAATAGGATAAATATAATTTATTTTTAATCGTGTTATGAACATATAAGTTAAAGCAATGAATTAAATAGATTAAGACCAGTGTTTTTGATTACAGTGACTGACCCCCAACACAGTCAAGTATTGCCGCACTGGGGGTCAACACTATCAACCCGACCGATTGTAATATTTTCATTCTTTCTTAGCTGATATAAAAAGCTTCTATTCATCACGACCTTTTTGAATAGCGTAAAAAGAAAAACTTAATTTTTTATCACCTGAACAGTACGGATACATTCATTCGTGTGGTCATTTAGAGGTCTTATATATAAAAAAGTACACCACTATTTACAAGTGATGTACTTGATTTTTATTTAATGTCTGACATTAAAGACAATCATCTACTTTGCCATAAAAAGGTACATTCACTTGTCCTTATTACAGAATACTTGCACTTTTCCTGTCATATTTAAGGGTGTGATACAATCAGCCGGCAATCGCCTTCAATCGTCAGTTCTTTTATGCCGATTGGAACGATAAAGTGCTGCCCCTTATTAAGTTTATAGACTTCGCCATCAGCACCCAAGGTTCCGGAACCTTCTATGACACTGGCAAGCAAATAGGTTTCTGGATAAGATAAAGAAGCTTTTCCTTTTACATCCCATTCAGAAACGGAGAAAAACTCTGATTGGATAAAGGAAGTGATTTCCGCGCCTGGCACTGATTCAGACTGATTAGTATTCCTGCAATCTTCGTGGGGTATGGTAGTTACATCAATCGCTTTGTCCAAATGCAATTCCCGAAGATTTCCTTTGTCGTCCCTCCGGTTGTAATCAAACACACGGTATGTGGTATCAGAGCTCTGCTGGATTTCCAGGACAAGTGTTCCCTCTAGCAATGCATGGATGGTACCGCTTGGAACATAAAAAAAGTCTCCCGGCTTGATCTTTACTCTGCGGAGTAATTCGTCCCACTTTCCCTCCTCAATTTTTTTCTCAAGCTCTTCCCTGGTGGAGGCTGTGTGGCCGAAAATCATGTCTGCATCTTCTTTACAGTCCACAATATACCAGCATTCTGTCTTGCCTAATTCTCCTTTTTCATGCTGGGCTGCATATGTATCATCTGGATGAACCTGTACCGAGAGATCCATGGCGGCATCCAGGATCTTGGTGAGCAGCGGAAACACTTCTTTGGTTGGGTTCCCAAAAAGACCGGGCTCCGCCTTCCAAAGTCCGTTCAGGGACATTCCTGCATGCGGGCCATTTTCAACAAAGGACGGCCCATTCGGATGAGCTGAAATGGCCCAGCATTCCCCTGTCTTCTCTGAAGGGATGGAGTAACCAAATTTGTCTCTCAATGCCGTTCCGCCCCAGATTCTTTCCTGGAAAACCGGCTTTAAAAATAATGGCTGCACACTATATCCTCCTGCTTATCGATTTTCATTCATGAGCGCTTCTTTCGCGAGAAGCAAGGAACCTGTTATTCCTGCGAGATCTTGCAAACCCGGGCTGACAATATACTCGGAAAGCTCAGGAAGCTCGACATAATCATTAACCAGCGCTTCCAGGTTTTTATAGATTGAGCTGAAAATCTGCTGTTGGTTCATGACTCCGCCGCCCATAATGATCCGTTTTGGCGAGAGAATCAAAATGTACTGCATCAGTGCCTGCGCCAGATAATAGCCCTCCATCTCCCATACCTCTTTACGTTCCACAAGATCAAAGCCCTTGGCGCCCCACCGGGCTTCAATGGCCGGTCCTGCAGCAAGCCCCTCCAGACAGTCTTTATGGAAAGGACATTTACCTGCAAAGGTATCCTGTGGATGGCGGCGGACAAGGATATGACCCATTTCCGGGTGGCTCAGTCCCTGGACCAGCTTTCCCTGGACCACTGCTCCGGCTCCGATTCCTGTGCCGACTGTAATATAAAGGCAGCTGTCCAGTCCCTTGGCCGCGCCATAAACCGCTTCCCCAAGCGCAGCTGCATTCACATCCGTATTGAATCCTACAGGTACCGAAAAAGCATCCTGGATTGTACCAAGAAGCGGATAATCGCTCCATCCCAGCTTTGGTGTGGAGGTTATATTCCCGTATGACGCACTCTCCCTATTGATATCGATTGGTCCGAAAGAGCCAATCCCGATTGCCTCAATCTGATGCTCTTTGAAAAACTGGATCACTCCCGGCATCGTTTCCGCCGGCACGGTGGTCGGTATCTGGACTTTATCCAGTACCTTTCCCGATTCATCTCCTACCGCACAGACAAATTTTGTTCCGCCTGCCTCTATTGCTCCTAACATAAAAGACTCCCCCTATTACCTGAGATTTACGGTCGTTACCTCAAACTTATCATTCGGATGCCTGGAAAACGAAAACGAATATTCATCCGGAATCGGCTGGTTTATGAAAAATATCCTTTCTTTATTCTTTTTCTGATCTCAACGGAGATCGCTTCATACTTGTTCATAGAAGCAGCACCTTAAAAAATAACTACCTAAATTAAAATAGAATATTGACTTGAAATACAGTTAGACTGTAAAAAGCGTTATCAAAACAGAAGAAAGCCTTTATACCCCTCAACTATGTAAAAATAATGCTTCATCAACGACCGATGCAGCTTGCTGCTCCATTTTTTTTACCCCTAAACTTGTTTAATCCCGGAACTGGACGCAAGGAATATCTATTTCACTTAAATGAACCTTTGCTTTTTATAAAAGCGTTTTCAAATCTCTTTATCATTATTATAAATCTTTATATATAAATGTATAGGTATCTAACTTTGTAAATTAATAGGCTGGCAGGTTCAGTATTTTAGTTATAGGCTGCCCGTTCCTGTATCTGCACTTCCCGAAGGTTGTTGAGAAGGCCGGGAAGGTTATCGGCAGGTAAAGGGCTTTTAGAGGGATGAAGGACTTTTTAGTCCCACTTGCGAATGTGAAAAGTCCTTCATCTGGAAGATGAAGGACTTTTCGTAGCCTATGCGAATCCAATCTGCCGTTCTTTACCTCAGAAACATTGAAAAGAACGGATTCGTCTCAGGTTGGTACCGTAGTATACCCATCCAAAGCCTCTCCAGCGGAAGCCGGCAATAGATGTTCTTCCTACGAACGTTGGATAAAACCAAAAGCTGCTGCCGTTATTCAGCCAGACATAGGTGTTGCGGTACAGGCACCTTCTGATGCCGCCCGGATCTACTGCAAAGGCTTGTGCTGTTGGCTGCTGAGGGGTGAAAGCCGGCGGCGGCGGCAATTGTACTGTCTGCTGCTGTCCGCCTCCACCCTGGTAACCGGGGAAGCCGCCAGGCTGTCCGCCCGGATAGCCGCCTGGGGTCCCGCCGGGAAATCCCCCTGGAAATCCGCCGGGAAAGCTGCCGGGAATCTGCTGTCTTATTGTTTCATCATAATAGTCATATCCGTCATAGTCATAGTCATAATTATAATAATCATCATAATAAGCGTAATAAGGTTCATAATACATGTGCATCCAGTCCTTTCTTCATCAACTCCCTCTAAACTATGACAGACGCTCAGTATAGGTGCCTGTTCTGTATCCCGGAATATAAGTCAGACAGAGATATTTTCCACATAAAAAAAGGAGGGATATCCCCTCCTTTTCTATGCTTTAAACAGCTTTTCTGCTTACTTTATTCGAACCTGTCTGTTTTTGCTTGATGATGCGCGGCGCACTGCCAATGAGCAGGTTCAGGACAAGTGCGCAGAGTACCGCAGATCCGATCATGGTTCCGCCGTTAACGATAAGAGAATACAAGACTGGTGACATCCCATCTGGTGCATATATGCCCCAGAATATGATGCCGGCGAGGAAATGCCAGAAATATCTGGCCAGGCTGCCTGCCAGGACAGCCAGTGAAATAAACAGCAAAGCTCTTTTTTTGCTGCCGCCATGGAGCGCCTTTTGGATCGGCCCATAAAACAGGCCGGCGAATCCTATGAAGGAGAAAGCAATAAAGTACTCAATGAAGCCCTGCAGCGGTGAAAGGATATCGTCGGCATCACCCAGGACAATTTGCAGGAGTCCCCATAAAAAACCGGCAGCAACGCTTGCTTTAAAGCCCCAGCGGAATGCCACGATGAATATCGGAACCATGGCAATTGCAATTGAAATCCATGGACCCAGTTTGATGGATGGCAGCATATCCAGTACAAAAGCAAATCCAGCAAAAAATGCAGCCTCGATCATGGTGTTTAACTTTAATTTTTTCCCCATAAAAAAATCCCCCTCTTCATTCCATAACGAAACAAAAGGGAGACCTGTAATCAGAAAGGTCTTCTTCACGTGTTCATACACATCCCTGCGCTAGAATTATCTAACAGGTTCGAAGGGTCAGAATAGCAGGCTATTCACTCTCAGCTTAAACGCTCCCCTTGTGTTCCGTTTATTCAATTTTCTGTTTCATTGTACCACAGCCCAAAAGCTTTTTAAATATCCTGATACATCATTTTACAAACCACTTTATTTATGGCTGTTTTCGCATATATTGCGGCTGTTGAATTAAAAAGTAGATTTCCGCACTGCACTCGCTTTCCGCGGGGCGGGCGGTGAGCCTCCCCGGTTTTGCCTGGGAGGCTCACCTGTCCCGCTGCTTCCTTATAAAAAACGGAAAGCGGTGCCTGCCAAATAATACTTATGTATAACTCAATGTTCAGGTAACTGGTCTAAAGCAGATAAAGCAGCTTTCCCAAAAGAAAATCAATAATAGTTTGGGGACTGGGAATAAATCCGGTCCCTTTTTTTGTTTCTTTGGGCACATTTACAAAGGCGGCTCAATATGATGATGGGGAAAATGAATGAGGAGGCTTGCAGATGGCCGTTTCAACTTCATCCTATATCCGCTGTGTAAAGTGTATGAAGGTGTACTCTTCAGAATATTTTTTGAGGAGAGTATATGTTTGCCGATACTGCCGAAATGAAAAAGCAAACGATAATATGGAATTTACATTAAAAACAGGAATTTAGAAAAAAGGAATTTCTCCTTATATGTCGAAATATTATATGTTGCATATAATTGAGAGGGGAGAATTTCCTATGAGTATTGTTTTAAACGAGCAGGAAGATTTAACTAAGTTCATACGCGAAAACAATGCTGACTTCGAAAAAAAATTACTGACAGAGGCTGTCAATGTTGCGACTAAAATAAGGGATATACTTAATAAAGGAAATATCGACCTGCTGAAAAATGCGCAAAGGCTAGTCATTTACATCGTCGAACAAAAGGACGAAGAGCTGATCCGGTTTGCGGAACAAGAAGGTGCCGCCTGGGCGGAACATTCTCTGACTTTGGCATTCAAGCTCGAATGGGTGCAGGCGATCCGCAGGACCCTTTGGCATTTTCTGCATCAATATGAAAAAACCATTTTAAGAGATATTGAAATTGAGGATTTCTTTGCTCTTGAGAAGAGTGTCAATGACAGTATCGATCAATTCCTTAATACGTTTATGATCAACTATTCCAATTACAGGGATGAATTGCTGACCTCCCAGAGAAAGCTCGTGGAAGGCCTTTCTGTTCCCATCATTCCCATCAGCTCCTCTGTTGCTGTTCTTCCACTGATTGGGATGATGGATACCTATCGGATGAATATTATAGAAGAAAAGGTTCTTACCGAGATCTTCAACCTGAAACTTCAAAAGCTGATCCTCGATCTATCCGGAATCGCCACCATGGAACAAAATGAGATTATCCACCTTCAGAAAATCATTACCGGAATCCAGATGATGGGTTGTGATGCTGTCATTTCAGGGCTGCGTGCAGAGCTTGTCCGCAGGATGATCCATAGCGGCGTGAGCTTAGAGAATCTGGCTGAAACGAAAGGGACCCTTCAGCAGACCCTTAAGCAGTATGTTTCTTTTGAATAATTTTTTTGAGTTGGCTCCCTGGCGGCAGGGAGCTTTTTATAGTCTTTCATCCCTTTAAGCGGGAGATGATTTTCTTTAATTTCTCCTGGGTCAGAGAAAGTGTATTCTTTAAATGATGATTTTCCCACTCGGATTCTGAATAAAAGGAAGCAAAGTCCTCCCCATCATAACGGGGTACAATATGCATATGAAAATGAGTAAGCTCATCAAATGTACCGCCATTCTGGCAGATACTTATTCCGTCAGGACGAGACAGCTGCTTCACAGCCTTTGATAGGATAGAAGCTGCTTGCATAAGCGCTGACTGTGTTTCTTCATCCATGTCCTCTATGTACCTTGCATGTTCCTTCGGCATGATCAGCACATGTCCCTCATTCCATGGATCATGATCTAAAAAGCCGTTCACCCAGTAGTCTTCATATACAGAAAATATATGTTCTTTCCCATTTGCCAGCCTGCAGCCAAAGCAATCCATTTCCGTTACCCCCCGTTTGTTCATTATATGTATTCTTCCAATGCATTCTCCTCGATAAGCGGAAGTGTCTTCCGGCCGCTGGCAAAATCAAGGATATGATCTGCTAAGTTCGGATATAAGATGATACCGGTTAAATCGGATAGAGCTACCCACTTTACGCCTGTCTGATTGGCATCCGGCCGGTCCGGCATCCTGGCTGCAGATCCAGGAGCAAGTTCACATTCGAACATGAGGCCCAGTGAATGGGTATTGCCGAACCGATAGCCGCACTCATGAGGGGCATATTCATAAATAAACGCCAGTTCCCCAACCCCCACATCGACACATGCCTCCTCCATGGCTTCCCTGCGGACAGCTTCGCGGATGCTCTCGCCCGGTTCTGCTCCTCCTGCAGGAAGATTGTAATGAAGCCCATTTTCATCTCTAAATTCTATTAAAAGTATTTTTTCCTCCTTTATGATCAATGCTCCGGCGCGGACACGGATATGAAAACTCATGGGGCACCCCTCTCTTTAATATGCGGAATTGAGAATCTATCCATTTTTTCCCTATCTGAATGATACGAGTTATTATAATGCAGGGGCAAAGCTGGGAGGAAGGTGTTTTTCAAATTTCCCCAAGAAAAAAAAGTAAAGAGAGATTCCTGAAAGTTTGTCAGCTGTCCAGGCTTATACCGGCATAATGATAATGATTAGGCGGCGGAGCGGAATAATGCGCATGCAGGAATGCCACCACAATAAAAGATTTTCACACCTAGCTTCTGGAAGCCTTTTGATACATGCTGCACCGCCCCTTTTTTGCAGAATATAAATAAGCAGACTGCACATGGTACAGCCTGCCTGCTTTTTAGCCTTTTACAGTGAATTTTGTCAAAGACTCTGCGGCCTGGATTTCTTCCCACTTTACTGAATCCACTTTTGAAAAAGGACTTCCTTTTTCTATCCGTGACTGAAAAGCGGAAAGATCCTCTTGTTTCCCCTGTGCCATAATTTCAACAGAGCCATCATCATTATTTTTTACCCAGCCTTTAATTCCACGCTCCATCGCTTCCATTTGGGTGAAATAGCGGAAACCGACTCCCTGTACCCTTCCTTTAACAATAAGATGAAGCTGTTTCATTACAACATCCCCTTTTTTTATTAAAATGAACGCACAGGCGAAATCAAATGGAGATGCTCCCTGCCTCCAGCGGGATGTATCAGAACCGGACGCATGGTGCCATCGAATTTTAATACAACTTCCTCATCAGACATGGACTTAAGGGCATCTGATAAAAAATGTCCGTCGAGCATGACTGAAAACTCGCCATCTCCTTGTAACTCCTCGACTTTTTGAAATTCTTCAATTTTACCCATTTCATTTGAGGTGGTGGCAATCCTGAAGGAAATCCTATTTTCCAGGTTCAGGTGGATATTATGGTTTTTCCATTGGCTTGCAAAAAGTCCGGCCCTCTCGATTCCTTCAAGCAGCTTCCTGCGGTCGAGAGTGACAGCCGATTTGAACTGTCCGGAAGAAAGGCCCGAGATTTTGGGATAATTTCCTTCGATCAGCCGGGAATAGAGAGATGTTCCGTTGAACGAGAAAATAGCATAAGCCTCGCTGATGGTAATCTGGACTGTACCTCCTCCATGGTTCAGCAGCCTCGCCAGCTCATTCAGGCTTATGCTGGGAATGATGACTGACGTCTTTAGAGATCCAGAAAATTCTAGCTTCTTCCTGGCCAGACGGTGGGAATCAGTGGCCGCACAATCTATGAAGTTTTCCTGGAACTCCATAAAAACACCGGTGAGGACCGGACGTGACTGATTTTTTGAAACCGCAAAAGCGGTTCCCTTGATCAGTTCAAGAAGCTGCCCTGCCTCAATCTCAGCCTGGAAAGTTCCCTCAACAGACGGAAGAGCCGGATACTCCCCCGGATCCATGCCGCTTATCACTGTATGAATTCCTTCGGACCTGACTTCGGCGAGATGATTTCCACTGCAGGAAAAGCTTATGTCACCCGGCAGTTTCCTCACTATATTATGGAATAGCTGAGCTGGCAGGACCACAGTTCCCGCCTGCTCTATTTGTGCTGTTCCTTCCCCCCTGGCATCTGCGCTAATAAATCTTTCGATGATAAAATCCGAATTGCTTGCTGTCAGGAAAAGCCCCGTTCTTCCTGCAGCTATTTTAATTCCTGCCATGATCGGAAAAGCATTCCTTGAAGATACAGCCCTCACCACATCTCCCAGGGCAGACTGAAGATGGGTACTGGATATGGTAAATTTCAAAATGACACCTCTAAATTCTTAAAAAAATGGATCTATCCTTTTTCCAAAAGAGATTTTAACTGAGTGTTTGTACTAAATGCAGACATCTCAAAGCCTGCCCAAAAACCCCCCTGATTAAGGGAGGTCCCGTCTTATTTCATAAAGTTCTCTATTTCTTCCACCGAACGGAAAATCTGCTGTGACAGCACCTCATGCCCTTCCTCTGTAACGAGGACATCATCCTCAATCCTGATGCCAATTCCTTCTTCGGCAATATAAAGTCCGGGCTCCACTGTTAGTACCATCCCGGGTTTTAGGATCAGGTTCTTATAATCGCCCACATCATGGGTGTCCAGGCCGAGGAAGTGGCTGACTCCGTGATAATAATAATTGCTTATTTCACTCCTATCCTTGATTAACCCGGCATCTATGCAGCCCTCAGCAAGGACTGATTTCGTGTGTTCGTTAAGCTCTGCGAAAGGAGTGCCCGGCTTAATCAATGCCGTGGTTTCCCTTAACGCCTTTAATACTAAGTTATAATAGGTTTTCTGTTTGTCAGTGAATTTGCCGCCGGCTGGGAATGTATAACTGATATCGGCATTGTAATATTCAAACTGTGCTCCAAGGTCCAAAAGCACAAGGCTTCCCTCTTCAACAGCAGCATCATTTTGCTCGTAGTGAAGAATGGTGCCATTTTCTCCGCTTGCAACAATCGTATTAAAGGCATGATGCTTGACGCCATTTGATTTCAGGGCAAAGTCAAAGTGTGCCTCAAGCTGGTATTCCTTCATGCCAGGCCTGGCCGCCTTCATGACACCCTGAATGCCTTGATAGGTAATGTCGATGGCCCGCTTGATCTTTTCAATTTCCTCAGGCTTTTTATAGACCCTCAGGCTGCAGATATCTTGATAGACATTCTTTATTGAAAGGGAAGGATAATTCGCACGCATCCGGGCAGCAAAGGCTTGAGACTTCGAAGCCGGCGAATCCAGCTCCCTTCTCTCAAGATCAAGATACAGCCCGACTGGATTTGATGAAAACAGCATCCTTGATAGGAATCCCTCAAATTGATCCAGAAACTGAATGTTTTCAATCCCCGAAACTTCCTTTGACTCTTCTCTTGAAATGGTTTTGCCCACCCATTTCTCCATCACTGGATCGGATTTTTCGATGAACAAATATTCGTCTGTCCTGTCTTTTTGTTTATATGCCAGATAGATGATGTTCGGTTCATCGATTCCGGTCAAATAGTAAAAGTTTCGGTTCGGTATGAATTTATAAGCCTCATCTGCCGTTTTGTGCGGTGCCTTGCCGGCAAAGAGAATAAGGATTGAGTTTTCTTCTATTTTTTCATATAAATCACTTCGGTTTTGTATGTAAAAATCTTTTTTCATTCTATTGCCCCCTGTGTCTTATATCCCACTCTCTTTAAATATAGCATAATATGAATATTCTAATAACCATTTTATCCCGCTCTTTCAGCTTCCATAGGAAAGCCCCCGCCTTGTTCCGTTCTCCGGCAGAGGCCGCTCCTAAACAATATCAGGATTGCTGTTCTTCCATATATTCATTGACTTTCTTCAAATACTGAGGGGCATCCATCGGATCCCCCACAATCATTTCAATCAGGCAAAGCTTCTGCTCCTGCTCTGTTTCAGCCTGAACTATGGCTTCATCCAGCTCTCGATTCGTACGGACCTTCACTGTAAAGGCATCATGACCAAAGACGGCCGGCAGTTTTGTATAATCCCAGTGCGGGATATTGTTATAAGGCTGATTCTCGGTTTCAATGTTCAGATATTTCTCAACCGTATAGCCCTGATTATTTAGTACGAAGATGATCAGCCGGCAGCCATGTTCGAGCATGGAGCTGATTTCCTGGACCGTCAGCTGAAGCGAACCATCGCCTGTGAACAGGATTACCCTCCTGTCACGATCAGCCATGGCGGCTCCAAAAGCTGCAGGGCAGCTGTAGCCGATACTCTGCCAGCCGCCCTGGGCGATGTAGGAAGCACCCTCTGGAAGCCTGATCTGTGACATTCCGTAGAAAAGAGTGCCTGTTTCGACTACAATTACATCCTTTGGCTGCAGCATCTCCTGAATACGGGGATAATAAGCGGCTGCTTCCAGCTTGTCATCCGCTTCGCCGCTTTGTATGTCATAAGGAAATGTGGGCTCCGCCACTCCATTCTTTTTAGGCAGATCCATCACAAGGAGTTCAGAGATAAAATCCCCGGCTTCCACCTTCTCGAATTCTTCATTCCCTATCCTGATACTATACGGCTGGATATCAATCAGCTTTTCCTGATCCAGCTCAATGGTGAATTTAGCCATGTTCATGTCAGACCGCTGGAGCCCGGCCGCGACAATACAATCAGCATGGGCCACAGCATGGGCCGGCTCGCTGCTTCCGAATTGTCCCCCAAGCATTCCCAAATACAGTTTGTGCTGTTCGTTAAATCCTCCTTTACCCTGCATAAGTGAGACAACCGGTATATTAAGCTTTTCAGCCAGCTCCTCCATCTGACCTTCCAGATGCCATCGATAGCCTTTAACGTCAATGAGAAGTACAGGACTACTGGCAGATCTCAGCAGCTCTCCTGCTTTTTCCACAACTTGACTCAGGTTCTCTTCGCTCTTTTCTACCTGGGAAGGGAGTTCTCGTTCTGATCGAAGGGGCTGAGTGACCACATCAATCGCAATTTGAAGATAGACTGGTTTTTTTTGATTCTTCGCTGCGGCAAGCGCTTTAGGAATCACTTCTGCCGCATTGTCGGGAGTCACTACTTCTGAATAGGCAGTAATGTTCTGATAGACCCGATGAAAGACGCCGAAATCACCATCCATCAAGCTGTGATGAAGGAGTTTACCCTCCTTCTGCTGAGAGGTTTCCGGGGACCCAACGATATGCACAACGGGCACATGTTCGCTGTAGGAACCTGCAATTGAATTACATGCACTCATCTCACCGACACCGAAAGTAGTGATGAGCGCCCCCATTCCCTTAAGCCTGGCGTATCCGTCAGCGGCATAGCCTGCATTCAGTTCATTCCGGCTGGTAATAAAACTGACACCCTCAAATTCCTCAATGGTATCCAACAGGGAAAAATTAAAATCCCCCGGCACACCGAAAATCTCTGTGACCGATTCCTTTCGCAGGCATTCCAATAAGAACTCCCCTACAGTCTTTTTGCCTTGTTCCTTCATTTCAAACACTCTCCTTTTTTTGTGTAGTATGCTACTGTCATTTACCCCTTGCAGGCGGAAAATAAATTTTAAAAACACGTTTAATCATTTTTTTCTAATTATCATTTGACTAGAGGGTACTGCATCCAATATATTTACTTAGAAAACACCCCAATCAAAGGAGGCTCACTCTTGGCTAGAGGGCATGACCAGAAGGAAAAGATCCTGGATGCTGCATTTGAGGTATTTGGCAAAAACGGGTACTATGATACCAAAATGCTGGATATCGCCGGTCTCGCTGGGGTCTCTAAAGGTACTCTTTATCTCTATTTCCCTTCAAAGGAAAGCTTATATATCGAGGTGCACGACCGCAGCTTCAATCATTATTTATCTCAGCTCGAGCAGAAGGTCAATGGCTTTTCAACCTTTAAGGAGAAGCTTGTATGCATTGCCGAGGAGAATTTGATGGTGTTTTACAAGGACCGCGATAAGCCTAATAAGTATCTTCAGGCATATACAAATGATCCAAATATGATTAAATCCCTTCATACCTTCTTCGACAACTATCATAAGTATGTAACCAGCCTTATGCAGGAAGAAGGAATCCGGGATCCTGCAGTTCATGCCAAAGCATTCATTGGCATGCTGAACAATTATCAGCGGGACATATTTTTTGACCCGGCTTTTGATTACTCCGCTCTCCTTGGAGCAGCTGTCTTCGTTGTTGACCTTTTCGTGGGAGGCTGCAGGAGGAATGAATAATCAGGGTAGGTTTCTACCTGGCCCATGAGTACCCGCGGGTCAGTATATGAATGTGTAAATATTATGAAATACACGTTTTTTTTGTACTCAGAGTACCCACGGGTCAGTATAATATAAATAAAAAATTTGAAAATTGGAGGCATTTATGAATTTATTAACGCGGTTCAGCTTGAAGAACGCAGCAGCCATATTCATTATTTCATTTTTACTCATACTGGGAGGATTATACTCATTCACCAAACTGAAAGTCGACCTTCTTCCTGATATCGAATTCCCCCAGCTTTCCATTGAAGCCGTCTATCCCGGCGCCTCTCCAGCTGATGTGGATGAGCAGGTCACTACCAAGCTTGAAAAACGCCTCACCGGCCTTGACGGGGTCAAGAGTGTTCAAAGCACGAACTTTGAAAGTGTCGGAATCATCAACATGGAATTCCCGTTCAATACCGATATGGATGATATTGAACAGCAGGTAAATGCCATCATTAAGGAAGAAAATCTGCCTGACAGTGCTAAAGTCGATGTCAGCCGCTTCTCGTTCGGCTCATTCCCGATCTATAATATCTCCCTCTTCTCTAAAGGAGGCAGCAGTGCCGATAAAATTCTGAATGACAAGATCATCCCTGAAATCAAAAAAATTGAAGGCATTAATTCAGTTACGGTCGGCGGGTTGAAAGAAGAACTCCTTCAGGTAACAGCCGATAAGAAAAAAGCCCAGGCCAATGGGATTTCCCTTTCCGGCATCAAAGAACAAATCAGCCAAAAGCTATTCTCCTTCCCTGCCGGCACGGTTACTTCTGAAGATATTCAGGTTCCCGTACGTGTCGAAGACAAAATCGAGAAATTGAGTGAGCTGAAAAACCTGAACATCACTTCTTCCATACCGGGAAATACAAAAAGCGTGAAGCTTGGGGATATAGCCAAAATCGAGCCGGTATCCGAGCAGGCTGAATATACCCGTTATAATATGAAAGAATCACTTTCCATGGCCGTCACGAAAAAGCAGGACGCCAATACAGTCGCTGTAGCGGATGAAGTAATCAAAATATTAAATAAGTATAAAAAAGATGTAGATTATGCGATCGGCTTTGATTCAGCGGCCGGTATAGAAGAATCTGTAACAACACTTGTTAAAGAAGGATTGCTTGGGGCCTTGTTTGCATCTCTTGCTGTTTTGCTTTTCCTGCGAAATGTCCGGGCCACTCTAATCTCAATCATATCCATTCCACTATCACTCTTGATTTCAGCCATTTTTTTGAATGCCCTGGATATTTCTCTTAATATCATGACGCTCGGCGGCATGGCTGTCGCAGTAGGCCGTGTGGTTGATGATAGTATAGTAGTCATTGAAAATATATTCCGCCGTGTCCGCAGAAGCAAGGAAGGGATGTCAAACGATCTAATTCAGTCTTCCACTAAGGAAATCTTGAAGGCGATCACTTCCTCCACCCTTACAACGGTTGTGGTGTTTCTGCCGATAGGCTTTGTCGGCGGCATCACGGGGAAATTTTTCCTTCCATTTGCTTTGACAGTCATCTTTTCACTGCTGGCTTCCCTGCTCGTTTCTATAACGATAGTGCCAATCCTTGCTCAGTTCTCATTTAAGAAGGTACCGGCGAAAGAAAAGGAAGGCAGTTTGCAGCGCACCTATGAAAAAGTAATTGGCTGGTCACTGAATCATAAAGCCGTTATTTTAATTCTGTCTCTCCTTTTGTTAGGCGGATCTTTCGCGCTAGTGCCGAAACTCGGGTTCACATTCCTGCCGAACGAGCAGTCAAAAACCCTGGTGGCAAGCGTCCAGCTTCCTTCTTCAACGGCGCTCGGCAAAACCAATGTTGTTTCTTTGAAGCTTGAAGAAATGTTCAAGGAACAGGATGAAATCAAGGAAGTAACAACAGGTGTCGGCTCACGTGACTTCCAGACCGGACTGAAAAAGAAAAACCAGGCAAGCTACTTTATCAATCTGAACGAAAACACAGACATTGATGAGTTTATCCCGAAAATTGAAAAGAAGATGAAAGCCATAGCTGACCGCGAGGAGCCTGGTACAAAGCTTGGCGTCCAGGAACAGAATACCGGCGGTCCGCCCACAAACAACAATGTGGTCATTGATTTGTTCTCCAATAACCTGGAAGAACTGCAAAGTGCTTCAAAAGAAGTAGAAAAATTTCTTAAATCCTATGACAAGCTTAAATATGTATCCAATAATTTCTCTGAAAAACAAAAACAGCTGGTCATCGATGTCGATCAGGAAAAGGCAGGCAATCTCGGAGTCTCAGGAGCCCAGATTCTCGGAACCATATTAGATCAGACACAGCCGGTATCCGTCGGGAACCTGAAGCTTGATGACCAGACACGCTCTGTCCAGCTGTCCTATAACGATGAAATTACATCGATAGATGAAATTAAAGAACTTCCTGTATTCACACAAAGAGGACCAGTGCCTGTAAGCGAACTCGTAAATGTCCAGGAGCTTGATGCCTTTACTTCTATCCAGAAGCTGGACGGCAAAGTATTTGCCAGGATCGAGGCACAGATTGAAGGAGACAATATCCAGCAAGTATCCAAAGAAGTGATTGACGGTGTGAACAAGGATGTTGACCTCCCTGAAGGCGTAGACTTCGAGGGCGGCGGCGGAAGCGATGATACTGTAGAAACCTTCCAGCAGCTTGGACTCGCGATGGTTGTTGCGATCGGTCTCGTATACCTGACGATGCTCATCGCCTTCGGAAAAGCAAGGATTCCATTCATCATCCTGTCATCACTCATCTTTGTCCCGATCGGTTCCTTGTTCGGATTGGTGCTCGCTGATGAACCACTGTCTGTGTCCGTAATGATCGGCTTCCTGATGCTGATTGGTATTGTCACAACCAATGCCATCGTGCTTGTAGACCGGATCAATCAGAATCGCGAGGAAAAAGAAATGTCCATCAGGAAATCCTTGATCGAAGCAGGCAAAACCAGACTTCGACCGATCCTGATGACTGCTTTTGCAACCATCGCAGCCCTTATTCCGCTGGCACTCACCACGTCATCCGGAACTTTGATTTCCAAGGGCCTTGCCATTACAGTAATCGGCGGCTTGACGTCATCCACTCTATTAACACTCATCATCATTCCAGTGTTATATGAGCTGTTCTTCTTCCGTCAGGCGAAGAAAGAAAAAATCAGGAAGGCCTCATAAATCAACAGGTAAATAAAATGGAATCGGATTAAGATCCGATTCCTTTTATTTTGGCTGTTGTTACATAATGAATCTTAATTAGATATGCTGGATTTCGTGTCAATGCCCATGTTTAACAAGTTTATTGCACACGCTTAATTGCAGTTCATGCAGCGGAAAGCCACTTCGCATTCAACAGCCTCAATTTATGCGGCAGCAGCCTTTGAAAGAGGACCTTCATTTCACATCCAGCTTATTGGAATAGATCATGACCATTACAGTCGATGCCACCACAATTACCGCAAATAGGATTCCGGTAAAGCCGCCAACAAATTCCAGTCCAAACGGCAGTACTATGCATAAGACCCCGATAAAAGCGGAGAAAAGGCCGTAGACTTTCGCCAATATGTTCTTGTCGCCGGCGAACTCTTCTTCATTGAAGCCCGCTATCATAGAAAGCTTCTTTTTCCCCAGATAAGATAGGCGAATATAAGCACCAGCATCCCACCCAGCCACAGACTATAATTCCCCCTGTCAATCCATTTTCCCACCCTTAACTCCGGTAAATTCAATAGTGATCTCCAGGATTTCTGATCGGCTGCCAATCCTGAGCGGCGGCCCCCAGAAGCCGTAGCCTGAGGAAACAAAGGCATGCATGTTATTCTTCTTTAGATAACCCCAGTCAAGTTCATACATCCTTCTTGTTATCAGATGATTAGGTGCCATCTGCCCCCTGTGTGTATGGCCGGAAAGCAATACATCCACGCCGGCTTGTTCGGCCTCTTTTAATTCATAAGGCTGATGATCCATGGCGATGAGGACCTGTTCAGAATCGACAGAACGGGTCAATGCTGCAAAACCCATCCGTCCACGGTCAGTGCGGTCCTTCCTTCCTGCGAGAATCAGTCCTTCAGTTATTTCAATGGTTTCATCCAATAAAATATCGATGCCTATGCTCTCCATGATCTTCAGGTATTCCGCAACACCGCCGCCATAATACTCATGATTTCCGAGCACGCCATAAACACCTAGCGGAGCTTCAAATTCACCCATGATTTTGTCTATATTCTTTTTTCGAAATGGACCAGGATCATCGTCGATGATATCACCCGGCAGCAGGATGAGATCAGGCTTAATTTCTGCTAGTTCAGCCGCAAGTCTTCTCGCGTGTCTCACACCGGAAAGGCGTCCAAAGTGCATATCCGAAGCTGCGGCAAGCTTTAGAGTCTTCCTCTCCCCGCACATTTTATCCACCTTAATGTTATATCTGCGAATTACTGGACTGTATGCATTAAATAATCCGTATCCAAATATGACGATTAAAACTGCAATGACAATCCAGCCCGCAATTACTGCTTCGGCAGTATCCAATTTCCCGGCAAGCTTCATGAAAAGCAGAATCAGGTCAGCCGCCGGCAGAATCAAAATGCTGAATTGCAGGATGCCAAACCAGATAGAGCCCAGCGCCCTTAGGAATTCTGACTTCTTTCGAAAAAAATAAGAATAGCCCATGATCCCAGTTATGATGATGGGACTAATCGGATTATGCAAACCAAAGGCTGAATGCAGCCAAATCCAGCCATGCCAGCCTATATAAAGAAGAAGGAGATTATATACACCTATGAAAAGAATTCTCCCCGTTACATTACGTCTCATTAAGCCACTCTGCACCTTTCACTTGTTGTAATTTCGCAAATTATAAAACCATTCTATCTTATTCCACATGCCTGCCATCTCTATGGATATTTTCGCCGCTGTAGCTGTTTTGCACCACTCTGCCATCCTTCTTTACCCGATACCCATACACATAGTCAGGTTCATTTATAAATACAGCCTCAATTCTGATTCCATTAGAAAAAATACCTCTGTTGTTCCTTAAAACAAATTTCTCCCCGGGATATTTGCTATTCAGATAATCATGGACTTTATCTCTTTGCACTTCTTCCTGCAGAATCTCATTTTCCTTTTCCCATATGAGATAAGCTGTTTCTGCAACAGAAATCAAGAGGGCCCCGCTCAAAAGAACAACTCTTGCCTTCTTTAAAAATATGCCCAGAATGATCGAGGCTGCAATGGGCGCAATATAAAGAATTAACGTGGTCAAGGCAAGTGGCGACATCTAATATTCTCCTTTATAGATCATTATGACTAAATATATTCGTCATTAGAATGGCCTTTACCTTGTTTCTTGAAAATAAACGGCATTTTCCTCGTAGAAAAGTCACAAAATTCCGTAAAATTGTATCAATTTCAACAGCTTGTGCTATAATTAATTTTATACAAAATATGGGTCCTATTCGACTTTTCTTAGTCACTTCCCTATATGAGAGGAGATGTATGATGTCAAAGGACTATATCCATTTCGAAACCATGATGAAACTCATCAAGCAGTATCGGAATTCTGATATCCTCTTGGTATACTCTGACGGGGACAAATGCCCGCTCGTCCATGTAAGCTTTCTTCAAGACCACTACCAGATCACAGACCTCACAACCCGCGAAATCGTTCAATATTTAGATACCAGCGCCGCCATCCATGCTATTGAAAACAAACTTTCAGAACCCTCCTACTGCTGAGAACTCCTTCGTGTATATACAATGCCATTCCCAGCCAGACTAACATCATGATAAAAAAAATCCTTTACATCAGCGCTTTGTCGATTGGAATCCTCGTGACTGCGTCCATCGCTTTGATCGACGCCATAGGGTTCCTGTCCAACTGGATTAAGCAGGCTCTTCTGTGAGTCTGCTTATTTTAATGCCAATATGTAATTCTTCCAACAAACAAAAAAACAGGACTAAATACATCCTTTTGAACTTAACTGAGTATAGTTTGATGTGGTCCATTTACCTTTCCCCGCCCCGCCGCCACTCACTAATCAGTGATCTCTGTTTAAATCCTGTTCAAGAGATCCAGTAGCGGTTTCTCCTCCCTTTTCAATTTTCTCATAGTAATCTTTTTTTACACTTATTGAATTTTTCTCTTCCTCACGTGCCCTTTCTTTCTGCGGCTGATTTTTATATTCTTCCTTCTTTTCCAATTTACATGACCTCCTTCTATATTTATTTATCTCATTCCCTTCATGATGGCTGACAAACATGGCCGGGAGCATTGAAAAGACCTCCATCAACCTAAGTTAATGGAGGCTGCAGATTCAAGTATTAAGCCAGGATGGAATCGATCTTCTGCACTGTTTCTACATCCAGTTCAACATTCACGGCGCCTATATTCTCATGCACCTGTTCCGGCCTGCTTGCACCTATAAGTGCTGAAGCGACATTCGGCTGCCTCAGCACCCAGGCAAGTGCAAGCTGGGAAAGGGTGATATCCCTTTCCGCTGCCACTTTCTCCAGCTGTTCCACCCTTAGGAGTACATCTTCCTGAAGCAGCTTGTCCATGAACATGTTTGACTTATCATCAGCCGCCCTGCTTCCCTGGGGCAGCTCTCCTCCGCGCTTATACTTCCCTGTCAGCACACCCTGGGCGAGCGGTGAGAAGACGATCTGGCTAATCCCGCTCTGTTCTCCAAGCGGTATGATTTCTTTTTCTATCTTGCGGTGCAGCATGCTGTAATTGGGCTGATTCACCACAATCCGGTCAAGCAGGAATTTCTCTGACGTGCCGAGGGCAGCCCGTATCTGTTCCGCTGTCCACTCACTCACTCCAACATACATCACCTTTCCCTGCCTTACCAAATCATCTATGGTTCTCAGCGTTTCATCTACAGGAGTGTCCGTATCATAGCGGTGGCAGTAGTATATATCTACATACTCAAGCCCAAGACGTGAGAGACTCGCATGAAGCTGTTCAAAAACATGTTTCCGTGATAAGCCTTTATCATTCGGTCCATCGCCCATCGGACCAAATACTTTTGTAGCCAGCACATAGCTTTCACGCGGATACTTCCGGAGAGCCTCACCTACTATACTCTCTGCTTCGCCCCGCGCATAGACATTTGCCGTATCAAATGAATTGATCCCAAGATTATAAGCCGTATCAATAACGGACTCCGCTGTTTTCTTTTCGGTTGAATTCCCGTAAGTCAGCCAGCTGCCAAGGCTTATTTCGCTTACTTTAAGGCCGGTTCTTCCTAAACGTCTATATTTCATGTGCAGAAATCCTCCTTGTTTTACCCTGAATTTTCTGAAATCTATCCTCAACTCTTAGTTTATCCATCACTGCAGGCTTTTGTCTAATGGGACGGCCTGGATTACTATACGAACAAATGTGTGGTATCATCAGAAGAGATCATATTTTATAAGTCAGGAGAATGATAATATGAACAGATGCAGCTGGGTAAATGAGGATCCCCTCTACCAGGAATATCATGATAAAGAGTGGGGAGTTCCTGTCAGAGATGACAGACTGCTTTTTGAATATCTGAACCTAGAGGGGGCCCAGGCAGGATTGAGCTGGTACACCATTTTAAAAAAGAGGGAAAACTACCGGGAGGCTTTTGATAACTTCGACGCTTCCTTAATTAAAACGTATGATGAAAATAAAATAAATGAGCTGCTAAATAATGCAGGAATTGTCAGAAACAAACTTAAAATCAGGGCAGTCATTGGCAATGCGGCCGCCTATGAAAAAGTGCAGGAAGAATGGGGCTCATTCAGTGCATATATCTGGTCCTTTGTCGGCGGCTCTCCGATCATCAATCACTATGAATCAGGAACATCTGTACCGGCTTCCACAGAAATCAGCGATAAAATGAGCCGCGACTTGAAAAAACGAGGCTTTAAATTTGTCGGCAGCACAATTTGCTATGCTTTCATGCAGGCATGTGGTTTGGTGGATGATCATTCCGCCTGCTGTGATTTTAGTAACAAGGCTGCAGGAAATTCCCCGTACAAAACCGAATAACATAAGAATCTGAATCAGTGCAGGGAGTGCTATTTATGAAGATTGAATATTTATCCCAAGCTAGAGTTCCCGATTTTATCGAGTTCTGCAAAAAACACAGAGATGAAGTAGACGATTCGTTTCTATATGAGGAAGACTTGAAAAATTTTCAGCCTCATGCAGATAACCCAACATACATAGTTACAAATAATGAAGCAGACGTTATAGCAGTGATTTCTCTCATCATGGATTCTTATATGATAAGAGGAAAAAAGGGACGCTTCCGGATTTTTCATTCTGCAGAACCAGATCTGCATATTTACAAAATGATGCTAGAGAGTATAAAAACTCATACAACAGGAATAAATAGTGTCTTCCTATTTATTCAAGAAGACAAACATGCTGTCCGGGACCTTTTTGAATCCATGCAATTTGATATTGAGCGCTGCGCATATTTCCTTACAAGAGATGCTATAGATTCCGCTCCACCGGTTCTGCCAAATGACTGCCAATTTAAGACCTTTGAATTCAACAAAGATGAGGCTGATTATCTACATGTCCGAAACACCGGTTTTTCAGCACTTAAAGGCTCAGAGACACCTCTGTCAGCTGAAGAGGTAGTGAGCATGAAAGAAAAAGAAGACTATTTAGAAGGTGGGATTTTTCTTCTATATCATCAGGAAAAGCCAATTGGGCTCGTACGCTCATCCAGAGATGTCTACCAAAATGAAGCTGTGCTGAGCATTGGTCCTTTAGCTCTTATCCCTGAATACCAGGGTCAAGGCTTAGGGCGTCAACTGTTAAGAAAAGCTCTGGAGTTTGGAAAAAGAAGTGGATATCCTAAAGCTGTTTTAAGTGCCAATGTGGATAATGAACGAGCGGTCCGCCTATATCTTAAAGAAGGATTTAAGAAGGAAGAATCAGTGATTTGCTATCGTTATGATTTAACACAGTCAATTAAATTTAATTGCAATGGAGGCAAGTAAGCAGCAGGAACTCTTTCTCCTGCTGCTTACTTTTTCTTTATGGCATACGCCATCAGGAACATAAAGACTGCAAAAGCGCGATAAATAATCCATAGGAAATCTTATTCTTATCAACCTAACCAGACTCGCTGATTTCCTTCCCGCTTTGTTAATCCGTTCTGATCCAGTGCTTCAAGAAAAGGGATAATATGCTTCCGGGAAAGTCCCAGGATATCCTTTGCCTCCGCCACTTCAAATCCGGCAGGCACCTTCTCCTTCAGCAGAGCTGTTCCTTCATTAAAGGCGCCCTGGTGGACGACTCTTTGATCATCCAGCTGGATCAGCATCCCTTTGTGTGTAAAATACTGAAGAACGTCGGTCTGGAGAGTTCTTGGCAGGCCTGCTGCTTCATAATATTCTTCAAATCTTCCTGCCTTCAGGCCTCCGTTCAATATCTTTTCCATCATAGATTCCGAACGCTTTTCCCATTCCCTCGGCACATGGGGCTGAAAACCAGCTTTCTTTAAAAAGCTTCCCGTACGCTTCCACTTTCCATCCTGTTCGCCTCTTGAAAGCACGAATTCAAATAAATCACCGGGAATTTTGCTTCTAGATAATAGCTCAGCTTTATTCATTCCGTCCTTTAACGGATCCTTTTCATGAAATTGGGATAACTCTGTTTCTATTGTTTTTTCTGCGTCATCAATCACCGATATATGCGAAATAAATCCCTTTTTATATAGAATCCAGCCGTCTTCCTCGAGAATACCGCTGATTTCTTCCATTGCAAGCGACAGCTCACTTGATGCACTTCCGGCTGCTATTCCTTTTTCCTTATGTATCAAATTAAGCAGCCTTTCAGAAGGCGTGCCTTTCTCCTTCAAGGTAAGCATCTCGATGGTTTGCGGACCAAATTTATATTTTTTTCCCGCAGGATCGATCACCCATCCTCCGCCAATAGTTTCCGCTGGACTGGGTCTCCGGAGGATCAAACGATCTCCTCTAGATGTGATGATGTTCTCCTCTAAACGCACCTGGCATAGCACCTCTTCCGTGCCCTCCAATGAATTCCGGTCAAAAAATACAAGTTTCCCCATAACCTCTGCCGTACCGATATAACATTTTACCGGCATGCGCTGTTTGATCTCATGCTCCAGGGACTTTACAGCCTTTAACGAAATATCAATAACAGAGGTCACCGCGGCATGGGGCGAATCTGTCAGAACATTTCCGCGCTCTGCCTCATCCTGGGATATCCCCCCTAAATTGATCGCTGCCCGCTGTCCTGCCCTTATCATAGCTGCATTTTCTCCATGGACCTGAACCTGCCTCGCCCGCGTTTTCTTCCCCTGCGGCATAAGGTACAGATCCTCCCCTTCTCGAAGGCTCCCGTTATAAACTGTGCCGCGGGCGACCGTTCCATGCCCCTTGACCGTGAAAACCTGGTCAACCGGCATTCTGAAGCTTCCTCTTGCATCAAGAGGTCCAAGCTCCTGGAGCTGATTTATGATGAGCGCCTTTAACTCAGGAATTCCCATTCCCGTGAGACTGCTTACAGTCACAATCGGACTTTGTTCAAACACTGTCCCTTCCAGCTCCAAACTGACCTCTTCCCTTGCCAGCTCCAAAAAATCCACTTCAACCGCATCTGATTTTGTTAGAGCGACAATGCCGCGGGAAATTCCCAAAAACTCAAGGATTTCAAGATGTTCCCTTGTCTGCGGCATAACCCCTTCATCCGCAGCTACCACAAGAACAGCAAGGTTAATGCCCGCTGACCCCGCAATCATCTGCCTGATGAACCGCTCATGCCCGGGCATATCCACAATTGATGCTTCCATCTGCTCATTATCGACAAGCCGGGCAAATCCTAATTCTATCGATATCTGCCGCTTTTTCTCTTCTTTAAGACGGTCCGTATCTACATTCGTTAATGCTTTCGTCAAAGAAGTCTTCCCATGATCGATATGACCGGCCATTCCAACCGTAAAAAACTTTTTCATTGCAATCTTCCTTTTCTGATTTTCCATAATCTCAGTATAGCCGAGTATTGGGGAAGACTCTAGCGAGGGAACTGAGCTTGGTTTGATAAGGTTTATATTGGAAGCTGTTAGCTACATCAGGTTTACATAATAATATTATTATAATGATTCTCTTGCTATTCCTATTTAGAGGGTAAAATCAATTTTGAGAGCATTGGACACGTTCTTCTGCCACCTGCTTATCCACCACCCCCACCCGCTCCTCCCAACAAAAAAACCAGCCATGAATCTGGCTGGAGATTTAATAAAAATCGGATCTGTTGTCCACTTTGATTTTGTTCATTAAGTAATCTAGGTTTTGCCTGAAATACCGCTGGTTGACGAAAACGATAATTATCAGGATAGCAGTTAAGCAGAATAAAATGAGCGATCCTCTAGACCAGGAGTGAAAGTAAAATAAAGCAATCAGGGTGATGCAGGATAGAATGCAGCTTGTAGTCAAAGCCCTTAGTGCATGAACCTGACCGAGCCGATAACTATATATTCTTTGCACCTCTTGCCTGCCGTCCATAATGATGCGGTCGACGCTGTATTCGCGGTGGAAATAGACTTCCCGCTTATTCCAGATGATGAAGCCGAATAGCATGCTGATCTGATGGATGATATTGCCGAGAATGATCCCAAGTCCTGTGAGTAAAGCCGCCAAACCAAGATCCGTTAATGCAAGGCTACTCAGGTATCCAGTCAGAGCTGCCCGGTCATCAATGAGGAAATAGGCAGCAATGATGGTCAGATACAGCCATCCAGGTATGCCCCACCTAATTAAATGTTTCGCTTCAAAATTCATGATTAAAGCCCCTTCATTGCTCCAATAGTTTAAGAGAGCAGAGCACCGATTGCCCCGCTGTATTCCCCGCGTTCCAGTTCATGATACCGGAAGCCGAAGATTTCCGTTACTGCCTTCAGGCTTTCTTTAAAATGAGGGCTGCCGGTTATGGTATTGCCAATGTACATAATGTCCTGTACCTCTTTGAGTCTGGCAGATCCGGTGGAAAGCAGTACCACGGTTTCTGCGATCATACCGGTCAGTGCTGCCATCAAATCTTCCTTTTTCCCCACATTCATTTCCGATGCCCTGCCAAAATTGCTGGCTGTAAAATGTCCTGGTATGGGCGGCTCGGCTGGAGCGTAAATATCTTTTACCTGGAGATCGACTGTACCCCGATGACCGTTTTCAGCTAGTCTCATAATTTCCTTGAAATCCTGGCTGCCAGCCAGAAGTGAGGCGAGTCCCATGAGAGTGCCTCCTCCCATGCCGGAGCCGGTGAGCCTCTCGGATTCATCAGCCGAAATATAGTGGATGCTTGTCCCAGTCCCGATATTGGCAAGGATGAATCCATTTTTCATCAAGGGGCTGGATGCTCCAAGCAGATGCCTGACCCCCAGGGTGACTCCCTCGAATTCATCAATCATTTGAGTCCTGGCTTCCCCGAGTTGTTCCTGTATGAAAGCAGCCCTTCCGCCTGTTAATTTGAACTCTGCTCCGGGAGCAAGGAAGCTGATCCATTCCAACAGGGAATACAGCTCAGAGTACGGATACTTTTTTACATGAAGGTGTTCTCTTTCATAGTAGGCTGCCTTCAGGAGAGTTCCGCCGGCATCAATGCCCACACTGGTTGTTACCATGTTCCCACCCCCCATTATTAGTTGGTGAACTTGAATTCTGTATAGCTTCCTGCCTGTGTGGACGACACTTCCAGACAGACGTCAATCCGCTCTTTCAGCTCAGGCACATGTGAGATGACGCCCACGAGCCGGCCGCTGCTCTGGATATCGACCAGTGCTTCCACAGCGTTATCTAATGATTCGGGGTCGAGTGTCCCAAATCCTTCATCAATGAACATGGTTTCCAGGGAAACACCGCCTGAGTACTGCTGGACCACATCTGCGAGACCAAGGGCGAGCGCCAGGGCCGCCTTAAAACTTTCGCCGCCTGAGAGTGTTTTTACATGCCGCTCCTGGCCTGTATATTGATCATAGACAGAAAGCTCGAGACCGCTCTGTATGTTCCTTCGTGTTGGATCAACCTTGCGAATCAGCTGGTATCTTCCCCCTGTCATCTTGCCCAGCCTCCCATTTGCCTGGGCGAGGATATCATCAAGGAAAGCCGCCAGCACATATCTTTCAAAAGTGATTCTGAAGGGATTTTGTCCGCGGGAAACTTCATAAAGATGGCCGATTACTTTATATTTTTCATCGAGTTCCTTCTGTTCAGAGAGCATGTTCGTAAGCTTTTGCTCAATCCTCTTGTTTTCCTCAAGGCACATTAATGTCCGGCGGCTTTCATTACGCAGCTCATCAAGCTCAAGGCTGACAGCGCTGAAGGCTTCCTTCAGCGATTCAAGGTCCGGCGCTTCAACACCCGCCAGCTTTTTATTCAAATCATCCAGGAGCCCGGTCACCTGATTATACTGCTGTTCGTATGCTGTGAGTGCATCTTCCAGTCTTTTCAGTTCGTCTGCTGTTTTTTTTGCTGAAGTATAGTCACCATATTTTATGAAGCCCTGTGTTTTCATGTCTTCCTGGAACCGGGCCCGTTCTTCTTCCAGCTCTGTTTTTAATTTCTGAAGCCGCTGGATTGCGGATGCAAGCAGTGCCTCCACTGTTGAATGCTCCTGCCTGGCTGCCTCCAGACGTTCAGCGGATTTCTCCAGCGCAAGCTGCAGCTTCCTCAGCTGTTGGGATGCAGATGATAGTTCTGTCTGGAATGCTTTCTCTGTGCGGATGCTCTCCGGGACGGATGCTTTCATGTTCTGGAGCTTGGCCTCGGTATCCATGAAATCTTTGCGGGAATTTTCTTCTTCCAGAGCATAGCTCTTCAGTTTTTCCTTGACAGTGTTTCTTTCCTCTTTGACCCGGCTTATTTCCGCAAGGATAGAGGGCAGCTTTCCTTTTTGATGCTCCAGCCCAGTCAGCTGTTTTGTAAGCTCCGCCGCTTCAGCCATCAATTGTTGCTGAAGTTCCTGCAGCCCGTCCTGTTCAAATTGAGGAACACTTTCCTTCAATGTGTTAATACGTTCATCAAGGATCTTTGCTGCTGCATCATAGGCGGAGCTTGCTCCGTAAAAAGCGCTCTCAGCCTGGGATTTCTTCAGTTCAGCAGCTGAATACAGCTCTTTTGCCGCATTTATTTCCTCTTCTCTCGGCAGCCCTTCCAGCGCGGCTGCCGGTGCCGGATGATGTGTCGAACCGCAAACCGCACAAGGCGTCCCGTCCACAAGGGTGGCAGCAATAATGCCGGCATGCGACTTTCTCCACATCTCTTCCAGGTGTTCAAGACGTTCCTTAGCCAGACGCATTTCATCTGACCGCTTCTTTAAAGTCTGCTCGGATTGTGCAAGCTTTTGTTCTGAAGCTTTGGTATCCGCGGTGCTTTTTTTGATTCTATCAAGCTCGGTCAAAACGTGCTTAAGTTTTTCAAAGGTACGTTCCTTTTCTGAAAAGAGCAGGGCTGCCCTGTCACTTTCTTCTTTTTGTTTATAAAGTCCCTCTTCTTCTCTTTCCAGTTCCTCTGCTCTTTGTTCAGTTTTCTGCTTATGATCTTTAACGAGCATGAGCTTATTCTTAAGCTTTTCGGTTTCCTGGAGCAGGCCGGAAAATGCAGCCACAGATGCCTGGAGCCGCTGAAGTTCATGTACCCTGGCAGAGGCCGCTTCCCGCTCTGCACCCCTGGACAGCTCAGCTTCATGAAGGGATTCGGCTTCCTTCAAGGCGAGAGCGAGCTTCTGTTTCTGATTCTTGAGCCGTTCCGTTTCTTCCTCGGTTTGTTTAACACTGCGGCCGGCTTTCAGATAAAACTCCTCCTGCTTTTCCAGCTGTGCAGCTTTTCCGGCAAGCAAGATGGTTTTTTTTACATTGTACGCCTCGGACTTCTTCCCCTCAAGCTCTTCCTTCTTTTTGACAAGGCTGTCCCGCTCCTTCATTTTCAGCAGCAATTCTTCAGCCTGATGGATGTTCTTTTGAATTTTGTCTCTTTCTGATTGCTTGTCTTGTTCCTTTTTTGTGAGAGCTGCGAGAGCATCGCCGGAAAGTGAAATTTCCTCTGCAAGCAGACTTAATATCCGCAATTCATTCGGTTCTTCACTGTTCATTTCCTGCTGAAGATTATCAGCCAGGGACGGACGGATATCCCGGATGAGCCCTTTTCGCTCGCTTTGGTTCGCTTCCGCCTGCTTTTTCAGGGAAGTTGCTTCTTCCCGCAGCTTTTCTTCAATCTGCTTATAAATCTCTGTATGAAAAAGGCGCTGGAGAATCACTTCTTTATCCTTGCTCTCAGAAGTCAGCAGCTTCCTGAATTCCCCCTGGGGAATCATGAGAATCTGCCTGAACTGATTGGCATCCAGTCCCATGATGTTTTTGATCTTTTCATCCACATCCCTGACATTTGCGCCGAGCAGTTCCCGCTCCCCGCTGTCCCTGATTTCGTAAAGCTCTGCCTTTGCCCCCGCCGTCGTGGTTCCTTCCCCCGACTTTTTCTTCCGCTCCTGCTGGGGGGAACGGCTGATGTAATAAAATTTTCCGCGCAGTGAGAATTCGAGGGCAACTTCTGTCGGGACATCATCTTCGGCAAACTGGCTCCTCAGTTCATTACCGCTGCGGTCCTCCCCGCTTGCCTTGCCATATATGGCGAAGCTGAGCCCGTCAAAGATCGTGGTTTTGCCAGCGCCCGTCTTGCCGGAAATCACAAACATCGTCCGGCTGCCAAGTTCTGCGAAGTCGATTTCTTCCTTTTTTGCATAAGGCCCAAAAGCCTGCATCGTAAGCTTCAAAGGCTTCATCAGAAATCTCCCTCCCTTTTTGTCTTCTCAATGAGCGCTGTCATGACTGCGAGCTTAGAATCATCGAACTCACGGTCCGTCATGCTCGCATAAAAAGTCTGAAACAGATCAAGCTCCGATTTCTTTTCATCCCTCTTTACGGTGAATGACTGTTTGCGGCGCTGATCTGTGAGATCCCACTTCCGCTCCAGGTGAAGGATATTCGGATATACCTGCCTCAGCTTTCCCATCGGATCCAGGATCGACCCTTCGTCTAAAAGAGTGACCTTTATATAATCATCCAGTTTTTGAGACTGATAGAAAGAAATATCCAGCAGCTCGTCCAGATGACCTTCAATTTCCCTCATATCCCTATGCGGCAGAAGCGAACGGCTCTCTATATCAAAACTGCCGTTCGCTGACAGAGTCACGACCGATACAGCCTTCTTCTGTTTTGCCTCTGAAAAGGAGTATTTCATCAGGGAGCCTGAATAAAAAACCTTTGGGTGGGAGATGGCATCCGGAGAGTGAAGATGACCAAGAGCAGTATAATCAAAGCATTCAAAAAGCCCGGAAGAAACGCAGCCAGAGCCGCCAACTGAGAGATTGCGCTCTGAATCAGAAACTTTGCCGCCAAGCACAAAAGCATGGCCCACCAGAACATTGGGTTCGCGGGTATTTAGTTGTTTCTCAATCCTGCCAATGAGCGCCTTCATTGCATCCTGATGGCTGTGGATGCTGTCATCCTCCAGCAGATGCCGGACCATTCCCGGCTCGGCATAAGGGATGCTGTAAAAGTTCACTCCGCCAATCTGAACCGGGTCTAAATTCCGCGATAGCTTTCCCTGGATGAATAACCGGCTTTCTCGATACCAGCTTGTCCCAAAGGAAAGCCGTTCCGCACTGTCATGATTGCCCGCAATGGCCACAATCGGTATTTTCATTTCAACATTAATTTTATATAGAATTTCATCGAGCAGCTCAACCGCTTCTGTGGGCGGCACGGAACGGTCATACAGGTCGCCTGCAATCACGACCGCATCAGGCTGTTCTTCTTCGACAAGCTGGATGAATTGCATCAGCATCCCGCGCTGTTCTTCAGTCATATGAATACCGTGCACTATTTTTCCTAAATGCCAATCGGCAGTATGTATAAATTTCATTATTTCACCTCATAGTGTTTCAACAATTAATTCCAAAGCGGCACTCTATCTAGTTGCCTTCTATTATAGCAAAAATCCAGGAGAAACACAGCAGCAGGACGAACGCACGTTTCCGGATTACGCAAGAAAGAGTTTTTTTTGCGCTGTAATTTTGCGCCTAAAGTGCGCCTTTTATATTCCAAGTTGAAATATAATAGAAACACAAAAACGACAAATAAATGCATCAAATTAATAACAACTTTAGAAGCTTGTGCAAATGCAGGAAATAACGGTTTAAAACTTTGGGTTAAAGATTCTTCTCATATTGCAATTCCAACTGTTTATGCTCTTTATATGGGTGAAACAACCGAACTTATGAAAATGGACGATATTCCTGCTGACAAACTCATTAATAATATTGAGTAACCCTTAATTCAAAGCACTCTCTTTAAACAGCCAGAGCCACGTGATGGGTGAAAGTTATTAAATGATAATCTTCAGGAGAAAAAATCGTTGTAACTGAAGGGATAAAATTTAATCCGAAGCTTTCAGGGGGGGTAAATTATGGGGTTTAGCAAGCAATTCTTGAAATCATTAAACGCTGGAATCGGATCCATCCTCGTAAATACACTGATAGCATGGATGAATTTAATGTAACCTTTTTTTGGTTTGGACACCCTCGCCGCATGGTGCAAAGAATCAGCAGCGCATCAACTGAAAACAGGCATGGCTGATAAACCACCACGCCTGATTTTTCATATCTTTAACTAACGGTAAACATCCAAGTAACTCCAAACTTATCCTGGACAGATCCATGCAGTTTAGCAAAGAATGCCGGCTGAAGGTCCATTTGGACTTTTCCCCCGTCTTTTAGGGCGTTCCATGCTTTTTTAGCCTTATCTTCTGAATCAAGCTCGACACTGATACTTACCTTCCCGCCGTTCCCTGGGTCTCTTTTAGAATCTGAACCCATGATCAGGCCTGTTTCAGTCAGTTTTAATTCGGAATGCAATACTAGGTTTCGGTCATCTTCATTTATTGGAAAATCAGGATTTGGAGGCATATCTCCATATTTTTGAAGAGAGAGTATTTCTCCATCAAAAGCCGTCTGGTAAAGTGTAAATGCCTCTTCACACTCTCTGTTGAACATCAAATAAGGCTTAATCATTTTAATTCTCCTTCTGGCTCAGCCATTTTATTTTATACTTATATTCATTATAGACGAACATTGGTTCTGTATACAATTCCTTTATAAATGATTTTAACATGTTGAAAACAGGTACTTATTTACGATAATCCAAAATTCTTATTTAGAAATCAGAATTTCAGGATTATAACGACTTGATAGCATGGAACACATTATGCAAGAGATGAAAAATTATATATTATTATAATCACAAAAGGATAAAGACAAGATTAAAAGGCATGAGTCCTGTACAAAACTGGACTCATGCCCGCCATGCTGCTTAAGAATTGTTTTTGAAAAGTCTGGAAAATAGCTTCTGCTTCTATTTTTTTCTAGGTACTATTCTAGGTAGATATCTAATACTTCCTCTAACTTTTCAAGGATAATCATTTCTGTACAATATAAGCTTAAAATGTTGGGACAAGAGAGTTTTTTTAATTTTCGGAAGCAGGATTTATGCTATGATATAGAAAAAATCAATTAAACTACGAGGTCTTTATATGAATTTTATGGGGCAGTTGGTTTTAATCATTATCTCGGTAGCATTCACCCTCTATCAGACAATCTTTCATCATAAAGCTTTTTTCACTTTGGACTTTTTTGCTTTCACCGTGATAGCTTGGCTTGCCGGCTGGCAGTATGACCGTTCCAGGCTGCAATACAAGAAAGCCAGGGAAAATGAAGAAGGCTATAAAATACTGCTCGATTCCCTCCCAAGGACCGTTGTTATCCACCATAATGAAAAAATTTTATACGCTAACCAGGCAGCCGCCAGAATGATAGGTGCCAAGAGCCGGGACGATCTTATAGGCTCGTGTCTCCTGGACTGGGTTGTGCCGGATTCAAAAAATAAACTGGCTTACAGGGTAAAGCAGATTAACAAGGAAAATAAATGCATGGATACATATGAATATAAGTTAAAGCGCCTCGATGGCACGATGTTTTATTTCGAAGCCTCCTCCATAGGCATTACCTTCGCTTACAAGAAGGCTATTTTGACCATCGGCAAGGATGTTACGGAGCGTAAGGAAGAAACGGACCGGCTGCTGCAAAAGTCCGAAAAGCTTGCCCTTCTCGGCCAGATGGCGGCGGGAATTGCCCATGAAATCCGAAACCCGCTGACATCTATAAAGGGGTTCATCCAGCTTTTCAAGAATAACCACCTGAAAGAAGAGTATGTTGACATTGTCCTTTCTGAACTCGAACGGATCAACTCGATCGTCGGTGAATTCCTGGTGCTCGCCAAACCGACTGCTTCTGTTCTTGCGGAACAGGATGTGAAATTGCTCGTAAAAGATGTGGTCACACTCATTAACACCCAATCCATCCTTAATAATGTCCAGATATTCGTTGAGCTTGAAAGCGACCTTCCCAAAATCAGCTGTGAAGAGAAGCAGCTGAAACAGGTGTTTCTGAATCTGCTGAAGAACTCAATCGAAGCAATGCCTGATGGCGGAAATATCGACGTGAAAGTCACAAAGCTGGATGGTGATTTCATTTCCATCAATATCATCGACCAGGGAATCGGGATTCCGCAGGAGCGCATCGCAACACTCGGCGAACCTTTTTATACCACAAAGGAAAAAGGAACAGGCCTCGGCCTCATGACCTGCTTCAAAATCATCGAAGCCCATAACGGCGAACTGAAAATAGACAGCGTAGTCAACCAGGGCACCACTATTGAAGTGATCCTTCCTGCCCTTTCATCTTCCTATCTCGAACATCAACCAAACAAAATATAAAGGTGCCGCCAGGATGGCGGTACCTCTTTTTGTGTGCAGACTTTCACCTGGATCAGGGGCTCAGTCATAGTAAAATATCCATGAATTACAAATTATGGTATCATTGTATAGTATATAAATTTATTACTAGTAAAAAAATGGTTCTACTCATTCCTTTACTACCATTTTTCCTTCTCAGCGGGCTCTTTTTGGTCGTAATCCTCACTTTACAACCATTTTGCCTTCTCATCAGGACCCTTTTGGTTCTAATCATTCCTTTACTACCATTTTTCCTTCTCAGCAGTCTCTTTTTGGTCGTAATCCTCACTTTACAACCATTTTGCCTTCTCATCAGGCTCTTTTTGGTTGTAATCATTCCTTTACAACCATTTCTACTTCTCCGCGAGCTCATTTTGGTCGTAATTAATATTCGTTATCGTACTAATGACTTCCCGAACTTCCTCGCTGCTTTTTATTTCAAAAAAATAATCCGCTTCATCCTCTGAAGGTGCTCCCTTATCGGCCTGCAGGGATTCGGCCGACTGCCTCGCAAGCACTTCCTGGAAACTCGCAGCACTTCTGAAAATATCAGTGCTGCGGCTGCTGTTCTTCACCCTTTCACGGAGAATGTCTTCACTTATTTGAAAAGAAACTAGAACGGTTGAAAATCCTTGATTCCGGTAATAACTCAGCAAAGCCGTACGCCCCTTTCGGCTGAGGTTTGAGCTGCAGATGATGAGATGGAAATCTGTCTCCTTCACTGCATAGTCGGCAATGGTCTGGGTGATGGCATATTTAATGGTATTAGGACCATCCTTGGGCAATAGTTTTCTATAATAAGTATTAATAAATGCTGCATGATTGTCCTGATCGATCACAATGGAATGGTCTAATTTCTGTTCTAATTCTCTTGCAAAGGTGGTCTTCCCGCTATGTGTTTTCCCTGCTGTTATGACTGCGATTCTCTTCATAAAAACCCTCCGCCACTAAAATTCTCTTACCATTTTAACATGGTTGAACAATTTCAATAAAAGCAAAAAACCTGGATCCATGACGGATCCAGGCTTGTTAGGCAATATTAGAATGTGCCTTCCAGCACGACTTCGCTAAGCGGTTTCCTGCCGCTTGGCATTTCCCTTGCCTGAAGGGCCTCGCTTAGGGATTCTTTCTCTCCGCGATAGCCGAGGGCAATGACAGCATGAAGCTCGATATGTTCCGGTACATTAAGTGCCTTGCGGGCAGCTTCCCGATCAAAACCGCCGATGGCATGGGTGCTTATGCCGAGCATTCCGGCCTGAAGGGAAAGATATCCCCAGGCAGTTCCCGTATCAAAGGCATGAGCTCCATTAGCGTCTCCATTTTCACGCTTGGTATCCGAAGCAAGCATAATGAGGACCGGCACCTTTTCTGCCCAGCTCAAATTGAACGGGCTCAGGAACTGATGAAATACCTTCAGCTGCTCTTCCGTTTTAGCCACAACAAACCGCCATGGCTGATCATTATACGATGACGCTGCCCAGTGCCCGGCTTCCAGAATTTTATATAAGTCATCATCCGATATCTTTTGATCGGTAAACGCACGCGGCGACCATCTGTTTAAAAAGAGCGCATCTACACCATATTCCGCTCTGCGGCTTTCCTTTACTTCTGGATCAAGCTGTCTATTTTCAGCCAAACGAATCTCCTCTTTCCAAATACGGTTAAAGAAAGACAGGATTCCCTGTCTTTCTCAGCTGTCAGTCATGAAAGTTTGTGCCATCCGTTGTCGCCCTGATAATGCCGGTCCGGATGACGAAGTCGCCGAAGTGCTCGCCTTCATTGCGTTCCTTCGCATAGCGTGGAAGCAGAGTGTCCAATTCTTTTAGTATTTCTTCTTCCCCAATGTTTTCCCTGTACATCTTGCTGAGACGGCTGCCGTCAAAGGCTGCGCCAAGATACATATTATATTTACCCGGGGCCTTCCCGATGAATCCAATCTCAGCAAGCGCATGGCGGGCACAGCCATTCGGGCAGCCTGTCATGCGGATCGTGATTTCTTTATCGCGCAGCCCTGCACGGTCGACAATTTCATCGATTTTATCAACCAGGGATGGAAGATAGCGCTCAGCTTCTGCCATGGCGAGTCCGCAGGTAGGAAGGGCCACACAGGCAATGGAGCTTCGGCGCAGCGCGGAAAATTTGCTGCCATCTGTCAGTCCGAATGTTTCAAGAAGAGCTGTGATTTGTCTTTTCTTCTGACTGGATACATTGCCGATAATCAAATTTTGGTTGGAAGTAAGGCGGAAATCGCCGCTATGGACTTTCGCAATTTCACGAAGGCCGGTTTTCAGCTTATACTGCTCATAATCAGCCACTCTTCCGCCTTCAATGAACATAGTGAAATGCCATTTTCCGTTGATGCCTTTAACCCATCCGTACCGGTCTCCATTGCTTTCAAATGCATAAGGACGGGCTTCCATCAGACCCCAGCCGAGACGGTTCTCAATCTCAGCTACGATATTTTCCAGGCCAAGGCGGTCGACCGTATATTTGAAGCGTGCATTCTTACGTACAGAGCGGTTGCCATAATCCCTCTGGATGGTGATGATCTTCTCAGCCACTTCAAGAATGGAATCCGGCGTACAAAAACCAATAACCTTTGCCACCTGAGGATAAGTTGCCTTATCTCCGTGGCTCATGCCCATGCCGCCGCCGATTGCAATATTGAAGCCAATCAGTTTTCCGTCCTCCACAATGGCGATGAAGCCCAGGTCCTGGGAGAAAACATCAATATCATTAGATGGCGGAACTGCGATACCTATCTTGAATTTCCGGGGCAGATAGAGTGGCCCGTACATTGGTTCATATTCTTCTGTCTCCGGTGTCCCGGCTACTTTCTCCTCATCCAGCCAGATTTCATGGTAGGCACGAGAGCGGGGAAGCAGATAGTCGCTCAGCTTTTTGGACCATTCATACACTTCCGCATGTATTTCAGACTGATAAGGATTCGATGTACACATGACGTTCCTGTTTACATCCCCGCAGGCTGCGATAGTATCCATAAGGGAAGCATGAATTCCCTGGATTGTTTTTTTCATATTCCATTTCAGGATGCCATGCATCTGGAAGGTTTCCCGGGTGGTTAACTTCAGGGTGCCGTTTCCATATTTTTCGGCCAGGTCATCCATGACCAGCCATTGATCTGGCGAAGTCACTCCGCCCGGAAGCCGGACGCGCAGCATGAACTGGTAAGCCGGCTCAAGCTTTTGCTTTTGCCTCTCGTTTCTTAAGTCCCGGTCATCCTGCAGATAGCTGCCGTGATGCTTCATCAGGCGGTTATCATCCTCGGGGATGCCTGCGCTGATTCGATCCAGCATCACTTCCTTCAATGTCCCGCGCAAAAAATCACTGCGTTCTTTTATTCCTTCTACGTCACTTGGCGCTCCTTCTGGCGCTTTCAGTATTGGGTTCACCATGTTGAGATGCTCCTTTCTGTGTAAAAATCAATACACGTCGCGCTGGTAACGCTTCTCCTGCTGCATATTGGCAACATAGCTCTCCGCTTTCTCGGGGCTCATCCTGCCTTCTTTTGCAATTATATCAATAAGAGCCTGGTGTACATCGTGGGCCATGTTCTTCTCATCACCGCACACATATACAACTGCCCCCTCTTCAAGCCAATTAAACAGTTCCCTGCCGTTTTCCTGCATTCTGTGCTGGACGTACACTTTTTCCTCTGTATCACGGGAAAAGGCTACATCCATTCTTGTTAAAATGCCTTCTTTCAGCCATTTCTGCCATTCTGTCTGATACAGGAAATCTGTAACAAAATGCTGGTCTCCGAAGAAGAGCCATGATTTCCCTTCAGCACCTCGTTCCTCACGCTCCTGCATAAAGGAACGGAATGGAGCGATGCCTGTCCCCGGACCCACCATGATAATCGGTGTTTCATCGGACGGAAGCTTGAAGTTCTGGTTTTCCTGTATGAAAACAGGAAGCGTGTCGCCATGCTGAAGCCGCTCGGCACATAAAATCGAACACACTCCGCTGCGGCTTCGACCATGCGTATCATAACGTACGGCACCTATTGTCAGGTGGACTTCATCAGGATTCGCCTCCAGACTGCTTGCGATGGAATAGAGGCGGGCCGGCATTTTTCGCAGGATATCTACGAACTCCTGTGGAGAAACCTCCCATGGACCATGTTCCCGCAGCAAATCAAGCAGATCGCGGCCTTCGATATAAGATCTTATTTCATCATTTCCTGACGATAGCAGGCCTTTCAGCGTTTCACCGGAAGAAAGACCTCCAGCCTTTTCAAGCACCGGCTTCGTCAGGGCTGTTATTTCGAAATGGATGGTCAGGGCTTTTTTTAGTACTGCCTTTTCACCCTGCTTGTTGATTACCACTTCTTCATCCGGGTTCCAGCCCATTTCGCCGAGAATCATGTCAACCAGCACCGGATCATTTTCAGGATAAATACCAAGGGCATCTCCCGGTGAATAGGTCAGTCCGGAACCTTCAAGCGAAAGCTCCAGATGGCGTGTTTCTTTATTGGACCCGCGGCCGTTCAAATTCAGGTTTTCAAGCACTTCTGCCCTGAACGGATTTGTCCGGGAATACTCTGATTCAGCCGGAGCAGCAAGCGGCGCGGAAGGCTGTACGGCTGCTTCTGCCGCAGAGCTGCCTTTAAGACTTTTCGTAATGCCATCAAGCCATTCCTGAGCAGGCTCATCAAAGTCGAGGTCACAATCCACCCGGTTATACAGGCGCTGTGCACCAAGCTCCTCAAGCTTTTGATCAAATTCCTTCCCTGTCTGACAGAACAGCTCATAGGAACTGTCGCCGAGTGCAAGGACTGAATATTTCAGATCCTCAAGCTTTGGCGCCCTCTTTCCATGCAGGAATTCATGGAAGGAAATGGCGTTATCAGGAGGATCCCCTTCTCCATGCGTACTCACAACAATCAGCAGGTTATCGAGTTTTTTCAGCGTGTTAGGCTTAAAATCATTCATGGAAGAAACGGTAACCTTAAAACCTTCCGCTTCCAGCTGTTTCTTGGACTTTTCAGCAAGGCGCTGTGCGTTGCCTGTCTGGGAACCAAATAGGATGGTCACTTCCCTGGAGACCTGTGGAGCAGGCGCTGCAGAATTTGCCGTCGGCTCTACCCCTGTTCCCGTCCCTGACTGTGATGCTGCAAGATAGCCGCTCAGCCAGACTCTCTGTGTTTCAGTCAGACTTGGCAGAAGGCGGTTAAGGAGCTCTGCCTGCTCCTCATTAAACGGGCTGTTAAATACCTGAAGTTGCAACAATATCCACCTCACAAAAGGATTCTTATCATGGGTTAATCGAATGCAGAACCGCATTTCTATTTTACCTATCAAATAAGTTGGTATTAATTATATTAAAAATCAAAAAGTTTATCATGTATCACTTTACCGAATATGAGTTCATTAGTAAAATAAATTTTAATTATCATAACTATTAACATTTCTAATCAATGGAGGAACCTAATGAATTACGATGAACTAAAAACCTTTGTAACACTGGCCGAAGTGAAAAACTTCACGAAAACAGGGGAGCTTCTCCTTATGTCGCAGCCAAGCGTCTCCCTTCATATCAAGAATCTGGAGAAGGAATTCCAGACCCAGCTGTTCCAGAGGTCACCCAAATATTTAAAAATAACGCCTACTGGGGAAATCCTATATGAGCGGGCCAAACGAATGATTGCACTCTATGATCAAACCCGGATTGACATACTGGAAAGCCAGAATATCATTAAAGGGCAGCTTAAGATCGGGGCCAGCTTCACCATCGGAGAATATATCCTTCCCTCCATGCTGATTGATCTGCAAAAACTCTACCCGGAGCTCGAATTACAGCTGACGATCGGCAATACTGAGGAAATTGTCGCATCCGTCAATTCCTATCAGGTAGATATCGGCCTTATAGAAGGACAGACCAACGAGAAGACTGTTTCCGTACACCCTTTCATGCAGGATGAGCTCTTTTTGGTCGCTTCTAACGACCATATTTTAGCAAATAAAAGTGATGTTTCGATTACAGATCTCCAAAATCTAGCCTGGATTACAAGGGAACTGGGATCAGGAACACGTGAATATCTGGATCATGTTTTCCGTTCCAATGGACTAAAGGTAAAGTCCCTCCTGACCATCAGCAGCAACCAGGGGATCAAGGAATCCGTCATCCAGGGAATGGGGCTGTCCCTTTTGTCTCACAGCGTAATCAGGCGGGATGTGCTGCAAAATAATTTGTCCGTCATCAAGCTGCGGAACCAGCGCTTCACCCGGACTCTTTCCTATATATATTCCCCTATCATGGAAGAAAAGAGAAACGTTCAGGCTTTCATAAAAGCCCTGCACAATAAATGGCCAGGGGAAGGAAACGATCTATCTGAGCGATCCGGTCAATCGTTCCGGATAATGGAATAAACAAGATGATCAGTCCATTCTCCATGTTCATGGATGAAGTTTTTCCTTACACACTCAAACTCCATGCCGGCGCTGAGGGCAAGCGCAATGGAGGCTTCGTTATCCAGGTTAATATGAGCTTCAATCCGGTGGAAGTCCAGCTCACTGAACGCAAGGGCGATGGCGGCAGTTACTGCCTCGCTGCCGTATCCCCGCTGCCAGAATTGATTATGTATGGTATAGCCGATTCGCGCCCATTGGAAAGTTCCTCTGGCAAGTGTCGAAAAGTCGACCATGCCGAGATGCCCCCCTCCCTCTTTGCTGAATACGCCAAAAACATGGGCGGTATCCTGCACTCCCAGCTCCTGGTGTTTCTGCACCAGGCTGCTGAACCATTCCTGTGTACAGATGCTCATATCCAGCCTTCCAGGGTCATGTCTGTTCTGTGAGGGCTGCCGGCTTTTGAATGACTCCAGCCAGTTCCAATAATCCTTAACCTGGAGCGGCCTGATGACTAACCGTTCTGTTTCAATTCTGGCAGAAAACTCTTTTTCCAGCAGTGCCAATCTTTTTCCTCCTTCAATTTGCATTCAGGAAGATTATAGCACTATAGCTTCGGAATATCATTTAACATAATTTAAGATTGTAAGAGTTATAAATGGCGCCTATTATACCCTCCAGCTGGTGTATCCCTGAATCAGTATTTGTCATGACGGCAAGGCCCTTTCCTGTATAAGGGCAGGCTGCCACCAAGGACTGAAACCCCAATCCCCAGCCAAGTGAGGATATTTCTACTTCTCTGCCTGAACCATCCAGAAATACCCCCAGACCAGTCCAGGGTCTGCAGCCCTGCGGACTTATCAACTCCTGCATCATGCGTGCAGAGATACCAAGCTTACTTTTGTTATGAAGGGCATCCATGACTTCAAGCACTAGTAGTGACAGGTCAGAAGCAGCAGTCCACAGTCCGGATGCCGCGGGATAAGGATATATGGG
Source organism: Paraperibacillus esterisolvens (assembly GCF_046237625.1). Lineage (GTDB taxonomy): Bacteria > Bacillota > Bacilli > Bacillales > DSM-1321 > Paraperibacillus > Paraperibacillus esterisolvens. Next base: position 2,003,342 of record NZ_CP143545.1, on the reverse strand, counting down.
ATAATCCCCATTTACTGCCCCGCCATTTTTGTTGTGTCCGGCAGAAAAATTTCTTGGGACCTCCTCAGATATATGATGCAGAAATGTGCTCTGTTTCATATGTAAAGGCTGGAATACCAGCTCATCTGCAATCTCTTCAAATGGTTTCAGGGTCACATCCTCTATTACTTGCTGAATAACACAATATCCCCCGTCTGAATAGTGAAAGCTGCTTTCTGGTTCGTATTTCATCTTAATAGATTCTTTGCAATATGGTGTTGCTCCGGATAATATTTCTGCCATGGAAGGGAAGCCTTTGCCGGGGATAAGTTCCATAAAGCTTCCTTCAGGATCTATAATCCCGGATTGATGGCTCAGCAGGTTTCGCAGTGTTATGAACTTTTCTTTTGATAAATCAGGATGCGGGACTCTCCATGCGGTCAGTTTTTTGTTTACGTCCTCATCTAAATCGAGAATGCCCTGCTCTGTTAATATCAGTACAACCATAGAGGTTAAAAACTTACTGATTGAGCAGGCATTAAAAATCGTGGAATGGTCCACTTTTTGGTAAGTTCCTGCCTTTATCAGCCCATAATTTTCAACAGAACTGATTTCGCCGCCATTAATTAAAGACACACTCAGACCCATTACATTATAATGGTTCATCAGCTCCTCGATATTAATAGATGTTTGATCCATCATACTCCTCCAGTTTTTGAAAACAGCTTGTCTCCTATATTTTTATTCTTGGCTATGTTAAAGGTTAAGGTTGTTTTAATAATACACAAAATGAGCTGGACCTCCATGCTCATTCCGTTAGTTTAACATTGTACTTATTTTAAAGATGTTTTAAACACATAACTTACTTTGTCATAATTCATCTTACCCTCATAAAAACGGTGTGCGTCTATACGCTGTAACCCTGACGATAGGGCAACACTTTCATACTTATTTTCTTGTGCCCAGTCATGGACATATGTAAGTAGTTTTTCTCCGTATCCTTTTGACCTTATATTAGTATCCGTAACCAGATCACAAACCCAAACAAATCTTCCATAATACAGTGTTGTCATTGGCTTAAAACCGATAACCGCCACAATTTTATCATCATCAAATAAAGCAAACATTTTATATCTATCTACTTCTTGTGCTTCCATTACTAGATCAAGATAAGTATCTTCGTCAAGATGAGTCCGTAACTGCTTCATTATCGGAAATGCTTCAATCATTTCATTGCGTAATTTAAGTTCTTTTATTGTTAACAGATTCATAGTTAAGACTCCTTTTTTGAATTTTTTGCAAATTAAGCATATCATATTTTCTTATTTCACAATCCTGCTGTGTTACTCCTTATGACTTGAAGGTGAAAGTCTCGGAGCTGGATCAGGAGTCTCGCGCCTTCCGCTCCAAGCAGCTTTGCTCAATAATTAAATCTCTTAACAAACAAAACTAATCAGAGATCAACCATCTTTTAGAAAAGAGTAATAAAAAAAGAGGGCCTGATTTCAGCCCTCCCTCTTTTACATATCACGCAAAATATTACGGCGGATTTTCCCGGAATCTGTTTTTGGCAGGTGTTCGGCAAATTCGATTTTCCGCGGATACTTATACGGTGCCGTCAAATTTTTGACAAACTGCTGGAGTTCTTTTACTAAATCCTCTGTACCCTCCACGCCCTCTTTTGTGACAACGAAAGCCTTTACTACATTCCCGCGCACTTCATCCGGAAAAGCAACCACCGCACATTCTTTTACAGCGTCATGCTTCATGAGCGCGTCTTCCACTTCAAAAGGGCCGATGGTATAGCCGGAGCTGATGATCACGTCATCATTTCTTCCTTGGAACCAGAAGTAATGGTCTTCATCCTTTAACGCTTGGTCTCCGGTCAGGAAGTAGTTTCCGGCAATTGCTGCCTCTGTTTTTTCCTGATCCTTGTAATAGCCTTTGAAAAGAGCAGGGAAATCTTTTCGGACCGCGATCGTTCCCGCTGTATTCGGCGGAAGCGGCTGTCCGCTTCCGTCAACGATTTCAATATAATCCTGCATCAGCGGCTTGCCCATTGAGCCGATCTTGCTTTCATCATCCTCAAGGCCTGCAATCAGGAGCGTGCTTTCTGTCTGGCCGTAGCCATCGCGGATCCTGATCTGGAACTGGCGCTTGAAGACATCGATCACTTCGCGGTTCAGAGCTTCTCCGGCAGATACAGCTGTATGCAGGTCTGAAAGCGAAAATTCCCCGATGGACTCAAGCTTTGCCATCATTCTGTACTCAGTCGGCGTACAGCATAAAACATTGATCCGGTTTTCTTCAAGCAGCTCCAGATACCGGTGAGGCTGGAAACGGCCGTTATACACAAATCCCGTCGCTCCTGAACCGAGGATGGATAAAAACGGGCTCCACACCCATTTCTGCCAGCCAGGCGCAGCCGTTGCCCAGACGGTGTCATTCTCACTGATATTCAGCCATTTGGAAGCGGCCGTCCTTAAATGGGCATAGCCCCAGCCATGACTGTGGACAACTCCTTTTGGCATTCCGGAGGTTCCGGAGGTATATGCAAGGAATGCGTGATCATCTCTATTTATTACAGGAGCTGTGAATGACTCCTCCTGCTGATCCATGATGTGTTCAAGAGACTCCCAGCCGGGTTTTTCTCCGCCAAATGCGAGGCGGAACTGAAGGAAAGGAAGCTCCTCCTCAATTGATTCAAATTCTGTTGTGAACGGCCCATAACTGATGACCGCTGCTGCTTCTGAATGATTGATACGATGAGCAAGATCCTTAGCCCGCAGGAGCTCGGAAGCTGGACTTATCACAATCCCCGCTTTCAGGCAGCCAAGATAAATGATATAAGCTTCGATGAGCCTTGGAGTCATGACAATGACTCTGTCCCCTCTTTGGAGGCCAAGCTGATAGAGAGCATTCGCAAGTTGATTTGCTTTGCTGATCAGTTCCGAATAGCTAATCGTTTTCCTTTCACCCGCTTCATTCAGCCAGATCAGTGCATGCTTATCTGACTTATGGCGTTCGATTTCATCTGCAATATTATAGGATTCTGGTGCTGTCAATGATGTGATTTCCAAGAAATTCAACCTCTATTCTGTTAAATGCTGTATTCTGCTTTAAACTATAAAACTGATGTGAGTATTATATCAACTAGTATTAAGACTTGGTACTAATATGCTCATTTACATTTATTTAACAAATTCAACCATTTTCCTTCAAAGTGATGAGTTACCTTAGAGCTGAAGGGAGCTGATGGAATGGCAGACGAAAACCTGATCATGCTGTTGAAGCTGAGGGGCGGCCTTGTGGACCAGATTAGGTCCATCCAAAGGGATGAGCATACGTTTACTCAAAGAATTGGCGACTTAAAGGGGCAGTACAAAACATGTGAAAACATGAAAGGTCTTGTAAATAGAAAAGAAATTCTCGAAGTAATCCTTCACTCTATCATTCATGAAGAGATGAAGCTTGAACAGTTGCTGAATTATAAAAGGCAGTACGAAGAACATCTAAATCATCAGCTGTACCGAACCTGCAAATCCTTGGCCGCCTTAGCAAGCAGGCACCCGTTGGGCCATTACTGCCTGGCATAAAAAAGGATAGACGGAGCCACTGCAGCTCCCGCTATCCTTTTTTTGTGCGTATAGCTGTTCTGTAGCGGCTTGATCCATTCCTATACCAAAGCTGAAAGAATTTCATGAATGCATCTGCTTATATCATTCTTTAACAGCAGCGTCTGCCTGAGAACCAATTATGGGCCAGGCAATACTAACCTTCCAAATAGCGCCTTGGCCGGTTATTTCAGCTGCTATAGGCGATAAGTTGATATTAATCACCCTTACTTTAACCGAATCTGTTGATATTTATCCCTTTTCCAGTGAAATAGAGGCAAATAGAGAGGCAGGCTGTTTCTTCATTGTATTACTAAGGACCCAAAAAAAGCCTGCATAGCATCTTATGCCTGCAGGCTTCCTGGACGATCACTGAAACAAATGCTGATATGGAGCCACATCCACTTGTCTCTGATTCAATTTTTTCAGCAGAAACTTATGATCACGCTTTGGAGTCGCCATAATATATCCGCGGATAATCAAGTCTTCCGTAATTCGCTTTGCTTTTTCCTGTACCGCAAGTTCACCGATCTTCCCGGCAATCTTCTGGCGCGCAACATCACGGAACAGCTCAGGCACCGGGCTCACCAAATCTTCCAGCAGATCCTTTTCCTTCTGTTTCCAGAGGCTTCTCGTCTCATTTACATAATGCTCTTCCCAATCAAGAATGGAACGTCCATCTTCCTTGGGAAGCCGCTTCAGAAACTTCCGGAACATAAAAAAGCCGCCGATCGCAAACAGTCCGACCAATAAAACAACCCAAAACAGGATAAACCATAAAAACCAACCTTGCAGCAAAAAGTCCACCCCAGTTTTTCATAGAATTATACTTCTATTATAGTCAGCTGTATATGGCAAATACAAGAGTAATAAAGTTAATTGGCTGTGGGTGAATAGAGTCAAACCGAGGTCTCTAACAATTAGAATCATTTCCCCTTCTCCATAATAAAGCTCCAAATTTCACTTTTTTAATTTATAGGATTAAATGAAAAGTTTCCGAACAAGGTACTATTAACCGGGTCAGGCACCCTTGTTAAATCCATAACTTTTAAACAAATTTTTAAAAAAGACTGTCAGCCCGCCAAAAAATGGCTTGAACTGACAGTCTCCATACGATTATTTTCACGAAAGTCTCTATCGGTTTTATTTCTTCAGGTCTTCTATAGAATCAATCTCCATATATTCTGGAACTACGATTCCTAATTTGGTGCCCTTTAAATTTGGCCCCAGGTCGACAAATTGATTGCCATATTTATTCGTATAATCCTGATGTGTAGTTGGAAGCCATGCGGCTACCAGACCATCCGCACTTCCATTGGCCACTCCAGTGAACATAGGTCCAGCTTCTACCTGCTTAAGCGTTACTTCATAACCCTGGCTTTTTAGGACGGCGCCGATGACGTTTGTGCTTGCCACTTCAGATTCCCATGAAACATAAACCAGGCTTACTTTCTCGCCATTACCTTTCACTGAGCCAGCCGTCCATTTTTTCACTTCATCTTTATGGCGGTCCATCCATTTGCCGGCAGCATCAGCAGGTTTCATGCCTTCCTGGATATCACCCATCACTTCTTCCATATCCTTTGGCTGCCAGTAGAATTGATCCAGGATCTTGAAGGCGCCTGGATTGTCCTCTTTAAATCCTTTTCTGACCACAGTATGGATGGTTTCATCTTTACCAAAAGTGCCTTTGGGGTCTTTTAAATATTTCAGCTTATATTTGGAGAACATCCAGTGGGGGGTCCATCCAGTGACTATGATCGGTTCTTTCCGGTCATAAGCCTTCTTCAGTTCTGCTGTCATAGCAGCGGAAGATCCCTCGACCAGTGTCCAATCCTCCTGCAGGCCGTAATCCTTCAAAGCTTGTTTAGCTGACTTCATCAACCCTGCACCAGGGTCGATGCCGACAATTCTATAATCAACCTGTCCCCCAATTGAGTTTGCAGCACCTTTATCAGCACCTTCACCCCTGACTGATACAGTAATCATGGCACCTATAAGGAGAATGATCAATGTTCCATAAGCAAATTTCTTCGGTACAATGCGGCTGTATGCCGGTTTCCGGAGGTTTTGGGAAATTCGGTCTAAAATAATGGCAATGATAACGATAGCGAGCCCTGCCACAAACCCTCCGCCAACTTGTACCTGAGTGACAGCCCTGTAAACCTCTGCACCCAGTCCGGGAGCTCCAACCAGGGATGCGATAACCACCATGGATAGTGCGAGCATGATGCTCTGGTTCACACCTGCTAAAATGGTGGGGGTCGCCAGCGGGAGCTGAAGTGAAAACAGCCTTTGTGAAGTAGTGGAACCAAAAGCATCAGCAGCTTCTATTAAATCGCCCGGCACTTCTCGAATGCCCAGGTTAGTAAGCCGGATTGTCGGCGGAACAGCAAAAATGACTGAAGCAATAATACCCGGTACCACTCCTATCCCGAAGAACAGGATTGCTGGAATCAGGTAGACGAACCCAGGCATTGTCTGCATAAAGTCAAGGATCGGTGTTATTGCACGCCGGACCCTGTCATTTTGAGAGGCCCAAATTCCAATCGGAATACCGATCACAATCGTAATGATTACTGAGGAAAGTACAAGGGCAAGCGTATTTACAGCTGCATCCCAAAGTCCCAGGTTTTCTATCAAAAGTAAACCAACTAATGTAATTATGCCGACAGTCCAGCGGCTGGTGTAAAATGCCAGCAATGAAATGATTATAATTAATGCCAGCGGAGGTCCGAGTTCCAATACTTTAACTAACTTATCAATAAAACCTTCTGTAATGGCAGATATACCGCTGAATAGACCCTCGAAGTGCGTAACGATCCAGCTGATGGCTATATCTACCCAATGAGCGAGCGGCAATTGAGGAAGACCCATTTTATTCAGCCTCCCTAATATTTATATCTTCTTTGTTTCCTGCAAGTGCTCCTATGACAGCACCGCGGACAATTACACCCTTTAAGCGGTTATCCTTATCGGTGACTGCTACGGGGTATATGGACTGGGAAAGGGCCTCGATCACTTCAGATAACAGTGTGTCCTCAGAGACAGTAACTATATCTCTGTCCATTACATCCTCTACAGTTTTATTTTCTGTCATTGCCTTTGACGCGTTATCTGCGCTGATGGCGCCTAACAGTTTTTGTTTGCGGTCTACAATAAAGATACTGGAGTATCCTTGAGCTTTCATGATTTGAAGCGCAACCCGCGGCCCGCGGTCAGGAGTCATTCTTTCAGCACGCTTAAGAACATGAGATGCCAGAAGTACTTTTGATAAATCCACATCTTCCACGAATCTTTCTACATAGCTATTCGCCGGGTTCATCATGATTTCTTCCGGAGAGCCCACTTGTATCACATTGCCGTCCTTCATGAGTGCAATCCGGTCACCTATACGGAGAGCTTCATCAAGATCATGTGTAATGAAAATGATAGTTTTCTTCAATGTTTCCTGAAGCTCAAGCAATTCATCCTGCATGTCTTTACGGATAAGGGGATCAAGAGCACTAAATGCCTCATCCATTAACAAAATATCGGTATCGCTGGCCAGCGCCCTTGCGAGTCCGACCCTTTGCTGCATGCCGCCGCTAAGCTGTGATGGGAACTGGTGCTCATACCCCTTCAGGCCGACAACTGAAAGTGACTGCATTGCCTTTTCTCTTCTTTCTTCTGCCGGGACGTTTTTCAGGGTAAGTCCGTATTCTGTATTTTCAAGTACTGTTTTATGGGGAAATAGTGCGAAGTTCTGGAAAACCATGCTGATTTTGTTTCTTCTGACTTCTCTTAGCTGAGGAACAGTCATTTTTACAATATCACTGCCATCTATGAGAATCTGTCCCATTGTGGGATCAATCAGCCGATTGAGCATCCTGATGAGCGTGGATTTGCCGCTGCCGGATAAACCCATAACCACGAAGATTTCGCCAGGATATACCTCCAGACTGGCCTTATTTACACCTACAGTTAAGCCGGTCTCTTTCAGGATTTCTTTTTTGGAATATCCTTTTTCTAATAACTGAATAGCATTCTTTGGGGATTTCCCGAACACTTTTGTTACATTTATTAATTCAACTTTCGGTTTCATCCTACCACCTCTTAATTTTCTAGACTGTCGCAAGTATTTTTAGGTATTTCTTATTCTGCTTCCTTCCAGGAATTCCAATACCCTAAAATGCATGTTTTCAAGTATATATAACTAAATCGCCTTAATGCAAATGATAAGGGTCAGCTGTTCATGGCAGAAAACCCTTTCATTGAATAGAAGATTATACTTATCAGCAAGCAGGACCTGCTTCAGGCGAATGATAAGACAGGAAATGAGGGCAATGCTGAATAATTGGCATTGCTTTTTTATTTAAATAAAAAAGACAGCCATAGGCCATCTCAGTTGGTTCATTTATTTTGTTTTAGCTTTTAACATCACGTAAAATGCAAATAAATCCGAATAAGCTAATAATATTCTGCTTATTTCAGTTCAAAATAGACTTTAAGCTAGCGTAAAGAACTGTAAAACGTGCTATCATATCATTCCAAGATGGCGTATAAAAGGACCCCATAACAATCCTGTTCTTTTAAATTGACCTACAAGATGCTTTGCAACCAATCTTTGTTTTGATGGAACAACACTTGATTAAAAGCACTATTTCCGCTATTATGATACGTGCCCTGCTAAATTGTATACGTTTAAAAGGTAGTTAAAATACGTTTGGTTATATGCTTGAAACGTTGATATAGCTGCGTCTATACGGGGCCGGATGGGCAGCTGGTGCGCTCCCCGGTCTTCAAAACCGCGTGAGAGGCGCGTGTCGTCTCTGGTGGGTTCGATTCCCACACGGTCCCGCCATTTCATGAATTACTTGCTCGGTCTTCGGGCGGTCTGATGACCGTACAAAACTGCGTTATAAAACCGAATTAGACTTATCGCAAAACCGGCCGTTACGAATTATTCGAATGGCGGTTTTTTATTATGCGGAAAACAGTTAGGAAGTACAAACGCGAGGCATCGCCATTCGCCACGTCCGAAACTCTCGCAATGAGCGAAATGTTTGAGCAATTTATGCTTTTAAAGTAGGCGGACGGCTTATCGCGCCGAACTATCGTGATCGTAAAATACAAGGAAGCGTTCCCCAACTTTTACATCGGTCAATTCCGCGTTAATCTCATAGTCATCCGGATCCACATCAACGCCATCTATCTGCGACCTAAACGTTAAAGGACTTTCGCTTACGACTTGCATGGTTTCCGCTTGTCAGCCCGGATTATATCCAAGACCCTCGATCGCCTGCATTAGCATCGATTTGCCTCCGCCTTGAATCGGTAAGCCGTTTCTTGCCTTCATATAATCACCGCATTTTAAAATAGTATATTTACTGTAACCAATCCAACGATGCTAATCCCATATAACGACCATGCAATTAGTTTGTTATTCTTGGGTACCTCCTTGATTTTAAACACTTTGATAAATTTGTATGTTATAAATAAAAACGCAAAAATGGAGAATAATAAAATTTTGCTCACTTTTTACAAACTCCTTTATAAAAGTTGATTATTCTATATTAGAAAAATTCTAACAACAGGACAAAAGACACCTTTTCCAAATTTTCACATAATTGTAAATTACCTAATTACTCAAAAGGAAAATGTGATAAAATTATAAGTAAAGGAAGGTGCTAGCTGTGGAAAATATAAAAAAGCAACATACTGTGAACTTTTTTATCTTAATTAGTGCTTTAACCATAATTTCAATGTTTTTAGGCTCCTTATCACATACTTTCATACAAATAATTATTACTATAGCCAGTATACTAGCCATTATTATTTTGTTTTTTCATAAAATCCAAGCTTTACTTGGCAAAATTACTGGTACATATGGGTCAAAACGGATGAATGATTGGCTATTTTATATTCTATATTCACTAGTAATATTTAGTGGAAGTATGCTTATTTTTTAAAATATCAATCTCACCTTCTGGTGGGATTTTTTATTTTAACAGGTAATTTGTGGATGGCCTTTCTCCCCCCAGTGGCTTTCTTCAATCATCGGTTTATATTATAATATGTCTTCTACAAAACCGTCATTGATCGTTAGTTCATATTCGAAGGTATTTCTTCAACTGTTTCATTTGATAAATTGGCACTTATTTCTGTAGTAAAAAAGACTACCACTATATTACATAATGGTAGTTTCTTTAATTAACCTGCCAGATTCTGCTGCTGCCCTTACGGGGTACAAACAGAATGATATAAACTTTTTAAGGAACTATTGCACTGTACTTCTACAAGTATAAATCCCTTTTTCACTTTGGGACTCCGTTCTCTGTATATGTGCTGCCTAATCAATAAAAGATGATATAGGTTAGGATATGCTAAGAGGACTTCTTCTGAACTTCTTTTGCTATTGTTTTTATTGTTAAGAAAAGTATAGTCTGTTTCTATTAAAATTCAAAAAATTACGACTCTGAGGTGAGAAAATGAAAGATCCCAAACTTTTTAAAGCAATTTATATACCAGACACTCCATTTCAAGACGAAAAATTAAAACCAAAAAGGGCTAAAAAATATAATTTTAAGTTGGTTGGGAGTGATCGTCTAGGTGATACTCTTTATCGGTTCGTCTACAGCAAAAATGGAGAACAAATTCTTTGTTTCTATATTGTAGATGATTGGAAAGGTCCATATCGTTTTCTATTTATAGAATACAATGAACTATACGGGGAATTCACTTCACAATTTGGGAGAAGAGGCGTGCCAAGAGGTTATGGGGAATGTACAATGGATGTCTATTTATACAACAATTCCCCAGAACAAATATATGATAAATTAAAAAAGTTAATAAATAGTGGATATGATGAGGATACACCTATGCCAGTATGCCATATTTATGGACAACGGATGTGGCATGGAGATTCTTTTATAGTAGCTAATCGTACTGGATTAGAGGAATTACGTACAGCCATTGACATTGCTTTAGAATATGGAGAAATAAGAACTACCCTTTCACCATCTGATAACGAAGGGTTTGATTTATTTATTTCCTGTGTAGATGATAACTTTGATTGGAATGAAATAGATATGCCTTACCATGATCCTGAATATTTTGATAAACCTGAAGTTCCTATCAAGGCGTTTAAAAGATACAAACTACTTAAAAAGTAGACAAAAGTTTCTCTAGTAACCCAAAAAATGTACTACTCCTGTCCATGTTTATTCTCCTGTATAGCTTAACTGAAGTCATAAGGACGCCCCTTAGTAATCGTTTTAATAAACATAGTAACAATAATAAATAAAGCAAAACAAAGGACAAATTTTACTAGGTCAGCCAATATATTTAAGTCACTTTTTAATGTATTACCATAGCCATAATAGTTCAGATACCACTTTAGGATGTAAACCTTAAACTAGCAACAAAGCAGGACAAATATATTTTAAAGCGTGTCCACTTAGATGCATAAAAAAAAACACCTCGAAGGATGATTTATTGAAACATACAGAATGCCAATACTGGTTCACCCATTATTGGCATTCTGTAATTACCTTCTTCAGGTTTCATAAATTCAACTCAAAGATACTTTATATTAGTTACATTTAACCTCAGGCATCTTTCCGCTCTTCCATTCTTTCAATTTCCACACTATTAAAGAGATCATGATCCTCCGGCGTTTTTAATTCGACACCGTGACCGGCAGGCTTGTAAAGCTCTTTCCGCTGACGGTTGTCTCTACTGCCTTGATTACTTTTCCCGCGGCCTGCCTCGGGATCGTAATTTTGTAGGTTCCGGAAGAATCTGCGTACCCCGTCTTGAGGAAAACCCCGTTGGAGTAGACTTTTATCTTGCTTTTTGAAAATGATTTTCCGGTCACATAGGTTGAGAGAGTGCTGACTGGGTCCAGGCCTGGCACATACAGCACTGTTTTCACAGAAGCACTGCCAGCATTGCCCGCCCGGTCGATTGCTTGAACGGAGATTTTCGTTCCATAGCGCTGCTTCGGGATGCTTACTGAAAACTTTCCAGCTGCGTCCGCCTTGCCCTGGGAGAGATACGCACCATTTTTCAACACCTTGACAGTCGATCTGCCCTCGGCTTTGCCGGTGACTGCTGTGGATTGACTATACACGTTATTGAGGACTGGAGCGGCTGGTGCGATCTTATCAGAAACCGTTACCGGCAGGCTTGTAAAGCTCTTTCCGCTGACAGAAGTTTCGACTGCCTTCATTACTTTCCCGGCAGTCTGCTTTGGAATGGTGATTTTGTAATTACCGTAGGAATCTGCGTACCCTGTCTTGATGAGCATCCCGTTGGAGTAGACTTTTATTTTGCTTTTTGAAAAAGATTTCCCAGTCACATAGGTTGAGCGGTTACTGACTGCATCAAGGCCAGGTACATACAGCGCTGTTTTTACAGAAGCACTGCCAGCATTGCCCGCCCTGTCAATTGCCTGGACAGAGATCTTTGTCCCGTAACTTTGTTTCGGGATGCGGACCGAGAACTTTCCGGCTGCGTCCGCTTTCCCTTGGGCAAGATACACACCATTCTTCAGGACCCTCACAGTTGAGTAGGCTTCAGCTTTTCCGCTGACAGATACAGATTGACTATAAACAGTATTAAGGACAGGTGCTGCCGGTTTTACCCGGTCAATTATGAACTTCATCGTCTGCCTGGCTGGAATTGGTGTGACTGCGTCCGTTTGGTAGGCGGACGAGAGTTTGGATGAATTCGGCGTTACGCCTGTGTTGTTAGTTAGTTGATACGTTCCATCCTTGGTCACGGTTGTTTCCGCCGAAATAATCTTATTTGTACTGCCGTCAGACAGGCTGACCGAGCTGTTTGATGGAACACCGATTTTAACATTTTCGTTAAAATAAACCGGGTCAATAGCCTGCGGGTCATTTACTGTCATCCACCTGTAGGAATTGTACTTATCCATTGAGTATGTCAGCAAGTAAATTCCGTTGATTTTTGAATCGACCGAACCCTTTACGACGATGTCCTTTGTCCTATCACCTTCCAGATTGGAGAAGAACCTGACTCCCGCCATCGGGTCAAACGTGCTGCCTTTTTTGATGGCTCCTGAAGTGACTCCAGCGAACACCGGTAACACTTTTACCGTCGGCAAGTGGTCAGTAACTTCAACATGGGTTGTATTCCCGACCTGATCTCTCAGGTAAATTTGTTCGATATAATAAACTCCATCTTTCAAAAACTTGGGAGCCTTCAATGTTCCAGTCCATTGATTATTGGAACTGGTTACAGTCAAGTTATCCCAAAATGTATCATTTGCGTTATGAAATTCCTTTCCAGTGAATTGCACCGCGACTTGCGCAAGGCCAGAACCAGTATCCGACCCATTCACAACAACATTCAAGGAATCGCCGGGATAGAGCTCCTTCTTGTCGACAGTAATAGATTGGAATACCGGGCGGGTATTATCTTTAATCCCACCTGAAATCGTCAATTGGGCTTCAGCAAGCATTGGAAACCATACGGCCCAATACTTGATTTGGTTTCCAGCTTTATCTGAGAGGGACAGATTACCGATATCATAAACTCCGTTCCTTACATACTTTGGAATCGTGATTTCCGCCTCATACTTCCCGGTATCATTGTTAAAATAAATATTGCTGAAAAGGCTGTAATCTAATGTTTCAATATGCCTCAGCTGTACAGATCCATGTGACAAACCGCTTTCTTCCTCTTTATACCCGATGGTGACAATCACTTTGTCACCGGGCTGGGCAGTCGTTTTGCTTAGAGTTACCGAGGTAAGCTCCGGCGCAGTTGTATCGGTGCCGCCGTCGAGCATCCGGAAGCGCAGTTTTGATATTAAAACTGAACTGGAGTCATAGGTCTGTTCATTGCGTGCATTGTCATACAGCGTTATATCCGATACATGCCATTCCCCCTGTACTAGACGACTGTCGGCACGGTACGAAAATTCATACGTATTATTACCGGTATACCGCATCATGCTGTAAATATCCTGGCCGGAACTGTGCATTAATTTAATATCGGCATCAGGCGCAGGTCCTGACTCAAAATCTTCTTCAACCGTAAAGTGCATTGTAATGATGTCCCCTGTCCGGAAATCCGCCCCGCTGATTGAAGTGGATTTTAGAATCAGCGGTGTTGTATCGGTATCCGCATTTGCAGGCACCACTCCAGCCAGGCTTAAAACCAGCGCAAACAAGAAAACCAAACCCTTTTTAATCATTTACACAAAACTCCTTTCCAGATAATATTTTCCTATTTTTATAGTAAGGGATAACCGTTGAAAAATATAGGTGGGTTTACAGAAAAAGGATGCCCATATATTTCCTTAATCTTTGTATTCCAAGGACAAAGTGTTTGTTCATGGCGGGATGGAAAGCGTGCTTTATTTTTAGTTCCGAGGATAAAATGCCGCTTTTGGGGAGGGGGTATGTCTTTGGGTTAGAGATGCAAGGACAAATCATCGCTTTTAAAAGGGAAATGTCCTTGGATTGGGGATTCAAGGTACTAATACGACTTATAAGTATGGAACTATTGCTGCATTCTTTAATGCATTAGAAACGCAATTTTACTAAAGGAGCAGGATAGGTGAATAAGAATGGGTTCAAAACTATTAAGGTATGATACCAATTTAAAAAGGTTGTTTGGAACTATTTTTAAAAGTTCAAAACAACCTGCCGGGAATGACCATTTAATTCATTTTTACCTCTGTAGTAGTTATATTGACTACATTACATGTGTATAAAAATTCGCAAGTTTAAAATGCTAGAAAGGACAAAAAAGACACTCATTAGGAGTGTCAGTTGTCTTTCTTTTTTATAGGTCTTTACTTACTCTTTTTGACCTGGCAGGCAGTTCAGTAGTATTGTTCTTTCTCAGTTCTACATATGCCATTGTCATATACCTTAAGGGCAGTATACAGCTTGTCATTGAAGAAACTCACTTCAAATTAAAGCCCTACCTGATCAGCACCGTACGCAGCTTCTTCTGTTGTGAACCCATCAAACTTTAATTGATCAATGAGGCTCTGACGTGAGAATGAAGAATAGTCCATATAATCTTTTGCTTTCTGTCCAGCCTGTTCTTTCCAATCAGCAGTAACATGTTCTACAGCAAACGTTGCGTCAGCATTAGAAAACTTATCGAACTCTAATTGCTTAACAAGTCCAGTTTTAGAAAAGGCAGTATAGTCAAGGTAAGAATTAGCTTTATCAAGCGCGTTTTCCTGAGATACTGTCATTTCAGGCTGTGCTGGTGCAGCTGGTTCTTCTGCTTGAACTGGTTCTTCCTTAGCAGCTTCCTTAACTTGCTTCTCAAGTTTGTCAACGACCTTCTGGGCTTCATCAACTTTCTTTAATTCCTTAACAGGGTCAGTCTTTTTCTCAGCTTGTTTTGTGGCAGCAGTATCAGAAGTGTCAGAAGATCCACCTGAACCATTTGCAATAGAAACTATGATAATCACAGCAAGAACCCAAACCCACCAGCGTCTATAGAAAGGCTTTCTTACCTTATTTAGTTGTTTATCTTTAGCCATAACTCATTCCCCTTTATGTATGTTTATGTCTTGATGCAATAATAATTGTAACATCTATGTAATTATTTTAATATAACAAAAGATATTGAAAGTATGTGTAATTTTTACCAATAATTTGTATACACTCCATTTTCTACAGCCTCCAAAAAATATTAAAATTGCATTCATTCCAAGAAAAGACTACTAAGGATGCTCCTTAGTAGTCTTTTAATAAAAATAGGTATCATATTATTTTAAAATAGTTAAGCATCAAAAGGACAAAAAATAATGCACATCCCGTTATACCGTAAGCACGCCATTTCTCCTTTTCCTTTACTGCTTTCATAAAAGCCATTCCGAGTAGTAGTAAGAAGAGAACACCCATAGTTAAGGGTATTATTGGAGACTTCAAAAAGTAATGTAAAACACTAAAAAGGACGATGATGATACAAAGTACGGTACCAGGTTTAGTTTCCATTTTGGTGCCTCCTTTCCATGTGATTGTACCAGATATATCCACTAAAAGTTTTGAACCGGCCCACTATATTTTGCAGAAACCAAAAAGCCCCCCGTCCCCCGATGTACCCGCTTGGCTGGTGGTTAGTTTGAACTGCCTTTCCATTTTGCGGATAAACCACAAGATCGGTATTAGTAATCAAATCCAATTGAACATAATCGTATAACTCATTGGCATTTGCGAGATTTCCTTCAACATTCCCTTTTGCATTGATCTTATTGTTTGTTCCATAAATAAGTAGTCCTTTTTAGTAATTTCAGTGGCTCAATTTTTAAATCCTGCCCACATACTTACTGACAAAAAAAGGACATGCTAGGTCACTTGAAATTAAAAAAGCCAGGCTTTTATAACCTGACATTTTTAAAAAATAATCTCTGATTTATAATTAAACAATGGTACTTCAATACCCGTTTCCGTATCGTGATGCTGCTTAAGTGCATTTAACATTCCAAAAAGCTTGTCATCTAATTCTAACCTTCTGGATTGTTGCCGATAGTATTTATTAAATTTAGAAAAGTCATCCTCTTCATCATCGCTGGGACAATCAGTTTATGAAATCTCTTTACGATGGAAAAGTACGATTTCCCAACCCAATTATTATAATAAACAAGAGTCGAAACGGTTAGGTAGTTCGATTCATTCATTTTCTCCACATAAATAGACACACGAAAATCCAAATGCCGGTCATCCTCGCCCAGTACAATCTCATTAGGACTGCACTTCAATACCCTGAATATCCCTATCTGACCTCCCTCTTCTATTATTAAATTCCCCTTATTCCGGCTGGAAGTCTTTAACCCTATTAAGCTTACGATTTTATTCCGCACATTCATTAAGGCATCCACCCAGGAAGGAGAAGCCGTTAAAAACCCGATGGCTATATGCTTAACGTCAGCACCCCCTTTATCAGGCAGTAAAACCCTATAGGCATCGTAAAAGTGTATCTCAGGCAAGGATCTGCCGGCTATCGATTTTTCCGGGACAGGCACCTTCTTCAACGTATACGCTTCCACTCATGAGTTCCCCCATCTATAACATCACTGTAATTATTCATATAGATTCACATGCTTTAATTTATCCGGATTCCTCACTATATAAATCTTAGAAATATGTTCGTTTTTAACATGAAAACAGATGACTGTTTTGACATCGTCATCACCCTTAACCAAAAGTCCGGTCTCCCCATTTACCTTCACGATTTTAACAATGGTTTGCTCCTTATCGTTTTGTGACAGCAGATTTTTAATAAACCGGACAACCAATACCCTCGAGCTCACTGGTTTTAAGGCAGCATATACCTTTCCGCCGCCATCGGAATAGAGGATAATGTCATGGCACACTAATTCCTCAATCTTCTTCATGTCTCCCTCATTCAATGCCCATACGAAGTTTTGAATAATTTTATCTGTTTCGGGGTCATTCGGTGCTTTCATATCTTCTTGAATCATTGGGAATTTGTCCTTTACCCGGCTGAATATTTTTCTGCAGTTCACTTCACTCCGGTTTAACATTTGTGAAATTTCCCGATAATCATACTGGAATACTTCCCTGAGAATAAAAACGGCTCTCTCGACTGGTTTCAGTTTTTCCAGAAGCATCAGGATGGCAAATGAAATAGTCTCCCCTTTCATCACCTGCATGATGGGGTTGTTATCATCCTGGATCAATGGTTCCGGAAGCCAGGGGCCAGGATATACCTCTCGTTTATGTGCGGCAGATTTTAAATGGTCTATACATATGTTTGTAACCATTTTACAAAGATACGCCTTCACATTTTCCACATTTCCAATGTTTTTTTCCCCTGCCTGCACATATACATCCTGAACGATATCTTCTGCATCAGAGACTTTGCCGAGCATCCGGTAAGCGATCGAAAACAAAAGCGGCTGGAATTGTGAATAAAGGTTCTGCAGTTCCATAACCCCCGCCTCCTTCCTTCAGTGAATTATACTCGCAGCATTCCATGTATACTCCCTTATTTTCAATGCCAATTTACCGGTAAGCACGAAATCTGAACCCCATTTACTTGCCCATACAATCGCATCGTCCGGACCGAGGCCAATACAAAGAAAATCAGGGAAAGTACGATGGGAGACTGCTTTTGTGCCCTGTATCCCGGCTTTTATGATTTTGGCAAGCCGCTTCCCATGGGAAATGGCTTCCTTGCAGCTCATGGCTGCTGCTTTTCCACTTACGGGATCCACCACATGGATACAGTCCCCAATGGCATAAATATAATCACTTTCTTTGATACGGTAGAATGAATCCACCATGACTTTTCCCTGTTCTGTCACAGAGAGACCTAAAGAATGAAGACAGGGATGGGGCTTTAAACCGATTGTCCAAATGCAGGCATCCGCCTCCAGCTCTGTTTTGTCAGTGAAGATAATCCTTCCATTTAAATGTTGTACTGCTCTTTGATTATGGAGTACAATCACTCCCTGCCTCCTCAGTCTCTGTTCAAGACGCGCACTTATTTTCTCAGGAACTTCCTCTAATACTCTATGTTTATTGTTAATAAGTACTATTTCAATGCTCCTCCCGCCCTTACCTTCTTTTTCTAGTTCTTTTTTCATCATGAAACAAACCTCGCTTGCCGTTTCTATTCCTGTAATTCCACTGCCAATAATCGCCACCCGCAGCATGCTCTTTGTGGAAGTCGTCATTTTCAATAGCTGCTCCCTGATCAGCTGCGCATTTTGCAGGTTACTGAGTGTTATTCCTCCACATTCTGAATTCACTTCTTGCACTACACTGCCCAGGGCAAGAACCAATCGGTCAAAATGCAGAGATTTGGAAGTACCATCTGCCGCTGTAATATGAACGATTTGTTCTTTAGGAAGAACCGATGTTAATTCTCCCTGAATAAATTCTACATCAGGGCCGCAGTACTGTTTCAAAGGAATCTTTAGATTGGAGACATCCTTCTCAACGATTCCCTTAAATAAATTCACCTTTTTAAGATGGAACGCATTTTGATCAACCAGGATAATCCGAATACTTCTGGCTGCCTCCTCCTGAAACTCTTTCTTTAGTGCTATGATATGATTGATCCCGGCATACCCGCCGCCAATGACCATGATGTTCAGCAATTCCTCCATTTTTATCGTCTCCTTTTTTTCTGGCTTATCATAAAACGAATGAGGAAAGTGATTTGTGACCGATTTAACAGGAAAAAACTTTAGAAAATATGCTTGTCTGAAACAAAAAAATATGTTATATTTCTTATTGCAGTACTTCAACACGCGGTTGTGGCGGAATCGGCAGACGCGCTAGATTCAGGTTCTAGTGATAGCAATATCGTGGAGGTTCAAGTCCTCTCAGCCGCATCATTTAAAAGGAGATACAGATCAGCTGATCTGTATCTCCTTTTTTCGTTTTTGTAAAAAGGAAAAAGGACTTCCCCTGGAATAGGAAGTCCTTCTTTGCTTTCTCTTCTGTTTTACGAGACGCTCTGCCCGCCTACTTTAACCGCCTCAATCTTGTTCAATTCCAGCGTTTTTGCGGTGGATGCAAAGATCTTCTGGAATACCTCAGGATTGCTGGCAAGTGACAATCCGTAGGATGGCACCATTTCTTTAATCTTTGGTGCCCAATCCTTCATATGTGACGGGAAGCATTTTTCAAGTACCTCCAGCATAACATGGACGGCCGTGGAAGCACCCGGTGATGCCCCGAGCAGGGCAGCGATTGAACCGTCTGATGCGCTTACCACTTCTGTTCCGAACTGGAGTGTGCCTTTGCCTGCGGCAGTATCCTTGATGACCTGGACACGCTGTCCGGCTGTGACAACATACCAATCCTCAGTTTTAGCGTTCGGGATGAATTCACGCAGCTCTTCCATGCGTTTTTCGTTTGAGAGCATAACCTGCTCGATCAGATACTTGGTCAATGCCATTTCTTTCACACCTGCTGCAAGCATCGTCAATACATTATTTGGCTTGACGGAACCGATGAGGTCGAGATTCGAGCCAGTTTTCAGGAACTTAGGCGAGAATCCGGCAAAAGGGCCGAACAGCAGTGTTTTTTTGCCGCCGATATATCTTGTGTCAAGATGCGGCACACTCATCGGAGGAGCCCCCAGCTTCGCTTTGCCATAGACCTTGGCGTGGTGCCTTTCTACGACTTCAGGATTATTACACGCCAAAAACAGCCCGCTTACCGGGAAGCCGCCGATATGCCTGGACTCTGGAATGCCTGTCTTCTGCAGAAGCGGCAGGCTTCCGCCTCCCCCGCCGATAAAGACAAATTTAGCTGTATGAATTTCGGTTTTGCCTCCATCAATATCCCGGACCTTCAATTCCCAGGAGCCGTCTGCCGTCCGTTTGATGTCCTTTACGCTATGTTTATAGTTCATTTCCACGCCCTGCTTCTTCAGGTAATCAAAGAGCATCCGTGTCAGCGCGCCGAAGTTAACATCCGTCCCTGAATCAATCTTTGTTGCAGCCAGCGGCTCACCTGCTTTGCGCCCTTCCATGATGAGCGGGAACCATTCCGCAAGTTTTGCCGGATCTTCGGTATACTCCATTCCCTGAAATAAAGGATTGTGTGAGAGCGCTTTAAATCTCTTTTTCAAAAAGGTTACATTATCCCCTCCCTGCACCATACTCATATGAGGGATCGGCATGATGAATTCCTTGGGGTTGCGGATCAGTTTTTTCTCTACAAGATGAGCCCAGAACTGCCTGGAAAGCTGGAATTGCTCGTTAATGCTTACAGCCTTGCTGATATCGATGGATCCGTCGGGTTTTACGGTCGTATAGTTAAGTTCGCACAGTGCAGAATGTCCGGTTCCTGCATTATTCCATTCATTGGAGCTTTCTTCACCTGCGTCTGCTAGTTTTTCAAAAACCTTAATGTTCCACTCGGGTGCGAGCTCTTTCAATATGGCTCCCAATGTTGCACTCATGACACCGGCACCAATTAAGATTATGTCTGTTTTATTCTGTAAGCTGCTCATTATATCCTTCCTTATCCCATATATATTTGCGAAAAGAATAGGCGGCCCGGTAAATCAGCAATCATGAAGGCGCCTTCTAGCAACCGCTTTAATTATAACTCTATCATATTTTTGTCAAAATGATTCAAACATTAAAACATCTGCCAATATCTGATAATTATAACCCATTTCGGGCTGATACAAAAGGAATTAATGCTTATTCGACACCCAGCTGCTTCGCGATTAAATCCCTTATGTAAAAAGAGCCCCTCCTATGTCCTTTGCAAACATAACAGGGGCTGAATTTCTGATCTTGACAGTTCTCAGTGCACCTGTCCTCTTTTATGTTTCCACATGATATACCGGTAACGGATAAAGCAGCCAACGCAAAATCCAAGAAGAGCAATTCCTGCTGCCAGCACGACCATTACACTGAAGCCATAGCCGAGGGCGTCCCAGCCGATTTGAAAGAACAGCAGGGACAAACCGAGACAGACCGTTGCAATCCACTGGTTAAAAAGCTGCTGATCCTTATCCTCCATCACATATTGTGACAGGGGCTTTTTCAACAGTTTCTTCCCAGCAAGGATAATAGGATTTTTTTTGAAAACGAGCGTAAAAATGCCGATTGCAAACGGAATAACCAGTATAAAATGATGAAATACAAGTGCAGCGAGAACACTGACTACGATAAAGGATTGATTAAGCTGTACCAATGGTTTTGGAATACCCATAGAATGCCTCCAGTTATATAACCAACTTACCATAGTTTATTACTATGGATTATATAATGACATTAACACATTCAGCTGCAGTTGTATATAATGGCCGGCTGTCATGCTGTTTAAACTCCTGAATTGGATGTGTTTTTCCGACATAGCCAGCAGGAAATTCTAGTCATTTTTATCTATTGTTCCCAAGAAAACGATGAATTAATATAAAAATAGACTGATACTTATACAGATAGGAGACAGAATATGAGCAAGAAAAAGATATTATCTGGAGCACTTGCAGTGAGCATCCTGGCAGCAGTACCCCTTACGCCTGGTTATGCAGCGACTAAAAACTGGGTGAATGTCAATGTTTTCGAAGAACAGGATGGAAGCAAGTTCAATAGTGAAAACTATGACTTTATGAAGTTCTCTGAGGTTCGTGCCAAACTCGCTGAAATTGAGGAAAAATCAAACCGGATTAAAGTGGAGGTGCGCGGTACATCTGCCAAGGGCCAGCCCCTTTATGCCGTGACGATTTCCGATCCGGAGACTAAAGGGAAATTTGGAAAAAACAAAGCACTGCGCAAACAGATGTTCAAGAATACCGGCAAAGCCCAGAAATGGATTGCCGAAAACCCGGACTTCAAAGTGCCCATCATGATCAATGGCTCCATCCATGGAACTGAATTCGTGGGCACGGACGCCGTCATGCAGCTGATTGAGCGGTTTGCAACGGCAAGCGATGCCGAAACCAAGAACATCCTGAACCATAATATCCTGATTTTCAACGTCGTTCAAAACCCAGACGGCAGAATTAATGCGACACGCTTTAACGGCGAAGGAATTGACTTAAACCGGGATTTTATCACTCAATCCCAGCCAGAAACACGGGAAACAGTCGAACTGATCAAGGAATGGAATCCAATGGTGTTTCTCGATACACACGGATATGTGAAAAATTATGCGCCAAACCTGCAAGGTTTGATTGAACCGTGCACCCCTCCACATAACCCGAATTATGAATATGATCTGTATAATAAATGGGCCCTGCCTCAGGCGAAAGCTATGGAAGCAGAAATTATGAGCAATAAAAACAAGTACACGGGCAGCCTCTACCAAAGCATGGAAGGCTCTTATATCCCGCAGCGAAATGATACAGCAGGCTGGGATGATTATCCGCCGATATTCACCCCAATGTATGCGATGTACCACGGCGCATACGGCCATACCCTTGAAGCGCCGACCAATGATCTGGACGGAGTGCGCTGGCAGTATGACGCCATCATGGGAGCATTGAAGTATGCGACAAAAAATAAGCAGGGCATGATTACAGATCAAATCGAGATGTTCAAGCGGGGCATCAACTTTGATCATCCCTTCCATAAGGAAGGCTTCTTCCCGGATGCTTATATCCTTCCGGTAAATCCAGAGGACCCGACTGTCACAGAAAAGGCAGTGAATCACCTGATCAACAATGACATCGAGGTAGTCCGCGCCAATAAAGACTTTGAAGCAGAAGGTGTTTCCTATCCTAAAGGGACGTATCTTGTAAGGATGGACCAGGCAAAAGCGGGCCTTGCCAATACAATGCTCTGGGACGGAGAAGACATAACGGATGATACGCCGGCCATGTATGATATCTCAGCCTGGAGCCTCCCTGAATTATGGGGCTTTGAAGCCAACCCGGTTCATTCCCCTGTCACTGTTCCCGCTTCAGGGGTCAAGCAGGCTGAATTTAATGGTTCGCTTTCTGGAAAAGGTCCGTATAAAATTCCAAACAGTTCTGTTAAAGCCGTTCAGCTCGTGAACGCTCTCCTGCAGCAGGGAGTGTCAGTCGTTCGGGACGAAAATGGCGATTTCTATACAGCAGCCGATTCAAAGGTCATTTCACCGCTTGTTAAAGCGTCAGGATTGAATATAGGCACATCCGGCATCCCGGGCGTTGTATCGCCGGTTTCCCATATGAAGGTGGCCATTTTTAAAGATGGCGGAATGAACAAGCAGCAAACCCATTCTGGAACCAGACTCGCACTGGAGAGGCTTGGATTCCAGGTGACAGAAGTTACACCACAGCAGGCGGCTTCCTCCGGCCTTAACGGATTCGACGTTTTCGTCTACAGCGGTACGGAAAATCTGATTTCCACCACTTTATCCGAGGCCAATAAGGAATTTGGATTCCAGTCTGCAGGAGCTCTCGATTCTTTCAAGAAAAATTTAGCTTCCTTCCTGGATCACGGAGGCAAATATATTGCGGTTGGTGCCGGTGCTTCAAGGGCGTCCAGGACACTTGGACTTACAGATGATGTAATCAATACCGGCGGCTCCAACTCGAATGGAATCGTGAAGGTTAAAAATGCGGGAGACAGCCTTACTGCCGGCTATAAAGCAAATGACCTGGGATTTGTGTACCGTCCGGTCTGGTACTCCGGCCCTGGAGTTGAAAACGACAAAGTTTCTGCCTCCTATGCAGATTCCAGCGATTTCTTTATGGCAGGGCACTGGGCAAACAATCAAGCTGCCAAGGGCCAGCCTGTCATTGTTCAGGAAAAAAACCGGGATGTTACATTAATCGGCCTTGAACCCGGATTCCGAGATCATACGGATTACCTGTTCCGCCTATTATCAAATGCAATATTCGAGAAATAAGAAAACAGCCCTGCATCCTTGACGCAGGGCTGTTTTGACGTAAATGGAAAATATTTTTATAGAATTAAAGGTTACAAATTTCAGAGACAGGGAATATAAGAACCAACAGCATAAAACGAAAATAAAAAAACTGGAGGTCATTTAAAATGAGAGAAAACAATCATATTTCATTAACTGAATTTACAAAGGAAGACGGATTTGAATTAAACAGTTACATATCAGTACTATTCGAAAATGCAGCACCAAAAGAGCATATGGAAGAAAAAAGCTGATTGAGCATAAGCCCATCAGCTTTTTTCTTTGTCTGAAACCCTTGTTGCTGATATCTCCTTTAAAAATCCGCCGATATCGATTCCAGGCAGATGCCTTGTGATCAGAGCCCCTGTTTCAGCAAGCAGGCTCTCAAGCTCAATGACGCTTTCCCGTGTCTGCCCGCTGACGGCTGTACGGATCCGTTCTTCCAGATTCGGCGGCTTGATTTCCATCTTCCGGATTGTCTCATGAATCCACTTAAACCCGGGATGACTCACATACAGCCTGTTCAATCCATGCAGCATCATCAGGATGCGGGAAGCCGTATCCCAGGCAAGCTTTTGATAGATAAAGAAGTCTTCCCTCTCAATATAGGCGTTCCGTGCGCTCCAGCGGCTGCTGAATTCAAGCTGGCTTTCGATCATGTTTCTCCTCAAGGCCTCCGGATAGGCTCCTGCCTTTTCCTTTAGTCCGTGAATGATTTCTGCCCCATTAAGCGGAATACCGTCCACAATGGAAGCAGTGATTGCCTGGGCATCCAGGTCCTCATTACCCTCATCCACATTCAGGGAGATAAAAGCAGAAACGGACGATGTCAAAAAGCTGCTGACTTCTATTTTGATTCCCTTTACACGGTAAGACTCCGACCATTCTTCGTCTTCATAATCGAAAAAGGTAAGGATTTCACCATTTAATGCCCCGATCACATCTTTCCGTTCCCGGTCTGAGGGCGCAGCTGACCAAAGAACATATATTTCAATATCCGAATGACGATCCTGCATGCCCCTTGCCACCGAACCGGCTAGCATAACGGCCTCGACCGAATTATTATCTGCATAAGCTCCCGCTATTTGTTCTGCAATTTTAAAATTACCCATTTTATTCTCCTGTTTTCCTTATGTAACCCCTAGAGGGCCTCTTCTGGCTGCACAGCCGCATGAAGCTTTTCCACAAGCACCTGGAAGGACTGAATTTCTTCAACGGTAAAATGTGAATAATATTTATCCCGAATTACTTCAACGGTTCTCTCCATATCCTGAAACAGTTCTTCACCTTTAGTGCCAAGTGTAACATAAACCACCCGCCGGTTCTCTTCCCCCCACGCCCTTTTTAACAGATCGTGCTTTTCCAGCCTCTTGACGATCTGACTCAGTGAGCTTGGCGAAAGAGAGAGCTTTCTCGACAAAACATTGACTGTCAGGCTCCCATCTTTTTTCACCGCCTTCAGCACCTGCAGCTGCTTCGGTGTCAAATCAAACTTCATCATCGCTTCATACTGCCGGGCTATAGTATTTTGGATACGGTCCAGCATCTCCAGCGAGTGGTGGATCAGGCTGCTTTTATCTATCATTCTGGTTCCCCTCATTCAGGTCCTAATTTAGGATATTATAATTTTTCCGTCCATTATCTTTAGTATAAGAAATCCATTCTCCTATATTCGATGGCCAGGCCCCATAACCCTTCCTCCATTAAAAGAAGTTTCCCCCTCCCCTTCTTAGCCTGAGCGGTAATCGGATGCATGAACACGGGAGGCAAGGCCGTGCCGCTCAGGTCTTTAACAAACTGCACTTCGCTTCCACATAATTTTTTGCCTTGAACAGGGTTTTCCTTAAGGCTGGGCGTATAATGGAAGGTAACCGTTTTGGTATTACCCCATGCAAGGAGCGGCAGGATGGAAGTCAGGGCCACATTCTGGCCGCTGATCACATCGAACAAGTGCCTCCTGGCGTGCTATCACTACAGCATCCTCCGCAGCTGCATAATAAAGAACTCCGCTAAATCCATTCATGCAGTGATACATGAGAATTTCCACAGTATCAAGGGTCCCAAAGCACTCTGAAACAGGAATCCGATTCACTGCCTTATGATAGATGAAATCCAAATCACACGGATTTGTCCCATCCAGCTTCCGAATCTGCCCTTTATCTCCCCCTGCAGCTGGGCAGTCCATCTGGAAGAGTGTTTCTTCCACGGGACGAAATCCAAACTTGGGATAATAGCCAAGCACCGATGAATGGCAAAAAGGTAATTTAAATCATATGTACTGAAATCGTCCATTACTTTCTCCATAAGCTTCCTTGTCAGTCCCCGGCCCTGGCAATCAGGATGAGTCATAACGGTTCCAATCTGAACTGCCCGCTTTTGCTCACCATTGATAAAAGGTTTGATATGGTAACTGAAATATTGGCTGCTATTCTTCCGGCCGCTTCAAAGGAGTAAGGGATATACCTGCCGCCCCAGGAACCCTTTAAATACCAGTTCTCAAAACTGATGCCGAAGGTTGATAGTGCCAGTTTTATTAAAGCTTTTCCGCAGCCCCTCATGTTTCTTATAATTTTTAACAAACTGCATATGTTACCCTGTCTCTCACCGTTATCTATTTAAAATATTTATAGAACCAAAGTTAATTTTTGTCAATTTATTTTTCAGGAACACTCCTACTGCTGGCAGGAACAGAAAAAACCAGGAAAATGCTTTCATTTTGTTATCTTTTAATATTGACTTAACACATATAAAAATGATAGTATATATTATTTTGCCTATTTCCTTATTTATGTTATACTATAAATAGATTAACGCGGAGGTGAAGGTTTTGTTTGAAATAGGCGATCATATTATATATCCCACACAAGGTCTTGGAATCATAAAAGACTTTGAAGAAAAAGAGATTCATGGATTAACCCAGACATATTGTGTTATCACCATCTCCAATAACAATATGCAGCTAATGGTACCATCTAACCGGATACAGGCAGCAGGAATCCGGATGATCGGTGACAAAACGGCACTGGAAGAAGCACTAAAGGTCTTTCATAATGGAAGCTCCGACCCTGCACTGACCTGGAAGCAGCGTCTCAAGCAGAATCAGGAGAAAATCAGGTCCGGCTCACTGGTAGATGGCGCCGAAGTCGTACGTGACCTGAAACGGCTCCAGAACGAAAAATCACTAAGTCCTAACGAAAAAAATATGCTGCTGAGTGCAGAAAAAATCCTGTTAGGCGAAATACAGCTGATTTCAGGCCTTACCAAAACACAGGCTGCTGATTTATTGGAGATGCAGGTATAAAACCTGGCATCTCCCCCTAAGCATTACCCCGCACTCCCACTTTAAACAATTTCATTCCTTACGCACATTGAAATTTGCAAAACCCAACTTATACTTTTATATGCCGGTTATTCCGGCGCCTTCATCTTTAAAGATGGGATGCCTATCTTTAAAAAAATGTGGAGTTTGTTACTTACAGAATCATACGCATTGAAAATAACTGTATTTATTCAAATTTTTTTGAAGGATATGCAGCCAATACGCCAGGGTGACTCCTTCTCCACTATATTTCATCATGGTAATTCCTTAGACGATAAATTGGCGGCTGCGGTTCCAGCGAATAAAAGAAGAACCTCATCCTTCCTGGATGTGGTTCTTCTTTTATTCGCAAAAATATTTCAGGACTTTTTACCTGTTTTGTGCTATAATGAGTTAAACCAATCTGCAATACTTTACCTGTACCAGGCTGACCTGCCCTTCTTTGGGCAGGTTTTTTGTTTTTAAGAGCTCTTCCAGAAGGGATTCCTCTCATATTCACCTGGTTCTTCAGGTCCTAAAATAGAATCCATGACTGCAGCAAATTCCAGCATGATCTCCGTCAGGTCGTGAGTCTGTATGGTAGTATGCGGGGCAGACAGCTTCAATCCTTTTTCATCATAAGAGAGCACCCATTCTTCATCGCCCTCAGAAGTCCTGACTCTCAATTTGCACTCTCTTTGAGTTACCGCCAGGAACAAAATTTGGTTCAGCCGGGTTCCATTCTCTTTTCCCGCCAAGTCATCAAACCATTTCCTGAACCCCAGCCGCCTGATCGAATCCAGAATGTCTTCCTTCGGCCACTCTTCATACATCCTGGCAAGCTCTGCTGTATCCTCCTGGAATCGGCTCGTATAGCTGTCAAGAATCTCAACCATGCTAAGCTTAATGGTCTCCCCTTTAACCTGATACTCAAATTTTTCAGTAAGTGGGATATCCTTTTCCCGCAGAAGCTTTAGAAAACTCTTATGAACAAGCATTCCGCACCTCCCGTAATAGTATCTTATCAGGATTGCCACCTCCGGGAATGCTTATGCATTTTTTTGCATTAAAAAAGCAGACCCTCAAAAGAGAGCCTGCTTGGATTAGTCAAATATTATGCTTTTTGAACGTTAGCAGCTTGTGGTCCACGAGCTCCTTGCTCAACGTCAAAAGTTACTTTTTGGCCTTCGTCTAAAGATTTGAATCCTTCAGATTGGATAGCAGAGAAATGTACGAATACGTCGTCTCCACCTTCGCGCTCGATGAAACCGAATCCTTTTTCTGCGTTAAACCATTTTACTGTACCTGTTTCCATTTGTGTTGCCTCCTAGTGCAGATTGCACAATTTATTACTATCCTTGCCGAAGTACTCATCTAGACGAAAAGTCAAAAACTTAAGCTATCCTTTTGTTCGAACAAAAATAATTCTTTTTTATTATAACAAGCATACTGTAAAAATGCAAGGGTCGTTGAAATTTAATTTCAACAGAGGTGAATCAGCAGGAAAACCGGTTGAAAAAGTTCCAGGTTGAATCCTGCGTTTTTAAATTTACAGGCCCTTTTTAATCGGCTTTTTCGTTTGATAGGGTTCTAAGGTAAATTTTTATGGACGCTTTCCAGAATTCTGAAGCTTTATTGGTCATAAAGGAAACCTTATGCACTGTATTACCTGTTTCCTGGGTTGTTTTGGTCATAAGAGGATCTTTATGACCTGTTTTGCCTGATTTCTCGTAGTTTGGGTTATAAGAGAACCTTTACAACCAATTTCACTCAATTCTCCGTCCATTTTAGTTCTAAAGAGAGCCTTATGACCATTTTAACCCTATTCTCCACCCATTTTGGTTCTAAAGAAAGCTTTACAACCAGTTTCACCTAATTCTCCAGCCATTTTGGTTCTAAAGAGAGCCTTACGACCATTTTAACCCATTTCCTCAGCCATTTTAGTTCTAAAAGTAATGTACAGGACCAGCTATGCCCCGTCCTACTCCCCCAGACAAATAGTTCCATATCACTGAGGCTGCTCCACTTTCTGTGCCCTGCTTATGAAGTGATACAGGGCCCCGAGCATGCCTGCATCATTTTTATGGCGGCATGGTTCGACTGAAACGGCAAAGGAGTCCCAGTAAGGGTAATGGCGGGCATGCTGGATGATGTCTTCGATCAGGCCTTCCCTTCCGCTGATGCCTCCGCCAATGAGGATCTTTTCCGGATTAAGGGTCACTGCCAGGTTATAGAGACCATAGCTGATATTTTTCACCCACTCTTCTATCAGACGTTTCACAGCGGTATCGTGCTCTGCTTCTTCAAAAACCGTTTCACCGCCGACTTTCTCATCCACAGTTAAGCCCTTAAGGTCCTTATACATTTTGATTAAACCGCCGGTGGAAGCATTTCCGTGCATATGCGGCCGGTCTGGATGGTAAGCCGGCGTAAACATAAAGCCGAATTCCCCTCCTCGGAAGCTTGCACCATGGACAATTTCGCCGTTGATGAATATGCCGCCTCCTATACCGGTACCAAGTGTGACACAGATAAAGTTACGGCAGCTCACTGCATTCCCATTAAGCTTTTCCGCCAGGGCCGCGCAATTGCCGTCGTTTTCCATTTCGACGGGCAGCCCTGTCCGCTCCTCGAGGATTTCCTTTAGGTTTTTCTGATCGAGAACCCGGATGGATCCTGCGCGCTCGGAATACCCTGTGTTCACATCTATGAAGCCCGGCATGCTGACTGCAATGCCAGCCGCACTATGTTCAGTACTATATTCCCCGATGACCTTTTCCATGCCGCCGACAAATTGTTCGAGAGTGTCACAGACAGTCGGATAGCTGCCCTTTGAAATAAAGGTACCTTCCCCTGTAAGCAGCCCATGCTTAATATGAGTTCCTCCAACATCGAATGCTATGTATACTTCAGCTTCTGTCTGAAAATGATCGTGTGCCATGAACAGGCTCCTTTCATCTGCAAGCGTTTTCTAAATTATATAATAATAACGAGTTTATAGAAATGGATAGGTAAAAAAGGGTTTCGATTGTGCTGAATCGAATATAAGAATAAACTTTTATAAATGAGGTTGGATATTTGAGAAAAACCATGAAAAGCCTGGCGGGAATATTGGTTCTGCTCCTGGTCATGGCTGCAGCCGGAATCGGCACTTATTTTTACCTTGAAGCCAAGAACACACCATCCGGGGGCAAATCGACACTCTCCGTGAAAAAATCAGATTCAAAGGGCAGACAGGCTTTTATAGAAGTGGAGGAGAAGCGGACCCAGCCGGTTGCTAAGGAATTCCCCTTCAGCATGCCAGAGGTTGAGGTTCAAAATGCCCTTCACGGCATGACACATCAAAAAATTACCGCAGAGGATAAATGGGGATTTCTGCCGATGACCGATGAACGTGTGAAACGTCTGCTGCTTGTCGTAAAGAGAAATGAAATGAATTATGAACATGATCCAGTTTATATGGAAATGCTTAAGCGGTGGGAACAACATGATTTTTCACTAGTGGACAAGGATCATAACACCATCTGGAAGCTGCAGGGCGGCACGGTTGGAGAAGCCACCGGCATTATGACTCTGGAGGAGGAAGAAACATTCATCAAGGAGCATTATCAGACCGAGTGAATTTATTCGACAAAGTAAAAAACTTTGTCATTTCCTGCGCTTTCCCGAGAAATAATTCATGCGCTGTTTTTATTTCCATTCTTTGGGTAAATCTTTAGTTAACTTGATTTAAAAAAGGTGGAGATAATGAATGGCGAAATTAAAAGTTGGAACGGAAAATGAAGCACCGATTGAGATTTATTATGAAGACCACGGGTCTGGACAGCCGATAATCCTGGTCCACGGCTGGCCGCTCAGCAGACGATCCTGGGAATACCAGGTTCCAGCCCTGGTTGAAGAAGGATTCAGGGTAATCACCTATGACCGCAGAGGCTTCGGCTCATCTTCCCAGCCATATGGCGGATATGACTATGATACGCTTGCCGGGGATCTCAATGAATTGATTGAACACCTGGACCTTAAGGATGCAGTGCTTGTCGGATTCTCCATGGGAGGCGGCGAAGTGGTCCGGTATATCGGGAATTATGGATCGGACCGGATCAGTAAAGCAGTGCTCGCAGCAGCTGTCCCCCCTTACCTTTATAAATCTGATGACAACCCGGAAGGCGGGCTTGATGATAAGACGATCAGCGAGCTTGAGAATGGAGTCAGGACAGACAGACTTTCCTTCCTGGATGATTTCACGATCAAGTTCTTCTCTCCGGACGGCGCCCAGATTCTCGTAAGCGAACCGCTGCGGAAGTACAATTGGCAGATTGCTGCAAACGCCTCGCCAAAGGCTACACTTGAATGTATCAGCGCCTTTTCACGCACCGATTTCCGGGCCGACCTCGAAAAAATCGATGTGCCGGTCTTCATCATCCATGGTGATTCAGACAGCATAGTCCCTTTTGAGGTAAGCGGGAAAAGATCGCATGAAAGCATACAAAACAGCGAGCTTCAAATTATCTCGGGCGGACCGCACGGAATAAATGCCACACATCCGCAGGAATTTAACGAAGCGCTGATATCCTTTCTTAAGAGTTAAAAACAAAGCAGACAGAAGCCATAGGCTCCTGTCTGCTTTATTCATATGGGGTATGTATGGATGAATAGGAACAAGGCCGCATGCGGATTCCTATTCCATTCCTGCTGTTTCTTCAAACGTAATTTAATCATTCAAGCACTTCTATACGAACAATGTCATCAAAGAAAATCTTAAACAGCTCATTCGGCGGACCGTCCGTTTCCAGATAAATCAGCTTGTGAATTTCATCAAGCCGGTGCACCATCCCAATGTGCGTTTTTTCAAAGCCCTCTTCCCAGACGACCGTCTTGATCTGGAGCTTAAATTCCATCGCAAAACAAATTTTGTTTTCAAACTCCTCTATTTGGTATTCATCCAGCAGCGGCTTTTCCACTCTGTTTTCATCCCTCTTCAATTCCTTAAGCATCTTCACATGCTCCGGCATAAAAAACGCACCCTGCCATTTAATCTTGCCTCTGTCCCTGATATTCATCTTTCTTCCCCCTCAACAGCTATTATATGTTATTTATAGAACAAATGTTCCTATAATAAACCTTTTAATTTATTCCAGCTGTTGAGAGCCCTGTGGAATCCCATATAAAAAAAGCAAAAGCCGGCTAACTCAGCCTGCTTTTGCTCCATTTAAGATTAATGCTTTTTGTGGCCCTGATAGGTTTTCAGGCCATATCCCTTTTTGAAAAGAGGGTGCCGTTTATCATGGCTGTTGATTTGTTCCATATTTCTCGGCCATGTGAAGGACAGCTTTCCTGTGAACGGATAGTCCCCGAAGAGTACGTCTGCCACTCCACTGCCTTCACTGCCAGGCAGCCAGGTGGCTACAAGGGCATCCATATCTTTCAGCTGTTCGGTCAGAATCATCGGCCGGCCGGATTGCAGGAGGACGACCATCGGCACACCGGAAGCTTTTACTTTTTTCATCAGGTCGATATCTTCCTGCAGAAGGCCAAGGTCATCACGGTCTCCGAACATTTCGGCATAAGGAGGCTCACCGATGACCACTACCGCCACGTCATGTCCTTTGGCTCCGGTACCGTCTGCGCTATAATCGACTTTTGTATTCCTGCCTGCTCCCTGCCGGATTCCTTCAAGGATCGTGGTGCCCGGAATCAGGTCTTTTTCAGGCTGTCCCATCCATTGCGGGGAACCTCCCTGCCAGCTGATGGTCCACCCGCCAGCCTGGTAGCCCATATTGTCGGCTTTTTTTCCGGCAACGAAAATTTTATTGTTATTCTTTTTAAGCGGCAGCAGGTGGTTTTCATTTTTTAGCAGAACCTGCGATTTCCTTACCGCTTCACGCGCTATGGCCCGGTTTTCCTTACCGCCGATTCCTTTTGCTGTTAAGCTGCGGTCAGAATATGGCTTTTCAAAAAGACCGTTTTCAAACTTCACCCTTAAAATTCGCCTTACTGCATCGTCAATCCGTTTCTTGGACACTTCGCCCGTACCAACAAGCTCTTTCGTCACAGAAAGGAATTGCTTCCAGTCATTAGGGATCATGAACAAATCGATTCCGGCATTCACACTGCGTTTAATAGAATCCCGGAAATCAGCCGGATTGATTTGCTGAGGTCCGTTATAGTCAGAGATTACAAATCCTGTGAAGCCCAGTTCTCCCTTTAAGACCTCTGTGATCAAATGATAATCTCCGTGAGTTTTCAGTCCGTTAATGCTGGAGTAAGTGACCATGACCGTCCTCGCTCCCGCCCGGATGGCTTCTTTATAAGGCTTAATATGCTTCCGGATTTCCTGCTCGCTGTATTCGGTCACATTGCCCTGATCATCTC
Source organism: Paraperibacillus esterisolvens (assembly GCF_046237625.1). Classification (GTDB taxonomy): domain Bacteria; phylum Bacillota; class Bacilli; order Bacillales; family DSM-1321; genus Paraperibacillus; species Paraperibacillus esterisolvens. The sequence goes on along the minus strand of NZ_CP143545.1, from coordinate 1,969,749 downwards.
CGCCTTCAGTGAGTCCATCACCGACAAAATGCTTGATGGACGAAACCACATGTTTTCCTTTCAGGAAGTCGCGGTCCCTCTTATTGCCCTGCAGACCTTCCACTAAGGCCGAACCCAGTCTGCCGGTGTCGCGCGGATCCTCACTATAGCCTTCATAAGTGCGTCCCCAGCGTATATTCTGCGGTGCGGCAAGGACAGGTGCAAACGTATAAGAAATGCCGGTAGCCCGTACTTCTTCAGCCGTTGCCTCTCCAATCCGTTTCATGAGCCGTAGATCATTGGCCGCTCCGAGGCCGATATTATGCGGAAAAATAGTAGCCCCATAAACATTGTTATGTCCATGTACGGCATCCACTCCGTAAATGATAGGGATCCCAAGGCGGGTCGACATGGCTCCTTCCTGGAAGTTATCAATCATATCCGCCCAGTCTGCCGGTGTATTCCCAGTCGCAGGAAGTGAACCGCCGCCGCTCAGGACAGAGCCGATTCCATAGGACTTAATGTCAGCGGCCGTGACCGCATTCCGTTCCGGCTGGACCATCTGGCCGATCTTTTCATCGAGCGTCATTCTCCCCAAAAGATCGTTCACCCTTGTTTCCACCGGCAGCCTGGAGTTTTTATAAGAAACTGAAGACTCCTTTGCGGTGGCGCTATAGGTTTGTCCTCCCAAGGCAGTTCCGGCCATTACCAGCAGTGTCATCCCAGTGATAAAAGAACGCTTCAAACTTCTCTTAATCAACCTGATTCCTCCCATATTCTTTTTTAATCAGCCTTTTCTGAGTCACGTGATATACGTCCAATCCTCCTTTTTAATTTTGATAACGCTTACAAACTGAGTATATAACAGTTAATTTCAACAAACCTACTCACAGGAATCAGAAATTCCATAATTGAGAAATAGTTACTAATCTTGTAAAATCCGCATAGGTCAAGGGTATGGTTTCCGGCCTGTCTTTTCTCTGAATTATTTAAAAATTTAGGCTTATTTACTCAAGATCTTTTTTATGAAAAATAGTGTGAATAGCTTTCCAGGATACATGCATTTATCTCTATGTCTCTGCTAAAATTAAAGTGTGCGAATAGGAGGTTATCTTATGTCAAAGGGTCTTATCCATCATATAGAATTAAATGTTTCAGATTTGAGGATTTCAACTGCCTTCTGGGGCTGGTTTTTAGAAGAATTGGGCTATAAGTTGTTTCAGGAATGGGAAAGCGGACAAAGCTGGAGAATCGGCGAAACATATATAGTCTTCGTTCAAACGGAAGACAGATTTATGGACATCCCCTACCACCGCTCCCGAACCGGTCTGAACCATCTGGCGTTCCATGCAGATTCACGCCGGCAGGTAGACGATATAACAAGAAAGCTAAGAGAAAAGGGCATTCCTATTCTTTATGAGGATAAACACCCCTTTGCGGGAGGAAATGAACACTACGCCGTCTTTTTTGAAGATCCAGACCGGCTTAAAGTGGAGCTTGCTGCACCCTGATATAAGGGCGCAGCTGATCCTTGAACGCTGTCCGTGCCGGCTTGCCAGAAGTTTCTACATAATTAAAAAGCTCTGTCCAAGAATAAAGTTGACTCTATTAAATAATATTGTTGATGGTCATTATATAAATCAAGGTCTTCCCCATTTCCCTGGATGTACATTGCCTTCAAAAATTTGTCAACAAGTAAAACTTCATTGTTGTTTTCATCGTAATAACAAATTGACAATGCCGATTCAGCTTCTTCCACATTTACACCTCCAAATATTCTACAATCTCGCTTTCACCCGTTAATCAACACTCTAACTGTAATGTCGATAATCTTAACCTCTTATATGTTTGTCATTAGTATTTTAACAATCGGGCAGCTTAACGGAATAAAGGAGGAGAATTCAAAAGAGCCTCGAAATAGAAGGAAAGGAGTGTGGTTGAAATGTCCCATGCTAAAAATGTTTTGGCGGATCAATTTCTAGCAAATGCAAACGACGCTAGCTTTTACCTTCCGTTTTCGGAATCAGCAGCAAACTTGTCAGAGGAAGAAGCGTTTTGGAAGCCCAGCGATGAAAGTAACAGTATCGCTGAAATTATGCAGCATCTGCTCTATTGGAATGAGACATGGCAAAAGAGATTTGAAAAATCACATGTAAATGCTGTTGCGCCAATTGGTGATAATGATAAAAGCTTTATTGTTCCAGAAAATAAAAGTTTTGGTGACTTAAGAGAGTGCCTGCTGAAGGTTCTGCTTAGGTGGCAAGACCTGCTGACTGAAGAAAAGGCTGAAAGTGAAGTGAATGGTTTCCCGGCGCCTGCAAAGTGGTGGGAGATACTCGGGAATATTTGCACGCATAACGCCTACCATATTGGACAAATTGTTTACATTCGAAAACAATTACAAAAAGACTGGAAACCTAATATTTAATAAGAAAGTAAGACAACTTAAATTTCTTGTTCCACAAACGGGCGCATTTCTTTAGTAAAAGGCGCCTTTTTATGTCCCTGGCTCATTTAACGGTTGGATAGACAGAATCAATTTAAAAAACTGTCTTTAGGATTGCCTTCATTATAAGTGTAAAATAACAGGGTAATAGAATTTTTTAATACGGAAATTAAATAAATTGTTGTTTGGCATCCATAATGAACTGCTGCGGGTATACAGGAAGGTTAATGCTTATCAATGACCCTTATCAGTTAACATACCCTATTAAAAACAATACTAAAAAAACGAACTCACAAAGAGTCCGTTTAAGATGATTTGCCTTCCAATTTCATTTTATCCACATACTTTATCGCATCCAGCAAAGACAACCCTAGTGTATCTCTCACTCTTTTTACGGCTCTGACATCCTTCTTTTCACTCAGCAGCTGTATTAATTCGTGATCGACTGGACCCGCTGGCATATCAATTTGTTTAGAATTTTGGTCTAACGCGTATTTCAGCCTCATGACCCGGCCACTTAGTTTAATGACCTCAAAAAGTAAATATCCGACAGCAATTAGGATCAAGATTTCGACAAAATTAACTTCCACGAAAATCCCTCCCTGCAAAATGAAATATTTTGCTTTTTACTTCTAGTTCCTACTTTAGCAGAAAATGTAATATTTTCATACACTACTAAAACCCTATATTATGGACAAAGTTCCGCAGAGCCTTTATTCAAACAGGTTTTTTTCAAGAACAATTATATGTAATCCTTATTCATTTCTATATTTAGGAATGGTAGAAAAAATTTTCATAATCCGCTCCTGCAGAATATTTCGATCAGATCAAGCCTGGCAGCATAGCCTCAGCACGCCTGATGCTTTCCTTCGTCCATTCTGGAGCATTACTATTTTCCAGCACTTCTTTTGTGCTCATCCAGTAAATTGCGCCTACTTCCTGGGGACTTTTCCCGAAAGCTTCTCCGCTATGATACTCACATAGGAATACAGTATTTATCACCATGCTTCCATCATCAGCAACAAATGATGAGCTGTGCACATACTTCAATTCATCCTTAATATGTATTCCGACTTCTTCATATATTTCCCGCTTAACCGTTTCCTCGAGGATATCATAGGAAGTTCCAGCATCCTCAACTTTACCCCCCACCAGGGAGAGCGTTCCGGCTGCATGGTCCTCCTCTGCCCCCGCGTTTAATGATCAGCCACTTGCCATCTTTATTTAACGCGCCTTCTACATTCACTATAAACATGTCTTCTCTCCTCACAATTATAATACAAAATTTATAATTCAAATGATCCCTCTTACTGCCGGTATCTTCCTGATCAGCATGCTGAACAGGAAAGCGGCGGCAATAGTGAAAATGGATACTGCGACGAACTTCAGGAAAGGTGTCAGCGCTGCCCCGGCAAAACTATATTGGATTATGACAGCAATGGGAAGATGGAAGATATAGACCCCGAAGCTATTATCTGAGAGCACCTTTAAGAATGGATTGGATTTGTTCCAAATTCGTTTGAATAAATAAATGAGGCCGAAGCCCAGTCCAAAGCATAGGAAAGTTTCATACAGGCTATAGACTGCACTGCTGACAGCCATGCCCCCTGGCGACCATGGAACCGCATTTGTAAAATACCGGAGGGCTGCAAGGCAGACTCCAATTATCAGCCAGACAGCTCCAATTCTCTTATCCAATCGTTCAAACCAGTTATATTTGAAAGCGAGGATCCCCAGCAAAAAGAAAGAGGAGTATTGCGGCAAATGGGCGTATTCAACCTGGATAAAGCCCAGCAGGCCTTCCCAGTGGTCAATCCCATACTGAATTCTCACGGTGTATGTGATGGCCGAAACCAGGAGGGCGATAAGGACCAGCTTGCCATTTGTTAATCTGCTGAGATATTTCACCTCTGGTTCTCTCTTCGTAAGCTTTCTGATCAGGGCATACAGAATCGCATACACCAAAAGATGCTCAACGAACCAGAGATGTCCGAATTGCATATCGGGAAATACCGGTCCGCTCCACTTCTCAGGCTTTCCCCCCAAACCAAAATATACGGAATAATAATAATGAAAAAACGAGATAGATTCATAATCTCTAAAGTTTAAATAGTAAAAGTACATCAATAGGGGCATTATGACCAGAAAACCAAACAGCAGAGGAATACCAAGTCTTATAAACCGGTCAAGCAGAAAGGGTTTGACCCCTTTTTTCCTGAACGAGCCAGGCAGGAAGTAAGCAGAAACGAGGAAAAACAGGCTCATGAAAAAGCCTGCATTGATTGAAAAAAATCTCCCTAGATCCGTCTGCCCCTCTGAAATGAAATACGAGAAACCATTTGATCCGCCATAAGGCTGCCCCACATGATGGACAACCACCAATAGAGTCAGCATAACCTTCAGATTATCCAGAAAATATAACCGTTTTTTCACCAAAATCCCCACTCCCAGCCAACACTGTCTTTAGACCTAAATTAATTATAAGTTCAGGGCTGGCAGTGCTCAAGCAGATTTTGGTCAAAAATGGTAAACATATTTTAATCCATTCATTGATTTAGGAAACTAAGAACTGCAAGTGCTAAAAACCATGCAGGAATGGAAATTTAGTCTGTATAGGCATACTCTTAAAAGCCTTGTACCATTTTTGCATGATAAGAAATATTATAACAAAACTAATTCCACTATGCTGACGATGAAGACTGCCCATGAGAAAAGCTTGCTGATATAAGGGTCAAAAAAAATTGGTTCCATAAAACAGCATAACTAATACTGTTTGATAAAAAAACGTTTATGACAAATACTTCTCCTGCTTCGCTCTATAATAAACAGAAAAGAAGGACCGAGATGGGCACGACAGCGGCGAATAGGAATGCTGTCCACTTCATGACCGCTATTGTCGTCAGTATGTCCGCAGCTTCAATGAACCGTTTCGGATCTCCCAGGTGGGCCCGGTGAGATGGTTTGCCGAAATAATGGTTGGTGCCGCCGAGCTGGATATGAAGGGCTCCGGCGACGGCACTTTCAGGGTATCCGCTGTTCGGGCTGGGGTGCAGGCGGGCATCACGCTTCATGATCCTGGCTGCGTTTTTAGCATCCAGCTTTTTAAGGGCGAACACCAACAGCATAATCATAGCTGTCAGCCTTGCCGGTATGTAATTTAATACATCATCCAGTCTTGCGGATGCCCAGCCAAGCTTTATGTACTTGTCATTTTTATAGCCGACCATGGAATCCAGGGTATTGACGGCCCTGTAAAACATGGCAAGCGGCGCTCCGCCGATAAAGGCGAAAAAAAGCGGGGATATGATGGCATCGACAATATTTTCAGCCACCGTCTCAACCGCGCCCCTCGAGATTTCTGCTTCATCCAGATGGCCGGTATCACGCCCGACAATCATGCCTAGATTTTTCCTTGCCGTCTTTAGACCCCCGATCATGAGCGGGCGGTACACCTCCATGCCTGCATCTCCAAGACCCTTGACAGCGACCGTTGTCGAAATGATCCAGATTTCAGCGACAGCCGCAGCCCAGTAATGGAAGGCTCCCAGTAACTGGAGCAATCCATAAACGGCCGCATAGCTGCCTCCTGCAATTATGAGCGGCATAAAAGCTCCGCCAATCTTCAGGTATTTCTCAGAAATAAGGCGCCGGATCACCTGTTCCAGCCAGCTGATGCACTTTCCGATCAAGATGACAGGATGCGGCAGCGCTCTCGGATCACCAATCATCAAATCGGTGATAAAAGCAGCAAAAACCAATAAAGAACCTTGAAGCATAACAGCACTCACCCTCCATTCCTCACTGCCTCACAAACGGCATCATACACAAGGCAGCCGATGGTATTGCCGATTGAAGTTGCTGTCCCGGCATAAAGGTGGAGGGGACAAAACTCAGCCTGGGAAGCTGCTATGACAATGGAATCAGTCGTGGTTCCAGTCGCCGCAGCTCCGGTTTCTACCAAGATATTCGCATCCTGCATCGCAGCGGCCTTCGCCTCGGCTGCTGTCATGATAGCATTTACCATCGCTGATTGTGTCAGGCGGCCATCAATGAACAGGAAGGTGTTGATTGTTCCCGGCTGATAGGCAGGATAGGAGGGCCTCCTGATGCCGGCTCTTTCCCTGTTGCCGACTCCCGCTGTGACACAGCAGACTGCTTTGAATCCGTTCCCCGCTTCTTCCTTGATGGATGCCCAATGAATCCAGGCTGCCGTCTGCAGCCCGGCTGACTCTCCCCGAGGATACCCCCAGCTCTCGAGCTGCTGACCCATGGCAAGGAATGGATCATTGCAATCATAGTCTTTCGGAACCTGCCAGTTTACAAAATAATTCAGTTTCCGGAATCCGCCTCCAAATAAGGCCGAGCTGACTGTTTCAAGCGTTTGCTCTGAGTGGAACAGGAGATGATCCTCCTTTTTCAGCAGTGTCAGTTCCGGCCAGACACGTGATATATATCGGCTTTCTTTCTTAAAAGGCTGCACGTTTTTACTCCTTACTATTTTTATCTGATAGTTCTTTTAACGCCGAAAGCAGCATATCATTTTCCTCCTGAGTGCGGACCGCGATACGAAAGTGGTGGTCTGTCAAGCCAGGATACATGGCACAGGAACGGATAAGGATTCCCCTGCCCCCGAGCTCCTGCTGCAATGCCGGCGAAGTCATCTCCCCTTCGATCCTGACCAGGAGGAAGTTTGCTTCTCCGGGGTAAACTGTCCAGCCTAGTTTTCCCCTGATGAACCGCGATAGTTTTCTCCGCTCTCTTTTGATTAACGACAGGGTCCTCTTTTCATAGTTCTCTTCATCCAGGCAGACTTCTCCCGCTGCAAGCGCCAGGGCATTGACACTCCAGGTGACCTGCATGGCGCTGATTCTTGATGCAAGATCCGCCCCGGCCACCGCATAGCCTAAACGGAGTCCCGGAATGGCATAAAATTTTGTCATCGACCGGATCAAAATCACATGGGGGAAGCGGTCCAGTTCACTCAGCAGCGTATATTTCTCCATGCAGGGAAGAAAATCAATGAACGCTTCATCAATGACCAGATAAGTATTCTCCTGTTCAGCCTCGGCTGCAAGTATACGAAGCTCATTCTTTGTATAGAGAACCCCGGTCGGATTATTGGGCTGCCCAATAAAAACAAGTTCCGTATTCCTCATCAACTTCAATAGATCTTCCAGATCCGGCTTGTAGGATCGGCTGCTCCTGCCATTGCAGGCAGATACTTCTGCCCCGAACATGACAGCCAGCTTTTCATATTCCGAAAAGCATGGATAAACGACCCCGACCCTGGCCGGCTTAAGGGCCAGAAGCACCAAGGCCATGCATTCGGCTGCGCCATTTCCGATCACAATCTGCCGGGGAGAAACACCAAGCCGCCATGCAAGCTTGCCATTTAGCTTCCTTTTGGCCGGATCAGGATAATGGATGATATCCGGCAGCCGTTCTCTCAGAATGTCCATCAGACGGGGCGGCGGACCGAGCGGATTAATATTGGCGCTGAAATCGATGGGCTCCTTGATCCCAAATAAATTCCGTGCGGTTTCAAGATCCCCGCCATGGCCGTATTGCTCAAGCATTCTCTCAATCATGCAGTGCTGCCCCTTTCCCGGAGAATTGCTTCATTGCCTGTTCAATTCCGTTAAGGTCTGTATATTCCCTCACATGGGCGGCCAGGCGATCAAAGGACTCTTCCTGAAGTGCCCTGTATGCAATCCTGTTGGTTAAAGTCTCAAGACCTTTCCTTTCCCGAATCTTATTCAGCAGATCCCAGCGAAAGGAGTCATTATGGAAGATGCCATGGAAATATGTTCCCGCAGCCATTCTGTTACTGGTTATGAACCCGTCTGCACCGTCTTTCATAATGATCAGGGAATCGCCTTCCATTTCCTGTTCGGTCACACCCATATGGATTTCATAGCCCTTCACCGGGTGGAGGCTGCCTCCAAATGACAAAGTCCCCTCACTGAGTACGGTCTTTTTCTCTCTTGCAAGAAAGGTCTGAATTGGCAGAATCCCCAGCCCCTTTTCATATGAAAAAGGTGATTCCACCGCATACTCATCCGCTATAGCCCGACCCAGCATCTGATATCCGCCGCAGATCCCAAACACCAGGGAAGTGCCAGCTTCATAAAGGGATGTGACCGCTTCCGCCAGGCCCCTTTCTTTTATGTATCGCAGATCTTCAATTGTATTCTTGCTGCCGGGGAGCACAATCAAATCAGGACGGCCAAGCGCCGGGGCTGAATCCACATACCTCACGCAGCAGTCCCTTTCCGCCATCAGCGGGTCAATGTCTGTAAAATTAGAGATTCTCGGGTATTGTATGACGGCTATATCCAGCTCCCTACCCCTTTCATTCCGCCCTTTATACTGATTTAGAGCCAGTGAGTCCTCTGCATCTATATGAAGATCCTCCATATACGGAATTACGCCGAACACCTTTTTCCCCGTATATTCTTCAAACCAATCCAGCCCATCCTGAAGGAGGGAAACATCTCCCCGGAACTTGTTGATCATAACACCGATGACTCTGTCCCGGTCTTTTTCCTCCATGAGCTGAAGTGTCCCAACCAGGCTTGCGAAAACACCGCCCCTGTCGATATCTCCAATCAGGATGACCGGGGCGTCAGCCATCCGGGCTACCCGCATATTCACAAGCTCTCTGTCATTCAAATTGATTTCCGCAGGACTCCCGGCTCCCTCAATCACGAGCCGGTCAAAGCTCCGCGACAGCACATCCAGCGATTCCCGGATCAGGGACAGGCCCCTGTCAAAGAATTCCTGCCTGTAGGCACCAGCCTTCATATTTTTAAAAGGCTTCCCATGCACCACGATTTGTGATTCATACTCCCTGGTTGGTTTAATCAGAATGGGATTCATGAACGTATTGGCAGCAATCCCCGCCGCCTCGGCCTGCATTCCCTGGGCCCTGCCGATTTCCCTGCCATCGGCCGTAATATAAGAATTCAGCGCCATATTCTGAGATTTAAAAGGCGCAGTCCTGTACCCATCCTGGGCAAAAATCCGGCAGAAAGCCGCAGCAATCACACTTTTACCCACATCTGAACTTGTTCCCTGGAACATCAGCGGTACAGCTTTTGGCATCGTTTTCACTCCTGTCTTTACTTAGGTTCATATTTTTTCAGAGGCTGCACACAAAAAAACCGCCCCCTTAATCCAGGAGAGCAGTCATGAAAAGACGGGCCGTGCCTCAAATCTCGCACTTTTCGCATATATCGATCCATTTTCTCCATCCCCGAAGAAAAACCATTCATCCATGTAAGACAGGTCTCCTGGCTGGTGCTTCATCCTGATCAGGCCCTTCCCGTGCATGTTCACACAGTGGTCAGCCTGCTTCGTCCACACTTACAGTTGCGGGGGCAGCTTTCGATTTTTGCGAAATTCCCTATTAAGCCTTGCGGCGCCTTATATGGCAGCTATTTAATTTTTAGAACCTTTACACATCATCTATAGTAGCGTATCTATACCTTCTTATCAAACTAATAATCAGCCGCTCTGGTATTTATTATAGTGTCTTCTAAATACTGGCGGTTTCGATATTTCCCCTCCATTAAAGGAATTATTCTCCCAAAAGAATAGGCATCCCCACACTGGGATGCCTATTGCTAATTCCCCTAAATTATATGCCCTTCAGTCCGCCTGCTCCTCGTCCCGGTAATATGCTCATCAAGCTTTCTCTTATAATCCGCACACAATTCCGACTACCATCCAATATAGTCGTAAATAAAGAGAATCATGGGGACAGTACCCTATTTGCCTATTATTTCCCTGATCGATTTCTGAAGGGAGCCGTTTTCACTGCGGCCCTCCAATTTTATATAGAAGGTTTTCAGAAAGGCGGCACAGTTGAATTCCAGGAAGTAGTAATGCTCCGGCAAGAGCTCCTGCTTCCTCTCCCGCAGTCTTTCCGGAAGGCTCTGCAGCAGGGTTTCCACCTCCCCTTGGTCCAGACCCTCATCGAGCATCTGTAAAATCGGATTAAGGATCCGCTCATCTTCTTTATGGAGGTACACACTTTCCGAGGTAAAGACCTTTTTAATTCGGAACACACGCCCAAAAGGTCTTCATTCCATTTAACCTAGATGCTGTAAAACATTCATTTTAGCTCCCTGGCCCTGCCTCTGTATGAAGGTGTGGGTTCGCAACCCTTTAAAAAGCCATTTTACCCAGATGAAGGCAGAAAAACAGCGTACATAAGAATACTGTAGAACTGGATCAATGCCATACTGAAGATGGCGAACATTAAATAGTTTAAATCAATTATTATGATTACATATAGTATGTAATTGGGTATTCTCATTCACTTCGTACTGAGATCCAACCAGGATTAAATAGGAAATTGCCGAATATATTTATATGATTAATAATGGGGGTTCAAGAATGAAAAAAATCCTTATTCTTTTATCTGTATTAACTGTCTTTCTAGCTATTGCTGGATGTTCAATTGAAGTTCCTAAAGAGTATGATTTAAAGCAGCTTAATAGAGTTGATGTTCAAGTTTTTACAGGTGAGAACCCTGAAAAAGAAAAAATAATCATGGACGAAGAAAAGGTGAAAGCGTTAAGAGATTTATTTGCAAAAATAGAGTGGGAATATAATGTGAAGGCGCAAATGGATCGAAAAGAAGATATGAAGACCACTTTATTCTTCATGTCAGAAAAAAATATGCCAGAAAAATTAGTTGAATATCTTATATGGTTTGACGCTTCAGCGACGATCGTTAATAGAGAAAAGAACTCTTTAGGAAATTTAGACAATAAAGATGCTCAGAAACTTAAAGATATTCTGAAGTGAAATTTGAAAAAGAGCAGGAATGCCTGCTCTTTTTTGTGTCATTTTAAGTTGAAAGACGAATTCCTTGCTACCCTATGGGCAGCCCTTCTCCATTTATTTAAAAAACTTCACACGCTCTTCAAGCGGCTGGAATTCCTTCTCGCCGGCAGGAGCAGTCGGTTTTCCGAAAGGCATCTGGGCAATCAGCCTCCAGTTTTCAGGCAGATCCCATTCCTGTCTCACTTCATCATTGATCAAGGGATTGTAGTGCTGCAGGGATGCACCGAAGCCTTCGAGTTCGAGTGATGTCCAGATGTTATACTGCAGCATTCCGCTTGACTGCTGTGACCAGACAGGGAAATTGTCAGCATACAGCTCAAACTGTTTCTGGAATCCTTCCACGACATTCTGGTCTTCAAAGAAAAGAACGGTGCCATAGCCGCCCGCAAAGGATTTCATCTTATCCTCAGTCGAGCCGAAGTTTTCTGCAGGAACGATCTTTCTCAGCGTTTCCTTCGTAATGTCCCACAGCCTGGCATGGTTTTCACCAAGGAGGACTACTACACGCGCGCTCTGTGAGTTAAAGGCGGATGGAGTATATTTTACAGCGTGGTTGACGATCTCCTGAATTCTCTCATCTGATACCGGAGCCTCGCTGCTGATGCTGTAAATGGAACGCCTGTTTTCAATTGCTGAATAAAAATCGATCTTGTTTTCCATGTTCATTTCCTCCTTAAGATTAAACGATTAAATGGATTTTGTTGCTGGATGGGTCATGTGTAATATACATCTGCTCTTTCTTTTCTACAGAAGCTCCTAGATTTCTCAAGCGCTCCACGGCCTGCTCCAAAGCTTCAGTACCCGGGAAGATCAGCGTATACCAATTCAGCCCTGTACTGGTTTCTGCCGGAGCGGGCGCACCTTCTCCCGCCCATGTGTTCAGGCCGAGATGGTGATGATATTTCCCCGTGGAAACAAACAGCGCCTGGCTGCCCAGATGACTGACCGCCTCGAAGCCGAGGCCTTTTGTATAGAATTCTTCTGTTTCTTGAAGCTCCGCGACATGTAGATGCACATGTCCCATCACGGTGCCGGCAGGAAGCCCCTTCCACTCTCCCCTTGATTTCGAAAGAAGATCCTTAAAATCAAGAGGATCAACCGTCATCTGCACCTCGGTCCCCTGCCATGTCCATTCGCTTGGCGGCCGGTCCGCATAGATCTCGATTCCATTTCCATCCGGATCAGAAAAATAAAGCGCCTCGCTTACTAAATGGTCGGATGATCCGATTGGCAGTCCAATTTTGATAAAGTGATTAACAATATCGGCCAGATCGCTACGCTGTGGCAGGAGCAGGGCGAAGTGGTACAGGCCGGTCGTATGCCGATCCCTCGGTGTCACGTGTTCCGGACGCTCAAGGGACAGAAGCGGTGTTTTCCCGTCAGCCGAAAGTACGACCCTGCTATTCGAACGGTCTATTACTATAAACCCTATAACTTCTTCATAAAACCTGATTGCGAGATTTAAATCAGCGACTTTTAAATTTATTTCTCCAGGATATATATTAGGCTTTGCATGAAAGCTCATTGTATTCCCTCCATGTGATAAGTCTTACTTACTTTATGTAAGTAATTATATTTTAGTTATCAATTAACGTCAAGTAACTTTATTTTATTTAACAAACTGGTTATTTTTTATGCAACGTTATATAATGAAAAAAAGGAGTTGTCACCATGGATAAGTCCATCTGCCCAAGATTTGAAAAAGCCATCAGCATCCTCAGCCAGCGCTGGACAGGATTGATCATATATCAGCTGCTCTCCGGTCCCCAGAGATTCGGGACGATTGAAGCAGCCATCGGAGTCAGCGGGAGAGTCCTTTCTGAAAGACTGAAGGAGCTTGAGAATGAAGGAATTGTCAAAAGAGACGTGTATCCGGAAACACCGGTCCGGATAGAATATTCTCTCACAGAAAAAGGCAATTCATTCGCCCCCCTCATGAAGGAAATTGAAAAATGGTCCCAGCAGTGGCTGGAGGCACCACAATAAAAAGCCTTTTGTCTTCTGGACGAGTGGTATAAAACTGCATTCGAACCAGAATGCGGTTTTTATTTGTAGAGCTATGTTAAATAATATTGTTGATAAACGCACATAAAACAAGGACCCTTGATGGGTCCTGATTGAAATCCTTTTTGAAGGCATTTCTCCCTTATACTGGTTTTATATTTTGCTAACTCCCTTACCTGTTTCAATATTAAATATAGAAAAGTATTACTATATTTTTGTATGGAGTCTACCGATTTTTAAAAGAAACAGAACCTTCTACTCTTCTTCAAGAAGAAACGCAGCTGCCATTCGCCTAAGTTCAAAAGATTACCCGCATTGATCAAATACTATTTCTTTATTAATACTTAGGAATTCTCCTTCAATAATAACACCGTCTTCAAACGAAAAAAGAGCTGCCGAAACAGCCCTGCTTACTAAATTTACGCACTCGTTAGTTAACTAATTTTTTAGCCAAGTGAGTATACGAATAACTTGAAAGGGTTCTAACCAAGTAATAAAAAATAGAACGATGAAAAAAGAGAAAAGCGAAACGAATTTAAGACTTCCTTCTTCCTGCTTAGCAATAGCTATTAAACTTAATAAAGCTCCAACGAATAGAAAAACTAAACCGATAAGGACTATAAGTTCTAAATAGCCCTCCATTCTCCAATTTACCCCTAATAAAAACAGTCCTAAAACTATAAAAACAATAGACCCTTTACTTAATTGCTTCATCGTTTTCCTCCTCTAAATATAATTTTACCATTTATTGGATTATACATTAAAGAACTAAGTATTCATTCAGGAATGAAACACGGAATATTGTCACCTGTACTACTATGTACCAGGTATAGTGCCAGAAGGTATTAGTGCTTACACAACAACAAAAAGGCTGCAACCAAAAGCCTTTTCTTGTTAAACTACAGCACCCATTGTTTAAGGAGGAATTCATTAGCCATGAAACTGCAAAAAGTAAACTGGGGAAATGTAAAAAAGGGTTATTGATCCTCCTGGACCAACAACCACTTTTGGTAAGAAATCGTTATCATAAATTTTAATTAATTTATCACAGGCTCAATCACTTTATTATGTTGGATAATGCTTGCTCTAAAGTTCCTAATGTTTCTATATCTTTGAAGTCAATTCCAAAACTGACTACTGCTTGGGCTATTTCAGGTCGAATCCCAGTAAATGTTGGTTTAACACCAATTAAAGTCAGGGCTTTTGCCACCTGGAATAACTCATTTGCTACCATAGTATCTACGAATGGAACTCCGGATAAATCAATATAAAGTTCAGTTATTTTTAGTTCTACTGCTCTTTTTATAGATGTTTCCTTCAGCACTTCCGCCCGATGTGTATCTATACTCCCTACTAAAGGAAGGATAGCAATTCGTTTATTTATCTTAACAACTGGAGTAGAGATTGCCAATGAAGCCTCATTTGCTAATCTTAATAAATTTTCCTGATATTTAACAAATGAAGTGCCATAAACATAAGCTGTATGGTCAAGAATTGTATCAATTACTTTATTTATTTTAAGGAATGTTTCCACCTTTATCTCTTCCGTTTCCATTTCCTTTACAAAATCCCAAATAGCAGCTCGGTAAACCTTATTTGTTTGAAGAAGTTCATCGATACCGATGTTATACTGAACTGCTCCCTCAGCTGTTTGTGTAGCCCATTGTGTTACCATTTCCATTACATCTTGGATATGATTATTAATGAGAGCTTGTCCAATGTAACCGATCAGCTCGGCTCTCCAATTGACAATTGCTTGATTTTGGAGGTTGCTAGTATCTAGAAATTCGTTATACCTTTTATCTAAATAATTACTTATAGTAATAGATATATTTATTTTTTCGTTTATAAGTACCTTCCCTAATTGGTTTGCTAACACCTTTATCCCCCTGTTTATATCATATTGGTAATCTAAAGGCGCAGTGTAAAACCACCTTAAGTTCTATTATATATTCTAACATCTTTGACTTGTTATCAATAAGCATTTTTATTGTTATAAGTAACCATATATTAGACCAAGGCATATTGCCGGAAGATGAATTCACCCAAAAGAAAAAGCAGCTGCTTGGATTATAATTTAAAAAGAGAAGTCCCCACTAGGGATTTCTCTCTTTTGTTTATTTCTATTTTAATTGTATACAATTCTTAATAGCGCAAAATGGAATATTTGGATAAGGGCATCACCCTTGCCCTCCGATTAAGCCCCAATTCTTGTTTATGTTTAACGTTACTACTCAACTGCAGGAATAACAAAAATACTGCCGTAGGAACCTTCCTATTTAACTGTGCACCCGTTTGTTAAAAAAGAAGGTTCCTTTTTATATTTTTCTGGCTTTAATAATCATTGTTGTCGGAAACTTCCTCGCTTTATGTAAAGAATAGTAACGATCGGATAATTCCTCATTTAAGGAATTATATTTTACAGACACTTCACTCTCTATTACGGAGTCAATATTAAATCCTGCTTTAATTAATTCGTTTATGTATGTAGACATTTTTCTTTTAGGTATAACTACAGGAGCATCTTCACCTTTAAAATTTGTATATGTTGTGGTCCCTTCATCCTGGTATGATCCATCTAAGTAGATTTGGCCATTCTGACTTCTCATATGGGCATATAAGGGGTGATCCCAACTAAATACAAAATACCCACCTGGCTTTAAATAAGAATAAATTAATTCAAATGTTGATGCCAAATCAGTAGTCCACCCAATTGCGTATATTGAATAGACTACATCAAAATATGACTTAGGCAGATCAATATCTTCTTCCATTGGTGCACAGAATAGGTTAGCTGCCAAGTTCTTTAAGGTTTCATTTGCCGTCTTAATTTGATTCTCTGATAAGTCAACTCCCCATAATTCCCCAGCACCCTTCTCACTCATATAAAGTAAAGAATGTCCGCTGCCACAACCAATATCCAAAACTTTTTTCTTTACTAATTCATTAAACAGATTTAATTCCTCTTCTGTTTGGGAAAACGGTCCGTAACTAGGTAATGCATCCTTTCCATTAAAATGATGGGCTACAATATCCCAGCTTTTCTTATTTTGTTCTATCATCTTAACCGACATTAATTGTCTCCTCCTCTCTGTAACTATTCTACATTCAGCATCCATAACCTTCTTGGTTAAAAGAGTCAGGCTTCTCAGTTATTTATCTGTTCTCAATTGAAAAAGGCTGTTTTAAACAGCCAAAACACTCTTCAACCAAATACCCGTTAGTTTAAGTGAATTCATTCACAATCACACTCTGTTAGCTGAACATAAGACTATTCTTATCAAAATTTTTCTTAACTTCATCGGTAAACCCGTAATCTTCTATCCATTCAAAAACTTCATCCTCTAATTTTTGTATTTCTTTACTTTCGGTTTCATCTTCTGAATAAAGGTACATATCATCTAGACGGGCTATTGCACTAAAAAGGTTTTGCCTCTTTTCCATAGCTTCTTTAATTTCCTCATCATTCTCCCTTTCTCTGAATGCATCCTGTATACGGTTTAAGTGGTGTGCACCTTTCCTTAAAAAGTATATAGCCATCAATAATTTCCGTTTTTCTTCATCTGTCATTTGATTAAATTTCAAAAGAAAATCACCTCAGTTTCTATACTTCCCCGAACCCTTTTCAAATTAACCTTTGTTCAACTAAACTGCCCGTTAGTAAAATCACAAAAAGGCTGCCTTAACAGCCTTCTCTTCCTTAAATAACGCACCCGTATTTGAATCAGGTTTACGAACTATTGCAGGAATTTAAATCCTTCCAGCCTTCAAAAGCACTTCTGAAATTTTCAGATAGGACATTATCTTTGCTAAGAAGAAGAATCATGAAAAATCCCAAAATACCAATTCAACGACCGCATTTGGATGTTGAATTTTAGGGTTTTCAACCCAAAAATTCGTATTTCCATCAGCATATGGTACTTGTTAAAGTTCATCTAAACCAATTTTCTTTTTTTTCAAATGCTGAAAATACACCCTATATAAAATAAACTTTGTTATCATTAGCTAGTTTTGATAAGTTTTCGCCTTTAATCCAGTATTTATTAAGACAGTCATCTCTACCGCCATATATTCGAAAGTCTTCAAAATAAGCAAGATGGTCTTCAGGGTAAGACCAATCTAAGTCAGTGAGTAACCAATTGTAATTATTTTCGAGTCCCTGGAACGCATTTAATACTTCTTTCAAATCAAAAAAATCCTCTAAAATGGTGTTCATTCGTATTAGTTCCCACCTTTCCACCTGCTGAGTGAGTTTCTCGAAAAAAATAACCTAATTATTATTATGACTTCGATTATGAAGAGGAATGCTTTTCTTTTGCCATAACCCTCATTTTATCAGAGAATGGACACAGGCAGAATAATGAAAATATACTTGTTCATAATATATAAATGGAGGTTTTTAAATGATTGGATTTATCGGTCTCGGCATTATGGGCAGCCGTATGGCAAATAACCTGCTTAAGAGTGGTTATAAGGTCATCTTATATAATCGTTCAAAGTCTAAATCAGATTCCCTTATAAAGGAAGGCGCAATTTGGGCAGACTCCCCCCGGCAGGTTGCAAAGCAGGCTGATATCATTTTTACCATGCTTGCAAATCCCCAGGTAGTAGAGTCTGCTGCCCTTGGAAAAGATGGGTTTTTAGAGGAGTTTTCAGAAGGCAGGCTATGGGTTGATTGCAGTACAGTAGATCCATCCTTCACACGAAAAATGGCAGAAGAAGCATCGAGACGCCACATCCGTTTCTTAGACGCTCCTGTTGCCGGTTCGAAAATCCCGGCAGAAAAGGGTGAATTAGTGTTCCTCGTCGGAGGAAATAAAGAAGATTTGGAAGAAGCGAGACCTATGATGGAATTAATGGGTAAAGCCATCCAGTATCAAGGGGAAAATGGAAAAGGTTCTTCTATGAAATTAGTGATCAACCTCATGCTTGCCCAATCAATGGCAGCTTTTTCGGAAGCCGTAACACTTGGAGAATCAATGGGTCTAGATAAAGAGACGGTCATGAATACTCTGCTGGGCGGAGTTACAGCAGCCCCTTTTCTAAACAGCAAAAAAGATAAACTCCTGAATGGAAACTATGCAGCCGAATTCCCGCTTGAACATTTGCAAAAAGATTTACAGCTCGTGTCGCAGGCAGCCTACGAACATAAGGTTTCCCTTCCTATTGCAAATGTCACAAAAGAAATTTACGGGTTAGCTAAACAATTTGGCTACAGTAAGGATGACTTCTCAGTTATATATAAGTTTTTAAATACAAAAGAATAAATCAGAAAAATGATCCTCTCTGCTTTATTTCATGAATAATGAGCCGCCGTCTATATTTAATTACGCGGCTCTAATGCCGTGATGCTTTTACGGGTAAAATTTTCTTCGATAGGTTTTTCACAAAGGCTGTTTTCGTAAAATATTGTTGCTATACTATAAAGTCTAAAACAAAGAAAACTCGCATTAAAAATTGCGAGTTTTTGTTATTTAAGGATTTCCTTCTTCAACTAAAGCACCCATTAGTTTAAGTACAATATTTCACAATCTTTCCTGGGCAAAAAACTAAAAAGGCGACTCCCTTCCTTAAGTATCGCCCCCATTTAAGAAGTGATGAACGTTTAATTATGTACTTAGTAGTGGCGGAATTAAGAATTATTTAGGTGTTACTTTAAAAACGGTTTCCCCATGATGCTTGAGTCGCTACAGACTAGGCCATCTGTTGCTTATGCTCTTCTGGCTTAATGCTGGTAGAGTACGTTTTTTCTTTTGTATTGTTATAACAGCCTTTAAATGACACACACCTTGCAGAGGTTTGTATCAAAGGAATAGGTTAGGGACAACGCACCATTCGAGTCCACCACCTTAAAGACGAAGGTAATAATCTAATCTATTTCATGAAATTTATAGCCTTATAAGGCATTGAAGCAGGCCTCCGTCCCTCCAGCTTTCAATATCAAGATTTTTAGGCTGATGGACGAAAGAACCCGTTTCAAAAGCTCCAGTATCTTTCCTTCTAACGAGTAATCCCCATTGTTGACGCACTATTTCCCCTTTCATGAAACAGGAATTATCCCGTTATATAAAAAAAATTAGCTCAATCACGAGGTAACCCCATTTAGAAAATGGAATATTTTTGTTATTTTTACTGTTAACTAAAAAACTAAAAAAAGTCAATCATCTTATAATTATGATTTGCTAAAAGTTTAAATATAATGAACCATGACCTATTTTAAAAGAAAAGAGGTTTATGTGATGAAGTGTAAAATACATCGGTGTAATTGCCGAAAGATTTGGTCTATACAGAATCGAAAAAAGAAGATAATAGCTAACTCGATTTTCCTTAACGGCAATTGGATGACAGAAGTAAAACCTGATCGAATATTAGATCCAAAAGGATTTGTAATTACAAACTATATTCAGGACATTATCACAGATCCCCCGATGGAATTATTAATCCAATTTAAAAAAGTAACAAAGTTAACTTATAATAAAAACACTGTTGAGTTTAATATTAGATCAGGTAAATTTTTATGGTTTGCGGAAGATGGAAGCTGTTATTTGTTAAATAGGGTGGATGAGATGTAGCTGGGCTAGCCCTGCTGCATTTTTCATTTATTACCTTCTTAGTAACCACCCTTTAGTAAAACAGCATCATAAAAAGCGGCCAAACGATTTTCAACTAACGCACCCGTTTGTTGAATATCAAAGGTATGCTATTGCTGGTTCTACATCAAACATTCCACTTTCTTTTAGAAATTGGGAAACTAAATGGATGTGAGCAGCTCCGATAATTAAAACGGTTTTGTCTGAAGGAGAGCTGGTTACTCTTGCCAAGTTGGAGTATATTATTAAATTCCTTTGATACCACCACCTTAGCCAATCAATGCCTACATAATCATCTTCACTTCCGATACGTGCTAAAGCCATATACATTTCATGTTCTCTCTTCACATGCTTTCTTCGTTCATTTCTTTCATTAGGTCCACAATGCTTTTGTCAGCTAAGTATAAATCTCTTCCTGAACGATACTTTTCATCTATATATTTATAAAGGTCAGGCTGTTCAGTTTTTGCCCATTCAAAAACCTCTCCAATTCCCCTATTTCCAACGGTTTTCATCCAATCAACTTCATAAACCTTTTGGTGACCCAATTCTGAAGCTATTCTAAAACCGTATTGATGCATTTCATCAATTTTCAGTTCGAAGTCACTATTCAAATACTGCCTGTATTCTTCATTTAATTCTTCTTCATTTTCTTTTACAACTTCAAAAGCCAGTTTTGTTGGATTAAATCTTTTTACCTTTTCTACAACTTCCCTTATTTCATTTTGCCTTCTTTCGTTTAGTAAATCATCAAATTCCACTTTATAAATATCTGGTGTATACCTCATATGAAATGTACCTAATACCATAACTTTAGGCTTTGGCTGCTCCATAATTATTCCCCCTCCGAATTCAGCTATTTATATGCCTTCTTTATGTAACCGTGAAAACACTTGTTCTTCCGTTTAAGCTGCTCTGCGAAGCAGTCATACGTTCTTCAACTAAAGCACCCATTAGTTTAAGTGCAATATTTCACAATCTTTCTTGGGCAAAAAACTAAAAAGGCGACTCCCTTCCTTAAGTATCGCCCCGGAGTTCTAACATATGGAAATAAAGACTTTATTTTATCTATTTTATTTAACTTAGTATTAGGGATCGATCAGCTTTTGGAATAGAATACTAGACGAAAGCATGCATATACCACCATGCTTCTCTGACTTTTTGTTTCTTTGGATGAAAGGATACAACGGAACCCATCCAACTTCAATTGGTTTATATAACTGATTTATGAAGGAACATTGGTTTTAGAGGTTTATTTATCATAATAAATCACCACTTTAATCATATCAAATCATCACCAGCAGCCTAGTGTGTATGGATGGATAATAATTTTATGAACCAAACATTTGTTTATGCCTTCCTAAAACTAAACGTGAGGACTAGTCGTGTAGCCCAGAGGCATCTGCAGAAAGTGCTTTGGGAAATTGAAGACTGCTTGCGAATCAAAGAAGATCTAAATAAATCAATAAATATCAAGAAGGCAAATTAAATCCATCAGAACAAAAAAGCAGGAAACGAATGACTTTTACCTGTATTTGTTAAGAACGAGGAAAGAGACAGTAATAGATTTTTTAGATATAGTAAAGTGAATCATTATCAAAAGGAGTAATCTAATGTTCCCTGTTTATAGCGATATCATTCAATTTAAAGGGACTCATTATGAGTTTGGATATATGCAAGGAGAAGCATTAAAAGAGTCTCCTATTTTACCAAATCGAGCAAAGCAATGGGCATCGAGAAGAACACGTCATTTTGCTACCGATCAAGAAAAGGCACTGACTCTATTGTCAAAATATATACCGGAAGTTATAGAAGAAATACATGGATTAGCAAATGCTTTACAATGGAGCATTGATGACGCAATAAGAGAATTTGGCGGGTATTATTTGGAGTACGGAAAAAGCGGGTGCTCTATCATAACCGGCACCGACTACCTTATACGGAATTACGACAGTCATCCTGGTTCTTATGAAGGAAGATTCACTCTTTATCAACCAACCGATGGTGGATACGCAGTTATTGGTCCTTCTATGCAAATAACCGGAAGAATTGATGGTATGAACGAAAAGGGTCTTTCTATGGGGTATAATTTTATCAATCGTATCCATTCGGGAGATGGATTTATTTGCAACATGATTGGACGAATGATACTAGAGACATGTTCCAATGTGGAGGATGCTATTGATCTACTGAAAGAAATCCCGCATCGAACGTCATTTAGTTATGTATTGCTCGACCCAAAAGGTGATTCTTATGTAGTAGAAGCATCTCCCCGCTCCGTAATAGCTAGAAAATCAAGCACCAGCACGAATCATTTTGAAATGCTTCTAGAGGAAAATCGTTATCGAATGGACGATTCGAAACGAAGACAACAAATTATGGAGAAACAACAAAAATTAGGTGTTTACGAGGCTTTTTCTTTATTAAATAACATAGATGAACAAGTTTTTTCTGAAAAGTACGATGCTTCGTCAGGAACCTTACACACTTCTGCTTACATTCCAAAAGAAAAAAAGGTTTGGTTCGCAATGGGTCCAAACCGTAAACCAGTCATTTTTGATTTCGAGAAGTTTCTAGGTGGAGAAAAAAGTAACATCAAAAAAATAAAAGGGGAACTAAATTTTAATGTCCCCTTCCTGAATATGAATTTATTTTAATTTGTACCCATTATAAAAGTAATCAACCCATAATAAAAGAGTCATTATTAATGTCTTCTTTTTTTGTCGCAGCTTCATTGCTTTCCCATGATCTACTCTTTGTCAAAAGGTATAAGTTTTCAACTAAAAAAGTTATACAATAAGTGAATAATTATTGTATTTTAAGCCCCTTATCTGTGTTTATTAGTTTAAAAATCCTTCTTCGACTAACCTGCCCGCTAATGGAACAAGACAAAAAGGCTGCCGAAGCAGCCTTTCTTATTTAGTTTAACTATTAGATACTATGAATGATTGATCACGTACTACAACTGTTTTAGGTACAAAACGTATGAGAACATTTCTTTCATCTAAATTTCTGAAACGCGAATCCCATTTATTTTCATTTGGTCCCATATAACGAGATAATAAACGGTTTCCTATTGCTGAATCAAACGGCTCGACTGTAGCAGTACCTCTAAACCCTGCATGTAAGACCAACCCGGTTTCATGATTAAAATCAACTATTCCTATTGCACATTTTGGGTTATTTTGAATTCTTTTCGGAAATGTATCAGAGGAAGTTCCTATAATCCATAATTGATTGTTTTCCCAAAGAAACCAGACAGGTGAATGCCTGGGATCATCACCAACCACGGTCATAAATGAGCAAACAAAGGCTTATTAAGCAATTGATCTAAATCAAAACTTCTATTACCACTAATAATTTTCATATAGCACACTCCCTATATATGTAGGCGATATAGTCAAGTAACAATAAAGAGAGGAACCTAAGTGGTTGGAGCCTGGTTCATCGAATCACCTTCTCAAAACGCATCCTTCAGTTTGTTATTTATCTTTTAACGTATTCCTTGTAGAAATCAATAAACAACTGAAAACTAGTCAAGAAACCCGCTGTTAGACTATGATATTGATGATGAATATTCTCTCGAGTAGATAGATGATTTTTCTTTATTTTTTCAATATCCTTTTCGAATGAATCACAATTACCAATAAGCATAGTTCTTAATTCTCTTCCATTTGTTGAAATGGCCCCTAATTCCAAGGTTCTTAAACTTCTTCTTGCCTCTTTCACTGTTTTTAACATAACATCTAGGTTTTTATAGGTCATGGGTACTTTTTTTTCACTGACCAGCCATCTTTGTTCGTACATATTGAGTATTGGTTTTGTGTCCTGGTTAGGTTTATAGGTTTTTTTCAAATCATGTATCTCCTTTCGGTAGTCTTTCACAACCCACAAAAAGGGATCATATGATACCGATTTATTTATACTGAAAAACGAATAGGGATAAAACCATGTAACGGCTAGAATAAAAAACAGTATACAAAAAAGTGTACCTCCCCCTAGGATTAGAAGCCTTCTCTTTGTAAACATAACAACATTCAATCCTCCCTAGACTCGTATTAAAAATTGTGCCATTATTCAGTATATTCATTTTATCATTTAATACCTTTCCTTCGTGAAATTAAAAAAGAACCGCATGGGCGATTCCTCAATCTTGACTGTACTGTTTGAAAACAAGGGTTATCCTCAGACACCAGCATTAAAGCTTTTTAATTTAAAGGTATATCGTTTAGGCACCTAGATAACATATAATGGAAGTAGATTACTTAGAAGGAGAGACTGTAAGTGAAGAATCACGTTCATTCGTTAGCTATCGTTTTTTTAGGAATATGTATTGTTGTCGGTTCGTGGTTTATATCAAAATCATTTGAAAACAATCAGCAAAACCATTATATTCAACCATCAGTTTCAGAAGAATTTGAGTATGAACTAATATCAGTAAATGATACAAATATCATTATATTTGATAAAAGGACGGGTCAGTATTGGAGGAAATACATTGAACTGAATGAAGGACCAACTGACTGGAGAGAAGAAGAATCTCCCATCAAGTAAAGTGAAAAAGACCAATTCTATAATAGCGATTGGTCTTTATCAATGGCTCTGTTAAACGTTAATGTTGATATTTCATCAAAAGAAAAGAACCCATTTATGAGTTCTTCTTGTAGGCATCTTCTTCAACTAAAGCACCCGTTGGCTTAAGTACATTTCTTCACAATATGTTCGAAATGTGCATCAAATGAACTGGAATCGTTCTATTACTAAATTGGTAAACGAATTACACAGGTAAAGAATTCCATATCTTACTAATGCCTTATATGTTACAATAGTATGTGAACACAAAAATAATATACTTTGGGTCATACTCGACTTTCCCTAGTCATTTCCCTCCGTATCGGAAGGAGACTGGATAAATGTCTAAAAAATACCTAAAAAATATATTAAACGACCTTTGTTACTACAGCGAAGTAGAAATTACTCATACGTTCTCAAAAAATAAAAGACCATTAGTCTCAGTTGTTTACTTCGAGAACATCTTTAAGTTAACATTTATTGAAAATAAAACTACTGAAATTTACGATAATATTGAAGATACAGCAACTGCTATTCTCAATGTATAAAATGGCATATTAAAAGAACCACTAATTAATTAGTGGTTTTTTTATTTGCCGACTATGTCGCAGTATGAGTCAAATACGCATAATTGGCTATTACTTCTTCCACTAAACAGCCTCTATAGTTCACTTAGAAAATGCAATATTCCTTCTTTAGGTATTGCACCCATTAGTTTAAATCCTTCACAATCTTGTTAGAAATAATGAAATTAAACAACTATATTATTTCTAACACCCACGGGGTTACATCTTGAAAAATTAGAGCAGAATGGTGATCCTCGTAAATAACATCAGGTGCAGCGTAAAGGAAACTTATTTCACACATTTCATTTAAGCTATAGGAGTTTAATCCCACTCGTTAGGTTCACCTCCATTTTCTACCCACGCCACTATGTCACCAGGACCCTTGAAATCATAGTCATCAAAAAAAAGAACCTTCGAATTATGTAATCTCTGATTTAAATGTTAGGTCATTGTTGTTTTTCCTCCACCAGAAACAGCAGCAATAGCTATAACAAGTGGTGTCTTTCCTTTACTCATGGTATCCTCCAATGCACTTTGTTATTGATTATATCTTTATAATTGTATTATGTTATTGCAACTCTCTCCTTATTAAGCTAACCTGCCCGTTAGTACAACAGCAAAAGGCTGCCCAAGCAGCCAAATAATCATCAACTATCGCACCCTAAGTTGAGTAAGGATTGATCGGTTAATACTTCACGACTAATAAAGATCGACATTACACAATTTAAACAACTTAGGCTCAAGCGACCATTCATCCGTCTATATATCTAAATGTTTCATATTTACCTTTTCTTATCATATCTCTATATGGTTTCCCGCCATTTTTTTCTTCAAGCAAATTTTCTAATGTTTCATATTTATAATTATAGTGTCTTTTGTTCATGAAACCAGCTTCTCTAATCGTAGGATGATCGATTAGCGGTGTTAAATCACCATCCAACACGTTAGTATCCACAAAGGCAAAGCTTATTAACTTAGGAAAGTGACACAAAAAAGAAAGATTTTCAAGATTTCCGCATGCATTAAGGCGTAGCACTCGTAGGTTATTTAGTTCCAACAAATCATTTGGAACAAGTTTTCTGGAGTTATTGATCTCCAAAATCTCCAGGGTGTTTTTAATTTTGGAAATTCCACTATCGTCTTGTAATTTTGTACAGTAATGCAGGTCTAAACGCTTTAAATTACTTAGCTTTTCTACTCCAGCAAAGTTTTGGATGGTTGACCAGTTTAATTCCAGATACCGCAAGCTATCAGGAATATCATTAAAGTTACCACTCTTGCTTTTTTTGTGATGCCATAAAACCAGGTACTCAAGATATTGCGATTTAATTTCTTCTATCTTATCTTCTTTTAGATTCAAGTGGACATACTGATCTTCGGGTACTTCTTCAAACCACATGGAATTATATCTCCAGAAATCCATAGTAACACTCCTTTATGTTTAAAATCTTCACATCGTTCCTTCCTTATAAACTATACAACGAAAAAGGCTGCCGTAGCAGCCCAAACTAACGCACCCGTTAGTCATCCACGAATCGCACTGATCAGCGATTCATCACAGAGAAGAAAACAGGCTGTGCAGAATATATTTTTAATGCTAAACTATGGTGCCTTAGAGCCCATCCGATAGTCTGGCGCGGACGGCCTCGGTTTACCACCCACTGTCGCACCCTTGATGGGTACCACTCATGGGAAATTAATCCTTATTCTGGTTGTTGCTCAAGCTGCACTTACTCCAACGAGAATGGCTTGAATTCAAGCCATGTACCACCAATTTTTATATCTAACTTTTATGAGGCCCATCCTCCGTTTTTATAAACTGGTTTTTCTGGGTCTATTTTTTTGCCTTTTTTTAGTTTTTTTTTTAATAGGAGTTTTACTACATTAATTTACCTTTTCAAAATGAACCTTGGTGGAGGACCATATACCTGCTCAGCTTCAAAATAGGCTAATCTCCCTGGAACACATGATATTATTGTAGGAAATCCTTCGCCAGCTGCCACCTCTAAAGCTGAGATTAGTGTTATAGTTACCATCAATAGAATCGTTCCAGGACATTGTGAAACAGTCACTTCCTGCACCTTTTTTCTTAATAACTTCTCTATTTCCTCTGGGTCAGAATTTGGTTTTGCATCTCGATCATAAATTCTTCTCAAAGTGTTGTTGAGTAATTATGGTTTAACTTATTCATTGCATCCATTCGTTTTTGCAGAAAATAATTCGAATAGAACTTTTTGTTAGGTTCGCTTTGAAAAAAATGCTTTTACAATAACTTCTTCAAGTTCCCTATCCACTCTGATCCCCCCATACAACTCAATCCTAATATTATGGATCCTTATTTTACTAAACTGCCCTTTGTTGAATAAGAAAAAGCCTTACTCCTTATCGAAGTAAAGCACGCTGTTTGTTGATTAACAATGGCATCCGTGATGGACTCAACGATGACCGCCATATCCATAACCAGGATACCCACCATATCCATGACCAGGATAGCCACCATATCCATAACCAGGATAGCCACCATACCCATGACCAGGATAGCCACCATATCCATAACCAGGATACCCACCATATCCATGACCAGGATACCCACCATACCCATGACCAGGATACCCACCATATCCATGACCAGGATACCCACCATACCCATGACCAGGATACCCACCATATCCATGACCAGGATACCCACCATATCCATGATGACCGCCATAACCTCCAAATAATTGTCTTTCCATTATATATCTCCTCCTCAAATTGTTTCAAAAGTAGTGTATGTGTCCGTGTTCAAAGAGGAATAGACATTTGCCTATTATACGTGTTGTCTTGGCTGCTGTTTTGCGTATAGTTATATTTCCTCATTGGGGTTTAGATGTTCAAATATTTCTAGTATCCCTTTTTGTCAATATAATGTTCTGTCTTAAAAGAAATAGGAGTACCCAACCTTTCGGAAATTTTGTACGTAAAGCAAACTTGAATCAAAAAAAGTCGATTTCCTGTAATAGGACTCGACTTTTTTGGCCGCTTGTTAAACTAATGCACACGTTTGTTAAATATCAAAGGAATCTTATTGCTTAAAAACGTCCCGTATACAGCTTAATCTTCAACTCATGTACCGGTTACTTAAGGAAGGAAATAAAGAAGGTTAAATCACTGAAGAAAGTATTAAATTGGCTTCAAAGTTGCGAACTTATGTACGCTATGTTAAAACTAAGGTGACCCACTAGGACAATTTTGTATATTAAGGAGTGTTTATTAAATGAATAAAACAGAATTCGTTAATCAGGTAGCGAAAACCGCAGATCTTTCACAGAAGGATGCATCAAAAGCAGTAGATGCAGTTTTTGATAAAATTTCTGAAGCATTAAAAAATGGTGATAAGGTACAATTGATCGGGTTTGGAAACTTTGAAGTCCGTGAACGTGCAGCACGTACAGGTAGAAATCCACAAACCGGTGAAGAAATGCAGATAGCTGCTGGAAAGGTTCCTGCTTTTAAGGCTGGCAAGGCACTTAAAGATGCGGTAGCTGGAAAGTAACTATAAAATGAATGAACAAAATGTCGATATCAAATAAGGTATTGGCATTTTGTTTTTTTAAAACTAATGTCTATGTTAAATTCTAATGTTGATATGTTGATATTTGACCATATGAAAACCGCCTTCGTTGAAAAGGCGGTATTGCTACCGTGTCCCGTTAGCGCAACGACTTACTCTGTTGAATTTCGTGTTCCTCAACATTAAGCGGCATCAGAGAAGGCGGATCGTACCCTATCGCGCCTTTAAACGACAAAGTGGTGCCGATAGCCATAACCCCATAGCCGCAACGAAATGATGATCCTAATCCGACAGTGCCCGCATGATGTTGGATTTCGCCTCTGCCGCAATCGCTTCATTCCCGTCATCGACCGCTTGCATTAAGATCAGTACGGGGATGTATACCGCAATTAGCCGCGCCAGCAGCTTCGTTTCCTCGTCCGCTCCTCCGTATGTTTCGAAAAACACGCCGCGAGCATAAGGTGGTAAAAAGCTATAAGCAACGCTCAAATCGCAAGCCGGATGCCCTACGCTCAGATCGCCCCAATCAATGATGCCGGAAACGATCCCGTTCTCATTCACAAGCATATTTTTGAAATGAAGATCGCCATGTAGCAGTGCATTCACCGCCCCGACACGGTCCTTTTGCAGCCTGCTAATATACGCTTCGATCAAACCGGACTCCTCAGGCGACAAGTGTTCAACCACCTTCGATAGAAAACCCTCCAATTTCACTTTGCGCGATGCTAGGTCCGTCAAGTTACGATGATCTTGCTGAACTCCCCACTTCAATGCCGCCTGCACCGGAAATTCATGTAATCTCCGCAAAAATTTCGCCAGGGACTCTGCCGATAAAGCTCGGCGTTCTTCCTTCAAACCGATTGGGAAATCTCCTGGCACGTAGGCATAGCCAAGGAATGGTGCCGGGTATTCGTCACTTGGTTCGCCATAAAACAAGGGTTTCGGATAGGGGATGGTCATATATGCCTCCAGCTTCGGCAGCAGCTTCCCTTCCATACGAATCGAGCCAACTGCAATCGTTCTTCTTGGAAACCGGAATACGTACTCGTCACCGATGAGAAAAACCGTATTGTCCCAGCCCCAGCCCAATCGCTTCACCTGCTTCGATGACAGCTGAGGGAATTGTCTGCCGATCAGCGTCCGCGCCTGCTCTTCGTTAACCTCCCACTCCGCATCCCATACATTCGTTCCTCCCATTAATTGTCTGCCTCCTTTTTCCTTACGTTATTTTCATGTTTACATACCCTGGGAATTACGCATAACTGCCCGTTAGCTTAACAAGAATAAGCAGAAAGCTGAAGTTTGGTGTTCGTGTCGGTCACAGTAAACAGGCACGATTTGACCAACATATTTTTCTTATTCGAAGCGATATTAATAAATTTGTGTAATTTCATGTCCGATTTGATTACCTATAGATATTTTCCAGGCAACAAATCTAATGTTATATTAATATATCTACTCCCAATTCTTACTGAAATTCTCACTTCAATGCTTTATTCCGACCTTTCACCAAGTTCAATCGTCCCACCAATAGGACGATAAAAATATCCCTCTCCTTTAGAATGTCTTCCCTGCTGTTCCTCCAAAGGAAGGTGATCTTCATTACTGACTATGCCTAATGTATTTGCCCGTGGCCTCATTAACAAATCCTCCTGATATTAGTTAGTTATAAAAGATTCCCTTAAAAACAGGACAAACCCTTTTTTAAGCCTCTAAATATCAAAAGGCTGCCGAAGCAGCCATTTGTACTTAACTAACGCACCCGTTAGCCATCAATGAAACGCACAATTCATCGATCCACCAAAGAGAATGAAAATAGGCTGTGCAGACTATACTGTTTAATGCTGGAGAAGAAGGTCTTTGAACTATGGTGCCTTAGAGCCCATCCGTTAGTCTGACGCAGGCGGCCACACTGAACTGTCGCACCCTTGATGGGTAGCACTCATGGAGATAAATCCTAATTCTGGTTGTTGCTCCAGCTGCACTTATTTTACTCCAACCAGAAGGGTCCAAGCCATGTACCGCCAATTTTATATTTAACTTTTATTAAAACAATCTTTTTCAACAATATACTGTTCATTGGAATTTTTTAAAACTATATCAAAATTTATATGATGAGGGTGCATAAACAAATAATATTGAATTCTACGCTCTTCGTGAGATCTTCTTAAATAATTAATATCTGTTCCTCTTTCAGAAACATCACGTTGGCTCCGTCTTATCAATTCGGTTTCTCCATCCGTGTATAAGTAAACTTTTAGATCGTACAATCTGGGATCAGTAAAGGCTACGCTCATCCCTTCAACAATAGTTATGTTATTTTGTGAAGAAATCAGCGTACTCTTTGTATAATTAGTACCTATTGTGTAAAAATTCAATCCATCTCTCACCATATGAATGTCTCTTTCTAAGGCGAATATATTATGAGCAGCAGGATGACAAGCTGTCATTTTATCGCGATGTTGTTCATTTTTATATTCATAATCGATCAAAGTGTTCTTTCTAAGATGAGAGCCGATAATATAGGGGTCCGTATTAATATTATTCACATCGTTATAACCCAGAAGCTTTACAAGATTATTGGCAAGCGTTGTTTTGCCAGATGCACCATGCCCTGAAATCCCAATGATGATTCTTTTATCCTCACTGCTAATTAAATCAGAAATCTTATGTATTACCTTTTCCATATTTCTTCCTCTATTGATGTAATTGTCCCAAGAGAAAAGCTGACACAGTAAAAAGAGCACCCACAGTAACCCTCCTCTTATTAACTAAGTCCAACAAGTAAAACAACCTAAATTGCTTGCTTGTGTCTGTGTATACAGATGGAAAAAATTATTATTTAGACAAAAATCAAGATAACTGTAATTACCGGCTTTATGGTCGTTTCCCTTTTAATGGTTAATTGGATTGTTTAAATACACTGAAAAATTAGATGATGTAATTTTTCAAAGATTAACGGGACTTACCTTTAAACGAATCTCTTTACTTCCCGACTTTATGTTTCTTGAGTTAATCCTTCAAGCTGCCTGGGTAGATTTAAAATAAGGAGGGTATATCATGGAACAAATGGAACATAAAATCATCAAAAAATATCGAGTGTGGATATTACTTATCTTCATTTTTATCATTCTTTCACTAATTTTCACAATGCTTGTTAAAGATTTTGATGTATTAGGGTTTCCTTTTAGTGCGCTATTAATTTTCCTTGGATTCAGTCTTGGCATAGTTGGTTTTATCTTCCGAGCAGTTCAGTTTTGGAGGAGAGACAACAATCTAATGGCAATCCTATTCATAATAGCTGCAATTTTGTACAGTATCCCCCTCTTTTTCCTTATTAAATTCATTCTACAAGAGATTTAAATGGAATCATTTTTGTTTTTCTTATAAAGAATAGTCGCGAATTAAAACCTGCAGAAAATACAATTAAAAACACTATTAAAAAATACCAGCGCCTTTTTACTTCAGGATCTCTATCCTTAAGCACCTTAATTAATACCTTTTCTAATATAGAAGGGTAGATTAAAGGGAGGGAATCGTTTGAATTATTCACTAAGTACGGAGACCAAGAATGTCCTAAATGCAATTGGGGAGAACATCTTTATTGCCGATGGAAATTTCGATATCGTCTGGATAAATGAATACTCCGAACGCCTGATTCAGCGACTAAGCAAGTATATTCCTATAAAGAGCGCAGAAGACATAATTGGAAAGAACATTAACATGTTCCACCAGAACGTCTCTAAACAGCGACGTATTTTACAAGGTGCGCTTCCACATGAAACCACCATCAATTTATTCAATGAGCTTACCGCAAGCATTGTAATTAAGAAATTCATGAACGGTGATAACGAGCAAGGCTATATGCTAACTTGGAAAGATGTTACGGATTATGAAACAGAGAAGAAAGAGAAGGAAGCTGAATTCAGGCAGAAGATGCGAGAGTATCAGAAGCATTTAGAGGAAGTGGCTTCTAATTTAATTTCTCTTTCAAGCACAGTCGGTCTCTTTGCGATGATGCCGACGCCATTTGGGATGGATACTGACCGGTTCGAGGAAATTGGAATTAGATTCATTGAAAATGCGCAGAAACTGAATCTTAAATACCTAATTGTAGACGTCTCCAAAATGACAAGTATCGGATTGGTGACTACTGTGCCTATGTTCAAGACCTTGGTAGACAGCATGCATATGTCTGGGATTAAGGTGGTTTTATCTGGGGTTGGACCGGAAGTAGCAAGGCAGTTGGTTCATTCAGGTGTCCGGTTCGATTCAACTAAATCATTTGGGAAATTGGAACAAGCCGTAAATTATGTCAATGGAATATTGGATCTTGGATGGAGTGACCTAACCAAACGCAGCTGAACATTTTTCCCTTTCCCAAAAATATAAAACGAACAGTACACCAGAAACGAAATCCGCTTGCGCAGCGCCTAATAGGAATTAGTCTTTTTTCATCTTTTCAGGATGTAAATTTATTTAACAGTGATGCTTTAGTTTATAATTATTAAAATTCTTTGCGTGATAATCATTTAATTCACTCATATTCTTAAATTGAAGCCAGCCACCATCTTGTTTTAGAAAATTAATACCTTTTAACTTTGTTTCCTTTTTCCTTAAGGCATATATGCAGGCTGCTACTTGATGAACTGTACAAGTTTTTGTAGGTATATCTATATTAAGCCAAAAAATTCTAACCACCTCTTTCCTATTATGTATTGTCCAATTAAAAAAATATTAAAAAATATCCCAATGGCTGGAATCTCTATGATAAAGACGCATAATGCATGAAACTTTTTATGGCCATTCAGCGGTCATACACTTAAGTTATAGCATTGGTGCATAGACGCTCAGCTCTTCGTCTTCAAGAAGGATGCTGGGAATATTGTATTTTGATTCAGAGGACAATATGTCTTTAAAATGCGTTGCGTATAAAGCTCCGATTTCCCTTAGATTTTCATCATCTTGATCTAAAAGTCTGAATAAAAGTTGTTCGATGCTCGGTATATTTTCTTTTTTTCGATGAGAGTAAAAATAAATAAGAACAGATATAATCGTATCTGCTTCAGTTGATGCGACCGCATTTGAAATCTTTTCTTGTGACCAGTCATCTTTCACTATATTCCCTTCATCTATCACTGCTTCTTCCTCACTGTCAGGATATATGGTCAACCCATCTAAGAACTCATCAAAAGAGTCAGCCAGGACAATGATTTGTTCTCCCTCAAGGTCTATGTAGATTATAGTGGGATTGATTTTCCTTTCTCGATAATCCATTGCAATCCAGCTGTGTCCATCTCCAGAAATTAAGACCAGGTTATTGGGCAGCCCCCATTCCTGGATGTAATAAGCACTATCCAATGTACCTTCAACACCAATTCCTTTTATATGGTTTACACTGACATGATCATCCGCCCATGAAGTTGGAATATTGGTTGGAAAGCAATTAATAATGAGACTGCCTCCATTTTGTTCTTTAAGGATAGTAATATAAGATTCTAGTAATTTAACTTGCAGTTGTTCTTCTGCCTTTTTTACCATCTCATCAGTAAGGGGATCTAATGTAAAATAGTCATTATCTTTTTCCCAAATACTTCTTTCCAAAAAATCACCTCTTATATTCTTTTTTATATTTTCAATCTGTATATCGGTCCGGAAGACGTATGTTTCATAAGGACCACAGAAATCTACCTATTCAAAAGTAATTGGTCAGGGTCGTATCGTTAAATCACGCCTAGAAGGAGCAATAGGGTCCAAAATTACCGATTCTAATGTTCTTTGTACCGATGCGTGGAGAGCTTTTAAGACATTTGATTCTGAAAAAGGAATAGAACATTTTCGTTTCAAATCGGATGGAAAGGAACGAGTAAAAGGTCTTTTTCATATCCAAAACGTAAATAATTATCATAGGCGTCTAAAAGTTTTGGTCTTCTCTATTTTCTTAACAATATTGTTTATATTTCTCTGGCATCTAATAGACTACGTTTCGATGTTAAGTTACGGAGTAATTGTCGTCAGAATAATAGATTCTTCTTTAATTAGTTTATTATTAATATCTTTATTCTTAAAATATCGTCAAAGAAAGAATAGCCAATAAATTAAAGATAATAAGGACTTCCCCTAGAGGGATTCCTTATTTTGATTAACTATCAACATAATTCTTTAACATAGCCTTCAAAAAAAAGCTGTATTGACCAGGCTCTTTTTTTATTTAGTTATAATAAAACTGTCTTCTATTTTCCCTACATGTTTATCAGTTAAGTAAGGGTTCCAACTAATCTGTATGTATCTGTTGGCTTTACCTCCTTAAAGGAATATTCAACTACTTTTGTGCCCTCACCTTTATAAGAAGTATTAATATAGTTTATATCTACTTTTTTCGGTACCTTTACCTTCAATTTGATAATCATCAGTATCCATTCCATATGCAGTAAAAGCTAATTGATAGTAGCCCTTTACATGATCGGTCATGGTAAAAACATTAGTTCCAGTACCGCCCTCGAAATCAGCAGTATATGAAATTTCCCCTTCCTCCTTTTGATTGCATCCTGTTACAAGGATCAACAATATGCTGGTTAACCATATTGCTTTCGCTAAGTTCATATCCGGTCCTCATTTCTTTTAATTACAATCGAGTGCTGCTGCAGTCCTATATTAAAAACGCCGGCCTCTTAGCAGCTGACCTACAAATTTACACCACTATTTAAAGTCAAATTAATGTTTATGTTGTATGTTAAGTCTGTCTTATTTGCATGGATGTAAGCATACCTGGGAAGTACAGTTAATTCTATTGCTTGCGTATTTTTGGATGGTTTCTTTGGTGTGCAAAAAATTGAATTTAGCCGGCAAGTTATTTAAGGGCTTATGTTAAAATTAGATTAATGGAAATAATCTTGTTTAACTAACGGGGCAGGTTAGTTTAACAAGGTAATAATAGGTGGGTGAAAATATGGAAAATTCGTGGGAAGGTTTTTTAGACATACTAGAATTAGATCAAAGTGTCAGACTAAAAGCTAATTTCCAGATATTAATGGATTTTCCGAATGGTAATCCCACTAAATCCATGTTGTTGATTTTATTCGACCAAATTGAAAAAATTTATGGTAAGAAGAGATACACAATCCTTTGGTTTAATAATGGTAGAACTCTTTATTCAAAGATTATTAGTAAAGACAGTTTGGATTTTTTACTGAATTTATGGTGTGAAATAGCAGGAAATTATTTATTATTTTTACCAGATGAGGTTGATATTAAAAGTACAAAAATTGAAGACGAGGAAATATTCATTGGAAAGTGTTTAGAAAAATACTCTCATTTAATTCTAAAAACCGAAGATGCGTATGTAGTATTATATCTTTCTTTAAAAAAATGATTTTTTCTTTATTAAACTTAGGGTGCTTTAGGATTCTACCAAACATCCTTTTATATAATTTCTTCATATAAATACTCCTTTAGGCTTTATAAAAGATTTATAGTGACTATTACTAGTCCCCCCAGATCTTCAAGTTTTCAGCAGCGATTGGACTTTCGCGAATAACTGCCTTATTTTCAGTATTACTGCCGCAGCAGCCAAACAATCTTAAACTAACGCACCCTTAAGTTAGATAGTTGTATGTTCTGCAATTTCAAAAACATTTCCAAAGGGATCTTGAAAAGCGGCATAACGATCTTCTGTTGGTGTCCCGTGTAAAAATTTTATGCCCTTCGATTTCATTTCATAAAACATTTGTTCAACAGATTCAACCTCGAACACTAAAACAGTTCTAGCCTCGTTTGAATAATCTCCAACATGTCCATTTTTTTCACACTTAAACGCAACAAGTTGTGTACCTTCTAACTGGAAAATTAATTTATTCTCCTTCTCTAGTATTAATGGCATCTCTAGTAGATTAGAATAAAACCTCTTTGCTTCTTGGAGGTCTGAAACAAATACCATCACACTTCCTAACTTCATCTAGTATTCCTCCCCTTAACTTTGTATGATTTCTCTTCCTTTTCATCCAACTCTTTCACATCTGCCCTTAGCTTCTAATAGTAATTTACATATTAATCTGTACTTTCCTTCTAGATTCAATAAATCTGACAGTTAATCAAATAAGAAAAATCCGTCCAGTTATAGCCAGATCTATAGCTCTCGCAATAAATTAGTTTTCTATAAAGTTATGCATATGTCCTTTTTAATGTATCCTGTTGATTAGAGAAATAAAAAATGACTGCCATAGCAGCCATTTCTAATTAAACTAACGCACCCGCTAGTTTTTGTATAATTTTTCACATTTTTTTACTTACGAAAAGTATCAGCTACTAAATTACTGAATTCTCTTAGGTAGTATAGGTAGTTTTCTTCACCATAGTTATATCGTTTGTTATACATCTTAGCAACGACCAATTTGTATTTAGGAATGATAAGGAGAGTTGGACCCGTTACCCCCAATATTTGATAAGATTCTTCTGGGACCCTATCCCCAAGCTCGCTGGAGGCGGCTGGAGTTCCTTGTACATACCAAAACAAACCATTTTGAGGAAATTTATTATTATCGTAAAAAGGGCTTTGAACTTGTGTGGCAATTTCAACGACTTCTCTTGGAACAATTTGTTTTCCCTTTGCAAACCCTTTGTTTAAATGAAGATTGCCCCATTGTGCAAACTCCCGAGCAGAAGTATGTAAGTTTGATTCCGTTCCATCAGCATAACTCCCCAGCTTAACTGAACCCTCTTCATCTGGATCAACAATTTGACTAACTAATGAATCATTCTCTTTCGTTTGCCAGGCTGTTTCCTTGAAACCTAAAGGTGAAAATACCCTTTCTTCTAAAAGGGCTGGAAAACTCATATTAAATAGACGATTTACCAATCTGGTCATCATTAGCACATTGACCCCTCTATAAGCCCAACCTTGACCTGGTTCAAACTCTCGAAAAATAGTACCATCCTCATTTTCGTGTAACCCATGTGAGTGAGTGACTAAATGCCGTATTGTTGTGCTTCCAAGCAATTGTTCATCCATTTCTCCGAAATAATCTATTGCATAGTCATCAAGGCTTTTGATTTTCCCTTCATAAAGAGCATAGGCAACCACTAAACCAAGGTAGCTCTTTCTTGCAGAAGCTACGTTAAATTGAGAGGATGGGGTAATTGGAGCTGAATCAGCAGAATTAGAATGATAACCATTATAGTGTTCCAATATTAATTCATCATCTTTTAGAATATATAATGATGAAGAACTACTCTTATTTTTTTCTTTTATTTCCTCTACCCAAGCAACTAAATTTTCAAGTTTCTCCACATATATTTCCCCTTAATTTTATAATTTATATGAAAAGGCATATTGTTATTTTTTACTAGATCGTAGAAATCCTTCTTTCATTTTAAACAGTTAGGTTCACTGTACAAAAGTCCATTAAATCAGTACAATAAGCCTGAACAAAATTAAAGTGATTTATGAGGTTCAATACACATAAATTTATTGAGTGAGAATTTACACAATAAGTTACACACTTTTTTCCATCTTACCCCTATACAGCCTCCCTAGACCTTACAGCCGCAATGGCTACAGAAGATTATAAAGTCCGGTCAAGAATGTCGAGGTTAAAACGATTTTTTGATTATTGGAGTGCTTTTCCCGGTAATGTTAAATTCCGATGGAGAAACACATAACCATGCCTAAAGTTAGCTGCTAATAGGATTGATATCAATTTTAGTAGTTTCTTATTCATGATAATCCCCCAAGTCTCCTTCCCACAATCTTGTGGCCTCTACCAATTCAAACCCGCTGAACTCTAATCTATATATATCTGGTTTTGAAGTCTGGTGTAAAAATTTTAAATCAAAACGGCTGTCATAATACCCCATCATCAAAGTCATAACAGCTCCGTGCGTACCAATTGCTATTTTCTCACCCTGATGTTTTTTAATTACATCTGTTAAAACATCAATAGCCCGTCTCTGGCAGTCTATATTGGATTCTCCACCTTTTAGAGCAAAGGTCGGATTTAAAAACGATTTCTTTAATAATGGAATTAAATTCTTATCAGGCAAACGCTGTTCTTCAGCAGAAAATACTTTTTCCTTAAGATTCTCATTAATTTGTACTTCTTGCCCTAAACGTTTAGCCAGCTCTTGGAGGGTCAGGATTGAACGGCTATAGGGACTTGAAACAATAACATTAACACCCTCAGCTTGCAATATATCAGTTACACGACAAGTGTCCCTTTTTCCTTTTTTAGTTAGCCCCCTTGTTCTTTCATTTCCCTCAGATTTCGGTGATTCGCCGTGCCTTACCATATATATATAAGTCCTCATAATCTCCCCCCGTTTTACCTAGTCCGAATTTTTCTTTATCACTACCTTATGTGATTGGAATAGGGATCATAAATGCCGCATATTAATAACGCAGCAATAACGAACATTACAACACATGCAACCAGGAGGACCTTTGCTGTTCTTTTCTTGCTTCCCATAAAATATTTCCAGTTATTCAACTTAATTAAATTCAGTCTTCAATTAAGCTGCTAGATGAGTGCAATTTGCGTTATGTAACTGAACCACCGTGTAACCACCTTCGTCCCAGCACCCTCAGGAGCTCCAGAAGATTACACCATAAAACTTTGTAACTTTAGGTGTAATTCAGACAGTTTGCAAGTTTACGCTGCCTATATATTAGAAGAAAATTAAGAACGTATAAGATGTTCTTGTCTTTACTTTAAAAAGGCATTTCCGTTATTTAAAATTTTCACGTCACCAACAAATTGAATATTGCCGTCTTCAACAATAAGTCCATCACCATCATTCACTGCATAAATTAAGGTACCAGTTGTTTGAGAGTATTGAAGTACTTGTTGCTTAAAATCCCCACTCCATCGATTGAAGTGCGGCAAGAATTCAAAGTCTGCAAAATGTAAGGTGTCCATTTTTTCATTGTTGAAAGAACCTGTAAACAGCTGAAATAATTTCGCTGATTTCCCTAATTGAACCGCTCCTCCACTGACACCAATGATGGTCCCATCTTTATTAAAGTAGTCCCATAATACTTTATTCATTTTGCGAAGTCTGATCGCATTTCTAAATTCTATTGGATTTCCTGCGGAAAGATGGATGATGTCACAACTTAATAATTCCCCAATCTTCGATGAATCAAATTCACTATAAAGATCAAAAAATATGATATTCTTTATCCCGTAATCGTGATAATACTGAACCTTTGCCTTAAAGTATTCCCTTT
Organism: Paraperibacillus esterisolvens; assembly: GCF_046237625.1. Lineage (GTDB taxonomy): Bacteria > Bacillota > Bacilli > Bacillales > DSM-1321 > Paraperibacillus > Paraperibacillus esterisolvens. The sequence goes on along the minus strand of NZ_CP143545.1, from coordinate 1,929,965 downwards.
CCTTATCTTCCGTAGAGGGAATATAGCCAATCTTTATTTGGCTGGGTTCCATTCCGGCAAAATGATCCAATCTCAGATTACCAGGCGATTCTACTACTTGGTCACTATAAAAGAATAATCTCCCCACTTTCGTCCTCCTAAAATTGTTGAATCTCTTTAATTACACTTTTTAGCACATCAACAGAATCGACCGCATTATCGTCATACTCCAAGCTGTGATTAACATTTGGAATAACTATTGAGGTGATGTTTGGATTATCTATAATTTTTTTGTATCGTTCCTCGACATAGTACCGGTCTTTATCACCGATTATACACAGACCTTCATTCTGGCTTCTTGCCATGGTATTTAACAAATCGTCCCTATTTATCAGAGGGGTTAACCAGACAGCCTTAGCCTTTATTAAGTCCTTTCTATTCAATACTGAACCAATTGCCATAGTCCCAAGCGACTTTCCAATAACATAGCCATGGTTATATGATTTTAATGCCAATACAGAGTCCAGGACAGCATTCACATCAAATTGAATTACTTCCTGTATTTCATTCATACTGAATTTGTCATATATTTTATCGTTGTACCGGTAATTAACCTGTAAAACATCGAATCCCTTATTTAGGAATACTCCTGTTGCGTAATGAAACAGTGGGGCCTGTGCCGTATATCCAGCACCGGGCAATAGGATCGCTATACTTCTGGATTCTTCATTTTTACTTAGGATGGTAAATGGTATATGAATATCTCTGTATCCTTTGATTACGTCAGTTTGGATATTTATCATCCTGATACCTCCAGCATTTAGAACCAAACGGAATTCCTTAAATCTGGAAGTTCCGTTGGTATTATTATCTTATTGAACCAACGCCCCTATTTGATATTTCATAATCTTTCTCTGTATTAGGGATAAATTAATAATTACTAAAATTTCACACCAGTATCTGGAGACTGGTTATCCTTCAAATGGCAAAGGCTGAGTTCCATCGACATCGGTAAATCCATATTTTTTAGCCAGTTCAGCCACCATCTTTGTTTCTCCCGAAATATTACAAACCTTGGTGTCTGATGCCAATGCCACTACCGCACGGCCTACATACGCTGTTGTTTCGGTTGCTCCATCCTCTGATCCAAAACCTGAATCTATAACTCTTTCTGTCCTCATCCACCCCGGGCAGACAGCAACGGCTGAAACGTTGATGTCCTTTAATTCCTTTGCCATTCCTAGTGTCATTCGATTAATGCATTCATGGCTAAATCGTAATATAAATTACCTGAAATTTTGTCCTTGATAAAAAAGGTGATATTTACAATTAGTCCATTATTTTGTTTCGCCAGCAGGGGTACAGCGTATCGAGTAGTCAGCAAATAAGCCTGCGGGCCGGCAACCATCATTGCATCCCAATGCTCCAGTGGTCTTTCCCAGAAATGCCGTCCATCTCCTGATGGCAGAGAATCTTCGGATCCACCAAACACACTATTAACTAAAATATCAATTCGCCCGTGTTCCCTTTCAATTTGCTTAAACAGGTTTCTAACATCGTTGTCGCTAGTATGGTCACATCGTATTGCGATGCCTTTCCCCCCTCGTGATGTGACACCATCTGCAGTTTCCTCAATGGTTTCCGGTCGGTTATCGGTTGCAGCTCCCTTTACACTCCGGCCTGTCACATACACTGTCGCTCCAGCACTGCCTAGTTGGAAAGCAATTCCCCTACCCGCTCCACGGGATGCTCCTGTAACAACAGCAATTTTTCCTAGTAATGGTTTTCGGTTATCTTTGGCTTTCATAAAACCCTCCCTGATCCTTTTCCTTTTTGGAGAAACCCTTCGAATAGTAAACCTCCCACAGGCTCATATACTTGATTTGCAAATTGTATAAATGGCAGTTTGTCATTATTCCAGTAAAACGAATTCATAGAACTAAAGAAATCTTCATATACCTGATGATCAAAAGAGCGTAATGCTTTTGTTAAATTTTTTCCCCGCCCAGACCAGCGTTGATTGTATCTTAAAATAAAATCTGCCACTTGAAGGGAAAGTGTATTTAACGTAATTAACGCTTCTTCATAATTGGTTGAGTCCGTAAAATCATCCAGAAGATCGTATATGTAATAGCGAGAAGAGGTAATGAATTCTGCTGTTAGAGGTACTGGTCCATTCGTTACATGCAGAAGTGCGTGTTCTTTCACCAATTTATATTGATTGCTGCTTTTTATTACTTTACCCTCAACAATCATACTACCCAAGACCGGTCTCCCTTTTCTTTTTTCATTTTCAAATTCCTCAAGGTACGACTCAAAATCGTGGACAAATACTTCAATTCGCCAGTTATAAAAATAAAAACTTTCCCTATAGCTGCCTGGAGTCTCCTGAAAAATGACAATATCTAAGTCTGATGTAGGTGTTTCTTCCCCTCTTGAAGCACTTCCGGCTAAAATGGCGAAGCTGCAATTAGGAAATGTATCATGAACGAACCTCTTTGCAGCCTCTAAACCTTGTTCTCTCATATAAACACTCCTTCATGAAATACGTTTTTTTATTTTATTACCCAATATTTTTAAAGATGGGGTATGTGGCTGCATCTTTATATTCGCCATGAATGAGTCAGTAGTTCCGCTTTGATACATCACTCTCAACCAGTTGTCTAAGAAATACGATTTTTCCTTTTATCGCAGGAGCCTGATTCTTTAAATCATCCTTTCGGAGTTTTGATTCTTTTTAATATGATGCACCGTTATTTGACTCCAAAGAGATTTCCAATTCTTTTTTAATAACCTTTCTTCATATATATTTACTAGTTTTCGGTCCTCTGTATAGTAAGGAGTCGGTTTAAGCTGCAGATGAAGAAGGTCATGTATTCCCCAGGGGGCTGCCAAAACCAGTTGATCTCTTTCATCGAGCTTCAATCCTAAGGCAGTGGCGGTTTCTGGAAACTTGGATATAGCGTCCACTGATGAAGAGAATGGCGGCAGATTATTTAATATATGCATTCTTGCCTGGTTTTTAACAGACCAGGGAATACGGGGAGATATCTCTCTAAGAAGATCCTCGTATTTTTTCTCTTCCATTTCATCTATATTTGCGGTATCAAAGTAAATGACATCTACATCCGGGGTAGAGGTCCTTTCAGCAAATCCGTGTAAGTTGTCCCATATCTTTGACCTCACGAACCCCGCACATATCCACCAATCCGGGAGGTTTAATGATTTAGCAACTCTAAGAACGTCCATCATCCAGGCATCTTCTTTTATTATGTTAAGAATATCTTGTTCATTTTTCATGAAGCCCCTCCTTCTTGCGAATTCCTTTTCCTCATTTTACCATAAATCTAAAGGGCATTTTGTAAACAAATAGATTGGGGCAAGGAAAACTTATACAATAAATTACACAGTTTTTGCACTAATATCCCTTGTGGAAGTAGGTACAGTGTGTTTTTCTTGGTAAGGATTTGGAGATTTTTGTTATAATTAACGAAATAAAAGGAGTTGGTATAAAAATGTGTGGGATTAGAAGCTAAACATAGGGAAAGAGATTGGGCATTACCAAAACATCGTGAAGACTTGCTAAATGCTATTGAGAAAGATCTATTAAACGATGAAAACATTAAAGGAGTTTTCTATGGAGGCTCGCTTGGAAACAAAAACACAGATTTATACTCTGATATTGACCTACGGATTGTAGTAAAAGATGAGTATTATGAAGAGTACCGATTAAACAAAAGACAGCGGGCAAAAAATTGGGGAAAGGTTTTGTTCTTTGAAGACTTCCCCTGGACAACTCATAGCATTGCTCATTACGATACTTTTCTTAAAGTAGACACATTCTATTATAAAGCTCATGATGTTAAGCCTTCAGTCTGGCTGCAAAACATTAAAATTGTTCGTGATACCGAGAGTTTCTTAAAAGGAGTATTAGAAAAATCTTCAAAGCTATCCTATTCACCAAATGTACAAGAAGTGGAAATTTGGAGAACCAAGTATTTTGCTTATGTACACGAAGCGTATCGAAGAGTTATAAGAAAGGAAATATACTATGCTCTTCATTGTCTTGATAATTTACGACTATCGATGGTCTCTGGTTGGTATATGGAAGCGGGAATTCAGCCAAACACCTTTGGTGATTGGGCAAAGCTGGAAGGCACCAGAAGTAAATTATCTGATAGGCAACTCCTACTCCTTAAACAATGGGACAGCAGTCGAGAATCAGACAACATTTTAACAGTTATAAAGCGTATCACGCCAGAGTTTTTGAAAGTCCATAAAAGTTTGTGCGGTAAATTAGAAATGGACGAAAATCCAAAATGGGTTGAAGAGATATTAAATATGGCACTTAGGTAAAGAAAAACGGGCAGCGAATTAGCTGTCTTCTTTTTTATATCGCACCTCCAAACTGGATCTGTTGCAGTTCTCGAGTCATCTGTTGACCTGGTGGTAAAATATCTTCTCTATCAATCCTTAGTATCAATAAAGATACCGTCTTAGTTAACGGAAAAAAAGCTGCTGAAGCAGCTCTTCTTGTTAAGCTAACGCACCCATTTGATTAAGTATATTTCTTCACCTAATCACTTCCCATGTTCTGCGTTGTTATAGGCTTCCTTAATCAAAGGAAGAACTGTTTTAAAATTAAATATTACATCATCAATGGTTTTAATCGGCTTCACAAATCCGACATTATAGACTCCCCACCTACCATCTTCTGGTTCGATGCAGGTACTTAGGTAAGGCTTTTCGCTTACAGCCCAAATTAATCCTGCTCTTGAACCATTCGGAGCCTGAACAAAGCCGTCTCCAAAAGTACAGCCTTCCTCTTCATCAAAATCAAAGTGATCGGATATTTCACCATAGATAAACCCATCAATTTCTGTCTCCATAATAAGGGGAGATTTATCATAAACCCTATTGCGAAACATTTGTCTTATTCGGTTTAAAATATTTATTTTCATCATCTTCCACATCCCATTAATTAAAGAAGAATATTTATTTCTCCTTAAAAAAAATCTTCTGAGAACCCATAGTAACAATAAAAAATAAAATAAAACTAAGTAAAAATCTAACTAATTGCGTCAATAACCAATCATCTGTAATATTTATGTCTTTTGTTATATCTATAATCACATACATAATAAAAAATCCGAAAAAGGTGTCTTTATTCAAAATATATCATCTGCCTCTCATAAAATTTCTTTTATCTATTTATCATAGCTTTTTGAACAAAACTGCCCTTTAGTGAAACCAAAAAGGCTGCATAAGCAGCCGATTGATATTCAACTAACATACCCATTTGTTTAGGTACAATATTTCACAAATCAAAAAAATGGAAGCTTTAAGATAAGAATAGGTAAAGTATACCTACGTGAGTCTATGAATTTTTCTTAATACATTCACAAAGAAAGATTTAACTGCCACGAAACTCCGAAGCGGTCATTTACCCAGCCAAACTTTTTACTGAAACTATAATTATTTAAAGGCATAAGTGCTTGTCCACCTTCAATAAGTTTCTCATAAAGATTATCAAGTTCACTTTCAGTACTGCAAGTAATAAAGATTGAGAAGGAAGGTGTAAAAGAGAATTGATGTTTTACATGACTGTCAATACACATAAATTCTTGCTCTTTCACGGTAAAAGCAGCCTGCATTACGGTGCCTTCTGGTCCAGCTTCATCAGCTCCATATCTAACGATGTTTGTAATTCGGGAATCCTCAAAGATGGAGGTATAAAAATTCATTGCTTCTTCTGCGTTGCCATCTTGAAACATTAAAAACGGTGTTACCTTTTCCATATTTACCCTCCTAATTTTATGTACTTAATTTATTATAGTTGATTTTCTTACTTCATTAAACAGCCCGTTCGTACAACAACAAAAGGCTGCCCAGGCAGCCAAATAATCTTCAACTACCGAACCCGTTAGTTTGTTTCTGTTTAAAACTCGTCACAATGGCAATCAAGCTCTCAGCCTTGCGGAATTTTACTCAAATCCATATATAAAACATTCCACCGATGACCGTCCGGATCGGCAAAACCGCATCCGTACATCCAGCCATCCTTTTCGCCCGGCTTGCTGAATACAATGCCTCCGGCACGCTCAGCTTTCAAGGCAAGCTCATCAACTTCATCCCTGGAGTTTGCCCCGAGAGAGAATAACACCTCAGTTCCTAGCTGCGAATTCGCCACAGAATTACCAGCAAAACCGCGGAATACGGTTTCTGGGAAGAGCATTATAACAACCTGATTGTCCCCGACAATCAAGCTGAATGCACCGTCTTGACTCACATAACGCTCATTCAATCGAAAACCGATCTGCATATAAAATTTCTTTGCCTGTTCTGGATCCCTTACTGGCAGGTTCAACCATAATTCTCCCGACATACCTAACATCCTCCTTGTATTGAGATTCAGTGCATTACATATCCCTTTATATATTCAATGCTGCATATAATCTTCCCTTCTAATTTGGTAATACAATCCTCATTAACTATCTTGACCGTTAGATCTAATAATTAAGTGAATTCAACAGCTACTACCCTCTCTATAAAGAACTGATTACTACACTGAATACCTTCTCTAACACTTAATACATGGTAAAATAAAGAAAATAACAGGTTAAAGCGGGGGATTTATGTGAAAGTGTTTTTAATTGTCGCCATTCTTATAGCAGCTATCTTCTTGTTGGAGAAATTCACTAACAAATGGCTGGGCGTCGAAAAGAAAAAACTGTCTGAAACTCCAGGAAAAAAGGTAGATTTCTGGGTAAGAGTTAGTATTACAGCTCTCTTCATATGTACGATACCGTTTCTGGTTAGTGGGGATGTATTCATCCCAAAATGGTATTGGATCGTTTATTTAACTGTTTTATTTGGTTCGCAGGTAATATTGGAACGAATCTATTTAAAGAACTCCAAACAATATATTTCTACACTAATTGGCCTTTTAATTGTTTTATTATTTATTTATTTTTTAGATCCCCTTTTGCATGTACTTTCGTAAATCTTCGACTAGCAGCAAAAGAGCGCAGCCTTGTTGGCTCGCTCTTTTTTCTCTTATTATTGTAATCTGGACCAGGCACATTAGATAATGGCTGCCTGAGCAATCTTTAGCTATTAAATTAACGTAACGGAACAGAGTTTGACTCTACCTGCTGCTTTTTGTTTTGTAAAACAGTAATGAAACCACCTAAAATATCATGGCTAACAACGAATCCTTTTCGTTTATAAAACTCTAAAGCATCATCATTTCCATTCGAAACGAAAATAAAATAATTGTGGACACCTGATTGATTCAACCAACTCATTGACATATTGAAAAGCTTTGAGCCAATCCCGTATTTTCTATACGCTCCGCTAATATAAAATTGGGATAGACAACCAACATTCTTTTCACTAATAGAAGAAATGTCAAAAAAAGTAGCAAAATCATTAGAATATGCTTCTTTGGGTGAGATATTCGAGTATGCATAGCCAACTATCTTTTCTTCAACTTTAGCAACAATTATGTGATTGTAAATAGCGTTCTTAATAGAAGGAATCATTCTTGTTTCAAAATTCATCCCGTCGAACAATTCAGGCTTTATTTTTGCCTTTGATTTTTGAAAGACCATGAGCTCATTACATAAATCTTTGCAATATTCAGCTTTCTCGATAGGTATGAGTTCATATTTTATATTCATGTTCTTCCCCCTCTATTTATTTTCTACTTAATTTGATATGAAGTATTTGTGATTCTAAGCTTATCATAAATCGAATAGTATCTTTTGGAAAGCAGGCACCTCTTAAAAATGGTATAGAAACCTCTAGTAACTATTGGAGGTTAAGAACCAAAAAATGAAATAGAAGGTATAAGTCAAAAGGTACTGACACAATAGTCTTATTCAAAGACCGGAATCCAAGAGAAAACAGGCATGATCCTTTGATTACCAAGGGATCACGCCTGTTTTCTGGTTCATTTACAAATGAAATATAAAACTCTTTTTGTTGCATTAGATCCTTCTAGCAAGTGAGTAAGGTCGCTAGCTTTTATTATTGTTTAAACGATTTGCAACAACTACTCTGTTTCTTCCCTCTTCTTTCGCTTTGTATAAAGCCTGGTCAGTCACTTTGAATAAATCTGAAAAATCACTTGCTGTAGTCGGCGAATTTCCAATTCCCATCGAAATCGTTATCGGCTTTCCTGTAGGACTAATTTTGGCCTCAGCTTTTTTCCTTATTCGTTCTGCAATCGTTTGAGCAAATGCTAGATCCGTTTCTGGGAGAACGATTAAAAATTCTTCTCCACCTATACGGAAACACAAATCACTTTCCCTGGTTTCTTTTTTAGCTAATTCGGACAAGTATATTAATACCTCATCCCCCACTTGATGTCCGAGTTGATCGTTTATCAATTTAAAACGGTCAATATCAAACAAAATGATGGAGTACATTTCTAAATGGCTAATCTTTTTTTCTAAAGAGCGGCGATTATAATAGCCAGTCAGTGGATCAAGATTTGATTCACTCTCCACGTACGTCAGTTTTTTTTCATAAAAATCAACATTTTTTAAAATAGCACGCTTTAATTCCTTTAACTCAAAATACCAGCCGGGAAAGCGCGGCACTGGTAATGACGGATCCAGTGTAATTTGTTTTGCGAAGAGGGCCAGCATTCTTATCGGATTTACAATTTTTTTCAGCATGGCAAATGTCATCACAAATACAAAAATCATGAAGGGAATGGCAATTAAGCTAACTTGCTTTGCCATTTCAATCGTTGGTTCCATAACGGCTTTTTTAGGTGTTTGGGAGACAATGCCCCATTTGCTTGCAGAAGAAGCGTAACCAGCCAGCATTGAAATACCTTGTGTATTACTAACTTCCATACTTCCGGTCTTCCCTTTCAACACTTGCTTCACGGCTTTGTTTTCTTTAGCGCTATCGTTAATTCTATCTTTATTTGGATGATAAATAATATTACCTTTAGAATCGACTACATATACATACGAATCATTTTCATGTTTTGGATGCTGGCCAAGAACTCTCGTTAGGCTGTTTTCTTCATGTAAACGGATGGTCCCGCCTATAAACCCTTTATATGACCCACTATCATCAAAAACAGGTACAGAAACAAGCAATATCAGCTTCCCCGTCACGGCTACATAAGGTTCCGATATTAAGGGTACTTTCTTTTTCAAGGCTTCCTTTGCACCGCTACTATTCAATATTGTACCCTCTAATTCCCTATTGGGTGCTGATGCAACGATACTTCCTGTTGGATCCACAAAAACTGCGGAATTAAAAAACGTAGTGGAATCTAGCATCTGTTTTACTTCCTCATATATTTCTTTTGAATCTGCGGTTGAAAATTCTACCTCTTCTGACTCCATGGTCAAGGTTTTAAACATATTTTCAAAAAGAGAATCCGTTGTACTAGCCAATTTTTGAGCGTAGTATTGATTCTCTATTAAATAATTCTTCTCCAGGTTGTTTTTACTAACTAAAATGCTTGAAATAGTACTTCCAACAAAGGTACCAATCATGGCAAAAGCCAGTAAGCTCAAAACAAGAAATTGTATACTTAATCTAATAGGTTTCTTCATACATCTTCACCAATCAATGGAAAATTGCCATTCATATTCTAAATAGCCCAATAAAATATACCATGTCTGTTATTAATCCAACAATGACCAAAAAGTAACAAAGTCAACAGTTTCTGAAAGCTTTTACTACGAAAAAATCGCTCCAGATTCTAAAGCCCGGGAGCATTTCCAATACAACATAAATGCATTATATTAATTAGGAAATTTTTATTTAATATTATTAAAATAAAACTGCCCAGTTAGCTGAAGAACAAAAAAGCTGATGTAGAAGCCAGCCCTCCTCCTTTAATTAATGCTCTCTTTTAGGCAAGGTGTTTTGGTAAAGATTCTTGCTATACCATAAAGTCTAAAACAAAGAAAACTCGCATTAGAAAATTGCGAGTTTTTGTCATTTATGGTTTTGCTTATTCAACTAAAGCACCCGTTAGTTTAATAAGAAGGTGAATAAATTCTCTCTGTATCAATATCGATAACAAAATCCACTTCTCTATCACTTTCACTTTCATAAGGGATTTGTTCAAAATTGTGAAGTCTGCATAACACATTAGGAAGGTCTTTTATTTCATACGTTAATTCTTTTGCTTGCAGATATTCTTGCTTTAACTGTTGTTTGGAACACTTTTTCCCAGTAAGTAGAACTTGAATTGAATAACCTTCGATTTCAATAATCAATATTATCACGACTGGATGCTAATCAGTCTTATAGCTTAGATTTTTGTTAAAGCACCCACATTTTAATATAATCCCTTGTTCCACTAACCTGCCACGTTAGTACAACAAGACAAACTGCCGCAGACTCTCATTTTGTAGTAATAAATTTTGCTTATTAATCCAAATACCAGTACTCGCTTGTATCGCTGTCACATATGACGGCTTCCCACTTCATCTTCTCGATGATACCACTTATGGTTGGCTCTTTCGAGAAAAATAGAGTGGTGTACTGGTCGTATAGGGTCATAAAGGCAAACTCTGTATTTTTTTCAGTTATAATAAGTTCAGCAGAGCTTAAGTTACTAATCTCTAGTGGATTTATTCCGATTGGGAGCTGCCCTTTTTTACCTTCTAAAGGTTCCGAATAAAAAAAGGTGCTCGATTCTCGGCTGCCAAGAAGACAAAGGATGCTTTTTATATGAAATATGGAATAGGTATCCTCCATTGGCCAATACATATCGGAGTTGTCCAAAGCAAGGTCTAGTTTATTTGATAAGTCACCACGTTTATATTTTCTTCTTAATGCATTATAAGCTAACGCAAGTGCTACTTCTTTAGATGATTGAAGACCACTTATTCTGCATATCTCTTTCCAGGAAACAGGTTTAGCCAGTTTTAATATTTCCTCATCATTCGGATAAATGTGCTGTAAGGGTCTTTCTCTTTTCTTCCGCTCCCAACCTTTAGGCATTTGTACGAATGGATGAAGCAAAAACGCTGCTGACTGAATGTACATAGAAACCTGAGGTAAGATAGGTTCTTCTTCATTAAGTCTTATATAATCCAGCATTGGATTCCTCCCGGCTCCAGTAGCCCACTAGTAATAACTTCAAAACAACTATTCTTGTTGAACTTTCCCGTTTGTTAAATAAGATTTTCGGCAAAAAAGATTTTTAATTCCTTTCTAAAAAAGCTCCGGTATAAAGAAAGCTAGTTGATCCATAAAAGGCAGCGTATGTTGTAAATTACATTGCTAAATTGAATTTTTTCTCTCAAACGGGACCCGTTACGTAGCAGCCCATCCTTATTGAACTAACGCACCCGTTAGCTAGAAGAACTAGTTTATATTTTTAAAAGCTTAAAAATCAATATGATGGGGTACTGAAAGATTAGTAAATATAAGAGTCAATTACGATCTTTGGAAAAGAGCTAATTGAACTGGAACATAATGTTGTAATAAAAATGAAGTTCATTTAAAGGAGGAAACAAGGTGCCAATTTGTCAGAACTGCGGCAATAAATGGTCTTGGTTCTATACCTTAAAACAATTATTAACATTCAGTAAAAGTTTGAAATGCAATCTTTGTGGGACAGTTCAATACGAAAGCAAATCATCAAGATATACTACAATTTCGTTTCTTCTCCCTCTTGTGATTATCTCAATCATTATTTCCATTGTATTTGATTTATCACTGTCTACTGTAGGCTTTCTGTCAGTCGCCTTATTAATCATAGTTATATTTCTATTACCATTCTCCTTAAAATTATCTAATAAGGATGAACATTAATGGTGTCCCCTCCTAAACTGTCACACCCGTTAGCCACCCATGAATCGCAAAAACAGCGATTCACCACAGAGAATGAAAATGTCCCCACACTGTTAGCTGAAGAACTATGTTTTTAGTTTTTAATCTTACTTAACTCTAGTAGTTCATTTTCAGAAAGTTTCTTTGTATAATTATCTAGGTCATCCGATGGAAACCAATCAATGTTAGGACCTCCACCACCATATTTAATCGTATGAGTTATTGAATTAGAAGACATAAATATATTGTGATGAACAAAAGGGTTTACAGTTACACTTTCCCCCTCCCGAAGAAAACGTAAATCAAACTCTCCATTTGAACAAACTTCAGCATAGATAATCCACCCTGACTGAACAACATAGAACTCGGTCACTTCTTTGTGAAAATGGCTATTCTGCCAAGCACCTATTTCTTAACCAACAGTACGACAATATGAACTACCATCGGAACTAACTAACCTATATCGTTTTTCACCATTATTCATCAGTTCAAAATTAGTATTTATACCAGATGAATGTGCTTCTTCCACACTAATTTTTTTGGAATACATATACTCCCCCTCTTTTTCTTTATATTATAACGTTCACCTATACTTAATTATTCCTACATTTTACTCAACCGAAACCCTTCTTCCACTTAACTTGTCCCAATAGTGAAACAAAGAAAAGGCTGCCAAAGCAGCCATACTTTCTTTCACTAATTCACCCGATAGTTGAATAAGATGGATTTACCCCCTTAATCTCCTATAGCCTCAATAACTTTGTTTTGCTCCAATGCTTGTTCACAAAGCTCCATTAACTTTTTACTGAATTTCCTCACTCTGTTTTCATGCCAATCGTCTTTATTATACTTGGTTGTCAACGACACACATATATTTATTAATTCATATATTTCTTGGACAGTAAATAACCTTGTTCCATACGGATCCAATCCTAGTAACAGGTCATATTCATTCCCAGGAGTGCTCAGCCTTTTTGAAAGATAGGAATGTATTTTCTCTTCAAATTTCACTCCACGCTTAGTTGAATCAACAATGATGAAGTCAATCCCTACCAATTGTCTCACCCTCTTATCATAAAGTAGCTAATTTACAATTATAAATGTTATTCCTCTTCAACTAACCTGCCACTTTAGCTTAATAAGTATCTCTTAATTCAAAACCTTGTTTGTTGTTGCTCCAAAATAGCTTACGGTGCTTTTGAGAACTCTAAACGTGCAAAAAGGGCTGCTATTGCAGTCCTTCTTCCTTAACTAACGCACCCTTTAGTTGAACAACATACTATAAGATTAGAAATTAAATCTTTCTGAAATTTTTGTAGCTACTTCTATTGAACTTAAATTAGTGTTATTTATTTTTATGTAATTCTCTTTTTTAATTTCACCTTTGTGGGAGTTTAATCTGTGTTTTTTCATTGTATCCTTTAATTCACTTTCAGACCAATCAATGTTTCTTTTTGTAGGCTTGTGTTCAAGTCTGTGTGGACTTTTATTTCGTTCCAGTCTCTCATCGAAATCAGCTTCTAATTCAACAAAATAGATACTTGCCCCCTTTGATTCAAAAATTTCACACACCTTATCTACAAAGTCCCAATCCTCTTGTTGGTCAAATGCCCATACATAGGTAAATATCAAACCTTCCTGTTCACTCTTAGCTACTGCCTTAAATATTTCCTTCCGAAATAGATTTGACAAGTTCCACATTTCTGGGCTAAATCCGAATAATGGTTCAAGTAATTCAATGGTCATATGGTTATGAAACAGTTTTAATCCAGTTATCTTTTCTAGTTCCTGTCCTACGGTCATTTTACCAACTGCTTGTGGACCAAAGATTAAAACAAATTTCATAGAATACCTCCCTAACATTTTAATTATTTTACTCTAATCCGGTATTTTCTTATTGAACTAACCTGCCCCGTTTGTTCAATAACCCTGCTTCAGTCTTCTGATAACAGTTCATTTAACCACCGTTCATACCATTCAAGGGGTAGCTTAACCCTTGTTAAATCCATTTTTTGTAACTCTTCTAATGAATAGGTATTAACTAAAAATAAATCCCACTGGCATTCAATATCACGGGCTATTAAGAGAGCGTGTTCTGTGATTTTAGAAACTTTCTCGTCTTCAAAGACTATTTTAAAATTATCGCACCACTGAGCAAAATCATAGTCTGAAAAGTCATTCGTACCTTTTCTTACATGATTTAATAACCAAATAAAATTTTCGTAGTTATATGGCAGCCCAATGGAGGTTTTATACAAATTAAAATTGGTCAAACCTAGTCCCCCTTAGAAGTTATTCTAAAGCTATCCTGCCCCTTTAGCTTAATAATAAAATCAACATTCAAGTTTAACAGAGCCTAATAAATTTAAAAAACCAGAAGGGCAGCATTAAAAAGTGATGATTAAAGTACAAAAAGAGCGCCGCTTTTACTAGGTGCTCTTTTTATCTGTATATGTATCTCCCTCATTAAAAAGATAGTATAACGATTTATGGGAAACTGAAAGCCAGTAAAAAAAGACAGGGTTTCCCCTGCTTCAGATTTATTTATTCTCACTTTTTTTTACTGGCAGTATTTTCTCTGTCATTCCCACGCCCGTAACATCATAATTATCACCTGCATTAACAGTCACCGTTAATTCATTTTTCTTGTTCGCTTTATCATAACCTTCGACATCTACAGCCCCCATTGGGGAAAAATCTGCGTGCTCAACTTTAAAATTGATACCGAATTCATCTTTCATATAGTTGATTGCTACTTGTTTAGAAGTATCTAAGACTTGTTGTTCTTCCATCTTTTCCTCCTTATTACATCCAGTCGCAAACATTAAAACTGTTAAAGTTGTCAAGATTATGCGTTTCATATTTTTACCAATCTCCTGGTTTTTTGTATAATACCAGTATAGCGTATGGACTGGAGGAGGTACAATGCCGGCAGGTACGGTCAAAGATAAAGTTTACTGGCAATTAAGCAACCGGGCATATGATGAAAAAGCTAAGCCAGTAGTGGCTGTAAAGATCAATGGAGAATTCCAGTATTGGAACCTTGTAAAGGATAAGGGATTTGTTACATCTGATGAAAATGGGTTTAATGCCCAGGTTTATGAGCGTGAAGGAGAAGTAATCATTGCTTTCAGGGGAACAGAAAAAAACAGCATTCAGGATATCATTACGGATGCCGCTTATATAGCGAATCAAAAGTCAAAAGTGGACTCACCCCTTCCTTTTTTAGAAAAGGTGGATAAGTTTAACGTTCTTGAAAAATTAGCTGAAGCCGCTCCCCTTCCGTTTAGCGATGCAGCGGCCAAGTTGATACCTCATCTAAAAGAAAATCAATTTGAAACTGCTGAAAAACTGGTAAACCAGGTAAAAGAAGCATACCCTAAGGCCAATATATCTTCCACAGGCCATTCTTTAGGAGGTGCAGAAGCTGCTTATGTCTCAGCTAAATTCAAAATTGATGGTGTAGGTTATAATGCACCAACTGTCGCTCACCTGGTTTCAGAAAAAGAAGCGAAGAATGCGAACTTCGTAAACTATGTTCATCCAAAAGACTCTGTTGGAGCGGGGGCCATAGGGCCCTATGAGAAGCTTATCGGCACCACTTATTATATTGGCAGTACTTTTGAGTTAGAGAACGTCAATTCTACTGTACTCGGAAGAGCTCGCAACTCCTTTATGGGACCTAATGTACACCATCTTAAGCACTTTACATTTAATGATATTGGGGAGATAAGCAATCCACTATTGACCAATGCTATAACCGGAGAAGTCGAATATCAGTCACCCCGGCATGGAGGAGAAACAGCTACCATCGATCTAACTCCGCGACACCTGGTAGACCTTTCAAAAAAACTGCTTGAAGCAGCACAAGGTGTGGAGAATGCCACAAACAAACTCAAAATGACAGCCTCGAACCTTGATAACATTAAAATCTATGCAGGCTTACAACATGAAGTATTAAACGAAGATCACAGCTTTTATGCCTGGTTTGATAATCAGACTTACAAAATGGCCAATGATTTGAAAAGTGCTAACGATTTATTTGTAAAGGCGGATAAACTGCCATGATGACCAATGAGAAATTACAGGAATTATATGCGGAACTAAATGACCTTCAAGCCCTGGAATCCGTACAAAGCAGCTATGTGACGGAATTACGTGCCGAACATGCTACTATAAAGAGTGTAATGGAGCTCTCTTATTCTTGGAGATCTGGCAAAGGGTTTGAGGCTTTCAGCGAAGAACTGGAGGAATATTTCCAAGATTTCTCCATGAAAATAAACTGGCTGCAGGCCATAATCCGTGACATTCAAGCGGCAATAGAAGATATGGAAGTCCGTATTCAGCAGGCAGTTGTAGAATTAATGAATCATGTAAACACATAAAAACCACCTGGCGCGTTTACCGAGTGGTTTTTTTAAGCTGTTTTATTATTTCCCATGATGATGTGGTTATAACATAAATGCTTTCATGCTGATGTGCATCATTTAAAGGAATGATTTCCATCTTTACTATGCCATGCGTATTGTCCTTATATGTTATTGTGACTGATAGCTCATTCTTTGTACCTGAACTTAGAGCCCCTTTTTCAATTTTGTAGTTTACATCATTTATTTGGCCATCCCGTGTTATCTTTCTCATTATTGCTTTGGCTACCTTGGTTTTATCCTCAAGCTTGCTTTTAAACATATCCTTTGACACTGTTTCTGGATGAAAGCTTGATAGAAAGATATCCATATCGTTCGCAACCAGGCCGGCAATAACATACTTCAGTACATCTAGTTTGGGATCTGCATTTTCATCATGATGGGATGGAGGGTTTATGAATCCTAGATCGGAATTCTCTTTATCACTTCCCATCCATTCTGAGGTTTTGTTTGCATATTCTTTAGTATCATTTACCTCTTTTAGAACTTCATTTTTAGTAGCTTCTAAAGGAAGCTCTTTTTTCCCAATTTCCGGTCCTATCATGATATGCGGTACAAGGAAGTTCTACCTATCGAATTAGAGATGTTATTGAGCACATCATAAACCACTATGATGACTCCTTTCGCTCAGAAGAACTTGCGAATCTAGCCAATATGAGTGTCCCTTCCTTTTATAGACACTTTAAAGAGGTTACCGGCATGAGTCCTATTCAGTTTCAAAAGCAACTTAGACTACAGGAAGCCCGCCGCTTGCTATTGTCAGAGTCAACAGATGCTGCTGATGTTTCATTTCGTGTGGGATATGAAAGTCCGTCCCAATTCAGCCGTGAATATTCACGAATGTTTGGATTTCCACCTATAGAGGATATAAAACGCTTCAGGGTAAAAGCATGAGTTTAGGTATAAAAAGTGCATTAAACCATACCTATGGATTAATGCACTTTTCCATTATGCAAATTTCTATGTATAGACCTTTTCCAATGCCTTTAGTCAAACAGTAAAAAAGCTGCAGAAGCAGCCATACGTTCTTAAACTAACGCACCCTTTAGTTGAAGAAGAAATTAAAATATATTCTTAATATCTTCCCAACCATACACAATTTCGGAAAGTTTCTTCCCTGCAATTTGAACTTCAACGGTATCTATTTTCTTGCCACCAAGTGCTTCATAAAACAAACGAGAAATATTATCCTTTAAAACAAGAACAAGCATTGAGTTTAATCCCATTCCTTTAATTTCATCTATGATTGGTTTAACAAGTGCCTTTCCAATACCTTGTCCCTGATACTCTTTTAAAATATAAATTGCATATAATTGCCCATTAAAGCCATTATATTTACCACTTCGTTCTTTACCACCAGAAGAAAAACCAACTATTTCACCTTCATCATTTTCTGCTACATATACACCGCTATTAGGAATGTTATTTATCCATATTCCTTCCCGACTTTCATATGTTAAATTATTTAAGTATTCGTCTGGAACAATATTGACATATGTGGTTTTCCAACATTCGACGTGTACTTTAGCTATTCCTTTTGTATCGGTTAAATCTGCTTTCCTGATTTTAATAAACCCATTATCCATTTGTTTATCTCCTGCATCTTCCATATTATACTATTTAATGCAACCACTCTTTTTAAACTAACGCACCCGTTAGTTTAAGTGAAAATAATCACAATACCAACAACGAAAATAAGATACCCCTCTTATATGCAGCTTATTTTTCGTTTCTTTGTTAAGGTTTTTATTAGAATAATGCTCTTATTTTTTCTCTTATATTGTTTATAACCTTTTGTCCTGTGTTTACCTCTGTAAGAGTAATATCCCACATCACAGCATTTGTAATTGGATTTGGGTCTTTGTTAATTATTTTTATGGTAAGGTCAGTTACGTCATCTAAAGGGATTTGAAAATCCTCCTTGCCTGTGACCGATAACCCTAACGAATAAATGACTGTTCCGCCACTGATGAATTCTATGTCACTACCTTCTATTCCTGCAGCGTTAATTACATCGTCTGGTATGGCGACATAGCCTGTTATGTTTTTATATTTGCCATCTAAGTGATACGTGAATTCATTGTTTTTCGCATTATTTCTACTATACAGATTTATTTGAGGCGTAATCTCTTTTTCGTCTACTATAAAGCTGGACAAGCTTTCATCCCACTGTACAGACCCATCTTTTAAGATCAGTTCATTCATAGCTGTGGTTTCCCCTCCCCCTTTTTCTAGATAATTATTGATACCGCCAATAATGATAATAGTACAGAGGGCAAGTACAATAGCCATTATGAATATTTTGCAAATCCCTTTTGGTTTATTTCGGTCACCGGTGAATATTCGCTGTGCCGCAAATCCTACCAAAGCACCTAATGAATTTATTATGATATCATCTATATCAAAAGCACCCAAACCAGAAAACATTTGTAGGATTTCAAGTATTGTTATACACAAAATAAAAAAGGTTATAAAGCGTCTAAAACTACATCGAAACAGGAGTGGAATGATAATCCCAAAAGGTATGAACGCTACAAAATTCCCGAACTGAAAAAACCAGTTTTGAAAGTCTCTTCCCATTGGATAATGCAATTGAATCGCTCCAGGTATTGCGTTAAATCGTAAGCTAGAGTCTTGCCCTAGGGAACCTCTATTGAAACCAAGATACAAGAAATAGAGGATTAAAGCTGTATATAATATTAACAACACAATCGTTATTTTCCGTAACTTTCCTTGATACATAACTACAATCCTTTCTTTTCCGCAGCCTCTGGAGAACTTTAAACTTTAGAGGAACTGCATCCCCCTACGCCACAATGACGACAAGAAACTGAAAATCCATAATAATAACCCTCACGCACCCGCACATTTTCTAAGTATACCTCTCTAACGATCCAAACTATTAATCTTCTTCACGCTAGTAAAAAGACCTTCTTATTAAACTAACTTTCCCTTTAGTAAAACACAAAAAGGCAGCCGCAGCAGCCTGGTCGTCTTCTTTAACTACCGCACCTGTTAGTTAAAGAACATTAAAGATTAATCCCCTAAAATCTTAACAGTAATAATGAGGAACAATAAAATAATATTTAACCAGACAAAAGATATAATCATAACCTCAGCCCAAAACTTTCTACGCGAACCAAAATAAAGGATTACACAAAAAAATAAAAGGCTAATAACTATGCCAACTCCAGTAACTTTTTCAAATCCCAAGTCAAAAATGTCAATGAATGTATTTATTAAAACAGAGATAACAAATAAAAAATTGTAAATCTTAAACTTTCTTTCTTTTCTCTCGAACTCATCTGTAAATTTATACATTTTTCTTACCACAACTTTTCTTTCTTTTCCTTAAGTTTAACAAATATGGTTCTTCAACTAAACTGCTCTTTTTTATCTTTTATTGGAATCTGGACCCGGCATATTAATTATAAAGGCTGCCCGAGCAGCCTTCTTTTTTAACTAAATCACCTTTTAGTTGAAGAAATAATCTACAGCGATCAATAATTGTGATAAATTTAAAAGAACTTTTGTGTTTATCTTACTTGTTGTCTCCTCATCCACTGTGTTGCAACCCATTTTTCCCCTGTAATTACTGGTGCTCCGCCGTGTAATGTTTTCTCATTTAATTCTGTATCGTTATAGAAGTATTCGAAATAAACCGCCATACCTTTTTGAGGGAATACTGAAAAATTTAGTTTAGGAAAAAAAGTTTCTCCTCCTTGCTCCACATCATTTAAATAGATTACGATTGTGCTAATTCTATTATTAATATTTGCTCCACTTATTGGCGAAAAAAAATCAAAATGAGCTTTATATTCTTGACCAGGAGTATATTTGAGGATTTGAATACCGTCGCCATGTTCAATGGGTATGTTCATAATAGAAGATATTCTTTTTTCTATTTTGTTAATCGTGTTGTTTTCATTTTCTTGAAAAAACATTCCACTGCTTGTTCTAATCGTATTGACATCGCGTGTTGTTCCAATTTTTGAGCGTTGCAGTTTGTCTTTTGACAACATAATTAGCTCATCGCATTCTTCGTCGCTCAAAACATTTCCTAAAATTACTATTAGCGGTTCTTCTAACCTAGTAATTATATTAATCTCTCTATCTTCTGTTTTGATTTTATTTCCCATGTGATGAAAAATAGTTTGTTCCTTAATTTTAGTATCCGGTGTCATTCATATCAGCTCCTTTGGTTTTCACTGAGAATTTTAATATAAGTATTCATATATGTAAGTATTCGTTAAAAATACTAATACTCCTTTGTACTTTAACTAGTTAGTAAGCAAAAAGCCGCCCAGTTCGACATCCGTGGATCTTAAACTAACGCACTCGATAGTTTAAGTACATTTATTCACAAATTTTTATTTGCCGTTAATAACTAGCATATATGTTTTTTAATGAATTCCCCAGTCTTCGTCATAAGCAGATTTCCAGAAATGGAACAGATTTCATTATTTTGCTGTTTTCGTAAATATTGGTGCTATACCATGAAGGCTAAAACAAAGAAAACTCGCATTAGAAAAATGCGAGTTTTAGTTATTTAAGGATTTGCTTATTCAACTAAAGCACCCGTTAGCCTGACGCGGGCCACGGTGTACCACCGACTGTCGCACCCTTGATGGGTAGCACTCATGGGAGATTCATGCTAATTCTGGTTGCTAACTATGCCGTACTGAGATGTGTCTCTATATGGAACTTGTTGTACACCCACTACAGATGTTTTTTCATATACATTCATAAGTTGCTTTATACACGGCACCTCTGCCTTCACTACATCATCACCAAGTAAAACGGCAAATGGTTCATCTTCAATAAATTTTCTGGCACACCAAATTGCATGACCTAACCCTTTTGGTTCCTTTTGTTGAATATAATGGATATTTACCATTTCTGAAACATTTCGAACAAGTTTAAGCAGGTCCAACTTTCCTTTTCTACTAAGCTCCTGCTCTAATTCAAGGGAATGGTCAAAATGCTCTTCAATGGCCCTTTTTCCTTTGCCTGTAACTATAATAATATCTTTAATTTCTGACTGAATTGCTTCCTCTATCATGTACTGTATGGTAGGTTTGTCTACAATGGGAAGCATTTCTTTTGGCATAGCTTTTGTAGCCGGCAGAAAACGAGTACCTAGTCCGGCAGCAGGAATGATAGCCTTTTTCACTTGTTTCATGGCTTGGCCACTCATTTATAAAAAAACATGAATAATGAAATTTCACAGCAAAGATAAAGTCTGATTAAATTGTTATAACTTGTTTAGGTAATTTATCTCTCTTTGGTGAGTGCCTGCTCAAGAAATACCTTACATCCAGCAAACTGCGAACTATTACTTTTTACACCCATAAGTGAGTGTACTTGTACAAAACCAAGCTAACTTCTTTGAATTTTACCCCTCGCATTATCTGTTTGATGCATCAACTTTGCTTTATAATAGTCAAGAAACGGAACAACTCCAATGAGAGAATAGTTCCAGTCACCCAAACAGAGCTAAATATATAACCGGCTAGAACATCACCTGGTCTAAGGTGATGAAGATAAACACTACTTATCAAAAATGCCAATTCAACAAGCAGGAATAACAGAAATAAACAAACATTAACGACGTGTTTTGGACTATGCCGAATCATCGCTATGAATAATAACCCATAAACTGTCATTACAATCATTGACCTGTCACTTGGGAAACTTGGACTCATGTCATGTACTGCCAACACATGGAATATCCAGTGAACCCCCAAATTTAATACATACGTTCCTACCCATGCCACCACAAAGAAAAGCAGTTCAAGTCGTCTATGTTTAGGATTAAGCATTATAACGAGTAGAGTAAGGGCTATTATAATCCCCAGTGTAATCCAGGAACCTAATCCATAGAAGATTTTCATAATCCCTGACCAATTATGATTAAAAAGAGAGAATACAATGGTTTTAAACACATCATTAAACGGTGCTACTTCGTTGCTGATCAAATCCTGGATAAATCCGACCATTAATGTAAAGGCCGCCACAAAAACTAGAAGAATGGTTAAAATAAGAAACTTGATTTTAAGGTAGCTCTTAAATCGATAAAAGACAGATTCAAATAGTAGAGTTAACGATTCTTTAATAAACGTTTTATTTCTTCTTACGACAATGTATATAAGACCGAACAGTCCAAAGAGAACACTGGCTAATATTAGCCACTTTTTAATTTCACCTTCAAATTGATCCCAATTGGGCCCCATTATCTTGCCAATCCAAATGAATGTCCCCACCCATAGGAACACTCCAATATAAGCGAAAAACGCAAAGGAACGAAATGGCAGCTTAATAACACCGGATATTAAACTTGCGATATGCCTGACGCCTGGAATAAAAAAAGATACTAACAATAGCACCTTTCCATACTTGGTATACCACCCTGACATGTTTTCCATTTTTTCAGGTCCCATGTGTATATACCGTCCATATTTACGGAAAAACGGTGCCCCTAGCTTGTATCCAAGCCAATATGAAATGGTTACCCCGATGATCCCACCCATTCCGGCAGAAACAATAGAAATAATTAGACTCATCTTCCCCTGATAGCAGAGGACACCGACATAACTCATTAATGCTTCATTAGGAATAGGCAAAATGATCAATTCCAGCATCAACGATAAGAAAAGAACGATATACCCATATTGGTCTAACAAATGTATGATATCAGGCATTTTTACACCTCCAGTAAAAAAATAGTGCACCGAATTCGGTGCACTATTTAATTGTTATTTAGTTTTCCTAAAAAGCAAGCCGCTTAAACGGCATTTTCTTACTGTTGAATTTCTCTAGCTGTGTTATTGGCCTTAACAGCCTGTTTTTTATGAAGCCATTGGTAAATGATTGGGATTAATAGGAAGCTGTTTATCGTTGAAGTAATCATACCTCCAATGACCACAATTCCCAATGTTTGAGAAATAACAGTATCGCTGTTATGGGAAAACGCTAGCGGTAATAAGGTTAATATGGTGGTAGCAGCCGTAATTAAGATCGGACGCACCCTGGATAGACTTCCGGAAGTAACTGCTTCTTGTAAGTCCATTCCGTCTTTACGATTTCTCTCGATTTTATCAATTAACACGATACCGTTTGTCACAACTATACCGGTCAACATAAGAACCCCAATTAGGGCTGCCAGATTCCATTCCCCTCCGAAAATTACAAGAGCTACCACAACTCCACTAAGTGCCAATGGAATGCTAAGCAGTACAGAAAGCGGTGCTCTCCACCCTTTGAATAGTGTAGAAGTTATTAATAGAACAAGCAGGACGGAAAAGGCTACCGCTACAGACATATCAAAAATCATGTCCTTAACCTGTTGAGAAATACCACCCATAGAGTAGGTCACTCCGTTTGGAAGCTCCTGTTTCTTCAATACATCATCTACCCTGCTTGATACTTTACTAATATCATTGGAAGTGATTTGTGCCGTAACCACGGAATATGGCTGACCGTTTCTTTCATTAACAGTTGAAGGAGAAGCATCTTTTGTAATGGAAGCAACCTCGCTTAACTTAACAGCTTGATTTCCTTTACCTTGGAATGTTTCATTTCCAAGCGATTTCATTACGTCACCTGGTTTTGCATTGACTTGAATTGGTGTGTTTTCACCAGTTCCGGTCTGGTCTACATATACATCGACCGGAAGGCTTGCATGGTCTACGATCACAGCAGCATCTTTTGTTTGTGAAAGATATCTATTGATTACTTTAGTTACATCAGATATTTGAACACCTTTATTCTGAGTGGCTTGCTGATTAAATGAAACTTTGTATTTTGGCAGACCATTCGTTAAATCAACTTTCCCATCTACACTTAATCCATCAATTTTAGCAAGATCTTTTCGCGCTTTTTCAGCCATTTTATCTAGAGCAGCTTGATCTGAACCCACAAACATTATTTTCATTAGTGAGTCATCGCCTGCAATATTTTGGCTCGTTACTGTGTAAGCTACGTCTTTTGACAGTTTGGGAAGGTCTGAACCTAATTGATTAATAACGGTGTCCGCCTCTTTTTCATTCTTTAACTCAACAGCAAGATTTGCAACATTTGGTTTCTGTAAAAACCCTCCGCCCTGATCAAACACATCATCACTTTGAGGTGTATTGGTAGAACCGAATGTGGAAGCATAAGATTTAACCTTCGAATAATCTTTTAAGCTGTTTTCAACTTTTTGAACTTCAGCATCGACTTGCTGCAATGTACTGCCTTGAGGTAATTCCAGCTTAATGGCAACCTGTCCTGTTTTAGCACTTGGCAGCAAGGATACTGGCAGGAATGCAGAATACGCGGCAGATACAACAAAGACTAATACAGAAATCAATACAACCAGTTTTCGATGTTTTAAACTTTTTAGAAGTATTGGCTTCATTGATTGATCAAGCGAAACTGCTTTTTTAGCAGCTGGAGCACCTTTCCATCCCATAAAGGCAAGCGTCGGAATAACGAGCATCGCTACAAAGAATGAAATGATTAGGGCTATTACAACTGACCAGGCAAATCCGCTGTATGATGCACTTACATACCCGCCTACAAAGGCAATTGGAATATAAACGGCGACCGTTGTAAGTGTTGAAGCCAAAATAGCCGGTATCATCTCTTGAACTGCTTCACCCAAGAGAGGAAGCAACGCTTTATTCTTGGATTCTTCTCTTCTTCGATACATATTATCGAGAATAACAATGGAATCATCCACGATACGTCCCATAGCTACAATAAGTCCAGAAACGGTTAATATATTTAGTGTAATCCCCATGGTCTTAAGAATACCAGCTGTTGCCAATAAGGAAATTGGCAGTGATAATGCAATTAATAACGTTGAACGAACATTTCGGAAGAAGAAGAACACACAGACCATAGAAAACAAACATCCAAGAAGTCCTTCACGAATTAATCCGTTCAAGGAATTATTTAATTCTTTTTCACGGTCAAGCTGTGGCGTTAAGTGTACGGATCCATCTTTGACAAGCTCCAGTCCATGAACCCTGTCTTTTACACTCTCTGCTACATCAGTGATGTTGGCACTCGGAGTTTTGATGACATTTAATTGAACACTTGCTTTACCATCTGATCTTGCAACTGTACGCACATCATTGAGAGAATGAGAAATGGTTGCAACGGCTGACAGAGGAACGGCATTTCCTTCAGCATTTTTAATTTTCGTACCTTTTACTTGTTGCACATCAAACTTCCATCCTTCAAAATTTACCGGGATAGAGAGCTGATTGTGCAGGATATTTCCCTTAGGTAAAGCTGGAATAGCTCCTGTAAAAGCCTTATTAATATCATCCAGCGTTAATTTGTTTTTCGCTAGATCCTTCATTCTTACCGTTAAAACATATCCGTCTTTAGCTCCGCCAAATGTGGATACATCTGACACACCAGGTACGGTCTTAAGCTGCTTGACGATGTCCTGTTGAGCAGTAGACCGTAACGTGTTTTGATCTAATTTATCACTCGTTAAATTGTACGTTAAAATTGGAAAAGAACTAGTTGTAATCCGAGTAACAACAGGCTGTGAAGTAATAGTCGGTGGTATATCTGCGTTAGATAATGCTTTGTTTACATCGACCTCCGCCTGCTTCATATCCGTGTTCATAGGAAAATATAAGCTCATCATCAAACCGCCGTCATAAGAGCTAGTCTCGATGTCTTGTAATCCATCGGTTGTCCGAACTGCACTTTCTAGTTTATCTGTGATGTTTTGTTTCACTTGTTCTGCCTGGTACATTGGCAATCTCATACTTACGCTAAGGGTTGTATTATTGATACCTGGCAGATAATCTCGCTGCATCTGGTATGCGGCAATACCGCCCCAAGATAAAATAATGATTACACAAACGATCATTAAAATAGCTCTCTGCATGGTTCCTTCCAGTAATTTTTTCATTTTGTTCCTCCATTTTTATGTTATTAAGTCTGCAGTCTCATGGTCTGTTACTCCCTAACTTTAATGGATGAAAATAAATCCCTCCTGAATCTTACATTAAAAATTCATTAAAATTAGCAATTAAATGGAAACGTAAAGATAATAAGATTATTATGTCAACTAAAAAATATTCGGGTCAGGCAAGGATGCATGACGTATGAAAGATAAAATACTTATCAATTTATGTTGGTACTTAAAATGTGTACCCTTTACACACATACGGGGTGGGTCCCCCACCCAAGAAAACGCAGCTCTCCTTCTAAACAACTTACACAGTTTTTGTCTAGTGACACAAATTTGATTTAGAATACACCTATCACCCGGAATAAACAGCCCAATAAACCTTCTCGAACAATCCGAATAGAGAGCTGTTCAAATCCTTCTCACGGTCAAGGCACAATATAATACTCCAGGTTTGGGGGGATGAGTTCGAGGGAGAAACAAACATTCTTAATGTTTGTATTTGCAGCTTAAGAAAAAAGATGGATGAAGGCTTTTCTTGCCATTTAATCAACACTGTCAGAGGCGCTGGTTAGTTTAAAGGAGGCACCTTCTGAAAAATTACAATTAATTAAGAGATAGTCCTCCATAAACTATCCCTCACTTTTTTTGTTCAATTGATTACGCTTATATTGTTGTTCTTTATATCCTTGATAAAAACCAATGGCCAAAGTAAGCCAGAAGGTACTGATAAAATATCCAGCCAGGACATCGCTTGGATAGTGGACACCGAGATAAATGCGGCTAATTCCAATTGCAAGTATCATCAAGATACTAACAATAATTAAGATAGTCCGTCCCATTCTGGATGAAATGTGTCTCCATAATAAGAAAGTTAATATTCCGTATAAAGCAAAGGCCATCGTGGCGTGACCGCTTGGAAAACTGTAATTTGTCGCTTCTGCCAAACGGTGCAGATCAGGTCGTGCTCTATGAAACAAGAGTTTTAACGTTATGAAAAGAACATTCGCACCTGCCATCACCACGGTAAACAGAATCAGTTCAGAACGGTGGTTAAAAACTTTATAAAGGATAATCAGGCTTACAAGAAATATCACGGCCACTGATGTCGTTCCGCCAATGAATGTAAACCCCTTCATGATTGTGGTTATCAACGGTGCTTCCCAACCCTGTACAAAAGAAATAATGGTGCCGTCGAATGCGAGAATGGTTTGCATGCCAACGAAGACAGCCATAACACAAAATCCTGATAGAGCTAACAAACTAATAAGAAACGCAACTGCTAGTTGATTCTTTAAATTCATAATGTACCTCATCTCTGAATTTTCTTAGATGTTTAATATTCCTTCTTGGTCTTTTGTTTCCAAAAGTTAACAATACAGGCAAAAACCAATAAAGAAATTAATATTACATAAAAACTGGATTTTGAAACATAAAATTCAACCAAATTCCACTTCTTTCCCAGTTTTATACCTAATGTTATGAAAGTAATCACCCATATCAACGCTCCGCTGTACGCATACACAACAAATTTACGAAAGGGATACTGATTCAAGGCTGAAACGAATGCAGCCAGGTGGCGTACACCAGGAATAAAGTATCCAATTAATAGAAGAGTAGGTCCAACTTGTTGGAACAGTCTCTGAGTTCTATTGACTTTTTCTTCACTAATATGAAATTTCGACCCGTGCTTTTTTATTAAAGGTAAACCAAATTTAAAGCCAATGTAGTAACTGAGAGATATGCCTCCCGCTGCCCCAATAAAAGCACTCAATACTGAAGGGAATAAAGATAATCTATCCTGAAACACATTGTAACCTACATACGTTAAAAGGACTTCATCGGGTATAGGAAGTCCTATAATTCCTCCGACTAAAACTAAAATGATTCCGAGGTATCCGAAATGTTCAATTGCAGAATTCAAGTGCTCCAAATACTTAATACCTCCTTAGCATTCATCCCTTTAAAAAGAAAGATCATATTTATTCTTTCCATATAAATCCCGCAGAAGACTTTGTCACTAAAATGAAACTAATAACCACTCCAATTTCTTTTGTTCCCATAAAAGTACATTAAGATTCAATTAATACATTCATTTGAATGGAATCTACTGCTATTACATTATGTTGTGTGGGTATGATAAATAAAGCATGAAATTCTTGATTACGAGGTGAGTAGCTTGTTCAATAAAATCACAAGGGCTGTACCTAATTTATTTACGATGGGGAATTTATTATGCGGCGTCCTTTCAATTACATCTACTATGAGTCGCCTTATAGAAGCTGCCTCTGTTTTAATATTTATTTCAGCATTTTTCGATCTATTAGATGGGAGGGTTGCGAGAAGATTAAAGGTGAATAGTGAATTTGGTGTGCAACTGGATTCCCTGGCTGATATTGTAAGTTTCGGTGTCGCACCTGCACTAATATTCCATTCAATAGCATCACCCTCCATTTTAACTTCATTGGCATTTATCCTTTTCCCCATTTTGGGAGCCTTTAGGCTGGCCAGGTTCAATGTTAAACCAACCATTGGGTACTTCAGCGGATTACCTATTCCAGCTGCCGGATTACCTTTGGCGGGTATGGGATTCTTTTTATATAGCAATCCGTGGATTACCTTAATACTCGCTTTTTTAATGGTAAGCCCAATTAGGGTAAAAAAACTTTGATTTGCAGGATACGCAGCCCTTTTATTTTAAAAATAAGCACCCATTAGTGGAAGAAGGTGCATTACCCATCTTAACTAATTTTGAGCCACTTTGTTATTATTTCTCTTAGTTTTTCTTCTTTACGTTTAAAAGCAATCGGTTCTCCCTCCCTAGAGTTAAAACTGCTGCCGGCAGTTTGTCAGTAAAGAGTGCTGGTAATCCAATTGGGATATTGTTGGTATACAAGAAATCCGCTGTAGCTCATAATAATTTCTCCTGGAAATGGAACAGCTGTCATTTCGAGTGATCGTGCAACAAAAAGAACAATATACCCAAATTGGTCTATATATTCTGTTATATTTCCCACGTACCTTCCTCCTTTCAATGTTTATAAAAAGTAAATTAGTTTAAGCTTGACGACCTACCGTTTGATTATGATTTATCATCCAATATAGCAATTCTGTTAGTCTTTTTGGATTTTGTACTTCGATCTCATTTAAATAGGAGTTTAATGAACGATTCCAATGATGGATACGTTGTTGATTGTTGAGTACACCGATGATTTGCTGGTCAATGGACTTTTTATGATCAAGCTCGAAAATAAGACCATTGTTTTTCAAATACTGAAGATTTATTTCCTCCTGTCCCGGAAGCACGGAATGGACGAAAATAGGAAGTCTTTTGTGTATAGCTTCACTAATGGTGACACCTCCGGGTTTTGTAAAGATCGCGTCTACCTCATCGTAGAGAGAATTCATTTCCGACCTTGAGCTTATATATGGGAGTGGTTTGATATGACTAGCATCCCACGAAAGGATTTGGTCATAAAGCTTTTGGTTCTTGCCACATAGTATTAGAAAATCAAAATGAGAAGAATTTTTTAGCCCCTCAGATAATTTCTGAATCCCACCCAACCCACTGTTTCCTCCTGATACCAAAATTTTTGGTCTTATCGGACTCGGTGATTCCAAGTTTTTGCTTATTTCTTCGTGTATAGGTATACCGGTTACAATCATCTTGCTTTTAGGAATTTTCTTATTTCTCGCTAAAGCTTGTTTGACTTCTAGACTGGGAAGTAAATGTAAATCAATCCCTTCGACTCCCCATACATTATTTACAAAAAAATCTGTATATACGTTTATGACAGGTACATCGCATTTCCCTTTTCTCTTTAGTTGACTTAAAAGGTGCGAAGGAAACCCATGGGTACACACGATCAAATCGGGTTTTTCTTCCGATAATAAGTGCTGCATTTTTTTCAAAAAAATATGTTCATACCATTTAAATGTATGGTCGCTTGCAGCAGGGTCATAGAAAAAACTTTTATAGGCATAATTATAGGTTTCAGGAGCAAAGCGAATCCATTTTAGATAACTCCCGGTAATCACTTTTTCTAAAGATTGATTCGTATAACTTAACAAGTCTATTTTTTTAAGGACTAAACCTTGAGTTCGTTGTTTTAACATGTCCATTAATGCGTCTGCAACTTGATGATGCCCTGACGGCATACGTAAGAGAGGTAAGAACAGAATCTTATACATCTCTTTCAACTCCTTTTTCACTAGAATAGAATAATAATTTTGTTTAGAAAATTAAACTCGTAGACTTATTACACTTAATCAATTTATCACTAATTTAGATCAATACCTCCCTTTTTAATGGATTTTTAATGTAATTTTTAGAGGATTTTCAGACGAAATCCTTATCTTTAAATTAGTTCTCTGTGTAAAAAATTTACCCAGAATAATATTAGAGGAGGGAAAATGCTATGAACTACGAATTATTTCAACATATTAATAGTTTGGCTGGGCACTCAGGTTTATTAGATACTGTCATGGTAACCATGTCTGACAGTGTACCTTATGTGGCAATAGCACTATTATTATATCTTTGTTTTTTAGGCAACAGACAACACGGTATTGAAAGACGATACACGGCTTTATATGCTGCTTTTTCTTCAGGAATTGCATTATGCCTCAATGCAATAATTCATATTGTGTATTACCATCCGCGTCCCTTTGTATCACACCACGTTCATAAACTAGTTCCACATGCCGCAGATTCTTCTTTTGTCAGTGATCATACCGTATTAGTATTTGCTTTGGCATGGACCTTAGTGATGCGTAATGATCGATTGAAATATCTGATTTTTATATGGGCAGCATTTGTTGGGGTTTCACGTATATATGTGGGGGTTCATTACCCGGCTGACGTTTTAGGAGGCGTACTATTTTCATGTGCAGCAAGTGGTCTGATCATTTATTTCTCAAGACGATTGGAGCCATTTGTCCAATTATTATTCCGTTTGTATGATCAGTTCATGATGTTCATATCGTTATTTTCTAGAGAAAAACATCAGAATAAGCATAAAAAGGATGTTTAATAAAACAGCATTAGCGAAGCAGTAACACAAAAGATTTTCACTTTAAACCTCATTAATAAGGCCCGACATGGACTATCTGATAAATCGTCCGATGCGGGCCTTATTTTACATTCTTTTTCTAATATGCTTGGTAATAACCCTAATCAATAAAATAGCTAAAAATAATAATCCTACATACGGAACATAAGATGCATTTACATGAAATACCCTTGAAAAATAATAACCGGATAAGACAAATGGTACGGTCCATAATAGAGAACCCAAGAAGGACAGCAGCACGTACGTCTGAAAGGATATATTAATAACACCAGCAAAGTAGGGATTTATTTGCCGTATACCCGGCATGTAAAATCCAAATAAGATGGTTTTATGAATATTGATTGAGTATTTTCTTTTTACAGCCTCCACCCGTTCCTTTGTGATACCCAAGTATTTCCCATATTTATTTATAAACGGATTCCCTAAGTACCTCCCACAAAAGTAAGCTGAAATCATCCCCATAAAAGAACCCAACATTGCTGAGATGATTGCCGTTCCAAAAGATAGTTGGTTATGCAAGACTAATACACCTATAAGGAAAAGAAGGGATTCTTCCGGAGCAGGGATCCCTACAATTCCAAAGAATAGAAATAGAAAAATAATGAAATAGCCATATACATCAATGTAGTGTGATATTGTTTCTATATTCAAAGTATCCACCCTCATTCATGAAATCTATATCGTCCAGGGTGAAAAAGAGGGTTCCTTGTTTTATGCTTTCCTGAAGAAATGTTTCCAGGCTCTTCAACATATATTGTGGTGCTTCCTCCTCTGCACCAATTGTTTCCCCGCAGTCATGCAGAACAAGAATCGAGCCCCTGCCTGCAGCTGCGGTTTTGCGTAATTGTTCCAGCAGATTATATTTACATTTTTCCACTTTCCAATCCCCAAATATATGTGACCACATGATCACCTTATAGCGTTTGCTTAGCAATCGAGTAAAAATATTAAAATGTCCCCAGGGTGGTCTATAAAACCTTACATTTGTATGCGTACAGCTTCTTATTGCATTCTCTGTCATAATCAATTCTTTTCGTAAATGATAAGGGGAAAGAAACCAGCTTGAAATATGACGGTAATGATGTATACCGATCGTATGACCTTCCTGATGCATTCGTTCTATTATTTCAGGATGTTGAACAACTTTTCTGCCAACTACAAAAAAAGAAGCTTTAACTCTGTACCTCTTTAGAAGATCAAGTAGTTCCATTGTATACTGGCTATTGGGTCCATCATCGAAAGTTAATGCTATACCATTAGTCCTCGCAGCCCTTTTTGTTATCCCGATCCCGTATATACGAATAATTATAGTTGGGATAACAGCATAAAAAAGAAAGGCCAAAAGAAAGCAAAATAAAACAACAATAATACTATCTAACATAGAACAATCACTTCCTTCCCTGTGTTTTTATTAAAATCGTACGTGTTGGTGAGATATACGAATTAATTTATGCCGCCAACAAAGTTAAGCATCTACTCCAAGCTGCTATAGATCTATATCCTGATTTTTCACTAACATTCACTTATACAATTTAGCACTAATCTTATTTACATTTGAGTTTTTAATTGAATTTTAATCATTTATTCAAAGTAATTTCAGATCCAACATGTATAAGCAAAAGGCTTTCTACTCCCTCGATTTTACAATTTGTTTCCTTTTACTTTCTCCCCTTGTATTTGAATATTCTTAGTAAAATTAAAACAACGACAAAGGACTTATTGTAAAAAATCTGATCCGTAAACGGCACAACAAAAAAGGCCGCAATAGCAGCCAAATTGTTAAACAAACGCACCCGTGTAAAGAAGAAATCACACAAAATCCTAAAAGAGCTAACAAACTAATAAGTAACGCAACTGCTAGTTGATTTAATTCATAATGTCCCTCATCGGTTTCTTAAAAATAATATTACATAAAAACTGTTTTTGAAACATAAAATTCAACCAAATTCCATTTCTTTCCCAGTTTCATACCTAATGTTATGAATGTAACCACCCATATTAACGCTCCGCTCTCGATCAAGGAGAGGGAGTGCTACAGGGAGTCATTAATATGACCGGCACAATCAGTTTCCTCTCAAAGTTTTTTACACTAATTGGACTTACCATTAGGATAAAGTAATTCGTGATAAAATTGTCCTGGTAATGAAGAATAAACTTAAGAGAACGTTCTCTTCAAAGCTCCGAACCTATAATAAAAGAATGCTTTGTGTCAGCTTGAAAGGGTTAACAGCGACTTCGGATTTTGGCACTTTAAGGGAAGGCTCTTTGCTTAAAAGTGATAGGAAACTTTGGTCCTTAATCAGTGGAGTTTAGATCGATAATGCCCCAGAAAAACAGCAACTACTCCCTAAATTAAAGAAAAACGCAAACTGTTATGGTTCACGTTTTTCTTTTTAATGGCTTATTTCACTTTAATTGGAACAATTTTTCCATCCTCAACCGCTGCAACAATTAATTCCCCTTCAAATCCGCCATGGTCATCAATCTTTGGAATCATATAAACCTTTTTGTCCTCAGGCAGCTTATCCAGCCCATCCTGCATATGTGCCCGGATTTTTTCAGGGTCATCTACAGAGCCGGCAGCTTTCATAGCTTCAACAAAAATATACGTTGCGACATAATTCAAACCAGCTTCAGAACCAGGATCTTCATTATTTTTAGCTTTGTAGTTTTTAACGAATTCTGGAATGCCAGGGCTCTCAGAGTGAACCAAAGGCATTACGCCGATTGCTCCATTCAAAACATCATAAGAACCAGTTACTTTTTTCATTTCATCTAGCTTTGCCTGGTCCATAACAATGAATCCGCCTTTAAATCCTAGCTCCCTAGCCTGTTTTGCAACTTTCGCAGTAGGCTCTGAAGCTCCTCCGAGAAACAAAACATCCGGCTTTTTCTTCAATGCGTTTGTAACAATTGTGAAGAAATCTGTTTCTTTTGCAAAATCAATGGAGGAGTTGTAAACCACTTTTCCGCCTTGCTTTTCCCAATAAGGCTGTAGTTTTTCCGACCAGTCCTTTCCGTATTGAGAGGAAGTTGGAAGAAATGCAATCTTCTTGCCGAAGTGATCCATCGCATATTTTGTGAACGGCCCAATATACCCGTCATAACGCGGAGGAATTCGGACAGTTAACTTATTTCCATTCTCAGTAATCTTCGGCTCACTCGTATAGGCGCCGATGATAAATTTATTGCCTGTCTGGTTAAAAACCTGAAGGGCGGCTACTCCACCACTGTGGGGAGTAAAAATAATCGGTGTCTTATTTTCCTGAAGAAGTCTTTTGGCATTAGCCCCTGTTTCGTTTGGCAAATATTTGTCGTCAAGAGCAACAACATTCAACTTATATTTCTTACCCTTTACTTCAAAGCCGCCAGCTTTATTGATTTCCTCGGCCGCCATTTTTGTACCGTTCAAAGTCCGTTTGCCATAAAAGGCTGCAGGTCCGCTTAACGGGCCGCTATACCCAATATTCACTGTTGCTGCTCCATCGGCATCAGCCTTTTTCGATTTAGTTGCCGTACTGTTGGACTTGGACGAATTACACGCCACGAGGGTAAACATGAAAACGAAAATGATAGCCAGACCAATCAGGCTTCTTAATTTTTGCATCGATTTCTCCCCTTATTTTTTATTATTTAAAATATTCTAAAAAACAAATCTAAAAATGCTGCCATCACCCCCTCAAATGGAACAAAAAGAGGTTACGCTCCGATATAAGCTTTTCTAACCTCATCATTGGAGAATAACTCCTTTGAAGTTCCTTGAAGAACGACCGATCCATTTTCAAATACGTAACCTTTATCAGCAATTTTTAAAGCAGCATTAGCGTTTTGTTCAGCGAGAAGAATTGTTGTTCCTTCCTTATTTATCGTTTTGATAACCTCAAACATTTGCTCTACAATTAAGGGTGCCAGCCCTACCGAAGGTTCATCCAGCATCATTAGCTTTGGTTTAGACATCAACGCTCTTCCTATTGCAAGCATCTGCTGCTGCCCTCCGCTTAAAGAGCCTGCAGGATCATTCTGCTTATCTTTTAAAATAGGAAATAACTCGAATACATAGGACATTGATTTCTTGATTTCATCCTTTTTTCTGCGGTGTACATAGGCACCCATTTTAAGGTTTTCGTATACTGACATGGCAGGAAAAAGATGTCTCCCTTCCGGACACTGAACAATTCCCAGCTGAACAATTTTATCGGCTGTGCGTCTGCTGATTGGTGTTCCCTCAAAGGTAATTTCTCCTGATGAAGGTTTTTTAAGTCCACTGATGGCTTTAAAAGACGTGCTTTTGCCTGCCCCATTTGCACCAAGAAGGACAACAATCTGGCCTTTTTCTACTTCAATCTTTAAATCCTCAATGGCCGTAAAGCCCCCGTATTTAACTGAAACATTTTCAAGCTTAAGCAATGGCACTCCCTCCCAGGTAAGCCTTAATGACAGCCGGATTATTTTGAATCTGATCCGGTGTCCCTTCTGCTATTTTCTCGCCATAGTTTAGAACCATAATTTTGTCTGCGAGCTTCATAATCATTTTCATCTTGTGTTCAATCAGACAAACGGTGATCCCTTTTTGAGCCATCTGCTTAATTAAATCCGCCAGTCCTTCTGTTTCGTCTGGGTTGACACCGGCAGCCGGCTCATCAAGAAAAACTATTTCAGGGTCTGTTGCAAGAGCCAGCGCAAAGGCGGCCCGTTTCTTTTCCTCCTGTGATAAATTGCCGACTAGTTTTTCACTAACATGCTTAAGGCCGGTAAATTCTATCACTTCCAAAGCTTTCTCTCTGCATATTGCTTCTTCTATTTTTAATCGGCCTGTCCTAAAAATAGCATCGAAGAGATTTGATTTTGTTCTAAGGCGATGTCCGACAATAACATTATCCAGCACTGTTGATTGCTCAAATAGATTGGTTGTTTGAAATGTTCTTGCAACGCCTAACTTGGCAATTCTGTTGGCTGGCATATTTGTTACATCCTGACCTTTGAAAATCACTTGACCTGATGTTGGAGGGTGAAAGCCGCTTATTAAATTAAAAAATGTGGATTTACCCGCACCATTAGGGCCAATAATGGCATTAATCTTACCCTGTTCCACAGTAAAGTCGACATTGTTGACGGCTGTGTTCCCTCCGAATCTTTTAGTCAATCCCCTCGTTTCAAGAAACATTTCTACCCCTCCTTCACCGATTTGTCTGCTGTGACATGGTTTTTTCCAAAGGGAACAGAACCTGAACTTCCACGGGAATGCTGAGGCTTTCTTTTTTCATCCCGTTTTTGTTTCCAGCCTGATATAGCTCCTACAATTCCCCTTGGATAAAAAATAACTAAGAGTGTTAAAACGGGGCCAAAAATGAGCATTCGATAATCCTGTAAAAACTGAAGCTCCTGCGACAGCCAAACAATCAGCACCGTGCCAACAATAGGCCCTGAAAGGGTTCCGATTCCTCCTACCAGCAGATAAGTGAGCAAATCAAAAGTAACGGAAATTTGACCGATATCCGGTCCGATAAAACGTATAAAGGAGGCGTAAAGAGCACCAGAAAGTCCGGCAAAAATGGTGGAGAGTACAAACACGGAAAGCTTGTTTTTCATTGTTGAAATTCCAATTGTAAGTGCGAGATCCTCGCTGTTCCGGATGGCAATAAAAGTTCTTCCGGAAAGGGAATGGATAATCCTGTACACAACAAGTACACTCAAAAGAAGGAAAAACAAGACAAGATAGTATTGAGATAACGGTTCCTCAAAGCTGACTGGACCAATTTTCCCAGGAGCCGGTATACCAATTAGACCTCGGACACCCTCTGTTAAGCTGTCCCATTTATCAATTACTAAATAAATGATATAGCCTACACAGAGAGTATAGATTGCAAAAAAGTGTTCCTTTGTTCTTAAAGCTATTAATCCTATTAAAAATCCAAGAATGGCTGTAATCAGCAGGGAAAGCGGAAATGCAAGCCAGAAATTCATTTCAGCTTTTACAGTTAATAGGCCAAGCGAGTAGGCTCCGATGGCAAAGAATCCTGCATGAGCTAAGGACAGATACCCTGTATATCCTGCCAGCAAATTAAGACCGTAAACGCCTATCATCCAGATAAATGACAGAGTCATAACATGAATGAAATATTCATTTTTAGTAAGAAAAGGGAACACAATCGCAAATAGAATCAGTAAAGAAATAATATTTTTCTGATTTAGTATCTTTGCCATTAGTGTCCCCCCTTTGCGAACAACCCTGTTGGCTTAACAGATAATATTATTACAAGAAGAACGAAGGCCATAATGTCCTTATAGTCATTGGAGATATAGGTGGCTCCAAGGCTTTCGCTAAAACCGAGTATATAGCCCCCAAGAATCGCCCCTGGAATACTTCCCATTCCTCCGAGGATGATAATGACAAAGGCTTTTAGAATAACAAGCTGTCCCATTCCCGGAAATACTAGATTAATAGGGGCAGCCAGTGAACAGGCAATTGCTGCCAGCCCGCCGCTTATTAAAAATGTCAGCATAGCAGTTCTATTCGTGTTAATGCCAACCAGATTTGCTCCCTCCCTGTCCTGGGACATCGCAATAATGGTCGCTCCTGTGAATGTTTTTTTCAGGAATACATAAAGAAGAATCATTACAGCTATTGCAAAGACAATAATCAGCAGCCTTTGCATCGTAAAGGTCAGGCCAAACAGATGTACTACCTGACCATATGGAGATGGCATTGTTTGATAATCTGCTCCCCAAACATACTGGGCCAATGCCTCCAAAAAAAGAAGAATTCCAATGGCAGCAATTTTATCATGAATGGGTGGTGCATGACGGAGAGGATGGAAAACAAGCCTTTCCATCAGCACCCCAATTAATCCTACTGCAAGAATGGATACGACAATGGCCAGCCAGTAATGAAGGCCGAATTTTGTCATCATAGTGAGGGTAATATATCCCCCCATCATATACAGAGCACCGTGAGCGAAATTGGGGATGTGCAGGATTCCATAAACAAGCGTGAGTCCCAGAGCTACAAGGGCATACACACTGCCAATGGTTAAGCCATTAAACATCTGCTGAACGAATATCTCCATGTTTATCCTCCTTAGGAGTTTATTGTTGCCAGAGTCATATATTTTTTAAGACATAGGAACTGGAGGAATGAGTTAAACCTGTCCTGCTTTAGCCTGTTCTTCTTCCTGAAGCTTTCTCCAGAGGATTTTCCCGCTGCTGGTAACAGGAAATTCTTTTCTGAATTCAACCTGGCGAGGGTATTTATAGGCGGCCATATGATCTTTGGACCACTCAATAATTTCCTCTTCGGTTACTTTTCCTTCAAAGCCGTCATTTAAAATGACAAAGGCTTTTACTGTTTCACCTCTTCTTGGATCTGGAACCCCTACCACCACTGCCTGCTGGATGACCGGATGTTTATAAAGGTAAGTTTCCACCTCTGTTGGCCAGACCTTGTAACCAGAGGCATTGATCATCCTTTTAACCCGGTCAACCATAAAGAAATACCCATCTTCGTCATAACGGCCGATATCACCAGTTCTGAAAAAGCTTTTCCCCTCTATTTCAATAAATGAGCTCCTATTCTCATCATCCCGGTTGTAATAACCGACCATTACCTGA
The DNA here is from genome assembly GCF_046237625.1 of Paraperibacillus esterisolvens. Taxonomy (GTDB): domain Bacteria; phylum Bacillota; class Bacilli; order Bacillales; family DSM-1321; genus Paraperibacillus; species Paraperibacillus esterisolvens. The sequence continues at coordinate 1,891,143 of NZ_CP143545.1, read as the reverse complement.
GGCCCATTTACAATAATTTCTCCTACTTCCCCGACTCCCAGCTCCTTACCGGTTGCTGGTTCGATTATACGTGCGTCGACATTGAAGGAAGGTACACCGAGACACTGCATTTTTGGCCGGTCTGCAGGATTAAAATGGGTTTGGGCAATTGTTTCTGTTAATCCATAACCTTCCACAAAATTTAATCCTGTCAGATTAAACAATTTTTGTCCGACTGCTTCTGGAAGAGCGGCACCTCCGCCTGAAATGGAAGTTAAGGAAGCAATATCTTCCTTTTTCAGGTTTGGATTGGCAAGGAAATCAACGATCATGGTAGCGATGGCTACCCAGTGTGTACATCCCTCATTTTTTATCGTTTCCACCGCAGCCTCTCGGTTCCATCTTGTCATTATTACCATAGTGGCTCCTGCATATATTGGCATATGCATGCTTTGCACCATTCCTGTTACATGGAAAAGCGGCAAGGTCTGAAGATGGACTGTATCCGTTGTAGATCTTGACCAATGATAGGCACCAATAGTATTTGCGTTAACTGTCCGGTTTGTATGCATGCAGCCCTTAGGAAGACCTGTGGTGCCCGATGTGTAAGGCAGGACAACAACATCATCCGCCGAGGTTGTATGCTCGCCAGGCTGATAATTTGCATCAATTGCCTCTTTCCAGAGGTAATGATTTGGTTCATTAATCACGGCGCGTGACGCTTCTACTTCTGCAGGGATATTACCGGTAAAATTATCTCCCTTGTAATCGGAATAGGCAGCAATCACAACGTTTTTTAAAGAGGTTGTTCCTACGTTAGGTCCCACTTTTGAATATAACTCCTGTCCTGTAATGGCCGTCTTGATCCTACAGTCACGTATATAGAACTCCAGCTCATTTGCTGTGAGCATAGGATTAATCGGAACAACGATTGCGTTTGCCCTTGAAATAGCATAAAAACCGATAACAAATTGCGGGGAATTTTGCATAAAAAGTAAAACCTTATCTCCTGCTGCGACACCTAATTTATTTTGCAGGAAGCCGGCCAGGGAGTTCACTTCGTGATCCAATTCCTTAAAAGAAAGAGTATTTCCGTAATAGCTGATGGCTTCCTTGTCTGGATATCTTCTGGCACTGAAGCTTAAATTTTCATAAAGCGAAGTTTCTGGAAGAGTTAAAGTTTTTGATATTTTAGGCCAGAATTGATGATGCAGTGTTAACATATTCATCTCTCCTTTTTAAATACTTTCCGCTGCTTTTTGCAGCCCCTTAAATTCGTTTGCAGCCTGTTTAAGGGCATTTTTGGCATCAGGCAGATATTCTGTCATCCCTAGAAATCCATGTATGAGCCCAGGTACACAAACGTATTTGGTTTCTACACCGGCCTGTTTTAATTTGGCGGCAAAGTTTTCTCCGCCGTCACATAGCGGATCATATTCAGCCGTCATAATAAAGGCGGGCGGCAGTTTGGAAACTGCTTCATCTGGGATTAACATTGGTGCGGCTAAAGGGCTGAGAGTGTCGGAGGGGTGGTTCAGATATTGTTCGCGGAACCAGCTCATGGTGGACTTCGTCAAATAATAGCCTTCTCCATACTTTTCATATGAAGGAGTATATTCGTATCCAGTTGAAGGATAAAACAGCATTTGATAAGCAATAGATGGGGAATTTCGTTCGACAGCCAGATAGCAGACAACTGCTGCAAGATTTCCTCCTGCACTATCTCCGCCAACGGCAATAAAATCTTTATTAATACTAAGATCTGCTGCGTGGTCGGCAGCCCACTGAACAGCAAGATAAGCATCTTCCACTGCTACTGGAAATTTGCTTTCCGGAGAAAGGCTGTAATCAACCGAAATAACAATGCAGTCTCCATCAACTGCAAGCGTATGGCAGGTGGCATCATGGGTTTCGATATTGCCAATTACCCAGCCGCCCCCATGATAATAAACAAGGGCAGGACGAGCATCTGTTGAATCTGTTTCAGGAGTATAAATTCTAATGCCGATATCATTTTTAAAGCCTTTTATCTTCCGATCTTCAGTTTTTGCCAGCTTTTCCGCCTTGCTTAATAGCTTGGCAGAAACTTCAAATCCTTTTCTGGCTTCCTCAAGGCTCTGTTCTTCAATTGGAGGAACTCCTTTTGCCTTGAACGACTCCAGCAAAGCTTTAACTTCTGGTTTTAATGTCATACATTCATCTCCATTCAATATGTAAGCGCTATCAATTTATTGAGTGATCTAGGGATATCTCACCTTTAACCGGTATTATACGTTTGCGATTGACAAGGCGGGGGACTGATTGGAAAAAGCCCTCCTGTGAAACAAACTCAATTTCCTTTTCAAATCCTGCCTGTGACAGCATCTGCCCAACCCGGGAACTTTTTAAAATATTCTTCCCTTTTTCTTTATTGGTTTTATAGAACTGATGGGCTGCAAAGGCGGAATCCGTTAAATCAACTTCATCTGTACAGCTCCTGACGAGGCAGTCAATAAAGCAGCCTGCACCGTAAAAATCCTCAACATTAAATTCCTGTGAAGATCCGGAGCAAACTACTATTATCGTTTCTCCCTTGTAATCTTGCAAAATATGATTTGCTACAGCCTCACTATTAAGGATAGATGCAGCATATACAGCATTAGCACCTGATGAATTTTTAAGGGCAACCGTTCCGTTGGTCGTTGAGAGAATAACCGTTTTACCCTGTATTTTCTCCTTCAATTCAAGCGGATTAGGAGATAAAAAACCATCAATGGTCTTACCCTGGTATTCACCTACCAGTACAAAGCTATCCTTTTCTCTGCCCTGTGCTTCGAGCTGTGCCTCTGATCCGTTTAGAACCGGGATTACTTCCTTTGCACCAAATTCAAGTGCTGACGTAACAGTCGATGTGGCTAATAAAATATCGAAGACCACAGCCAATTTATTTTCTTGCATTTTTTCTTTGTCGATTTCTTCTTTTTTTAATAAAAGATGGACTTTCAGCAATGAGAGGCACCCCTGTCCGCAGTTACCATTTTTGTCCCGCTGTGTATAGTGAATATTGGATAAGACTGTTCACAAAGTTATTCAGCCCAGCGAATCTTTCATCCTGGGTCTGTCCCTTTTTCCATCTGTAATAGATCTGCTGACAGATGACAGCAAGTTTAAAGTAAGCAAAGGTTAAGTAGAAATTCATATCCGAAATATCTCTTCCGCTTTTAGCAGCATAACGGGAAAGAAATTCTTTTCTTGTCATGAATCCCGGAGTTGCGGTAATAGGAGGTTTTCCCATGCCCCTTTTTAATAGATCTGAGTCGTCTGGTTCAATCCAGTAGCTCATGGCAACGCCCAAATCAGCAAGAGGATCTCCTACTGTTGTCATTTCCCAGTCGAATAAACCAACCATTTCACTTAAACTATCATTAAACATGGAATTGTTTAATTTGTAATCATAATGAATAATGGACGCATCCCCAGACTTCGGAACATGGCTGTTTAGCCAATGTGTAAGTTCGTCGATACCAGGTATATCATCGGTTTTGGATTTTTCATAACGCTGTATCCAGCCAACGGTTTGCCGTTCCATAAACCCTTCAGGCTTCGTCATTTCCACCAGCTTTGTTTTCGTATAGTCAATACCGTGAAGCGCTGCAAGATTGTCGGCCATTGCAGCGGATAAATTCCAGCACATTTCCTCGGATGGATTAATTCCCTCAGGGAAATCGGTGTCAAGCACTATCCCATGCTTTCTTTCCATGATAAAAAACGGACTGCCAAGAACACTTTCATCAGAAAACAGATATGGCTTAGGTGCGGCTTTGAAATGCGGATGAATTTCCTTAAGTATCAGGTACTCCCTTTCCATATCATGTGCCTTGGGTGCCACAGGGCCAAGCGGAGGGCGCCTTAATACTGCTTCCCATTCACCAAGCCTAAGCTGGTAGGTGAGGTTGGATCGTCCATGGCTAAACTGCTGAATAGTAAGAGAGTCATCAGGCAAGTCGGTGAGCTCAGATCTCAGGAATGTTTCGATAGCTTTCGTATCCAACTCTTCGCCTTTTCGAATTGTAATCGTATCGGAAGCCATATCTGCCCCCTCCTTTTTTGATATAAATGATAGAGTTTGGAGAGCGCCTGAGGCTCTCCGTTTTTTTTTCGCAGGATTTAAAATCCATTCCGCGGATTGTCAACTTTTATCCTCGGATTTAGAGTCTTTTCTCGAAAACTCGGAATTAAATCCCAGAAACCGACAAAAGTTTAAGACGACTTCCGGACTTTTAGCTGGTGTTCTACATTTTTAAGCAGATGTACTGCTACAAGGTTTGTTTCAACTTCGGGCCTTCCACAAAATTTACGCTCGTTCAATGATGGCGGCAATACCTTGGCCGCCGCCGATACAGGCGGTAATAAGCGCATATCTTCCGCCGGTTCTTTGAAGCTCGTAAATTGCTTTAGTAATAAGAATGGCTCCAGTAGCACCAAGCGGATGCCCATGTGCAATCGCACCGCCATTTATATTCACTTTTTCCATATTCATTTCAAGCTCCCTGTTGCAGGCGATTACCTGTGCAGCAAAGGCTTCATTGATTTCAATTACATCCATTTCTTCAAGAGACAAGCCCGCCTTTTTTAATACTTTTCTAACTGCCGGAACAGGGCCAATCCCCATAATATTAGGGTCAACGCCAGCTACCGCTGAGTCGCGGATAACAGCCATAGGCTGAACGTCCAGTTCTTCCGCCTTTTCTCTCGACATGATCACTAGTGCAGACGCAGCGTCATTTAATCCAGAACTGCTTCCCGCTGTAACAGATCCGTCCTTTAGGAAAGCTGGCTGAAGCTTGGCTAACCCCTCGATTGTAGTTTGGGGACGCGGATGCTCATCCTTTTTAAAAACAAAAGGTTCCCCTTTTTTGACAGGAATCGTAATCGGCACAATCTGCCCGTCAAACCGCCCCTCTTCCACCGCAGCAGCCATTCTTTGCTGGCTTCTAAGAGAAAACTCGTCCTGCTCTTCCCGGCTGATTTTATATTTTTCTACTAAATTTTCAGCAGTAATTCCCATTGGAGGGTCACCGATCTCCTCAGGTGAATGCCGTGATTTTCTAAAGCTTGGAGGAACCGGGCTGTACGGCTTTTCTGGTCGGTCCATTAAGTAAGGGGCCCGGCTCATGCTTTCAATGCCGCCTGCAACATAAACATCTCCTTCACCTGACTGGATAGCCTGTGCCGCGAGGATCACAGAATTTATTCCGGAACCGCACTGCCTGTCAATGGTCAGGCCGGGCAATTCAAGTGATAAACCAGTCTGTAAAGCTGTTAATCTGGCAATATTGCCTCCGCCGCTAATGACATTTCCCAGGATGACATCATCTATAAGTTCCGGCTTAACATTAGCACGGCGAACGGCTTCCTTAATAACCTCAGCTCCGAAAACATGGGCCGGTACTGTAGCCAATGCTCCGCCCTGCTTCCCGATGGCTGTTCTTACTGCTGATACAATCACTGCTTCTCTTGTCATGATTACTCCTCCTTATAAGACGTGTGCCCCGCCGTCGACTACTAAAATATCACCTGACACAAAATCCGATGCTGGTGCAGCCAGGAATAACGCTGCACCCTTAAGGTCCGAATCGGAACCGAATTTACGCAGTGGAGTTCCCTCTAAGATTCCTTCACCGGCTGCGTCAATAAGCCCCTTGGACATTTTTGTCGGGAAAAATCCTGGAGCAATAGCATTCACATAGATACCATTTGGCCCCCATTTGGCAGCCAGGTCCTTTGTAAAGGTGATAACGGCCCCTTTGCTGGCGTTATAGCCGATGGCATTCATATATTTAGGATTGGAACCTTTCAGACCGGCAACAGAAGCAATGTTAATAATTTTCCCGGATTTTTGTTCAAGCATTACACGGCCTGCGGACTGGGACATTAAAAAGGTTCCAGTAACATTTGTATTGATTACCTTTTGCCATGCTTCAAGCGGCATCTCTTCTACAGGGGCTCCCCAGGAAGCTCCGCTGTTATTGACAAGAATATCAATCCTGCCAAATCTTTCTTTTGTTCTATCTACAACATTTTGAACTTCCTCTGGATTTGTGATATCGCACTTTAAGGCAAAGGATTCAACACCCAAGCTTTTCAGGTATTCCGCTGTTTCCTGACAAGCAGCCTCTTTTCTCGAACAAACAACTACGTTTGCACCTGCCTCAGCAAATCCTTCCGCGATCTGTCTTCCAAGGCCACGGCCGCCACCGGTTACAATGGCCACCTTCCCTGTCAGGTCAAATAATTCTTTTACATGCATCTATAAACGCTCCTTATCATCTCTATTTATGTTTCTTTAATTCATATCTTGAAATGGCTCTTTTATGGACTTCGTCCGGTCCATCTGCCAGTCTTAGTGTCCGGATATTGGCCCAGGATGCTGCAAGCGTAAAATCATCACTTACACCTGCTGCTCCAAATGCCTGAATAGCTCGGTCAATCACTTTTAAGGCCATATTTGGTGCTATAACCTTGATCATGGCGATTTCCGCCCTGGCTTCTTTGTTGCCGACTGTATCCATCATATAAGCGGCCTTTAGCGTCAAAAGTCTTGCCTGTTCAATATCAATTCTTGATTCTGCTATCCATTCCTGGATAACACCCTGTTCAGACAGCTTCTTACCAAAAGCTGTTCTCTCCTGAACACGCTTACACAGCTCTTCCAGGGCCCTCTCTGCAGCACCAATGGTCCTCATGCAGTGATGGATCCGGCCAGGACCAAGGCGCCCCTGTGCGATAGCGAAACCTTTTCCCTCTCCCCAGAGCATATTGGATGCTGGCACTCTCACATTCTTATATTCAATTTCAGCATGGCCATGCGGGGCATGGTCATAACCAAATACTGGAAGTACTCTTTTAATCGTTACCCCCGGGGTGTCGAGTGGCACTAGAATCATAGATTGCTGTTCATGCTTTGCAGCCTCAGGGTCATTCTTTCCCATAACAATAGCAATTTTGCATCTAGGGTCTCCGGCTCCAGAGGACCACCATTTTGTTCCATTAATCACGTACTCATCGCCGTCTCTTATAATACTAGACTGGATATTCGTGGCATCGGAGGAAGCGACGTCTGGTTCAGTCATAGAAAAACAAGAACGGATTTCTCCCTCCAGGAGTGGCTGCAGCCATTGGTCCTTTTGCTCCTGTGTGCCATAACGCACGAGAACCTCCATATTTCCTGTATCAGGTGCTGCGCAATTGAAAACTTCCGGGGCAATGCTGGAACGACCCATAATTTCACACAAAGGAGCATATTCAAGGTTGGTCAGCCCTGCTCCATATTCACTCTCTGGCAGGAACAAATTCCAGAGTCCTGCATCTTTAGCTTTCTGCTTTAGTTCCTCCATAATCGGAGGCACAGAAGAAAAACGATCATGTGTATCGATTTGCTCCTTATATATTTTTTCATTTGGATATACATACTCATTCATGAAATCTGTCAGCCGGGTTTGAAGCTCTTTCACTTTACCGGAATGTTCAAAATACATTATATTTACACCTCTTATTCCGCAGCCAACATACTAACTAGTTGGTATGCATTTAGTTAATAATATCCAAAATTTTTAGAATATTCAACTTCTTTTTGCTTATTTCTACATCTTTCCTTCACGAATAATTTTATATACTCCGCTTCCCTTGGCGATCAGCCGGTTTTCACTGTCTGTTATTTCAGCCTCAGCCCCGGCAATCTGGTATCCTTTTAGGAAAACCTGTGCTCTTGCAAAAAGCTCACCTGAACGGGTTGCCGCCAAATATTGAATGTTGACATTCATTACGGAAACTCTTGTTTTATAAAAAGATCTTATCGCCATTGTCTGTACAGTTTCCAGCATTGAAGCATGAACTCCGCCATGCAGGGTTTGATTTAGATTCAAATGGGCTGGTTCTATTGTGAGCTTTAAAAGAATACCTTCCTCTTCAAACTTTAAAATTTCAAAACCCGTTTTCTTTAGATATGGATTATTTTCAAATCCGGTTCTTATTTCATGAAGAGTTTGGGACATGTTTTCCTCCTTCCTACTGACGCGACCCTGGGGAAATTTTAAAGGTTCCCATTCCTTTTGCAATCAAATCTCCTTCATTGTTAAAAATAACGCCTTCTCCCGTAACGCTTTTATTATCATGATGAAGGATGGTCGTTTCAGCCCGGAAGGAGGGATAAGGCTTCAGATTAAAAAATGAAATATTTAAATTAATGGTGGTTGCAAAAGAAAGAAACTTTTGTGAAATAGTTGCTCCCATTGCAATATCCAGCATGGTAGAGAATACACCGGAGTGAATGGTCCCGTCATCCTGAAAAAGATCAGGATGAAGATCTAACTCCAAGTTGAAGGCATCCGGGTCTGTTTCATCTCTTCTAAAGCCAATGTGTTCAAAAAAGGTTGATTGAACCTTGTTGGTCTCCAAGCCTTTACCTCCTTGTTTTTAAGCTTCGCATTCTGACTTTCCTAAAGCATAGCGTGGTTCACTGTCTGACTTAGCTTTAATATTCTTTTTCCAGCTGGGCAGCAATGATATTTTTTTGAATCTCTGAGGTTCCTTCATAGATTCTGGTAATACGGGCGTCACGGTAAAAGCGCTCCACCGGATAATCAGCGATATAGCCAAGTCCTCCATGAATCTGAACGGCTTTATCAGCAACACGGTTGTAAACTTCAGAACCATAAAGCTTTAGCATCGCAGCTTCTTTAATGACCTTCATTCCCTGGTCTACCATCCAGGCCACACGAAAGGTAAACGAACGCAAGGCTTCAATCTCAACTGCCATTTCAGCAAGCATGTGGCTGACGGCCTGGTATTTGATTATAGGGGTTCCAAATTGAATCCTTTCTTTTGCATAGGAAGCAGACATATCCAGCAGCTTTTGGCTTGAGCCTAAGTTTCTTGAAGCGAGGCCGGCTCGCCCATTAGCAAGAATTTTCAAGGCATTAACATATCCCTGACCTTCACTGCCAAGAACATTTTCAACTGGAACCTCGCAATCTTCAAAAATTAACTCTGCAGAATGCGAACCTCTAAGACCCATCTTCTTTTCAACCTTTCCTACTTTAAAGCCCGGAAAATCCTTTTCAACAATAAACGAGGTGATTCCTTTAGCTCCCTTTGCAGGGTCTGTAACTGCCATGACGGTAAAGACACTTGCTTCAGTGGCATTTGTAATATAATGCTTCAAGCCGTTGAGAATGTATTTATCGCCTTTTCTTTCTGCTGTTGTTTTTAAATTGGCAGCGTTTGAGCCTGCTTCCGGTTCAGTAAGAGCAAAAGCGCCAATCAGATCACCTGTTGCCATATAGGGGAGATAGTTTTTCTTTTGTGCCTCATTCCCCATCTCTACAATACCAACAGAGCCGATTCCTGTGTGTGCACCTATCAGGGTAGTGTATCCATTATGAGTTTGGCCGATTTCTTCATAAAGAGCACATTTGCCGATCATTCCAATTCCCAGGCCCCCGTATTCCTCTGGAATACTCAGACCAAACAGTCCCATTTCCTTGGAAAGGTTAAGAATTCTTTCCGGAATTTTATCCTCTTCCTCGATTTGCATTGCGACAGCTTCTACCTCGTTCTGGATAAAATCGCGAACATTTCTTTTTAAAAATAATATATCTTCATCAAGTTCAAAGTTCATTGTTAAAGCCACCTCTACCTCTATTTCTTTTCAACTAGCAATCTCTTTAAGATTTTGCCGACAGAGTTCCTTGGAAGCTCATCAATAATCTCGAAGTTCTTAGGAACTTTATAGCGGGACAGCTGCTGATAGCAGAATTCCTTCAGATCATCAAGGTCTATTGTTTTTCCCTCTTTAGGTACTACAAAGGCTTTTACCAGCTCGCCAGTTTCTTGGGCCGGAACTCCAATGACGGCAGCTTCCTTTACTGAGGGGTGTTCATAAAGTACTCCCTCTACTTCCTGTGGATATACATTAAACCCTCCGACAATAATCATTTCCTTTTTCCTGCCGACGATGTAAAAATAGCCTTCCTCATCCATCATCGCCAAATCTCCTGTATAGAACCAGCCATCGCGAATAGCCTGCATTGTTTCCTCCGGTTTGTTCCAATAGCCGAGCATCACCTGAGGACCTTTAATCAGCAATTCCCCGATTGCCTTTGGAGGAAGCGCTTCTCCTTTGTCATCCACAATACGGCAATCCGTGCCCGGAAGCGGGAGCCCGATACTGCCCGCCTTTCTTTTTCCGTAAGGCGGATTCCGGTGGGTGGATGGAGAGGTTTCAGACAGGCCGTAGCCTTCTCCAATAGATGCTCCTGTTAATTTTTCAAACTGGTTTAGGATTTCAACCGGGAGAGGCGCCGATCCGCTGGAACAGATTTTAAAGGAGTCGAGACCGTATTTTTCTATTCCAGGATAATTTACAAAGACAGTGTACATTTTGGGGACACCCGGAAAAAAAGTCGGCTGATGTTTTTTGATCAGATTCAGAACCTTTTCAGTTTCAAATTTTTTAACAAGTAGAATTGTTGAACCCGTATATATTCCTAAGTTCATCCCTACTGTCATTCCAAATACATGGTAAAGCGGGATGGCTGTCAGGATGGTCTCACAGCCGAACAGCATTTTTTCACCATATAGTGCCTTGCTTTGGAGAACATTCGCCACTAAATTAAAATAAGTTAGCATTGCCCCTTTTTTACGCCCCGTTGTCCCGCCAGTGTATTGAATAACAGCGATATCTTCCTTTGGCGAAATAGATATTTTTTCCTTCAAAGGACTGGCTTTTTCCATTAATTCATTAAGATTGAGGATGTCTTCATTACTTTCGGATCCAAAAGTGAAAATATTACGCAGGCCGGGAAAATCCTTTTCCACGTTGAGAACTTTATCTAATTGCTCTGGCTCTGCTATAAGATAGGAGATGTTAGAGTCATCAAGTATTTCTGCCAGTTCCCTTTGGGTATACTGTGGATTAATCTGGACAATAATTAATCCTAGCTTTAAGGCAGCATAGTAGGAAATAATATAAAAAGGTTCATTTGAAAGCATGAGTCCGATTCGATCGCCTTTACGGGCTCCAAGATCCCTCCAGGCGCTTGCAAGCCGGTCAGTTTGGTCCTTCAGACTGTTATAGGAGATGTGCTCCCCTTCATAAATAATTGCTGTTTGCTGACCATATTTCTCAGCCGTCTCCTCTAAAAAGGAAAACAAGCTGACTTCCGGAATTTCGAAGGAAGTTTCCGTACTGGCAGGATAGGATTCATGCCAGGGTTGGGGATGAGATTTGATCATGCCAGCATATCCCCGCCTTTACTTTGGATTATAGAATCCTGAAATTTTAATAGATGATAGATGGTTTCAAGAACGGGTGTGGGAACATTGTATTCACGTCCCTTTTTAACAATGTAGCCACAAATCGATTCAACCTCCATCTTTTTCCCCCTTAATTTATCCTGAAGCATAGAGGTTTGATGGTTTCTGGCAATGGCCCCCTGTGCAAGTATTTCATCACATGCACTGTTATCGAGTGCGACACCCATCGATTTTGCTACTTTGATAGATTCCATGCATATTTGTACTGCGGATCTTTTGAGATCGGGACTATCAAGTATCTCACCCACACTTATTTCAAGCAGCGCAGTAATAGGGTTAAAGGTAACATTCCAAAGGAGTTTCTTCCATTTTGTTTCCGTAATATTTCTTGTTGTGAAGGTTTCAATGCCGGATAGATTTAAGAACGTAGAAATTTTCTTTAAGTCTGTTTCCTGGCTCTCTTCAATTCCTCCCATCACTAGTCTGGGTGGATTGCCGATTTGCTTGATAATTCCTGGTTCTTTTATAAAGACCTGAATATAGGAAGCAGCTGAAAAGATTCTTTCCTTTTCAAAAACGGTTGAAAGAATGTCTTCGTTGTCCACTCCGTTTTGAAGAGTCAGGATGAGTGCCCCATCTTTCAAATAAGGCTTAATACGCAACGCAGTTTCATAGGTGTCTGTAGATTTTACACAAAATAAAAGGAGGTCCGAATCTGTCAGCTCCTCATATTGGTCAGTAAAATTACCTTTAACATTAAAGGTTCCGCTTTCTGCTTCTACTGTAAGGCCGTTTCCTTTCATGGCTTCAAGATGTTTTCCTCTAGCAAGGAAAACGACATTATTTCCTCCTTGTTTGAGGAGACTGCCAAAATAGCCGCCGACTGCCCCTGCCCCTACAACGCCTACTTTCAAAACCTTTCCTCCTTTCAGAAATAACTTATGTAAGAAAGCTATTCCAGCAAATCAGGCTGTTCCTTCACAATCCTGTTCCATAGCGGCTGGCATTGGAACCATCCAGCTTCATGTGTTCCTACCTGTCCTCTCGTAACTTCTGCGTTTTCAGGCCCAATGAGTACAGGAGTACCTGCAGCTTCAGCAAGCAGCTGTGCCTGGCAGGAGCGTTCCATCGTAATGAACCACCAGACTGCTTCATCAACAGTTTTTCCAACGGTAAGCAAACCATGATTTCTTAAAATGCATGCCTTATGGCTCCCAAGGGCTTTTCCAATTCTTTTGCCCTCCTCTGTGTCCAGAACGACACCTGTATAATCGTCGAATAAGGAATGGTCATTATAAAATGCGCAGGCATCCTGTGTGAGGGGATCTAGCAGTCTGCCAAGTGAAGACCACGCTTTTCCATATACGGAGTGGGAATGGGCAGCAGCAATAATATCAGGTCTTGCAGCATGGACCTGTGAGTGGATAGCAAAAGCAGCACCATTAACGGGATAGTTACCTTCAACCACCTTGCCTTCGTGATTACAAAGGATAAGATCAGATGCCTGGATTTGGCTAAAATGAACACCGTATGGATTTACCCAAAAATGGTCTTTTCTTTCAGGATCACGTGCAGTGATATGACCTGCTACCCCCTCATCAAAGCCAAATTTGGAAAACAGTCGGAAAGCGCCAGCAAGCTTTTGCTTTAAATGTTGGCGTTCTTCCTCTACTGTTTGAAACACAGGCGGCTTATAGTTTGCTTTATATTCTTTTACAGCCATTTTCATCGCTCCTTTTAATGTAGGCACTGGTATATTTGACTGTTGATTTAGCTCACGGCGCTCGCTTTCAGCGGGCGATCGGGGAGCCTCCTCGGCGCATTCGCGCGTGCTGCCTCTCCCCTGGCCCGCTTTTCCCGCTGGTATTGAATTTGCATCAGCTAATCCGCCCACACACGAAGGAAATGCGGAATGCATTTTCCAGGAGTTCCGCGCCTTCCGCTCCAATCAACATAGTCCAAAATCAACAATATTTTAGGATAAAAAAGATCTCCTATTCAGCCATTGGCCACCATCAACAGTAATACAGTCACCGTTAATAAAAGCTGCTTCTTCAGATGCTAAGAATGCCGCCACATTGGCAATCTCCTCAGGAAGTGCAAGTCTTTTTAAAGGTATGGAGGAAACCGTTCGCTTATACGCTTCTTCGGAACCCCAAAGGCGGTCTGCTCCGCCGGTATTCTCCACCGGTCCGGGTGCAATTGCATTAACGCGGATTCCGTATTTATAGCCCCATTCCACTGCAAGCGTTCTGGTCATTGCAAGAACACCTGCTTTGGCACTTGCAGAATGGATAACACCGGGGCCAGATGTCCATGCGTAGGTTGCAAGGATATTGATGATGGTACCTTGTACACCCTTGGTGATCCACTCTTTACCTGCAGTCTGGCTGAAATAAAATGTCCCATTCAATACGATGTTAATAACGGCATTCCAGCCTTTAAATGATAAATCTTCTGCAGGACATATAAAGTTCCCGGCTGCATTGTTTATTAAGGTGTCAAAGCCGCCAAATCGTGTTTTTGTTTCCTCGATGGTTCGGTTGATATCTTCAGGGTTGCGAACGTCCATTTCAACGGTAAGAAATCTGCCTGTTAACTGATTAAGCTCCTCGGAAGCGTGATCGAGTTTATCTTTATTCCTTCCTGTAATGACAACGTTTGCTCCTTCAGCCAGAAACTTTTTCGCCATAGCTTTGCCTATACCGCTGCTTCCTCCCGTTATAATTACGGTCTTGCCACTCATTCAGAACACCTCATTATGGATAGCAATAAACCCAGCAAAATATGCCGGGTCCTGGGTTAAGTTTTCAAATAACGGACAATGGGAAGGTGAAAAAAGAAGTTTGGCAGAACGACCCCATTTTTGGTTGAATCGGATAAAAGTTTTGTAGAATATACTTCGAATTTTTCAGATTAAAACAGTTACCACTATGAGGTTCAGATCGGTTCAGAGTCACTAGTTGGACGGTTAGTTGAATCCTTTTGCTTCCGCAAACCTCTTTTCGGTCACTAAGTGCAGTTACTTAATCTTCATACCTTCTATAAATTACCTCTCCATTTATTACGTCGGCACCTTTTTGGTTCACCGCTTTAACAAGGAAACTCAGCTTTTGGGAATCTTTTTCTTTGAGCTCTGCTTTGAGTGTGATTTGATCGTTTAAGAAAACCATGCCTCTGAAGCGGATCTGATAATCCTGAATAAATCCATCTTCATAAAAAGGAGTAAACAGTTTTGACAGGTTACCCATCGTCCACATCCCGTGAGCAATGATACCGGGCAGACCAGCATTTTTTGCCTCCTCATCAATTGTATGAATCGGGTTGAAATCGCCTGAAGCACCGGCGTATTTGATCAAAGTAATTCTGTCCACCGGGTCCAATTGAATATCATCCAGCGAATCGCCAACTTGAAACTCCTCAAGTGTCATCATGGAACCAACACCTTCCTTACTGCTTCCGAAATAATAACAGTTGATTTAGAAGAAAAGACAATCTTTCCTAAGGTATCCTCTCCAAAGCTTTCAAGAACAAGGAAGCCCATTTCCCCCATCGTTCCTTTTTTTTCAAAATAGTTCTTAACCTCGGTATAGCAGTAAACCTCTTCGCCTACCAACAGCGGCCTTTCATAATGGAAGGTTTGCTCGCCATGGATCAAGCCTTTATTAGGGAGGTTTAGATCTTCAATTGTTCCGTAATCAAACACCCTTGGAAAAGTTGGAGGGGCGATATTGCCTTTATATCGTGAATTACGTCCAGTTTCTTCATCAAGATAGATGGGATGAATATCGCCAATCGATTCTGCAAATTTTTTAACTGCACCACGTTCAACCGAGTTTTTCACTTTGGCAGATTGCTTGCCTATTAAATGCTTAAACAATTCTTCCTCACCTCCTTTTTAGAATTAAGCTTTCGGACCGCCAGCAACGTAAATAACCTGGCCGTTTACAAAGGAAGATCTTTCATCTGCAAAGAATGCAACTGCATTGGCAATATCCGCCGGTTTTCCGCTGCGGCCAACAGGAATATTAGAGACACTGTGTTTGATTAGCTCATCAAAAGGAATTCCAATTCTAGCAGCTGTTTCCTTAGTCATTTCTGTCTCAATAAAACCAGGGGCAACGGAATTAGCAGTAATCCCATATCTGCCAAGCTCAATCGCCAGTGTTTTAGTAAAGCCCAGTAAACCAGCTTTAGCAGCAGCATAGTTAGCCTGACCGCGATTCCCCAAGGCAGAAGTAGAAGAAATATTAATGATTCTTCCATATTTTTGCTCCACCATGTATTTTTGGGCGGCACGAGCAGCGTTAAAGGATCCCTTTAAATGAACATCCATAACCGTTTGCCAGTCTGTATCTGTCATTTTAAAAAGAAGATTATCACGGATGACACCTGCGTTATTTACTAAGATATCTACAGATCCAAAAGTATCGTTCACTTCTTTAACAGCCTGCTCAACCTGCTCGGCATCTGTAACATCAGCAGCCTTTGAAAATACTTCATAGCCTTTTTCACCGAGTTCGCTTGTAGTTTCGGCAAGGGCCTCTTCATTTAAATCAATGAAAGCTACTTTAGCGCCTTCCTCAGCAAAACGCTCAACGATTCCTTTTCCAATACCACGGCTGCCTCCTGTTACGAATGCAACCCTGCCTTCAAATCTTCCTGTCATATGATTACCTCCCTGAAAATCATGTTAACGCTTACATTTTCAAATATATTGGCCTACTTTAACATGGCCTTTAATAAGGTTTCTTGCAATTATCATTCGCTGGATTTCATCAGTTCCATCGTAAATTCTCCATAGTCTGGCTTCACGGTACCATCTTTCAATCGGCAATTCTCTTGTATAGCCCATGCCGCCATGGATTTGCAATACGCGGTCTACTACACGGTTGCCCATATTAGAGCCATATAATTTTGCCATTGAAGCAAGATGGCGGTTATCTTCACCAGCATCAAGAGTGAACGCAGCATTTAAAACGAGCCATCTGGCAGCTTCGATTTCAACAGCGGAGTCTGCAATTTGCCATTGAATAGCCTGGCGTTCAGCAATTGGTTTTCCGAAAGTAACACGTTCTCTAGAATAATCAATAGCCATTTGCAATAGACGCTCAGCAGACCCTACTGCTCTTGCTCCAACGATCCATCGGGCGAATCCAATCCATTCTAGGCCTAAATTATAGCCTTTGTGCAATTCACCAAGAATGTTCTCCTCAGGTACCCGCACATTATCAAATACAAGACCGGCAGGGCCCCATTCTCCCATCGTATGTATATACTCTGATTTCCAGCCCATGTCCCTGTCTGCGATAAAGCAGGTTACACCTTCACGGCCTCTTGTAGCCTGATGTCTTTCTTTGTCTGTTATCGCAATAACCATGACGAAGTCTGCTTCATTACCGCCAGTAATAAATGTTTTCTCGCCATTTAAAACCCATTCATTGCCGTCTTTCACTGCTGTCATTTTGATGTTTTGTGTATCAGATCCCGCACCAGGCTCTGTCATAGCAAAACAGGATTTCTTCTCGCCGTAAATGGTTGGGATTAAATACTTATCTTTTTGTTCTTCATTCGCGTAGTAAAGGATATTATCTGCTGAACCCCCAAAGTGGAATGGAACAAATGTCTTTGAAACTTCCATTAAAACAATCGCCATCATCATTTGGCCCAGTTCTGCACCGCCGTATTTTTCAGGTGTATTAATGCCCCAGAATCCTGCTTCCTTCGCTTTTAGCTGAAGTTCTTTTAATTTTCCTGGAGGAAGGCTGGGTCTTCCTTCCCTTTCATTTCTTAGAACTTCGTTTTCAAGAGGGATAAGTTCTTTTTCTACAAATCTGCGAATTGTTTTTTGTACCATTTTTTGCTCATCAGTCAGCCTTAAATCCATACCTTTCACTCCATCCTTAGTCTGGTAATCTAGTTTTTACTATAAAAAATATATTAAATAAATGTTTGGTACATACCTACCGGTTGGTATGTTAGATATATTTTATTCTGAAGTTTCAGAAAATACAAGTTTTTTGATTTACTTTTTAAAAATTAATAGGATAGTCCTCCCCCCATTTTGAGGAGGACTATTTTGGTTTCAAGACAAGCGCTTTCCGCGTGCGGTTCGGGAGCTTGTCCCAACTCAGCGCCTAGCCCCATGAGGTCGTTTCCATCCTGACTTTGAAGTAAAAAACGACTTAACCGTCAGGTCCTCCAGCGCTTGTCGGGGCTAAACTATGCGCTTCCATTCTTCGTTCTCCCCGTCGCTTCGCTCCTGCGGGGTCTCCCTTCAAGCCGCTTCTCCCGCTGGAGTCTCGCATCCTTTAACTGCAATCACCATTTATAAAACCAACAATGTTCTTCAACATAGCCTTTTTATTTTAGCGATTCCTCGATTGCAGGCTCAAAGGGCCATGCTGGCAAGGTTTTTGATAATGGTTTATCTGTTCGATATCCTAAAGAATACTCACCCTGCATTACTGTATGAATCTCACGAGTGCCTTCATAAATTACTGGAGCCTTCGCATTTCTTAAATATCTTTCAACTGGGTATTCATTTGAAAATCCATAGGCGCCATGTATTTGAACAGCATCATTTGCTGCTTCATAGGCATAATCACAGGATTGCCATTTTGCCAGTGAGGTTTCCCGGGTGCAGCGCTTGCCTTCATTTTTCAGCCATCCTGCACGATACACAAGGAGGCGCGACACCTGAAGCCCCGCTTCCATTTTTGCTATCATCTGCTGAACGAGCTGGTGACGGCCGATTTCCTTGCCAAATGTGCTTCTTTCATGGCAATATTTAATGCTGGCTTCCAGACTTGCCATGATCGTTCCGCAAGCACCTGCTGCAACAGTGAATCTTCCGTTATCCAATGCTGACATTGCAATTTTAAATCCTTCGCCTTCCTGTCCAAGGAGATTCTCCTTCGGTACTCTAACATTATCAAAAAAGAGTTCTCCTGTATTTCCTGCGCGAATTCCTAATTTTCCTTTAATCGCTTTAGAGGAAAATCCTTCCCATGTTCTCTCTACAATAAAGGCGGATATTCCGTGATGCTTTTTACTTTTATCTGTATAGGCAAAAACAAGGAAATGGTCTGCAGCATCACAGAGAGAAATCCAGGTCTTCGAGCCATTTAATAAATAATGGTCACCCTTGTCCACAGCTGTTGTCTGCATCGCAGCCACATCTGAGCCTGCATTTGGTTCAGTTAATCCGTAGGCTGCGACCTTCTCACCCTTTGCCTGCGGAATAAGGTACTTTCTTTTTTGCTCCTCCGTTCCCCACTGCAGGAGAGTCATACTGTTGAGACCTGTATGTACCGACACAGCTGTCCTGAAGGCAGTATCCCCTCTTTCAAGCTCTTCACAAACGATAGCAAGGGAATTATAGTCCATACCGCTGCCGCCATACTGCTCGGGAATACACACACCCATTAGTCCCAGCTCGGAAAGCCTTTTTAAAATATGAGGCTCAAAATGATGATTCTCATCCCATTCTTTGATATATGGCATAATCTCCTTATCTACAAAACTTCTAACTGTTTTTCTTAAAAGCTCCTGTTCTTCTGTAAAAGCAAAATTCATCATTGTCCTTCGTCTCCTTGTTGACATAATATTTTTATGTTATTTCTTAAAAGGCAAACGGACTCAAAAAGCTTATATTGAGTCCGCTCTATTTACATTTATTTTACAGATATAGGCACTACCTTTTGTCCAACCGCCTGGATAAGTTCTTTAGGCATTGGGAATGAAACCGATGCAGGATCCTTTGCAACAGCAGCTGCTGCCCTTTCAAGGTCTTCTTCAGAAAGATTGTACTGTGCAAAGTCATCAGGAAGACCTGTTTTGTGCTGAAGAAGACGCAGCTTTTCAACTACCTTAGCTAAAACAGTACGCGGTTCGTCAGCTGTATCAGTTTCTACATGAAGTGCTTCGGCTAGTTCATTAATTTTTGGCAGGTAAAGATCAGGTACATATTCCATGACAACTGGCAGGAAGACTGCGTTTGCCAATCCATGCGGAATACGGAACAAAGCTCCATATGCATGGGCAAAATTATGGACAGGTATTGCATTTAAGGCAAAGCTGAAGGCTGTAATTCCCATTAAACTTGCCTGGAGCATTTCCATTCGGGCATTTACATTTGAACCATCCTCCACAGCAAGTGGAAGATTTTTTTCAATCAGGCGAATGGCATGGAGGGCATGTGCATCTGTTAAAGCCGTTGCACTTGGGGATGCCAAAGCTTCAATAGCATGTGTTAACGCATCAAAACCGGTAAATGCCGTGATTGCCGGCGGAAGGCCAATCGTAAGGTCCGGATCTAAAACAGCAATATCAGCACTGATGAATGGATTGATAATATTGCCTTTCATTTGGATATCTTCATTAAAAATAACAGCAATTGGCGAAACCTCTGAGCCTGTACCAGCAGTAGTAGGTACTGCGATATGAGGAATTGCCATAAACTGAGCCTTAGGGAACTGTTCAAAACGGAAGCCGCCAGGAATTGCGTCCTTTATATCGGAAAGGCCATTATAAAGGGCATATTTCACTCCTTTTACAGTATCAAGAACGCTTCCCCCGCCGACAGCTAAAAGTCCATCTGCTCCAACTTCTCTTGCATAACGAACGGCATCGTTTACACATCGGCTTTCCGCGTCCTGTGAAATGTCCAAAAAAACACCGGCAAGCTCAGGACCAGATCCATGTGAAGTTAATTCGAAAATCTTAGCTACTTTTTCTACTACTCCTGCATTCTCAAGTCCTCGGTCACTGAATAGTACAACTCTTTTTGCCCCAAGCCCTTTAAACAAATCTGGTACGAGTGCCCTTGAATTCGATCCGCTGTAGATAGCAGAACGAAGCATAAATTGTGATAAAGTTGTCGTTTGCATCCTCTTCACCTCAATATAATTTTTTTATTCATTTGTATTAGAAAACAATAGGCCGTACCAGTTGCGTTTATGGAGCTCAGGCACCATTGAAGTATGGACATGCTTAACCTGTGTATAAGCATCAAGAGAATGCTTGCCCATTTCACGGCCAATACCGCTTTGCTTGTAGCCGCCAAACGGTGCATCATTACGGAGCATATGCCAGTCGTTAATCCAGACAACACCTGCCTGCAGCTTGCGGGCTAAGTCGTATGCCTTGTTAACGTCCCGGGTCCATACACCCGCTGCCAAGCCGTAAATGGTGTCATTTGCAAGGCGGATTGCCTCATCAACTTCCTTATAGCGGATAACTGATAATACAGGTCCAAAAATTTCTTCACGGGCAATGGTCATATCATTGGTTACATTTGTAAAAATAGTAGGCTCAACGAAATGCCCATTTTCACAGCCTGCCACAACTGCTTCCTTCCCGCCGCAGACTAGGGTTGCACCTTCTGCCTTACCCGCTTCGATATAAGACAGGATGGTTTCCTTTTGTTTTTTCGAAATAACAGGACCAACATCTGTTGCTGGGTCAAGTGGATTTCCAAGCTTGATCTTTCCTGCCAGCTTAACCAGCTGCTCTACAACTGCGTCATGCAGATGATCTGGAACGAATAGTCTGGTACCGGATTCACAAAGCTGTCCGGAATGCAGAAATACCCCAAACAGACTGCCCGGAAGAGCAATGCTTAAATCTGCATCCTCAAGAATGATGTTTGGAGACTTTCCGCCAAGTTCCAAAGTAGTATTTTTAATAGTTTCAGCAGCAAGCTGCATGACACGGCGACCTACTTCAGTTGAACCAGTGAAGGCAACCTTATCTACCTTCGGATGTTTTACTAGAGTTTCACCTACTTCGCCACCTGGCCCTGTCACCACATTAATGACTCCAGGAGGAACAACCTGCGAAATGATTTCAGCAAGTTTTAAAGTGGATAATGGAGTATAGCTCGCAGGCTTAACCACAACTGTGTTACCCATAGCAAGTGCCGGAGCTATTTTCCACGCTGCAATGACCATCGGAAGGTTCCATGGTGTTATTGCCGCACAAACTCCAATTGGCTCTCTCCAAATAAAGTTATGGGCAGGTCCAGGGAATGGAGGACTTGGAAGCGTTTCCGAAAATGGATACTCTTCGACAAACTTCGCAAGAGTCTGGAATAAATCAACCATTTGCAAGATATCATTTCCGCCAAGTCTCCGTACTGTTCCGCCGGAGCTGATAGCTTCCAGATAAGCAAGCTCTTCTGAGTGTGCAGCAATTAGGTGGGAAATGGCATAAAGAACCTTTGATCTGTCCTTTGGCTTCATGTTCTTCCAATCGGTGTTGTCAAAAGCATTTCTTGCAGCTTCAACTGCTTTATTGACATCCTCTGCTGTTCCCTTAGCCACTCTTGCGACACGTGCGCCTGTAGCAGGATTAAATACATCAAACGTTTCACCGTTTGATGCCGGCTCCCACGTTCCGTTTATAAAAAATGGAAATGTTCTTACATCAACTTGAACGGTCATTTTAATTCCTCCTCTTAAAAATTTTTAAAGAACACCAAGCTCGCTTTCTGTAAATCTGTAAATCTCTTCTATCTTTTTGCCTCTCGCCCGTGAAAGAATATCCATACGGACAGAAAGCTGGCGAAGTGTAAAATTCATGGTATCCTCTAGTAAATGTCCAAATTCACTGACTTCTTTGCCGGCAAAACCTTCCTGATTAAGCCGGATTGCCAGCGGAGTCAGTTCCTGCATTTTAGCTTCGACAAAATCAAATAAATGTGGATGCTCACATATCAGGCGCTGGAGCAGGAATGTACCGTACCCGATATGTCTTGATTCATCCTTTTTAAGATAACCAATTCCCTGCAGCAGGCCAGGCATGATGCCGTCTGCTTCGAGAGATTTATAGAATGAATAATAGCCGGTTTCCGCCAAAACGCCTTCCACAAACATGTTGTAAACAACGGAGGCTTCAGCAATTGCTTCAGGGGATTGATCCGTCACCAGGCGCTCCATAGCAGCTGGCAAAATTTCATAAAAAATCGTTTTATAAGCACCCGTGTGGAAATGGGAGAGGTCCCCCCGTTCACCTATAGCATTTAGAACGAGCCTGAAGAATTCGGTGTGCTTTGCTTCCTCGAATAAAAAGGTAGTAAGGAACATTTCTTCTTCAAGCCTGCCTTCTTTGGCAATTGTCATGATTAACGGAAGCAAATCAAGCGTTACTGCTTCTTCACCGGCCTGGAACTGGGAAATAAGACGCAGAATATCATGCCTTTGCTCACCAGTTAATTTTTCCCAGTCCTTTTGATCCTGTGAAAAATCAATATCAGAAGGATTCCAAATACCAAATTTCTTTGCTTTTTGATACAAGCGAAATGGGAATGAATCTTCCAGAAGCCCCCTTTTGCTTGTCGTTAAAATGGTTCTTTGCTCCATTTTCCACTTCCTCCTTCAATTTATTTGGCTAACTATATCGGCAGCGGTTTGCCTTAGATGGGTTTTTAATATTTTTCCAACTCCGTTGCGGGGAAGGGATTCCATAAAAACTACGCTTCTAGGAGTTTTATTTTTGGCAAGGTGTTCCTGGCAAATACGGATCAGTTCTTCCTCCGTTACTTCTGCTCCCGGCTTCTTTACGATGCAGGCGACCATTTCCTCGCCCATTCTTTCATCCGGAACGCCTACAACGGCTGCCTCTAAAACTTTTTCGTGGCCGTTAAGAAGCTCCTCAATATCCCGAGGGTAAACATTTAAACCGCCTCTGATAATCAGGTCCTTTTTACGGTCTACAATATACAGGTATCCTTCATTATCGACCCTCGCCATGTCCCCTGTATGTAACCAGCCATTTTGTAAAACCTTTTTGGATTCTTCTTCATTTTGGTAATAACCTGGAGTGACATTGTCTCCGCGGACAATAAGCTCCCCAACATCCCCAACAGGAACCTCTTCATTAAAATCATCCACAATTTTAATCTCGACTCCCGGTATGGGAATACCAACAGAGCCAGGCTTGATTTCAATATATTTATTATGGGCTGTTACTACCGGGGCTGCTTCTGAAAGACCATAGCCCTCCAGTACAACAGCACCAAATTTGTTCTTAAATTCATTCAGCAGTGCTGCAGGCAAAGGAGCAGAACCGGAACCGACCGATTCAAGCGACGAAGTGTCATAATCGTCCGCCTTTGGATATGAAACCATGGCATGAATCATGGCTGGTACAGCTGAGAAAGACTTTATTTTGTATTTTTCAATTGCTAGAAATATCTCTTTGGGGTTAAATTTTGAAAAGATCACAACGGAACTTCCAGTTAAAAAACAGGCGTTCGATATTGTAAGTCCATATACATGAGCAAGCGGCAGGGCTCCAATGGTAATCCCGCTTTCTGCTCTGCTATGTTCTGAGGAGTTCACAGCGTTAGAGTAGAGGTTTTTATGTGTTAAAAGCACACCTTTAGGGTTTCCGGTTGTACCGGATGTATAAAGAATAACAGCAGTGTCTTCGTCATTTTCCTCCGCTTCCTTTAAAGTATTGTCTGTCATTAAATCATAAAGACTTAAGACTCCTTCACTGGAAGGAAGGTCGGCAGCAATGATTGCGGGAGGATTTTCAAGGCCTTCAAGGGACTTTTTCACCTGCTCAGCAGTGTAGGCGGAACAAATCACCGCCTTTGCTTCACAATTTTTGATAATGTAATGAATTTCCCTTGGATGCAGGGTGAACATAACCGGCACATTTACCGCTCCGCTTCTGGTAATTCCCTGATAGGAAAAAATAACCTCAGGGCAGTTCTCCATGCATACAACTACCCGGTCTCCTTTGGTAATTCCAAGCCTGCTTTGCAGACCGCTTGCTAATTGGTCAGCATACTTTTTTGTTTCCAAATTTGTATATTGCTTTTCGCGGTAATATAAAAATGGATACTCACCAAATTTGTCAATATTGACCTCCAGCAATTCCTTTAGTGTCATTTCATCCTCTCCTTCTTCATGGGTCAAGAGGGAACACAATTAAACCAATTTATAAATTATGGCACTCTTAATCTCTTCTTTTTTCACCTCCCCACGCACTTCCATTAAGTCAAGATGCCCCTGGATTTGTGACAGTCCAAGAAACATTGTTTTGTCCCTTAATTGTGGATACATGACAAGACAAATCTCGTAAATGTTTTTACTGCCCCATGAAAGAATTTCGTGGATTTGCCTGCACCGTTTTTCATGCTCTGTAAGCCTCTTGTCTATTAATTCACCATGCTGATCAAACGGCTTTCCATGCCCTGAAAAACAGGTTTTAAGAGGGAGACTCTTCACTTTGTTAAGAGACTCCCTATACTGGAGCAGCGTTTTAGGACGGTCCATCTGCCAGGGTGGAGGCGGTTCAATGAAAGCGTTTACAGATAATTCCGGAATAATATGATCTCCAACCAACGCTATACCTTCTTCTGAATTCCAAAACAGAAGATCGGTCTGACTATGCCCAGGTACATAGGTAACTTCATAAGAAGTTCCTCCAATATGGACGTTATCTCCGTCCTTTAAATAGTGGACATTCTTCCATATTTCATCCTTATATCTTCTTTTATGCTGATGTTCTGAAGGATTGGCACCGCATTGCTCAAGGAAATTTTTAAAAAAGTCATTTATTCTGTTAAACTCATTTACCCCGCCTGTAACCACTGGCTCGGCCAGTTCATGAACATAAACAGGTAAATCAGCTTCCTCCTGTATATACATAACCCCGCCAGAATGATCTGTATGCATATGGGTTAAAACAATGCTGTCGAAGTCTTTAAAGGTAAGTCCATGTTCCTTTAACTGGGAGTTCAGCTGATTGAATGATCTCCTGCCGGGATTGCCAGTGTCTACCAAAGTTGCCGTTTCTCCCAATACGGCAAAGGCATTTACAAATCCTTCTGAAAAAGGTGTATCCATTGTAAGTGTTATTATCTTTTGAATAAGACCTCACCCCTTTTTTGAAGTAAAAACACAGGGTTTTAGGCCATCTATCTTTTTTATAGCAGGGCCAAGATTTGTCTGCCCTTGACTAAAATGGTCTAAATTCCTATCAAACCACCTTTGCTGATGCTCCGCTGAAAAGTGCTTTTGCGTTTTCACCTATCATCTTATCAATTTGCTTTTCTGTAACACCTTTTTCCCTAAGCTGAGGAAGGATATTAGAGAAAATATGGCCTGGATGCCAATTTTCCATTATTTTGGTTAATTGTTCGTTCATTACAGGAGGACGGCCGAGCCATATGTTTACTGTATCATGGGCCAGCATAATTTGATCCTCATAGCCTTCTTTTAACAGTGCTAGAAGTACCTGAACCCTTTCCTGATCAAACGGCGCGCCTACCATTCCCTGAATGCCAAAACGGTCAAAGCCAATTCTTACTCCCTGATCCATTGTTTCCTTGTGGTATTGTGGATTTATATTGCCGCACATATGGCCTATAATTATTTTTGAAGGATCCGCTCCATTTTCAATCAGGAACCTGGCTTGGTCCGGACCCATTGTTCCTTCCTGGGTATGTGTCAGGATCACAACTCCTGTTTCCTTTTGAGCTCTTGCGCCTGCGCGGAAGAACATTTGTTCATATGGTGTAATTTTATTTTTACTGGACGCCAGCTTAATGACTCCCGGCTTAATGCCCGTACCTGCAATTCCTTCATTAATTTCCTTAATAAACATTTCATAGATTTCTTCCTCAGCTGTACCCAGCGCCTGGCGAAATTTGAAATAAGGAGTAGCTCCTTCACCTTCATAATAGTAGCCAGTAGCACAAATAATCTGAAGTCCAGTTTCTTCACTGATTTTCTTTAAAAACTCAGGGTTTCTGCCGCATTCATTTGGTGTTGGATCAACGACTGTCTGCACTCCGAAGCTTTGGATCTGCCTGGCAATTTTGACTGCTTCTGCTAATGCTTCTTCTTCCTGAAACCCGCCAAGAGTGACATCCCCCTGGAAACCTGGGTAGCCAAAAATAAAGTGTTCGTGAATCAAAGTTTTTCCCAAACGCTCTACTGAAATAGGCCCTGTTACAGTATTGATTATTGTCATGAATAAGCACCACCCTGATAATTTTTATTGGAAAGCCAGACTTACAGATTGCTGCAAGTTTGGCGGCTTTCTTTGAGTTTGGCTGCCTAAGGTTCAAAATTTGAGAGGCAAACTGTCTTTTTTTAAAAAAACCCAGTCTCCTCAGCAGCGCCGCAAGGGGCCCTGAGAGTCTGTCTCGAGGATATAACTCAAGGATTTCAACCGAGTTTTGTCCCTGTAAGCCAGTCTCTGGGGCATAACTTCATCAATTTATTCAAGATTTGTACTTGATTGGAGTCCAGCTCTCTCAAGATCCGCTTCTGTATTCATGATAATTTATGGTTTCAATATAAGTTTTCCTTTTGTTTGCCGGGATTGCAGCAGTCTGTGAACCTCAGCTGCCTGATCAAGCGGGTAGACTCCTCCAATTGTCAGCTTGAGTTTTCCTTGTTCAAGATAAGTAAGCATTTCCTTCATACTTGATTGAATTAGTTCAGGTGTTCTCATTATCTGTGGAAGGAAGAATCCGATTACTGACTGGTTCCTGGCCATCAGTAAGGAGGGATAAAAGTTTGCCTGTTCTCCGCTTGCTACACCATAAATAACGAGCCTTCCAAATGTGGCAAGGCATTTCAAAGTTTTTTGAAAAACGTCTCCTCCTGCCATCTCCAGCGCAACATCTACTCCTTTTCCACCTGTAGCTTCGAGAACTTGTTTCTCCCAGCCCTCTTCGGTGTAATTAACGAGTATATCCGCACCCATTTCACAGGCAAGCTCTAGTTTTTCAGATGAGCTGGCTGCAGCGATTACTTTTCCTGCTCCCATTAACTTGGCAAGCTGGACTGCAAGCGTTCCGACTCCTCCAGCAGCAGCGTGTACCAGTACGGATTCGCCCTCCTCCAGCCGGCCCATTGTTTTTAAAATATGATAGGCACTCAATCCCTGAAGAGGAAGAGCAGCTGCCTTTTCAAAATCCATTTCATCTGGCATTGGAATTAGTCCTCTGCTGTCGGCTAACGTGTATTCAGCATATCCGCCAGACTCAATTAGCGTTACCACCCTCGTTCCAGGTTTTACAGCTGTTACGTTTTGCCCTACCTCTTTTACTACACCAGCAACTTCTGCACCGGGTATAAAAGGAAGTGGCGTTTTAACGACATACTGGCCTTCCCTTCTGGCAGTATCAGCGTAATTGACACCAATTGCTTTTATTTCAATTAATACCTCGAAGCCTTTTGGTATGGGCATATCTTTTTCAATAAGCTGTAAAACCTCTGGCCCTCCGTGTTTCTTAAGCTCCACGACCTTCATCTTTCATCTCCTTATCTGCCTGTAAAGTTAGGCTTTCTTTTTTCCTTAAATGCAGTAATACCCTCTTTATGGTCTTCTGTCGTTACCATCATGGTTTGGGTAATTCGTTCCTGTTCAAGTATCTCTTCTAACGTAGAATTCAAGGAGTGATCTACTAGTTTTTTAATCATTCCATAAGCTCTGCTAGGACCGGCCGCAAATTTTTCAGCAATTTTCCTGGTTTCCTCCTGAAGCTTTTCAAGCGGGACTAAATAGTTAATGACACCCAGATTATACAGCCTTTCAGCAGGAATAGGCTCAGCGCTGAAAAAGAATTGCTTGGCAAGATGCGGTCCGACAAGGCGAGGAACAAAATAAGATCCACCACCATCCGAAATCAGGCCGACCTGGGAAAAGCTAAGTGCAAACTGGCTGTTATCTGCCGCGATAATCAAGTCACAGGCTAAGGCCAGATTAAATCCGGCACCCGCTGCAAAACCATGAACAGCGGCAAGAATGGGTTTCTCTGTTTCCTTCATGGTAAGGATACACTCGTTAAGCCGTCCGATATGTTCATAAACACCCACGGCATTTGCCTGGCCCATTGATTTCACGTCTCCGCCGGCACTGAAGGAACGCCCGGAACCAGAAAGGACAATGACCCTGATTTCCGGGTTTTGCTGAGCCTCTTTAATGGCCTTTTTTAGTCCAAGAATCATATCAGGGCTAAAAGCATTTAAGCTTTCAGGCCTGTTTAAAGTTAGGGACAAAACCGCCCCATTCTGATTTACAAGCAAGTGTTGTTCTGACATTGTAATTCCCCTCTCTCTTTTTTACATAATAAGCCAGCCGCCATCGACCAGAATATCTGAACCGGTCATATAGGAGGCTTCATTTGATGCGGCAAACGCAATAACATTCGCCACTTCCTCCGGCCTGCCAACACGGCGAAGGGCTGTATTTCTTTTTATGGCTTTAACAAATTGTTCGTTCTGCAGTCCCTGTTCAGTTAAGGGGGTTTCCACGAAACCTGGAGAAACAGAGTTGGCTCTAATTCCGTATGGTGAGAATTCCAGGGCAAGTGCTCTGGTAAAATTGATAACTCCTGCTTTGGCCGAGCTATAGTGTGGAATATGCGCCCCAGCCTGATGACCTGAAAGGGAGGCAACATTCACAATTGCCCGGGGACGCGGAAGACCTTCTTCTTTCTGGGCTGCATCCGCCATAAGACCGCCGAGTAACTTTGATACAAGAAAAACGCTTTTTAAATTCGTCTGCTGCACATAGTCCCAATCCTCAGCGGAAGTATCCATAATTTTGGAATGAACTGAACCTCCTGCATTATTGATCAATACATGTAAATCACCATATTTCTGCTGAACATATTCCTTAAGTTCCTGCACATCATCTTCATCTTTTACGTCTGCGGGAAAAATTTCAGCAGCAGGGATTTTCTTAGCCGCATTAATATCTTGTGCCACCACTTCAAGCTTAGACCGTGTTCTGCCAACCAGGATAACCTTGGCACCTTCATTCGCAAGCCGGATGGCCGTTGCCTTTCCTATTCCGCTGCCTGCACCTGTAACCAATGCGATTGTATCTGAAAATCTCATTCTTTCTCCTCCTTTCGTTTTCTAATATGTGAACCTGCCGATCAGCCAAATTAAATCTCCTTTCAGCCAACTCTGTAAATTCATCTAAAATTTATATTTCTTTTCCTTTGACACAATGAATTTATCCGCTATTCAAGCACTTTTTTCAACCGATTTTCCAATTCATCTGAGGAAATTTATGCTTTAGTATACCATTTTCTGATTTCCAAATATTCAGTAATTTAATAATGCACCTGGTAGCTCTTTAGTTCTTCCTTCAGTAATTCCGGCAATGGCTCGCTTTGCTGTTTTTTAAAATCAAAGTAAACAATGACAACATTGCCTCTGGCAATCAGCTCCCCAGTTTGTGCACACAAAATATCATGCTCAATCTGGAAGCTCTTTGTCCCTATACGGGAAACATAGGTTTTGATTGTCAAAGTCTGATTGAAATAACCCTGGCTGATGAAATCACATTTGGTTGAGGCCATAATAAACTTCCAGCCATCAATTCCCATACTGAATCCTAAAGCCTCGAAAAAACGGATCCTCGCTTCTTCCAGATAAATAAAATAACTGGTATTATTGACATGCCCTAGTGCATCTGTTTCGCCAAATCTGACGGTGATTTGAATTTCGTGCATTTTGTTATCCCTCATTCCTATTGCTTCACCGGCTCTGTTTTATATTCAACGACCGCTTCGATTATAAAGTCGGCACTTCCAGCAGCATCTTCCAGGCTTTTTGTAAAATAAAGACGTTCAAACGCTGCCAGCTTCTAGTCTTCGGAAATTTTCCCTTTAGATACCCACTTCCCCATATTGAATGTAGAGTGGCCTTAGCTTTTTTTAAGCTTCCACCTGCAGATCCTCAATCGTTGTGTTAAATCCGCCAAGGGCGCATAACATAGCAATTTGGCGTCCCATTTGCCCAGCTCAGGTAACCTCTATCTTTTTAAAATCTGCCATCGTACTATCTAAAATACTAACCAGTTGGTATGTCAGGCTGGAAAAAAGGCTTGAAATGAGCCTTTTTTCCCTATTTTTCAATTCCCCGTAAAACCATTTCTACTAAGATTTCAGCCACTTCTCTGTCCGTAGAAGCCCCATTGGGATTGAACCATTGGTAGCTCCAATTAGCTGCACCGAGTATACCGAATGTAACAATGGCTGCATTTAAATCCGGACGAAATTCCCCAGTGTCGATCCCGTTCCTGACGACACGCTCAACATTTAACCGGAATCGGTCGCGTTTATCAACAATTTGGGCAAGCCGATCCTCGCTTAAATGGCGCATCTCCCTGAAAAAGATCTTTGCGCTCGTACCCTTGCTTTTGATACTTCCAATTAACAAATGTACAATCTCAAATAGCTTTTCTTTATTATTCACTGTTGAATCCCGCAGAATTTCATCCTGTCGGTCAAGCAGCCCGTCAATATAGCCCAGGTGGATATTCATAAGCAATTCTTCTTTGCTTGAAAAATAATAATAAAACGTTCCTTTCGTTACTCCAAGTGAATCAACAATATCCTGTATGGAAGTATCACTGAACCCTCTGCTTTCAAATAATTCGATGCTGTGTTCGGTTATTTTCCCCTTCATGTTAAGTCCTCACAATCCCACTAATATCACAAGAATTATATCATAATTTACCCCCTGTCTTTGTTTGGGCAAGTCATTTTCTATATTTTTAACGCTTCATCCCTTAATGCTCTTCTTAAAATCTTTCCTACAGCCGTCTTAGGCAGCTGATCACGGAATTCTACGATATTGGGAACCTTGTAAGCTGCGAGATTTTGGCGGCAATAAGCTTTTATTTCATCCTCTGTGGCCTCTTTGCCAGATTTCAGAACGAGTATGGCTTTTACACCTTCACCCCGATACTTATCCGGGATCCCAATTACTACAGCTTCCTGTACGGAAGGATACTCATATAGAACCTCTTCAATGTCCCTAGGATAAATATTATAACCGCTGGCAATAATCATATCTTTCTTTCTGTCGACAATGTAAAGGTATCCGTCTTCATCTACTCTCCCGATGTCCCCGGTGTATAGCCAGCCGTCCCGGAGAGTATTCGCAGTTTCCTCAGGCATGTTCCAATAACCCTTCATGATCTGCGGACCTTTAATGATCACCTCTCCCAGTTCGCCTGCTGGGATTTCCTCCGTTCCTTCTCCTAAATCTACAATTTTGTATTCGGTAGAAGGCAGCCCGATTCCGACACTGCCCGGTTTCCTCTCCGCAAAGGTCGGATTGCAGTGAGTTGTCGGAGAAGCTTCAGATAGTCCATAGCCCTCCAGGATTTTAGAGCCAGTTTTACTCTCGAACTCTCTTAAAAGCTCAACTGGCATTGGTGCGCTTCCGCTGTTGCAAACTTCTATGCTATTAATCCCGTATTCTTCCGCTTTTGGGTGATTTGTGATTGCAACATACATCGTTGGCACGCCTGGAAAAACCGTGGGCTGTTCATTTTTAATTGTGTTAAGAACCTCCTCCAGGTCAAAACGGGGAAGCAAGATCAATTCTGATCCTGTGTAAATCGAAAGGTTCATACAGGATGTCATTCCAAAAACATGAAATAATGGGATAACTGTTAAATAGCGTTCCTGCCCTTTATCAATATCAAATTTAAAAAATTCATAGGATTGAATGACATTTGACAGGATATTACGGTGCGTCAGCATGGCGCCCTTCGATCTTCCCGTTGTTCCCCCTGTATATTGGAGAACGGCGACGTCGTTTTTCGTATCAATTGGTACAGGCCTTGCTCCGCCAGTGCTTTCAGCAAAAAAAGCATCGAAGGCTATGTCTGGCTCAACGCTTTGAACGGTTGACAGTAAGCTGACGACAATAATGTTTTTCAAAGAGGTGGATGGCTGGATATGCTTGACGACGGGATAAAGCGCTTCCAAAACAATAATTGTTTCAGCACCGGAATCTTTTAATATATATTCCAGCTCACGTTCCACAGACATTGGATTTACCTGTGTTACAATAGCTCCCGCGGTCAGTACTCCGTAGTAGGAAATGACATATTGAGGACAATTGGGAAGCATGATAGCAACACGGTCCCCTTTTTGGACTCCTCGTGACTGCAGGGCTGAGGCAAAGTTACTTACTAAATGGGATAATTGTTTGTAGGTTGTTTTCTTTCCATAAAAAGAAAGAGCATTATGTTGTGGATATGTTTCAGTTGTCTCTAATAAAATCTGTGGTAATGATTTATCTGGAATGGTAATGGTGGATGAAATGGAGTCAGGAAAATGGGACAGCCAGTTTTTTTTCTCACTCATAGAAATTCCTCCAGCTTATTTATTAAAAGGTAAGTCCGCCTCCATCGACAGAAAGAGTTGCACCGGTTATAAAGGACGCTTCATCTGAGGCCAGAAACAATACAGCATTTGCTACTTCCTCAGGAGTTCCAATTCTTGCAAGCGCGTTAGCACGTGAAATGATGGGCCATTTACGATCATCGTTTTTCCAGCCCTCGATAATTCTTGTATCAATTACTCCCGGAGCAATGGCATTTACGCGGATATTATGCTTTCCGTATTCAACAGCTGAGTTTTTGGTTAAAAGAATAACTCCTGCCTTTGAGGCATTGTACGCTGCAAGATACTTTTGCCCTTTTATCCCCAGTAAACTCGATGTATTGATGATGGCTCCGCCGCCTGTTTTAACCATTTCCGGCACAGCATATTTGATTCCAAGATAAACACTTTTTAAATTAATATTTATAACACGGTCCCAGTCCCCTTCTTCAAGTTCTGTGCTTCTGACGGAGGGATGCCCGATTCCTGCATTATTAAAAAGGATATTAAGTTCCCCAAAATTATAAACTGCCGTTTCAATCATCTGTTGGATCTCAGAGGAATTGGACACGTCGGTTTTCACAAATAATGCTGTGCCACCGTTTTGGTTTATCAGCTTTACTGTTTCTTCACCGCCCTCTTGATCAACATCTGCCACCACAACATTGGCTCCTTCACTGGCAAATTTTAAGGCTGATGCGCGGCCAATGCCGCTTGATCCTCCAGTAACAATAGCGTTTTTTTCTGAAAGTCTCATCCTTCCCCTCCTCATTGCGGAATGTCTACTAACCGGTTGGTATGTATTTAATTTCAATTATACAATCTTTAAAACATATTTCAACTTTTATTCAAAATACTCTAAATATATCTTTGAATTCAGCTCCCATCTGTAAAAGCAAGTGATTCCTATTGGACAGCATTTAAAACTTGTCTTCTTACAGAATGAGGTGAACAAAAAAAAGAGTGTCATTCGACACCCATTATAAAAGCTTATATAAATAGTACTCGTTAGCTGGTTCTCTATTAATCATTAAGGAATTCACTTTTTCGCCTTCTATACAAAGCCCATTTTACTATATGAATTAACCGTTTTGAAATTATGTATTCGAGGCTGGAGATATCCGCTTCCACAGCCCATTTAAATAACTCTTTAAATAGCTAGGTGACAGTCCCTTTGCCTCGGTATTCTTCCTCAACACCCAGAGCGAAATGGGCTGTATGCCTATCCGAAAGATTACTGCCTCTTTATAATGGTCGGATATAGCCAATTCTCTTCGTTACATTAAACCACGGAGGTGATTTACATCATGGCAAACAACTTCGGACAAACTCAAGCTGGCACTAACGCTCAACAAGCTAGACAACAAAACCGGCTTACATTGAGGCCCTTCTCGTTGGAGTAAAAAAAGAACAGCTGGAGCACCCAGAATTAGGATTAATCTCCCTGAGTGCTATCCATTAGGGTGCGACAGTCGGTGGTACACCATGGCCGCCCGCGTAAGACTAACGGATAGGCTCTAAGGCACTATAGTTCAAAGACCTTCTACTCCAGCATTAAAATAGACTGCCACTTCAATTTTCTTTCTCTATGGTGCAGTTCTGCTGCATGGATGGCTAACAGGCGCTTATGTTCAATAACGGGGTGGCTGCGGCGATCCCTTTTTTCAAAAATTAATGCAGGAAATATAGTGTTTAAAACAGTAATATGAAAAAGAAAATAGATTGGAAAGAGCACACCCAAATGAATAATGAAATATCGATAAAGAAATTAAAAAAGGAGAGCGAGAAGATGGATTTATTCGTTAGCCAGTATGAGTGGATACGACGCACTAGGGAATTATTATTTCGTTATTGCGAAACTATGTCTCCATCAGCTTATGTTGAAGAACTTGATGCCTTTGGCGGAGATTCTATTCGTTCCTTGCATGCCCATGTTGCGGATTGTTATCGGGTATGGTTGGGGCGTCGAGCTCTTGATAAATCACTTCCCGAAATTACACCTGATTCCATTAACAGCGTACATGAGATGCGGGAAGTTTTTAGGAAAACCGATGACCTTGTTCATGATTTTTTGAATGAATTTCAAGGTAAATGGGATAACACTGTTCAAGTATCCTTTGAGGAGGGTGGAAGTGCGAAAATATCTTCATTATGGCTTTATACGCATACCATCACACACGAATTTCACCATAAAGGACAAATTGTAAAATTGGGCAGACAACTTGGGTATATCCCCCCAGATACGGATCTTATCGGGTCTTAAAGTATTCACTTGAAATACGAATAATGCTGCCATTTTGGCAGCATTTTTAACAGAGTTAGAATGAAAAAGGAGTATATATGTGACTCCTTTTCTTGCCTTGAAAATAATAACTGAAAAAGGGCATACAAAAAAGACCCCGAAAAACCAGTTTTTTAAAAAGCTGAGCTATTAGATTGGTCGGTTTTTCGAAAGTATAAATACTTCTAAGAAATATAATCCAAAGTGAAGCTAGCGCAACAATTAGAAAAAGGACTAATCTCCCATGAGTGCTAAGGCAGTCGGTGGTACACCGTGAACGTTGGAGTAAGACTAACGGATGGGCTCATTGGCACCAAAGTGTATCGACCTTCCTCTCCAGCCATAGAAACAGTATCGACGGCTTAAGAGCATTTTCGTTCTCTGTGGTGAATCTCTGATATTGCGATTCATGAGTGGCTAACGGGTGTGTTATTTTAATTGCTTCGGCAGCCTTATTTTTGTTGTTCCGCTAATGGCAGTTTAGTTTAGAATATCCGAAGGAAAAAGCACCCTTTTTTAACAAAGGGTGCGTGTACAGGTTCTCTTGTTAACGAACAAATATGATTTTGATTCAGTTTTCTTTTATTTCTTTTACAGTTTGGCTGCTTCCCTCTGCAAAAACAAAAGGCTGCCACAGCAGCCCTCCGTTTTGAAATAACGCACTCGTTTTCTTCCTAATTTTCAGAGATATTATCTTGAATCTTTTGATAAAGGGCATTGACTTCATCCGTACTATTTGGAATGTTGAAGGAACGTTCCATTTCACGTAAGAGTCCCCGTAACCTAACCGGTTCTTCTTCAATAAACATTGGTGTGAATAAGCTCCCACCTCCCTCGTAATCGGCACATATTCTTTATCCCTCGGCTGCATGCCACTACGATTAATGCACTAGAGCCAGGTCTACCCAACTGAAATGTAATCCCATAAACCGGTATCATGGATGCAGCGTCATTGAATAAGAAGCAGAAATTAGATAGAAATAAAAGAAAGCAGCTCAATCCTGCCGGAATCATCCAGAAAAATTATTTACCTGCATTCCTCTGTCCCTGTCAAAAAGTATGAAAGAATAACCTGCTAACATCGGCGAAATTTAATACGATTAACTGTTTACTTGTTCTAATCGGTTTAGTAAGATTTCGCTATTTGCAGGTAGTAAGCAAGTGTCCTTTAAAAAATATAAATAAATTACTTCGAAGGCAAATGGTATCCATTCCTCATCTAAATGATGTACGATACTACCCAGGTCAAAAGGATGTTCCTCAGGGTTTTCAAAAAACATGGCTAACTGTAGGAAGACAGCTTCTGTCTTACCTAGACCTACAGCCCCCCATTGGTTAAGCTCTACACCGTGATCAGATAATACAGGGAAAGTTTCAATGACCTTTGCCGTAGCTTCCTTCACTATTATTTCCTCCTTGATCGTTAGACAAGATATCTTTATCCTCCGAAAGAAGTGACAACAATGTGCGGCGTCTCCTGTTGAACCAGTTTTATGTTACTGCCTTCCGTCGCTTATTAAGCTTTCTTTACCCAGCGTACCAATTTTAAATCTTCTTTGTTGTCTGGATCGGTTTTATAAGACCTCTTTTATTTTCGCTCGCCCCACTGATTAGAAGTAACACTAATCCATATTCCTTTTAATGAAATGCTCTTTTCGTAAAGATGGTTGTTTTTGAAAATGACAATAAACATTTACTTTTATTGTCATTTCTAGTCAGAGGTTTATTCAGTTTAAGAGCAGATTACTTAATAAGGAAACTGCAAGGATGATTTATTATAAGGTTAGTTTTCATGTCATTTTCTGTCATACTTTATCATTAATAATATATTGAAAATTTCGACTATTTTGCTATATACTTATTAACAATGATGAAAATGATAGAAGGCGAGGGGTTTTTATTGAAAAATATTAAAAGAAATATGGTTTTAAGCATAGCACTTGCAAGTACTTTATCTCTTTCTGCAGTTCCTTTTAACGTATTGGCTCATGACGAACTAGGAGACGTAAACATTGAAAAGGGAGAGAGAACCAATTATGACAATGTCGCGGCTCCAGTATTAGAGGGAAGTAAGAATCTGAAGTTTTTAAACGAGGCTGCAGCCCCAGAGATGAAAGTGGTAAGGCCAGACGGGAAGCAAAACAGCTTTGGGGATGTCTATAGTTATAAAGGATATGCATATGTCGGGACACATACGAAGAATGGCGGAAATGGCGGGGTGAGGGTATTCGATTTGAAAGATCCATCCAACCCTGAAGAAGTTGCCGTCTTTGCCAACAATGATATTCCGGGGACATGGCAAGAAAAAGTCATCGTTCAGTCGGTCAACACACCAAATTTTAAAGGTGATTTGGCTGTAGTTAGTGTTCAGCAGTTAAACAGAAATAACCCCGCTTCAAAAGGCGGCTTCCTATTATATGATGTGACAAATCCAAATCAACCGAAAAAATTAGGGTTCTGGGAAGTAACCAAAAAAACAAATGGGACACATGAATTATATCTAACGGTTCAAGGAAATAAAGCTATTGTTCTTGCGGCAAACCCATATGCTGATTACTATAGCCATGGAGAAGAGAAAGATTTTCAAATTGTTGATGTGAGTAATCCGGCTGCCCCGAAAACACTCTGGCAGTTTGACCCGAGAAGCTTGCCTGAAATTCCAGAGGACTTCAACGGATATCATTGGCATACTCCAGATGGAAAGATTAGACCAGTATTCAATCATAGCACGATGGTGGATGGTAAGTATGCATATGTCTCAATGTGGGATTTAGGAACAGCCATCTTTGATATTAGCAATCCAGAAAAACCTGTATACCTGGGCAGAACTGATTTTGCCTCCAATCAGCAAGGATCAGCCCACTCTTCGGCTGTCGCTAAGGGAGGCACAATATTAATAGAAACGAGAGAGGTTTATTCTCCTATTAAAGCTGGTTATGAAGCTGCGTATGGATATACACGAATCTTTGATATTAAGGATAAAACAAATCCTAAGTTATTAAGTGAGTTTAAGACAGATTTAACAGAGGCTGAGGCTGGAGCACCTGCTACATTTGCAAGAACTGTTCATGATCCAAAAGTGCAGGGCAACACTCTCTATTTATCTCATTACGCTGGTGGAGTTCGTGCTGTAGATATCACCAATCCATCAAATCCAGTACAAATTGGCAGCTATGTTCCTAAAAATTCGGACATTTGGGGTGTGTTTGTCGACAGAAATTACATCTTAGCTTCCGATATCGGCAGCGGATTGAAAGTATTATTAAAAAATAATGGTAACGAAAGTCCAGACCAACAAAACTAGTTATTACTAAATATGAAAAAGAACAGGAGTCGTTTGTATATCGGCTTCTGTTTCATTATGGTTTCAAGAATCTTGGGAAATGGTTTAGTATAATTCATTATGCTAGGAATGGTCATATACATACCAGCAGTTAAGATTGTTTGCCCTGGCAATACCCTATTGCATTATCGTCTGTTCTTCGTATAAGGGTCATTCGATTTTCCGCGTCTCCTTCAGACAACTTCTAACGATATTTAGGCCCTTCAGGCAAGGTCAGTCTCCCTTTTCGTTTCTATAAGACATTTTAGCAGCAACTCCATCAACTTTGTACGCTCAAATTATACAAAACTTCCATGGTATAAGGCTTCTCCTTTTACAGATACAAGGATATTCCAGCTGCTGTTAACACTAATTACAAAGGCATCCTTAAATGGTAACCAGCCACAAGCCAACAACTTTTTAAATATAGTTACATCTATTATTTTTCAATCGCCATACGCAAGTTAGAAATGACTCCAATAAGCAAAACAAATGAACAAACCATTTTTTCAAAAGGTGTTCCAAACAATTGCTGTATAAATCCAAAAGACCAAAGTACAACAAAAAACCAACAGATAACGGTTATTCCTCTTTTGTATTTATATAGTTTAATTCTACTGCCAACAATCAAAGTAAAAACTACTCCAATAATAGAAATAACGGTACTTATAACAGATATCGAAAGCTGTTCAGCGAATGATTCAGACCTTCCACCATTAACCCATGTGTATGGAATATTTTTGCTTATAATAAGAAACTGGATGAAGATAGACAAGGAGTAAAAAATAACTCCCATACATACAGCAGTTTTTATTTTCATTTTCCTGAGTCTATCTAAAATAAAATCACCTCATTTTTCTTCCTGTATCCATTTTATTAATCCAGTAATATACTATTCGTATATCTCTTACCATATGACAGGTAACTGAAAGTAAGATTTCATGTTACACTCACCTGTATAAAGATAGTGTTCGTACAAAACTTGGAGGTTCATGGTATAGCGATCCTCGCGCCATTCCAGTTCCTACTCTAATAAAGAAGGAGTAATTTTATGACGTTAAAAAGCGTCTTTTTTCAAAAGATTAATTCTTTGTATATCTTAGCTATAGTATTAGCATATTTATTGTTACCAGCCGAAACAGCATTATATGCTATGGTGGTTATCCCGTTAGTATTTGCAGTTATTGAAGGATATCTTTTGTATAAACGCCGAAAGCAAAAGAGATAATTTCAGAACTCCCCTTGTCATTGTGACAGGGGAGTTTTTTTAATACTTTTAATGAATGCGTCAATATGACATTCCGGCTGTCCTCTGTGAATTTTCAACTACATTCTCCTCTTCCGGTAATACTTTTAAAGCTTTTTTTCTACTGGTATATGAAGTATGGTCATTCGTTTTATATCAAGGTCAGCAATTGCAGCCTTCCACCCCGAGAATTATTTTACAACCACCCCACAGTTATCACACCATCATGAAAAAATTCAATCACATATTTGGATAAAGGGCAGTAAATGTACTGATCTGGCCCCATACACATAATTTCATCAATATTATCCAGGATTGCAGATAATGAAGTCTTAGCCACAGGGTAGCCGAATAATCCGACTATTAGATAAACTGGTAAGGTATTTTTTAACCCCTGCTGTGAAAGGATATTCGGTATTAACTGTATCTCCTCATCAGGGATAACGATTTTATTATTTAACTGACCCCAATCTATTCTTCCATACCAAGCAATCGGAAAAATGTCTGTCATTTCAGTTTCAATCTTATTACTTTCTTTTTCATCCAATATTTCCACTTGATCATGATCCGAGAACAAATCTAATATCTCCGCAATTTGCCGTTCGCTTTCTATTTTCTCTTCCTTCTTTTTTCTGTCCCTCAGCAGTTCTTCTAAACGTCTTTTTCGTTCTTCTCTTTCCATTGCTGAATCTCCTATATAAAATCGTTTTTCTTCAAAACTTTTTATTATTAATGTTCGGTCTTTGACAGATACCTACTTTCATAAGCATCATTCATTGCAAATACATATGTAAGTTCCTAAAGAACGCAATGCTCCATCAGCCAGCAGTCCCTTAGCTCTCCTTCATGCAGCTCCTGCTTTGGCAGGAGCTTAACCTTCTGGAATCCACACTTCTCGTAGCACCGGATAGCTCGGAGGTTTTCAGTACGCGGATCCATGACGATGGATTTAGCCCCCTCTTTCTCCCGGAGGTATGAAACCATGGATGCAATAAGTTCTGTCCCGATTCCCCTGCCCCAGTAGGAAGGTTCGCCGATGAACTGGTCCATGCCATAGATATTCTCCCCTGACAAGCCATACAACTTTTTTGTTTCCTCATCCAACTCATAATACTGGAGGTAACCGATGGCAGCTCCGTCCTCCTCCACTATACACCTCTCCTGCTGCGCTTTGTTTTCAAAAAAGACGGAGCACACTTTTTCCAGATCGAAGGCATTATCTCTTCCCTCATAAAATTCGAGGACAGCCGGATCTGAGAGCCATTTTGCCAATAATTCGCTGTCCTTTCTTTCTAAGCGGCGTAAAGTTACATTTCCATTCCGCAATATAATCATACTCGTTATAACCTTCCTTGTTGGAAATTTTTGATAATACCAGTGTAGCACAGCGAACTGGATCCAGAGTGATACTTTGGGAATTCTAGACTATGATAAAATAAGGCTGTAAAAATAGCAGAGTTAGATAAGGGGAGCTTTCATAGTGGAAAAAACGCAGGTTTCAGCTGCCTTCATCTTGATTGGCGAAGATTTTCCGATAGATGATGTAACGGAGAGATTGGGGTTAAAACCTTCAGTCAGTTACAGGAGGGGCGATCGTATTCCGAATCGCTCTTCTGTAAGATTCAGAAAAGAGACTTGCTGGGCATTAGAAACAGGATATGAAGCATCTCTTGATGTGAATATCCAGCTTCACACCATTATAAATCAGATACAAGGCAAGGCTGATCTGATAAAGGCTATCAAAGCCGAATACTCGTTAGATTGCAAGTTCGAGATCGTTATAATTATAGAAGATGGAGATACACCTGCTTTCTACCTGGATAAAGAAATCCTTGCATTTGCAGCCGGCATTGGAACTGAATTGGATGTGGATTTATACGCCAATCCTTATCGGGCAGACTTGGAATAACTAATAAACACCCCGCTTTATGCGGGGTGCCCATTAACGTCTCATCACTGGCCAGTCAGCATGAATTCCTGGAGCCGCTGCACGTCCCCCCATTTTGCTGATCGGTTCGCAGCGAGGGTTACAGCGAGTGTCCGGACTCCCTCACTATATGGCGAGAGGATGAGACTGCGGTCGTTTGTGCGGATGGCTTCAATAAAGGCGTCATCCTGCTCCTGGTAGAAGTCCATGTCACTTTCATAGGATTCTGTTCCGTTTTCGTCGTGGATGTGCAGGGCATTTCCGTTGATCACCACTCTGAATCCGCGCCCAAACAGCTCGACTCCGGAGCTGTGGTCAGTCTGGGTAAAGGTGCAGTCCATGCTCCCGACAGCCCCTGATTCAAGTTTGAAACTGAGGGACGTGGAATCAGGAATATCAAGTCCCGGGATATCCCCCATCACAGTGAGGGACTGGTTTGCAAATACCGTGAGAATCTCACCGGCCAGATAACGGATCAGATCGACCGTATGGGTGGCCTGCTCGACCAACTGACCGCCTGACTGGGCCATTTTTCTGTACCACGGTGTTTCAACGAACTTCGTTATATAATGGGCCCGGATCATGGCAATTTGTTTTCCCGCAAGATATGATCTCGCCTTCCTGACGGTATCCAGGTAACGGAGACAATACCCTGAGGCGCAGATGATGCCCGAGTTTTTTATCACTTGTTCCCTGGCCACCGCTTCCATCAGGTCGAGGCCGACAGGCTTTTCAACCAAAAGATGGATCCCACGTGCAGCTGCTTTTTCCTCTATATTTGTATGGGCAAAAGGCGGAACACAGAGAAAAAGCGCCTGCAGATCCTCGGACTCAAGCATGTCATCGCTGTCTGTATAAAATGGCACTCTGTACTTCCGGGCAGCTTCATGGGCCCGTTCTGGGGAAAGATCACATACCGCGGCAATTTCGGCAAATTCGTTTCGGAATATATTGGACAGATGGGCCTGTGCGATCCCGCCTGCCCCTATAAAGCCAACTCTGATTTTAGTCAAATTCTCTACTTCCTTTCTGCAGGGGTTAAACTTCTGCAGATGGCTTCCAGCTGGCGTCCGGTGTCCATCGCAAGGCCCTGCGGCGAAAATGGGTAAGGGGAAATCTCGGCGGTCAGGACATCATCATATCCAATGTCATGAAGCGCCTTCATGACTTCCCTCCAGTTCACATCACCAGCAAGAAGCGGGACAAAACCGGTGATATTGCCGACTGCCGTGCTGAAATCCTTGACATGCACCTTTTTAATCCGGCTGCCGAGAGTCCGGATCCACTGCTCGGGATAGCCGAATTGAAGCACATTGCCTACATCAAAATAGACGCCCGCATAGTCTGATTGAATTTCATCCACATAGCGCTTCATCTCAACCGGAGAGAGGAGGAATTTATTCCAGACATTCTCGATCCCGATCATGACGCCTATCCTCTCCGCAACAGATGCAAGACTCACAAGCTCTCGCTGGCTCCGCTCATAACAGTCACTGTAGGTTGTTTCTTCGTTCACAACACCAGGGACGACAAGAATGGTATCCATTCCCATGGCGCCTGCAAGCTCCAGCTGTTTTTGCACAACCTTCCGGCCCCGTTCCCGGACACTTTCGTCTCCCGAGGAAAGCGGGGACTCCCATAACAGCCCGGTTGAAAGGCTGCGAAGCTCGATATTATGCCGTTCCGCCTGGCGCAGAATTTCTTCCGCTTCCTTAACTGTCGTATCCAGGGTCAATCCTGTCCCGCGGCTGTTATAGACATTCAGCTCGACCGCATCGAAGCCCGCTTCCCTGCTCCAGGTGAACACATCCTGAAGCGGCGTGCCTTCCGGGAAGCACCATTGATTAATGCCTTTTTTCATGAAGCATGCCTCCCTTCTATCTCACTGCCTGCCGGCCCTGTAAGCTGACCGGTGCTTTTTTGGCTGCCGATTCATAGGCCGCAAGCGCTGCCTCCACTGCCCTCATGCCGTCGATGCCCGTGACGCTCGGCTCCCTTACATTGGCTGCACTATCCAGGAAGTCCCGGACGAGCTCGGCATCCATGTTGTCGCCCCAATAATCCCAGGCAGCGCCGACCGGCGAGTACACATCCACCTTCTGTGCGAATGCATCGACCTTCAGCGTCCCCTCGCTTCCAATGATCTCAAGCGTCACATCTCCCCAGGTCGGGAAGGTGTCATTGCGGGACCAGCTGCAATCGAGGGTGGCGAACACTCCGTTTTCAAATTCAAAGGTCAAAAGACCGCAGTCATCGATATCGGTATCGGAAAATTTCTGGTCGATCTCAGCATACACTTCCTTCAGTTCTGAACCGAGGAACCATCTCATCAGGTCTGCCACATGCACCGTATGGTCCATCACGGCGCCGCCGCCTGATAATTCCTTGTCCACGAACCAGCCGCCAGGATTCGTGCCGCGGTTCGTGCCCTTGATGGCGAAGATCTCCCCGAGGCCGCCGCTTTCCACGATGCTTTTCGCCCGTTTCACGGCCGTATTGAACCGGACTGGAAACGCAGTCTGGAGAATCACTCCCTGTTCCCTGCATACATCAATCATTTCCCGTGCGTCCTCAAGCGAGGGTGCGAGCGGCTTTTCACAGAGAACGTGCACCCCGGCCCTGGCGGCAGACAGAGTATGTTTGTGATGTTTGCTGTTTTCCGAAGTGATGATGACCGCATCCAGGTCCTGTTTCAATAATTCCTCATACTGGCGGTAATAAGTAGTGCCGAATTTCTCAGCGGCCTGAGTTCCCCGTGAGTCCTGCTCGTCCGCAATCCCAACAAGCTCCACTCCTTCAATCTTCTTCAGTGCGTCTGCATATGCAAAGGCATGCGAATGGGCAAAACTGATGATTCCTACTCTCATCCGTGCTGCACCTCCTCTTTCAATGTTTCATCCAGGACAATTTCTTTCCCTTTCTCCATCGATTCCAGCGCGGCCAGCGCAATTTCCATCGCCTTGTAGGCATCTTCGGCCGATACGATCGGTTCTTCCCCTGACTTGATACACTGTATAAAATGGGTCAGTTCTTCAAAATAAGGATTCTGCTTAAGTGGACTTTCCGGGACAGCCACACCGCCTGCTGACGCACTTTCCCCCCGCCCTTCAAAAATGACCGGAACCGATTTTTTACTGTCATGATCAATGATTCCTTCGCTGCCGGCAAATTCGAACTGAGTTGAGAAGCCCTGATGTGCCCAGGTTCCCTCTACATGGGCAATCACTCCGCTCTTGAATCTCAGGGTGACCAGTGAATAATCACGGTGCTTAAGCCCGCCATCCTTGATGCCTTTGGCAAAGACCCTCTCTACATCACCAAAGCACCATCTCAGGAAATCAAAGTCGTGGATGATCATATCAAGTACGAGGCCGCCGCTTGCCTCATAATCGGCATACCAGTCATTCGAACCCATCGGGAACTGGCCGCCCCTTGTAGTCCTGACCATTCCCACCTTACCGATCCGGCCTTCCTCAATGATTTGCTTGGCCCGCACATATTCAGGAAAAAAGCGGACCACATGGCCGACATACAGCTGTACATTTTTTTCCCGGCAGTAATCAATCATTT
Source organism: Paraperibacillus esterisolvens (assembly GCF_046237625.1). Lineage (GTDB taxonomy): Bacteria > Bacillota > Bacilli > Bacillales > DSM-1321 > Paraperibacillus > Paraperibacillus esterisolvens. Next base: position 1,846,357 of record NZ_CP143545.1, on the reverse strand, counting down.
CCCTTGCATCCGCAAGGCTTCTTGCCAGCGGCTTTTCACAGACAACATGAAGGCCAAGGTCAGCGGCCTTTTTCACAAATGGCTTATGAAACGGAGTCGGCAGGCATACGGAAACAACATCCAAAGCCGGCAGAGCGGCCACAGCCTCTTCAAAGCTCGCAAAAGCCTTCGTATTCAATCGGCCGGCAAGCTTTTCTGCCTTTTCCAGATTTACGTCCACAATCCCAGCGAGGACAGCGTCCTCCATGCCGGTATAGGCGGCACCATGCGTACCTCCCATGGTGCCCGCCCCAATCAACAGAACGTTCAACATATGTAACTCCTCCTTTTCGTTATAAAGCGTATGTTTCCCCTGGACGAGCAAAACTCTTAGTCTGTTCTTCCCCGCCATACAGGCAGGCGACCCCGAGCACAGGGGCATATCTGCCGAGTGCGGACACTCTGACATCTACGTCCTTTACCATGCTCTCAATGCCGTGTTTCTTGATGGTCTTCTGAATCGCTGGAAGCAAGATTTCCGATTCATTCATCACTCCTCCGCCGAGGATTACGGTTTCGGTATTGAACAGATGAATGAGATTGATCAGACCAAGCCCGAGATGACCCCCGATTTCCTCCAGGATACTGATGGAAAAAGGATCTCCCTGCCGTGCGGCCGCCCCTATTTCCTTAGCTGTCAAGTGACCTCCGGGCTTGAGGATCGAACTCCTGGCACCGCTGTTCAGCCTCTCGTTAGCGAGGGCTGCCAGCGCCGGGCCGGAAGCATAATTCTCAAGGCAGCCTCTGTTGCCACAAGAGCATGCCGGGCCGTTCAGGTTGATTGAGATATGGCCGAATTCGCCGGCACTGTCCCCCCGACCGGTAATCAGGCTGCCGCCGCTGATGATTCCAGCCCCGATTCCTGTACTCACGGTGATATAAATCACATTCTGCCTGCCGCGTCCTCCGCCCTGCTGCCATTCACCTAGGGCTGCAGCATTGGCGTCATTGTACAGGCGGACGGGAAGTCCCCATTCCTGTTCCATGAGGCTGCCGATTTTCAAGGACTCAATGCCGAGGTTGGCTGCATACAGAATTTCCTTTTTAGCGGAATCGATCACTCCGGCTGACGCCACTCCGATTCCTTTGATATCAAAAGAGCTTCCTGTTTCCACAAGCTGCTGTACGGTATCCAGCACTTGATGGATAAGCGCGTCCCCTTTACAGGTTGGCTGCTCGATTTCTGCCGCGATCTTCCCGTCTGAGGTGACAAGGGCGGCGAGCAGCTTGGTGCCGCCGATATCCACCCCGATTGAAACGGTCTCCCTTTTTTTCATTGCAGTTCCTCCCTGCTTGTCATTACCTTCTGACTCCGCTTAACGAAATGCCGGCAATCAAGTACTTTTGCAACAGAATGAACATGATGATCATAGGGATGGTCGATAACAGTGCACCGGCCATCAGAAGCGGATAGTTTGTTGAGTACTGCCCCTGAAAAGACGATATCCCGATCGAGAGGACCCTCATGTTCTCAGAATTGGTCATGATGAGTGGCCAGAGGAAATCATTCCAGGATGCAAGGGCCGTGAAGATGCCAAGGGCGATCAGGGCGGGGGTGGCATTCGGCAGCAGCACCCTCCAGTAAATGCCCCACCAGGAACACCCGTCAATGATAGCCGCTTCATCCAATTCTTTTGGAATGCCCATGAAGAACTGCCTCAGGAGAAACACACCGAATGCGCTGAAGATGCCGGGCACAATCAAGGCATAAAACGTGTCAATCCAGCCGAGCGAGGTCATGATCGCAAAGTTCGGGATCAGGATAACCTGCGGCGGTACCATCAATACGGATAGAATGATGATGAAAATCGTATTCTTGAACGGAAAATTCATGCGTGCGAACGCGAAAGCTGCCATCGAACATAGAAACAGCTGAAAAAGCGTTCTGCCGACTGTCACGATGATCGTGTTTGTGTAATATTTCATGAAATCCACACTCTCGAAAACTTTTGCGAAATTCTCCGGGTGAAAATCCTTAGGGATGATTTCCGGCGGCACCTTCATGGAGGCGCCGTAGCTTTTCAGGGAAGTCGAAATCATCCAGAGGAACGGCACCATCATGATGAGCGCCCCGATGATCAATAGAGCATGACTGCCAAGCTTTCTTTCCTTCATGAGAGTCCCTCCTTTTTAGGAATCATAATGCACCCATTTTTTCTGGAAGACGAACTGGATGATGGTGATCGCAAGGATGGCCAGGAATAAAAGAAATGCCTGGGCTGATGCGATGCCCATCTGAGAATACTTGAAGCCGGATTCATAGACGCCGAACACGATGGTCCGCAGCGGCTCCAGAAGTGCGTTATTGTCCCCGATCATGACATAAATCAGGTCAAACATCTGGAGCGAACTGATCATGGCTGTGATGAATACAAAGAAGAGAGTCGGCGTGATCAGCGGCAGTGTGATGTTTAAGAATTTCTTCATTTTGGATGCTCCGTCAATCTCGGCCGCTTCATAATAGCTCTGCGATACTCCCTGCAGTCCTGCCAGCAGCAGGATGACATTATGGCCGACCGTCATCCAAACATATACGAGGATGACCGAAAACAGGGCGATGTTCGGGTCGAACAGCCAGGAAGGCTGCGGAAGGTGAAGCAGGCCGAAAATATAGTTGATCAGCCCATATTCCGTGTTATACAGCCATTTCCAGACCATCCCGACCGCCACAGGCATCGTCACGACCGGAAGGAAAAAGAGCGTGCGGTACACCACCATCCCCTTGATCCGCTGATTCAGCATCAGGGAAATGAGAGTGGCTGCCACTACAGACAGAGGAACCGACACAATGGTAAACACTACGGTATTGATAATGGAACGGCGGAAGGACGGATCCTGTATCAAATCCTCAATATTGGCAAGGCCCACATAGGCAGGAGCCGAGATTCCATCCCATTCGGTGAAGGAAATCAGGAAGGAAGCAGCCGCAGGCAGCATATAGAAGCAAAGCAGGCCAAGAAATGTCGGGGCAATGAACAGCAGCGCATATACCGCTTCCTTATTCAGCTTCTTCCCTTTCTTCTGCACCGATTGGATCATGGCTGTTTTTTCCTTTTCCAGGGACTGTGGTACGATACTCATACAACCTCTCCTTTCAGGCAGCGGTCCGGGATTTTTTCATCTCCCGGCCCGCTTGCTTTTTACTGCAGAATTATTCTGCCTGTTCTTCCTTCAGAATTTTATCCATCTTCTCTGTTACTGTATCCAGCGCTTCATCCAGCGGCTTCTGGCCGAGGTACGCGCCTTGTATTTCTTTATTTTCGATATCCTGCCATTCCGCTGTTTTCTCGGAAATCGGATATGGAACACCATATTGCTGGGCATCAAGGAAAACTTTCAGATCAAGGGATGGAATGGATTTCAGCCAGACATCGCTTATGCTCTTGTCAGCCGGGATGGAGAATCCTGTTTCCGCGATCACCTGATTTCCTTCCTTGCCAGACAGCGCCTTTATCAGATCCCAGGCAGCATCATCATTTTTGGTCTTTTTATTCATAGCCCAGCCGATTCCGTGGACGATGGATGCCTGTTTCTTTCCTTTAGGAAGCGGAGCGACGCCAAGAGAATCTCCAAGCACACCTTTATACTCGCCGGCACTTACGGAGATTCCCGGGAGCATGGCCGCCTTTTCAGAAATGAACAGCTGCTTTCCTTCTGTTTCCATGATGGTTTTCGCAGATGGGAATATTCCTTTGTCCATCATTTTTTGAACAAAATGGAAGGCTTCCTTGGCTTCAGGAGAATTGAAGCCTGACTTTGTCTTATCATCGCTGATCATATAGCCGCCTGCCTGAGGAATGAGGTTATAATAGCCCTGCTGATTCGCTTTTACATCAAAGGCATAGCCGTAGACTCCGTTTTTCTTATCGGTAAGCTCTCCGCCGACCTTTTCGATATCTTCCCATGTCCAACTTTCATCCGGATAAGGAATGCCCTTTTTGTCAAAAAACTTCTTGTTATAATAAAGACCGACTGAATCAATGAAATAAGGCGCTGCATGCAGCTTTCCTTCATACGTATATAAATCGACGACGGCCGGGAAATAATCATCCTTTTTATAATCGCCATCTTTTTTGATGTAAGGCTCAAGATCATGGATGTACCCTTTGGAGGCATATTGATAAAAATTCGGACCGTTCATCCAGAATACATCAGGTCCTTTGCCGCCGCTGATGCTCGTTTTCAGTTTTGTCCAGTACTCCTCCCAGGGCGAGTACGTAACATTTACCTTGATATCGGGATGCTCTTTCTTGAAGGCCTCAATGGACTTGTTCACGGCACCTTTGACATTTTCATCCCAAAGGGCCACTTCAAGCGTCTTTTTACCGTCGGCACTGCTCTTTGAGCTGCTACAGGCAGACATTGCAAACACCATGACCATCAGCAATAAGTAAACCAAAAGCCTTTTCTTCATTTTTATCCCCCTCATGATATTGTCCTAAGAAACTATGTGTCACCAAACCTAGGAAACTCATACATATGTAAGTGGATTCTGGAAGCACTTCTTTTGGGCACTTGCAGCAAGATGATGAGCATCACCTCCTTAAATGGATGATCAGGTAATCGAAAACTGGTATTTCTCCTGCAGCAGCACAGCCGCGGCCCCCATCAGTTCAAACTCAAGGCCAAGTGAAGTCGGCTGGATATTAATCTCTTCCTTTAGAATCGGAATCACATGCATGCTCACATGGTTCCGGATCATCTCGAGCAGAATCCTGTTCTCCTGGACGATATCACCGCTCAAAATGATCACCTCGGGATTGAGGAAGTGTATGGCATTTACGATCCCTGCTGAGATATGGCCGGCAATCTCCTCCATGATATCAAGGCAGATCACATCTCCTTCATTCAAGGCTGAGACGAAAACAGAGGGAGTGATCCGGCTGAAATCATTTGCGATGGAATCCCGCAGTGCCGTTTCCCTCCTCGTGGTCATGAGGGCCGAGACAATTTTGGAATACACAGCCGGCCAGTTCACATAGTTTTCAAGGCAGCCTTCATTTCCGCATTCACATTTCAAGCCTCCTTTGACGATGGTCGTGTGGCCAAGCTCCCCCGCGCTTCCCTTAAAGCCTCTGATGATCTTGCCATTCACCATGATCCCGGAGCCGACTCCGTCCCCGATCGTGATATAGACCAGATCTTTATAATGGCCGAAGGAACCAAAGAAATTCTCCGCCAGCACAAAGGCGTTCGTGTCATTGTCCATGAAAGCCGGAAGACTGAAGCGTTCCTCGACCATCTCCTTCAGCCTGATGTCAAACAGCTTCAGCTTATTGTTATAGGCAATGATTCCATTAACTGAATCGACTATCCCTGGAGTGATGATCGAAATTCCTTCATAGCTGTCCAAATTATCCTTCGACTCCAGGAATCCTTCAATGATATCGAGCATCAGCGTGATGACTGCCATTCCTTCTGTACCGTTTGTCGGATGAACTTCCTTCCGGAGGATGCTGCCTTCAAGGTTCATTTCTGATATTTTAATAGCAGAGTTATTGAGCGAAACCCCGATCACATATTTTGCATGCGGATTGAAGCGCAGCAGCACCGGCTTACGGCCGCCGTTCGAGATCCCGACGCCGTCCTCCCGCACCACTCCCTCGCTGATCAGCTCCGATACGGCCGAAGTGACCGTCGTCGGGCTGATATTGATCTGTTTCGCGATATCGCTTCTTGAGATCGGCCCCTGCTTCCGGATCGTGTCCAGGATGATCGACCGATTCAGCTCCTGCATCAATTTTAAATCTCCAGTCCTTCTCATAACCTGCACTCCTCAACATTCATTAATACCTTACTTTTTTCAGTGACTTTATAAAGTTCGTGCATTCATGAGAGAAAAAGGCATATCCCCAGATATATAGGAATGCAACCTGTTTTTCTTTCTCCACTCTCTTTACTAAGTACTTAAAGCTTAAACTGAATATTCAGAAATGTAAACGCTTTTATGCAAATAATTATAAATTTTCTGAAATCATTTAAGGCCTCTTTCCTACTGAATCTACAGATCACTTTATGTCATTTTTCTGCACCCTTAAAGCTTTTTGTAAGGAAACCTGCCGCTTATTTTAATAATCTGGTATCCTGATAAACAGTTTTTGCCACTGGATAAATAAGCCTTCCGGCATATACCTCCAACCTCAGACCTCGCGTTACTATTAACAATAGATTTACCATAACATTACATCACAGCAATATTCATCCTGTATAACAGAAGGTGCACCAAGTAGATACAGAGAGTTAATAAACTACTAATCTATTATTGGAGGTACTCATGTCTAACAAAAGAAAACTGAGCGGCGCAATGCTTGCCGCCACCCTGACTTTTTCCAGTCTCCCCCTGATCCCGGGCAATGTAAATCATGTTCTTGCCAGCCCCCTTGTCCTGGTCGACCAGAATTTCGACACCACCGCCAATGATACCCTTCCTGCCGGCTGGAAGCTGCTGCAGGGAAAGGCTTCAGTCAAGGACGGCAAGCTTGTGCTGGCTTCGCCTTCCACTTCCCAGCCTGCAAGAGTAATCGTTCCCCTGTCCGCCGACAGCGGTGATTATGTATTTGAAGCAGATATGACTTTCACTGCCGCAGCCGAGAATACACGCTGGGCATCCATGATGTACCGCATCCAGAACAACAATTACCCATACTATCAGGCAGCGATCCGCAAGGGCACTTCCGCCCTCAACGGCCTTGAGTTTGCCCTCCGTAATGACAAAAATCAGTGGGTAGTCCCTGAGACGAATTTCTATCACGAGGATTTCCAGCTGAACAAATCCTACCGAATCAAAATTGTCGCAAGCAAAAACCGGGTCCAGCAGTTCATTAATGGCAAGCTCGTGATCGACACAGACCAGGCAGGCCTTTTTACAACCGGTAATGTCGGCTTCCAGGCACAGGGCACAACGGTCCAGTTTGATAATGTACGAGTCACAGGCAATCCCGGCGAGCTTCCACCTGTCGCCCATACTGGCGCCTTCCTGCCGGCTGAACACGAGACCAATATCGTTAACGCCCCTACGCTCATAGCCGGAAGCAATGCGGAACAAGCCCAGAATGTGTCATCCGCGATCCTTGAAGTCAAAAGCCTGAACGGAGAGGCGATGGTGGATGATAGCACGCTCACGGACAAGCTTGCTTCGATGAAGGGCAAAACGATTCCAGTCATTCAGCTGGAACAAAAGGGACTGGAAGAAAAGGTGGTCGATGCCTTAAACGAGTCCCAAACGACGGATGTTCATATCGTTTCAACTAATCCCGAAATCGTCAAAGAAGTCACCAATATCTACCCCACCGCCCGCGGCGGCATTCTATATACCCGCAATGATCTAAACAAGCATGATCTCGCACAGCTGGCAAAGGACATTCATGCGAATCACGGCAAGCTGGCCATTATTCCGCAGAAGGTGCTTTCGCCCGAAGTGGTCTATTATCTTCATACGAGGGGCATTTCCGTATGGGGAAAAGGCGCTGAAAACGCGGATTCTGCCCATGGCCTGATTCACCTGGGTGTGGATGGAATCGTATCAGACACGCCTCAGGTCACCGGGGCTGCTCTGGGAGAGTATCCGGAAAACACGCTGATTCAGCGCCCGATCGTGGCAGCCCACCGCGGCGTTCCGTCCAAGGCACCCGAAAACACGATGACAAGCTACCGGCTTGCATATAACCTTGGCGCCGACATGATTGAAACCGATGTGCAGAAGACAAAGGACGGCCATCTTGTTATCATGCATGACGATACCGTAAACCGCACAACAGACGGCACTGGCAAGGTGGAGGATCTGACGCTCGAGGAAATCCGGGCGCTCGATGCCGGCATTAAATTCAGTCCGGAGTTTAGAGGTGAAAAAGTCCCCCTTTTCAAAGAGTTCCTGGACGAATTCAAGGGCAAGCCTGTTGTTCTCCTGATCGAGCTGAAAAAAGCCGGCTATGAGGATCAGGTTCTGACTGAAATCGAGGAAGCGGGCATGACCGATCAGGTGGTGCTGCAAAGCTTTGCGCTCGACAGCATGCAGAACGTGAACAAACTGAACCCGGAGCTTCCAATCGGCTATCTCTACTCGTCCGCTGTCCCAAAAACAGAAAGCGACAAGCTGAAGCAGGCGAAGAAAATGCTCGACTATGGCACCAATTCCCATGTAACGCTGAACGCAAGCTATGGAAGCTTGTATCAGGAATTCATCACCTATATGCGCCAGCGCGGACTTCTCAGCATGCACTGGACCTTCCGGGCCGAAGCGCCGCTCGCCGACCAGCTGAAGAAGGGTGTGATCGGACCGATCACCGACTATACCCAGTGGCTGTCCGAGTCACCGGTAAGACTTGAAACGCCGCTGAAAAAGATGAATCTGAAAGTCGGAAAAACAGCCGACCTGAACGCCAAGGCGAAGCTAACCTTCCGCTCGGATGAAACAAAAAATATCGAAACACAATTATTCGTGCCAAACGGTGATGTGGTGTCTGTGGAAGGAAACACCATCAAGGCCGCTGCACCCGGCAGGGCACAGGTATTCGTGAAACACACCTTCACCATGCTTGGTGAGGAATGGAATCTCGTTTCAGAGCCGATTGAAGTGAATGTATCGGAATAAACCAGAAAGGGCGGCCCCGGATTACGGGATCCCCCCTTTTTTTGCAGGAATAGAAATATTATTTTTTCCCCATAATGAATGGAAGCTGACCTTTCAGCAAAATGGGGTGAAAAACATGGCAGTCAAGGATATTATCATCGAGCTTTTAACCGGCTTTTTTGCCCTGCTTATTCTGTTGAATCTGCTGGGGAAAATCCAGTTTTCTCAGATTACTCCTTTTGATTTTATTTCAGGAATGGTAATGGGCAATTTTGTAGGAGATGCCGTATTTGATGATGCAGCCGGCATCAAGGAGATCCTTTTGACCATAAGCGTCTGGGGACTGCTGATTTACCTGGTGGAGCTCGCCACTCAAAAATCTCCTTACTTGAGGGCAAAATTCGAGGGAACTCCCTCCATCCTGATCAATAAGGGAGAAATTCTCTATAAAAATTTAAAAAAGAACAAAATCGATTTTCATCAGCTGCAGCAACTGATGCGGAATCAGGGCTATTTCTCCCTATTTGAAGCGGAATATGTGGTGCTCGAGCGGGACGGACAGATCTCAATCGCACCGAAGCATAAATACGGAGCACCTACTAAGGAAGATCTGCAGATCCCAGAGAAGAAGGTATCAATTCCAGCCGCCTTTATCATGGATGGAAAGGTCTTTGGAGCCAACTTGAGAGAGGCCGGACTGGATGAATCCTGGCTGAAAGACCAACTGGCACAAAAGAAAATCCATTCCTATAAGGATGTGATGTATGCTGAATGGACGGAAGACAGCGGGCTCACCATCAGCAAATATTCTTCATGACAAAAGGCTTCCTGCCGCCAGGAAGCCTTTTGTCATTTTATACGCCGCGCTTATTGCCCCAGATATAGGTATGCAGCTGCGGCAGGACCCGTACATCCTTAAACTCCCGGTCCAGCATGACCTTATCAATCAAATTCTCATACTGCCTGAGCAGACCGGAGACCAGCTGCTCATTATCCGTTGTCACGATATCGCCGTTCCCCACCTGCAGATAAAAAGGGATTCCCGGATATCTCTGATGCACATTCTTCGCATACTCGTAATCCCGGTCATCAAAAATGACTACCTTCAGACTGCAGTTATAGGAAGGCGATCTCCCCTCCACTTTCTCGATGATGAGATCAAGCGCCTCAAAATCCGTCTTCATCCCGGAGCTCGGCGGCTTCGGGGAAAGAGTGAGTTCGTTGATATCCAGGAACCAGTCCTGCCACCTGCTTCCCTGTGTTTCAAGGGCGGTGCGCACCGAGTTCTCCTTGAAATGATCAATAAGGCTTCCAAGGTTTTTCAACAGCGCTGGATTTCCGCCTGAAATCGTGACCAGGGAAAAACCGTCTCCCCCGAGCTTCACAAGCTCATTCCAGATTTCTTCCGCTTCCATCTGCCGAATCAAATGCTTGCCCGAGCCGTCCCAGGTGAATGCTGAATCACACCAGGCACATGAATAATCACAGCCGGCCGTCCGGACGAACATCGTCTTCTGCCCGATCACCATCCCTTCACCCTGGATGGTCGGTCCGAAAATTTCCATCACCGGTATCTTACTCATTCTCCATCCACTCCCGTCTTGCCTCAGCATAGCTTGTCGGAGTTTCATAAAGACGGACAAACTCCACCCGCGCACCCGGATAGGCTTCTGCACGCCGGTCGAGGGCATCCTTCATTTTCTCATAAATCCAGACAACTATATTCTCAGCCGATGTATTCATCGGCGGAAGTGTCTCATTCAGGTAGTGATGATCCAGGTATATCTCAATCTCCGTCTTCCAGATTTCCTTGATATCCCCAAAGTCAATAACCAGGCCGCGGTCATCCGCAAACCCGCTGATGCCAAACACGGCCTTATAGGTATGACCATGAAGATTCATGCATTTGCCTTCATAGGCATGGAGATGATGCGCTGCATCAAACGTGAACTCCTTGCTCACCAATACCCGCTTCTTATGATATCTCAGCTGATTCCTCTTGATATCCTCATCCATCTTTTGAAGCTTTTCTACAATTCGAAAACCACTCATAGCAACTGCTCCTTCATAACAGAAAAAGCCGCACTCCAAGAGAAGTACCGCTTCTTCTTAGTTTTTTTAGAGAGGGGTGCTAGAACCTCTTGTTTACACTATTTTTCTTTTATTATTTTAACATAAAAAATGAGGTTTACTTTTCTTTTTTGGCTTTTTTTCTTAAAAAGAAGGTCACAAGACCAACAACCAGTATGACTAAAACAAGATTGAAGAGCTGCCATAATATTGTACTAGTGTGCAAACTCACGACTTACAGCTTAGGAGGCTGTCGCTCTATCGTGCTGAGCTACTGGAACAAAAATATGGTTGATACATATGGGTTTATAGGAAGACCACTGTCCTGTTTTTGTTCCTTAGTCCGACAGCTATCCTTTAAAGGTATCCTACATTTCTTCTTAATTTTATCACATTTTAAGCTGATACTTCTATAATATTTGTTATCCGAAGTAAGATTTTAAAAAAAAGAAAGGCTCTAACTGAGCCTTTCCTTAATAACTCTAGATTGATTTTTCTTTTTGGATGGTTTCATTGCCATTTGAATCATCATTTGAGCATTGTTATACCCAGGTTTTTAAACAATACTTAATTTCATCCAATTGTACAAGAAAGAGCCACTTAAATGTGTGAAAATGTTTATTATCTAATTTATTAATGAATGAAATATATACGTAAAAACATCGTCAATTAAGACTATTTTAGTATGTTTTACACGGTAAAATTTTTTACTCTGATTGCGGGAACAGAAGAGCTAAAGCATATCCCCCTAAATATAACCTTTGAAAATGGTGAAAAGTGCCCCCACCAGAAAGATAATTTATAGCGTGCCTAAATTAATTTTGTCAATTTATTTTACTAATTAGAAACTCTAACTCCTTTTTTTCTATTACAATCTTTATGAGTTATTTGTAAGTTTAAAAATCTATCTCCACCTCCAATACCTAAAGGTACTTTATGGTCTACCTCTAATTCATCTGTAATAAATAGCAAAGAGTTACATATCGGACAGATGTTATGTTGTTTTTCAAGTAATCCTTTTTTCTCATCCTGTGAAAGCTTTATTCGTCTTTCTTCTACTTGGTATTTGTTCCAAAACTCATATACCATATTTTTATATTTTGTTAATCCGACACCATTTTGGTCATCCGATGTTAAAGATTTTGTGAACTTAAAGATATTAGTTATATTTTGCTTTATTTCAATTCTATTGAACTTTACCATTTCATAACTAATATTAGAAAGTAAATACCAAAGAGCATAAAAATTTTGTAATGTTCTTCTTGCTGTTCTTGAGTGCGTCAAATAAAAGATTTCGTCAAGTTCCTTTTTTAAATAATTGTCTAGATTATCTTCAATGTCTCTATCGACAAGTAATAGTTTTAATTTCTTAATAAAATTTTCAACCTTACTTAGTGATTTTAAATACTCGTGCTTTAAATCTTCTTGCTCAGAAGCTGTATTAAGTAACTTAGTGATTTCAACCTTCGACTTTATTCTAAAGTTAATTTTATCGTTCCTTTGATAAATATCTAGGTCAACAACATTTTCAACTGGATTATCTGCTTTATATTCAAAATACCCCAGTGTAGTTATTAATTCTTCATTTTCCATTCTAGTGTTTTGTAACCTAGAGAAAAACCATTTATCATTTTTACTACTAATTTTTCGAATCTTACTAATAATACCGACATCAATATAAGAGTTCCACATTTCGAATGTATTTTCACGAATAGGATACGGCTTGTTATTTAATCTAATAAATAAATCAATTTGGTCAAATTTAGGGTTTATTTTTGAGTCAATAGTAACCAAAGATAAGTTGAAGTCTAAAATCATTTCTTTATAGACTTCATCAAAATCGTTATATGATTTTCCATTTAACTCGGTCAATATTCGTAAGTTATTTAATTTATAATTATTTTTTTCTGATTTAACCCTTTCTCCATTTTCATCTTGAAAATCTTGACCTATAAATCCAAGTATTGATAACAATCTCTGTTGGCCATCAACAACCTCTAATACACCATCTGGTCTTTTAAAAATAAAGATTGGAGGTAACTTAATACCTAATAAAATACTTTCAATTATTGCAGATGATTTCATCTGATTAATTGATTCACCCCTTTGGTATGAAGGGCGAAGTAAAAATCTTTTTCTGTTCATTAATCGACAAATATCATCAATCGTAGTTGTACTAGCATCTGGCTTATTTAACCTAAGAGTTTCAAATTCCTCAATTATTTTATTGGTGTCAGTTGAATTACTATTCATTACTGTTTTTATTTTTTGTAGAGAATTATTATTATTTTTGATGTATATTTCCAAATTTATGCTGAAATATTGCTCGAAGAACGAGGCCGTTCCAGTATACCGTTCCTTCATCTCCATATAAAAATGGCTATTTTCTTGATTATATATATTTATGTTCTTAGATATAAAGCTGACTAAATTTCTTAATAATTTATGATTATTTATTTTTTGTAGACTTACTTTTTCTTGTTCCAAGATAGTGAATACCCAGAATAAGCATTCAAATACTAATTTATTATGTTCTACATTATTAGCGATTAAAAGGCGTTTAATTTCTTTTAATAAATAAACTTTTGAAATAAAACTATCATATAACTCTTCAACATTAGGATTATTATTACTTAAATTTTCGAAAAAACGTTGAATTACTTCTTTTCTTCCATTCAATGTACTATAGTAATTTATAGGCAAATTATGAAGAACTAAAAATAATCTTACCTTTTGCATTGCTTTCTCAAGCGTTATGCCTTTTTCTTTAGTTTCCTTTTCTCTATCGGAAAAAAATAAATCTAAAAAAGATAAATAATCATTTTCAGAACTTTGTAATTTTTTCTTGAAATAAGTATTAGTGTCATTAATTTCGTATATAGCTTTTTCAATCTCTACGTTTTTTAAGGGAGTGATTCCTGAGTTATATCTTCTAAAGATTTCCTTTTTAATCTGGTCTTCTTTTCTCTCATCTAATTTAGGCTCATTTACCACACTAAACTCTATTATTCGTAGCTTAGTGTCCCAAAAAACATCTTGGATTTCTATACTTAAATCGTCAAAACTTTTTTTCTTTAAGTCAGTAAAGACACTTAACCCTTTTTTAGTTAAATGAAATTTATTTTCTTTAAAACGTTTTATCGTTTCAAAACGTTGCCTTCCGTCAATTACCTCAATAATATTTTTACCGGTGTTAAAAAATACTAATGGTGGTATTTCAGTTCCTAAAAGAATACTTTCAATAAAATAACTTGCCTTATCAGTATCCCAAACATAATTTCTCTGGTAATAGGGGTCAAACACTGTGTTTTTAGTCCTTCTCTCGTTAGCAAAAAGCGTTTCTATCGACATTACCTTCGATTCTATTTTTAAGTGTGTTTTAAAGATTTCTTTTATTTCATCATCCTTCAAAAACAGTTCTGCCATATAAATTCCTCCTTTGGGAAAAATACCTATTATCTAAATATTAACACTTTAAAAGGGGCTACATAAGAATATTTTGAAAATGTTCTTTCATGATATTAATTTAGATTGGAAAAGGAGCATAAGTATCTTTAATGAATAAAGATTTACTGGATTTAACTAGTAACATCCACTTATAAAAAAAACCTCTTAAAGAGTCCTACAACGTATTCTCATATTCTACAATGATTTTATAGAAGGAGTTTCTTTTTTAGCTCTAAAAGGACATAAGGTTAATATTACCAGCTAAATATAACAAAACCTATAGAAGTTCCTCAACCTTCAATCAGTTCTCGTTATTTGGTTAGTTTTATTTAAATAAAAAACGCACGACAAAATGCCAACGCGTTTAAAAACAATATTCATTTCTATATTAAGCTTCTATGTTCATCTTTCTTTATTTCTATCTGTTCTTTTAACAACTCATTTTTTTCTATAATCCTTATTTTCGTACATTGGCTAATTACAGGTTTATTACCTAATAAAAATAGTTCTTTTTCAATTGGGTGAAAAATATACCAAGTTTCATCGCCAATTTTTATTGTTAAATTATTTATTAAATTGCTTCTAAAACCTAAGAATCTATAAAAGGTTTTAATTATTGTAAAATATATAGAAACAATGAAAAATAAAAATAAGCTAATTACAGCTATTAAAACTCCTAATCGTTCCTCTTTTGTTAGTGATTCATTATAAAATTCTGAGTATATTTGTGTTCCCACATAGTAAGAAGGTAGTATAAATATACTTAAAATAAAATGCAATAGAAACAAAAAATAAATTGATATTTTTTCGCATTTTTTCGCACTCGATTTAATAAGGTCAAAAAATGATTTCTCTTTTAGGTCTAATATTAAAATCCAAATAAAAATCCCCAAGAGTATAATCCCACTAATAACAGCAATTATTGGACGATATATATTTTTAGTAGAAAAAAATGTATCCGTTATTATCAAAAGAAAAAGTACGTAAAAAACAATTTCAAAAAAGGTTCTTATTACACGAATATATAACCGTTTTTCTTTGGTAGACAACTTCAATTCTACCCAACTCGATGAAATAGATGTTATGGGATTAATTTTCAATAAAATTATTATAATTGTAATCAAAACCCCAGGTATTCCTATTTTCGATAATATCTCTTTTACTAATTCAACCACAGATTATTTACCTTATACCTTTCATTGTTATCTTTTGAGAGAAATCACATCATCCATATCTTTTCAACAAATGGATTATCCCTTATCACAGGATAAATTTCCTCTATTCTATCCGTAAACGATATAAAAATAGAGTTGTTGTTCAGATGGTCTTAAAGTTCTTTAAGCCTTTAAATTATTGTACTTTTTACCCAATTTTTAATCATTTCAATATTTGTTGGTTTTTTTTGGATATAATCATTCCAACCCACAATTTTAATTGGCTTTTTAAGTTCCTCACCTAAGATGTTATTCACGTCAATGTAATAACCTTCCACTTTAGTTATTGTTTTCTCACCTTTACTCCTGAGTGTATTTTGAAGAGTAACAGTTTTATAATTATGAATATTAAAGCATTGCTTTAAAAACACTGATGAGGTTGTTGCACCATTCAATAAAATAATTTCGTAATTATTAGCTAATAATTGGTTTCTTAGTAGTTCTAAATCCTTCTTCCCTACTAATGTTCTTCTCTGAGTCTCTGTTAGATTCCCCCATGTTTTTTTTGTAGCCCATTGGCTTATATCCAGATGACAAGCACTTCCTTCTAGATAACTAACTCCCAAAATATCATTTATCATTTTCTCCATTGGATTAAACCATGACTTATAATAGAGTGGACTTTTCTTTATCTTTCTTACACCTGTAGTGAAATATCTTTCAAAATATCTTTCACAGTAATCTATTATTTCGATTACATGCTTTTCCGTAATATCAGTGTAACTGTCTACACCTAAAGTTTCCAAAGTATGAAAACGATAATATTCCTTTACTCTTTCAAACTCTGCCCAGCTTGGATTTAGACTAACTGTAGCAACTTTTGCACTTCTAAATCTCCCAAATGCAATAATCGGAGTGCTACCTTTGACAATAGTACAGTTTTTAGGTGGTACTTCTCGTAGTCTTTCATTGATAATTTGTTCTAACAAATTACCCCTCCTATAAAGAAGATTACAGATAAAAATTTCATATAGTAAAATTATACAGGAAAATATTACTACTTTGTTGAAATTAATATTTTTAACAAGGGGGGATTGCTGTGGTATATAAAAAACGAAGAAATTGTGTTGCAAAATAGAATAATAGTTACATAGAAGATGAATTAAAGTTTATATAGAGAGAATCGTTAATTCCCTCATCAAATAAAAGATGTGATATTTTATTTCAAGACAAAAAGAGTTACTTATTTTATTAATTCATCTATTCTTTGTTTACTGAACTTCCAACTCAATGGGATAGTATCACTATACCTTTAGCAACTCCAGTTTTCCATTCATGGTACATTTTTAAACTGGTATTTCCAGTTCCATTTCTCATAGTTTTCATATAACCAGCTATATCTAATGGTGATGCTAAATAAACTTTTGGCATCATGTCTAATTCGAAATCGACACCTTTAAACTGAACCAAGCTAAAAATTGTTTTATTGGAATGGTTTTCAAGCCAATTATCAATAGCACCATGATAGTCACTGTTTTTCAAGTACTTTTGGGTCAAACCCCATCCACCATCTTGACTACCTTTTACAGACACTTTAGCCATCTTGTCACCCTTTGCAACAATAAGGTCATATTCAGGTTGATTAGCTCCGTATTGAACAGATACATCAAAACCCGCCCAAGCAAATAAGGTTGCAGTAAAGGATTCAGCGGAAACACTCACTTGATGCTGTGACATAATCTTTTTTATTTTCATTGTATACCTCCAAATAAATATAACAATGCCTATAAAAACCTACAACTAATGCTATTAATAGCTCTCTGAAAATTATTACAATAAAATTACCTAATGTAACATTTCAATTGGATAAAAATCGAAATTTATACAGCAAAAAACCCCACGTCGTAATGGGGATTTCTAGCATATTTCTTTACGTTTAGTTTGTTATGCTCGATTAGAATTACATTTTATTCTAGACATACGAACAATTTGTAACCGCTTGCTAAAATCACTGGAAAAACGGATTACACCCCAACGCGAGTAATCCATTATATTTTATTCAACATCAACGATTTGAAGTAAAGTAAGTGCCTTGTTATCAAAGATAGCATAAGATTCTTCATGAAGTCTATATCTCGGAAAATCTGATTTAAACCACTGGTCAAACATAACTTTCTTCCTTTTAGATTTACCTTTCGAGTTAAAAGATAGAAATACTGATGATTGTTTATCAATAACTGGTTCAATCCAAGAGTAGGGAAAACTATCTGACTTAATCCACCAATCCACTAACCCATCGGTACTGAGAACCATTGCAATTTCAAGGTTACTTACCTCTGCCCACTTTTTTGCAACCAACACCATTGAAGCACTATACTTTTTACTTAGCATATATACATTTTTCATTGTGAAGTTTAACTTGTTGACTTCTTCCTTAAACTGTTTATCTGGTAATAATATGTATGCTGCAAACTTGTTTGCTTCAATCTCTAAATGTTTATCCATTTTAAATTTATTTGATTCTGTGACATCATCTAAAAAACAAAAGAAGCTTCTATTCGCATGATGAGGTAAAACAGCATGGGCTATTTCATGGGCTATAGAAAAATTAACTCTTCCCATTGACTTTTTTGTGCTATTTACTATTATAACTGGAGCTTTAAGAGTACAATCTCTAACTAAACAGGCATCAAAATTTTCCGTACCAAGTCTCTTTACAATTGTTTCAATACCTAATTCATTAGCTAATTTTTGTACATGGATTGTCTCTTCTTCAGGGTGTTTTTCTTTATACGCTGTAACTAAATAATGAGCGTAGTCCTTCCACTCCCAAGCATCATTAACTGGTGGTACAATAACATTGTCATAATCTACAATTTCCGTATCAGCAATTTTCTTAACTCGTTGTAGAATATAATTTTTGTCCATTTCCTTGAGCTTGTTTATCTCATATCTTGCTGCTACAGAATAATTTGTATTTTGTTTCCGTTTTAACCTATTTACAGCAATTAAAGAAATTTCCCTTGAGTAGTCTGACATTAAATGATTATTGGTTGAAAAATTCTTATACAATCGTTCCGTTAATTTAAAATTCCATTGCTTTAACAAGAAAGTCTGTACAGTTCCTAACTCGGTCAAATCAGAGAAAAACTCAATGATATGCTCTTGGCTGTCCTTATTACATCTATCTAGAAAAAGTTCAAGTTGTTTTAAATCATCGACATTTCCAGCATTTATTATTCGCTTTATTTCATTGTTGAAATAATACTGTATCGTTACATCCATTAACATATTACTTACTACATTAAAATAAGATGCATCCGCCGCACTTAAAATCAATTGTCTAATTGGAATACGTTCTGATTCTATTTTATGTTTAAAATTATTATCTATATATGAAGCATCCAGCTCCATAGCCTTATCAAGATTCCACGAAGCTAAAAAAGACATAAGAAGATACTTAGCATTTTCGTTTCCTATTGATTGAAATATTTCTTTTGTTAGAAAATCTACATCTAATAAATTTTCAGCGACCAAGAATGTAATTAAATAGGAGTATTGTGGAAGGATTTCATTACTCTGAGTTTGAACAAACTCAATAAAGTATAGAGGAATCCGTACTGTTAGATGCTCATTATTTTTGAAGATTATCTTTAAAATTTCTCTCCAACCAACTGAATCATCAAAAAATATCTTATTTGAAATTTCTGATAGAGCCGTTTTAGGATGAGTTTCATTTAAGTATTCTTCAATTATGCCAATTACATCTTGGATGTTTTTGTCTTGGTAAGGATTAAACATAATTCTTTCAATACCCATTTCAACTCACCCCTTTTAGATCCTCCAATAATATGTCTACCCATTCATGTCCATTCCATTCTTGAAATCCAATCACTTTAATCGTATTTTTTTCAGAAAAAACTAGTCCTCCTACGTATAATTCTTGCCCTTCGGGAATGCTTCTAATCACACCTGCCGTTTTGCTAATTTTTTTAAACTTAGCAGTATCCCTAATTCTCATTACAATTCTATAGTTCATGTCTCGAATATCAATACCATGTGAATGTACAACTCTAGGGTGTTCTAACTTAAGATGTTCATTTGCCGTACAGTATGCCCCATCCCCATAGTGTGGCACAAATGACAGACTATATTTTATGCAATTAATGCAAAGACAATGGGCAACTGAAGCAATAGACTGACTTGAGTCGATTTTAAATAAGTCTGAGGGCGACCAGACGTATCTATATATAATTGATTCTCGTAGTTTTGCATTTTCTGCCGTATATGTATTATCGCTTCTATTTAAATCAATTAATTCAAGCAAACCCTCAACTTCTTCTTCTATGTGGTTATGGGGATGAGGCTCTGTTCCCCAAGTTTCACAAGTATTGCATCTTTTCATTTCTTAATCCCCTTTTATAAGAAACTCATACTTTCTTTTTTAGTTAGATTAGTTGTATGAATATTTTACCACATCCTGGACTAAGAATAGTCGCAAATTTGAAATTGAATTGTTTAAAATACAATGTCATTTAACTACAACCTAAAGTATTTTTCCAATATTTTAAAAGTATGTTATTAAGGGTAAATAAATATAATATAAAATTAAAAGTTTAGTCACCTATCACATTACTAAAATGCTAATATATATTAATTTACATCAAATAACCTACCTTTTAGGAATCATTCTTTTTTATCCTATCTTTTCATAGTCGAAATGGGTTGACATGATAGACCCTACGTGTTGGAAAATTGAAATTGGGACTGCTATTCCATTGACTAGCATATTCTATTACTTCATAGGTACTGGGATTGTTTTATATTCACCACGCTCAATAAAGAAATCTTCAGGCAAACAGAAAATTAAATGATAAGATTTTAGCATCTTCGTCCACCGCCCAATTGATGAACGCCCAGGAAAACAATAGCACACGTGCTGGTTGGGCTACGTTACTTGCTTCTTCAAAATCCAAGGGTAATAGAAAATTGTAGCATTATATTTTAGGCATAAAAATATGGATACTCCCACAGTTTTCTAATCTGTGGTAGCATCCCTTATCTGTCCAAAACCCTATACCAAGGGTTAAACTGATATATAAATAACGTTCCAGGAGAGATTCGAACTCACGTTCAATACCCCTCTATGGAAAGAAGTTAACTGAACCCCAATACCGGATGCGGCACATAAGGCTCCTCGAGCTGCGCCACTTCTTCCGGAGTGAGTTTGATTTCAACTGCTGCCACGGCATCCTCCAGCTGATACATCTTGGTCGCACCAATGATCGGGGCAGTCACCGGCTCTTTCTGCAGCACCCAGGCGAGCGCGATTCGGGCACGCGGCACTCCCCTCGCTTCTGCCAGCTCGGCCACTTTCTCCACCACACGCCGGTCGGCGGCTTCTGTTGCGGCATATAGCGTCTTGCCGAATTCATCTGTCTCTGATCGTTCCGTCGTTTCCTCCCAGTCCCGGGTCAATTTTCCCCTTGCAAGCGGACTCCACGGAATGACGCCGATTTTTTCTTCCACACACAGCGGAAGCATCTCGCGCTCTTCTTCCCGGTATAAGAGGTTCAAGTGATTCTGCATGCTGACAAACCGGGTCCAGCCCCGGCGGTCCGCCACATTCAGCGCCTTCAGGAACTGCCAGGAATACATGGAGGAAGCACCGATATACCTCGCCTTCCCAGCCTTAACCACATCATGCAGCGCCTCCATCGTTTCTTCGATCGGTGTATGATAATCCCATCTATGAATCTGGTACAGATCCACATAATCCGTCCCCAGCCGCTTCAGGCTGCTGTCGATTTCACTCATGATCGCCTTACGTGACAAACCGGCTCCATTCGGACCTGGACGCCTCCGGCCATGCACCTTCGTGGCCAACACGATTTCATCACGGCTCGCAAAGTCCCTAAGCGCCCGGCCGACGATTTCCTCACTTGTTCCGTCCGAATACACATTGGCCGTATCAAAGAAATTGATTCCCGATTCAATCGCCTTTTTGATGATAGGACGGCTCTTTTCCTCATCCAGCACCCACTGATGATTGCCCCGCTCCGGCACCCCGAAGCTCATGCACCCAAGACAGAGGCGCGATACATCCAGGCCTGTATTGCCGAGTTTTGTATATTCCATTAGTCTGCACCCTCTTTCTATTAAATAAGCACTTTCATTATACCGCCAGCGGCTCGTTTAAAAAAACGAAAGGTTCTGAATTCTCCAAAACTATTTCTGCAGGAAAATAGTCCCTGTACTCTCTTTCCGCTTCCGTTTATTATAGTAATATAAAAACATTTGTTCGCCAGGAGGTACTATGCAAGGAAAAACACATATAGCCGGCGGAATCGCGGCCGGTGCCCTTTACTTAACAAAAGGCGGAAGCATCCATGATGAAACCCTGTTTATTGCGAGCTGCGCAGCCGGAGCACTCATACCCGACATCTGTTCGCCCACATCCACCATCGGCCGGATGATCCCGCTCCTCGACAATCTGGTCAGCAAGGCATTCGGCCACCGCACCCTGACACACAGCCTGCTCTTTATGCTGGCTGCATTCGCCCTATTCCGATTAACCCCATGGCCTTCTGCCATCGAATTCGGCATCTGGATCGGAATGGCCAGCCACCTGCTGCTCGATGCCCTCACCATACGGGGCATCCAGCTATTCTGGCCCTTTAAAGTGCGCGTCGCCCTTCCCCTTGGCATCAAAACCGGCGGCGGCTTCGAGAAAGGCTTTTTCTCAGTGCTCGTTGTCCTTGTGGCTTATTGTGGGTATCGGATTTATTTGTGAAGGTGGTTCATGGGAGTAAGCTTTAGCCTTATGAACAAAAAATGGCTGCATTTTTTCGGAAAATATTTGTAAATGAATGTTTTCGGCCAAAATCGGCTATGTTTTATGAGAAAAGTGTTCTAAAGGTTTCTTTAGAACATAAATCAGTTAAATTTTAAATGAAAGCGGTTCTAAAGGACTCATTACCACCAAAATGGGCTCTGTTTTAGAAGAAAAGTGTTCTAAAGGATTCTTTACGACATAAATCAGCTAAAAATAAAGAGATAACGGTTCTAAACGTTTCTTTACGACGAAAACCAATTCCCTTTAAGTTACCATTTTTTAAGGGGCCTCATACAAGGGCCCCTTTTCCTCAATTAATAATAATTACTGGCTGCCCCATTCTGCGGAACAGTCATTTATTAGTTTTCACTAACTCCAACTGAATAAAGAGACCCTTGTAAAACTCTCTTTTCTCCACAATGGCAAAACCAACTTCCTTAATCATCTTTTCTGTGTCCCGATCCAGGCAGCAGCCATCACAGATCTTTTTCCAGTAGGGAGTTAACCATTTTTGCATGTTAGCAAAAAAAGGATTATCCATTTTCACATGCTCGAACACAAGGATCCTTCCTCCAGCCTTACACACCCTCTTTATTTCTCTAAGGGCCTGTACAGGATTCGGAATACTGCATAAAACCAATGTAGCTACAACGCTATCAAACGTTTCGTCCTGATATGGCAGCTGTTCGGCACTCTCTTTTTCTATTTGTATATTAGCAGCGGATCCGGCTTTTCTCTTTAGTGAACGTTCAATCATGTCCTGACTCGGTTCGATAGCAATAACCTCTGCGTCATGAGAGTAATAAGGAAAATTAATTCCTGTGCCTGAACCTATTTCCAGTACTGAACCCTTTGCTTTTATCAGCAGATCTTTCCTGATTTTTTAAATTTGGTTTTTTCTAAAGGAGTCATAAAGAAATCAAACAATCTAGGAAATGACTTACTCATTGTTATTCATTCCTTCCTCCTTTGTATTCTCCGATTAATTATACAACAATAACTCAGGGTCCCGGTCCCACGGAGCAGAAAAGAAACAGATATAAATGCTGTAATGCGGTGAATTTATAGCATGATGTATTGAAAACAGCCTTCCCCTTTTGGTAAGGCTGTTTTCGTTCTCTTACTTTATTATTACTCAAATCAATGTATTTAATTTTTTATTCAATTCCTTTGACGTCCCTGTGATGGGTAAACGCGTTTTAGGAGATTGAATCAATCTTTTTTTACAAAACATATTTTAAAGGTCCTGGATTTGTCTCCTTTTCCACACTTTCAAAACACCACCATTTACATTAGGCGGAGATGGTGGATATTAGCTTCTTCTCATTTAGCGACAAGAGACTTCTTAGAAATTTTTAAAAGGATTAGAGAAAATAATCATAATGACCTTGGAGCTGCTTATGAATCCAATTGAAGGCTTTTCTAATGTAACAGTAGAAGATTGCTTCCTTTTTAAACCGTTTCATTATTTATATTTACATCTGTACGATACGGGACATTGTAAATCAGTATTTTTAAAATCCGTGGAATTCATAGCAAGCTGAACACCACTTTCTTTGCCTGCCGATGGAACAAGAAAATGGGAAGGAATAAAAGAGTTTTTATGTTTCAACATAGACAAGTTATCCTTTTTCTGTTTTTCAAATGACCTCTACTAATGCCCCTGAACATTGAAGTTATTACATCCCAACCTTATTTTTCAGTTACTGTTACGAATTAGAAAAAGGCCACTCTTTGCAGCCTGAACAATTACAATTATGCATTATTGTTTTGTTTTAGAAGTACTGCCACCACAATAACAGCAGCGGCTCCTGATAAATATTTTACCGCGTAAATTATCTTATCTATGATTTCTTTTCGATTATTTGCCTGGACATAGTCTTTAAGAGTCTCTGCCTTGATTTGGTCATCTTTTATATCTTTTAAAGCCTTAATTATTTCAATTGCTTTTTCCTTTTCATTTTTAGAGACTTCCTTATCTAGCTCAGTAAAATGTTTCAAAATGTTAAGATTGTCAAAAGTTATTTTTGCCTGCTCACTAATTTTACTACCAATTTCAGATGCTTTTTCACCCAGTTTATTGCCAAACTCGACTATTTTACTTTTTTCTGTTTCTTGCTTTTCCTCCATGTCTACACCTCCATTAAGTTCTTTATTTTTTTACGCAAGTAATAAAAAAAGGTTTCATGAATATAAAAAAATATATATCCTATTACCTTCTATGAAAAGTAGGATAAATATGTAATCCGTCCTTTTTTGTTTGCATCTCCACCCTCTCTTGTCTCTTTTTTCTGCCTTTTTGATGTATTGTAATCCATTTATTTGTTTCCTTACTCTCTTTTTTTCTTGGCACCGTTCCAAAATATATTTCAAATGTTCCATCAAAATAATACTAATAGAGGAATTCAACTCCAGCAAGAAGATTATCAAAACAAACCAGACGTTGAGCTACACCCAAAGCAATATGCAAGAGTCCTTATGAAATCGAATTCGTTATTATCTGATCGAAACCTTCAAGGTGAAATTCGCTCGAGTTGCTCCTTCAATTAAAAATTATTTTAGAAGTATTTTGTATATGCCGTTCCAAAAACAGGTATCGGATGTGGAGTTTAATTCCTTGCCAAGAGTCTATAAACTATAAACTTGCCGGAATGGCAATATTATGGTTTAAGTGACATTTCGTTTCCCTGATGGAGGCTGCTCGAAGAAATCCGCCTTCCTCCACCTGTCCGCCCGGCATTCTCTTCTTCTTGGTCCTTTGAAAAGGAGGAAATCATTTTGTTCGTTGATCTCAATGGCTGCTACTGACACAACGTGTCTATGCGGCGAGTAAACGGCTCGAGTGCTGTGTACCAAACTTCTTGCTCTTATTTTCTCGAACTTATTATACGTTCTAATCTTTCTCAAATTATAAGAAATGAGCTTATCTTAACGAGTCCCTAGCCACCTAATCCATCCAAACATAATAAAAACGATTCCTGCAAGGAAAGAACCAAACGGAAACATCAGCGGGTAGAAGATAGTAGGGTAACCCACTGCTTCATCAGTTTTATATCCAAGGTTTTCTGGTGTAACCATGAATGCCAGCAGCAATGTTGTTCTGTAAGGCAGTTTTTTTCTCCCTTCGTTATCAAATGCCTCTTCCTTCACTTGTCCGTTTTTATCAATCCACAATATTCTCCAGCTATTATTCTTTACTTCGTCATTCCCAAACCTCTGAATCAACAGGAGGGATTCTTTATTCATTTTCTTATCAACAACTAACATGAGTTCTAAGTAACTGGTATACCTATCGTTTTCAATATTGCCTGGCTGGATTTCAATGGGGATGGAAGAGGAATATTCTTTTTTATTAATGAAGACCTCAACAGGAGACTGCGCACTTTCCGGAAATACCTGTTCGATGTCCGGTGAATTCTTTACTGGAAAGGTGGATAACCGAATTCCCATATTTAATGGTGCGGCTAAAATTCCCCTTGTTGTCCACTTTCTTCATTTGCATGTCCAATAACTCTATGCTTGGAATTGCTGCTTCTGGTGAGCTGCCATTTCTGAGTATGTACGCTTTCCCAATGGCTTCTATCCCGATGTTTCCGTTTTTTTCTACATAATAGCTGCTATCTTTAAATCCAACAAGATTAATATTATCCCTGGGTTCCTCTTTAGCGGTATATTGGACCTCCTGAAAATTTAAGACCATGACGAGCACTGATACGATTAGAAGAAGAATACCGGTGATGGTAGGAATAATTCCTTTTGCTATTTTCAAGGAATCCCTCCTTTTCTACTGTCTCACATAATAAAAAAATCCATTAATACATGATTTAAAACTCCATCAAAAACGGCTGGCTGCTTTCATCGAGACACAATTGAATTCTTTTCCTGAAGTTTGAATAACTCACCATCTCCAGTGCTTCTTCAACCGGAAAAAATCTGACTTCCAGGCTTTCGGCACTGGTCGTTGGAATGCCTCCGATTGGCTTCGCTAAGAAAAGTGTGTTGCAGATAGATCTGCTTACATTCTGGAATATACCGCAGAACTTCACTACTTCAATATCAATGCCTGACTCTTCTTTCGTTTCCCTGATGGCTGCTGCCTGAAGAGATTCCCCTTCCTCCACCTGTCCGCCCGGCATTTCCCAGCCTCTTCTTGGTCCCTTGATCAGGAGGATTTCATTTTGTTCATTAATCACGATGGCCGCTGCTGACACGATGTGCCTGGGCGGAGAGTAAACGGCTCCAGTGCTATGTACCAAACTTTTTCCCCATTTCTATAAGTGATTGCTCTGATTCTCTCATATTATCATAATAAATTTGGACGGCACATAAAATACTGTAATATAATGGAATCATAAGGAGGTTTCTCAATGAATTCAAATAATGAAAATAATGACTCTATTGAACTAGAACCTCAAGATAACTCCGTAACTGAAAATCACAATTCAAATGATCCCAACCATCCCCTGCATCTTTACAACCATATCATGGCTGGTGGCGAACTCAGCAAGGAAAGCTTCAATTTAGAAAGAAAGCCGGCCTTCATCAGGGTGATCGGCTATGTAATACTAGGCTTTTTTGTTCTTATGCTGATTGGAATCCCGGTCTTATCTTTTATCATGGAGTGATTTTCACAAGTCTGTCCCCTTTTTTTGCTGCGGGCAGGCTGTTTTATTTACGCAGGATCCGATTAAAAAATAGAAAGCAGGAATATATGTGCTCAATATAGCGGCCCTCTTGTTCTGGTTCCTGATAATCGCCCTCATTGTATTATTCTTCATTTCATTAACCCTGTATATTGCAAGAGCCCTCGGGCGAGACAAACAAAAACAGCGAGATGAAATAGAAAAAAAGCTCGATCGAATCATAGAATTACTGGAACAAGACAAAAAATGAACCTGTGCCTCCTTTTGCGGAAGTGCAGGTTCATTTAATTAACAACGGTAATTATTTTACTATATAATAAACCTACTATTTAAATTTGCTTCCCAGACTGAGGTGTTCGTATTGGCTGCATTACCTAAAAAACATATCCTTCTGATTGTTACGGTGGCACTCGGCATCCTGCTGAATCCATTGAATTCTTCCATGATCGCTGTGGCCATGTCACGAATTCAGGAGGACTTTTCTCTTTCCTTCAGAGATGCTTCCTGGCTGATTTCTACATATTATCTGGCCAGCGGCATCGGACAGCCTGTAATGGGCAAGCTTGCGGACGCCTTTGGGGCAAAACGGATGTACCTCATCGGCCTCCTGCTGATAGCCGTCTCCTCCGCAGCGGCGCCCTTCTCGCCTTCTTTCGGCTGGCTGATCGCGATACGGATGATCCAGGCAATCGGCAGCTCGGCTCTGTTCCCGGCCGGCATGGGGCTCGTACGTTCCTCCATCACGGAGAACCAGGCACAGGCACTTGGAGTGCTGTCGATCTTCTCTTCCGTGTCGGCAGCCTTCGGACCATCCATCGGCGGGTTCCTTGTGGATTGGGGTGACTGGCCAGCCATCTTTATGATCAACTTCCCGATCATCATAGCCGCCTTCATCCTGGCTGTCAAAGTCCTGCCGAAGGGCACAAAGACAGCGGGCAGGAAGGCCAGAATCGATTATCCCGGCATCCTGTTATTTTCGCTCATGATCCTAAGCTGGCTGCTGTTTTTATTGGATCTGCAAAATGGGGTTAGTTTTATCAAACTGGGGTTAAGCATCATTTCAACCATTCTTTTTTATATGGTTGAAAAGCGGCTGCAAGAGCCGTTTGTCGATGTGATCGCCTTGAAAAAGAACGTCAACATGAGCCTGGTGTATGTGCAGTTCATCCTGGTCAATATTGTCTTTTACTCGATCTTTTTCGGAATGCCGCTCTACCTGCAGGACTTCCGCCATTTCGATTCCAAGACAACCGGCCTCATCATGCTGGCTGTCGCCGGCTTTGGCGTCATCGTCTCGCCGCTCGCCGGACGCTGGATTGACCGGAAAGGCTCCAAGCCGTCCCTGTTGGCAGGTGCCGTATCCATCATCGCCGGTTCCCTGCTGCTCACGACGGTCCAAACGCAGTCACCCGTTGCCTGGATCGTCATCTGCCTATCCGTCCTTGGCTTAAGCAACGGCTTCAACAATCTCGGGCTGCAGACGGCCCTATATTCCTTTGTACCGCGAAGCGAAACCGGCGCTGCATCCGGATTGTTTATGACCTCGCGCTATATCGGAACCATCCTTTCTTCCAGCCTCCTCGGCATCCTGTTCGGCAGGCAGGTCACCACCGACCACCTGCATACGATGGCTCTGACCAGTGGGGTCATCGGTGTGATCGTCCTCCTGCTGACTGTTCGGATGTCAGGAAGTGCTTTGAGGAAGAGGGAGACTGACAGCTAAGATTAGGTCTTTAACTGTCTGGATCCATATCAAAACCCCTGCATTTTGCAGGGGTTTTCAAATGTTTTTGTCAAACGCACCTATGCAAGCTCCCTCAGCTGCTGGTTCAAAGAGGCCAATTCCTCTTCAATCTCACTCAACTGTCTTTCCAGGGGAGAGATATTGCCATTCACGGATTCCAGCTTTTCCAGGTCGTTCTGTAGGCGGATATAGTCTGATTTCAGGTCCTGGATTTTGTATTCGATTTCTGATTTGGTCATGGGGAATGCCTCGTTTCTTTGTTTGGGTAGTTTAATTATATCAAAAGAAAAGATTGTTTTATTCATGAAAGTACTTTGTGTCTATCCTGAACATAAAAAAGAAAGCAGTCCCGGATAACCGGAAATGCTTTTCTTTTTTGTGCTGTCAGCATGTGCGAAGGTGCTTTTGAAATAGACGGTTGACTTTCGTTCTGGTTTCTTTTTCGTTTTTTTCAAATTGTCGCCAACAAAGCCGCAGGAATCAAGATTTAAAAGTTTCTAGCCGGACTTCTTTCAATTCTGTATTCATTCCGGAAATGGATATCCCCGTTCCTTTATTTAGATCATAAGCTGTAAAGCTAACTACTTTTTCCCCTGAATTGATAAATAATTCAACAGAATGTAAATCATAATAAAATTCTAGCGTTTTCTCACCTTTTAAAGTACTAAAACAATTATCAAGCAAGATGGAATCCTGAGACCCGTAATCAGAATTCATGTTAAGTGTGTTTTTTTCTAAATCAAACTCATACCTTGTGGACTTTTCCTCATTCTTGTTTAATTCAATGGTAAATCTCGTATTGTTTTCAGTGATTTGAACCTTTACGTAACCTGCCTCTTTCCCCGCTATATCCAGACCTGCCTGCAAGTTATAATTCTCATAAACGATAGATTCTTGGAAGTGCTTTTCATGAACGATAAATGGAGCTTGAATCAAGTCGGAATTTTTAATACTTAGCTGTCTGGGAATGGACATCATCCCATTGTACCCATATTCTTTCGGAGGCATAGTATCGTGCCAGCGGTGCATCCAGCCAATTAATAGTCTTTCTCCATCTTTCCCTTGTGTCGATTGGGGGGCATAAAACGTATGACCATAATCAAGGTGTCCTTTTTTGTGTGTGGTGAAAATACCCTGTTCAAAGTCCATTTCCCCAATTACGTAAGCTGTTTTATTTTCAATGTGATCACTATACTCGGGATCACATGGCATTTCTGAAAACAACAGCACATCCTTGTCATTGATCCGAAATAAATCAGGGCATTCCAATAAAGTATTATCATCAAACTGGGGCTGATAAATCGACGAATGAAAAGTCCAGTCAAACAAGTTGATCGACTTAAACATAATTATTTCTCCGCGCCTTTGTTTGTTCCTTACTGCTAATATACAATAATAAACGCCATCAACTTCAAGTATCTTCGGATCTCTAAAATCACAGATCAAGTAGCCATCTGGCAGCTGTTCTTTTCCAATTACCGGATTCTGTGGATACTTTTCAAACTTAACACCATCACTGGAATAAGCTAAACACTGACATTGTGAAATTTCCTGCTCATCTTTATCAAAACCAAGATTGGGATCAATATGACCTGTATACATCAGATATAATTTTCCTTCTTTTTCAATCGCACTTCCAGAAAAGCAGCCATTCGCATCATATGCCTTGTCATTAGCCAGCGCCTCGGGCAGATATTGCCAGTTAATAAAGTCATTTGTTTTAGCATGTCCCCAATGGATGTCATTCCAGACAATATCATAAGGGTTATGCTGATAAAAAAGGTGATATTCCCCTTCATAAAAAATAAATCCGTTCGGATCGTTCATCCACCCGATTTCAGGAGAAAAGTGATATAGCGGCCTGCTTGTCACTTTCTCTTTATTTTGCATAATAAATTCGTTTGCTTTTTGTAATCGATTCATTGTGCACCCCTCTTATTTAATTCCACTTTGAATGGAGCCCTCAACTATGTATTTTTGGAAAATAACATATAATATCACAATCGGGATCGTGACTATTGTTAGTGCAGCCATGATATGACTTGTGAAAATGTTATAGGTATCACTGAAAATAGCATTTAAAGCCACTTGGACTGGCATTAGATCCTGATCCGATAAAGCCATGACCGGCCATAGGAAATCGTTCCAGGAGGCAAGGAAGGTCAGGATTCCTACCGTAATATACATACTCAGGCTGGATGGAATGACAATCCTTAAGAAACAGCCAATTTCACTTAACCCGTCAATCTTCCCTGATTCGATCAGTTCGCCGGGAAATGATAAAAAGTGCTGCCTGAATAAGAAAATATTCATGACATTTACGAAAAAAGGAAGTAAATATCCAGGAGCAGTATTAATCAAACCCATTTCATTAACGACCGAAAACAATGGAAGAATGGTCGCTTCAACCGGCACGATCATTAAAGCAATAATAAAAATGAGAATTCCGTCTTTAAACGGAAATTTAAATCTCGCAAGTGCATATCCCGCTAAGGAATTAATCGTTAAGCCGAATACAACAGTAAGAGATGCATAAATGAGACTGTTTAATAGATATTGAAAAATATTGTAGAAACTCAATAATTCCGTATAGGACTTCAATGAGAGATCAGAAAATCTGGGGAATATGGCATAAATACTGCCTATGTCCCTGTAGATAACCTCATCTATTTTAAAAGAAGAAAGCACCATCCACAGCAGAGGAATAATAAATTGAAGAGCAATCACTATGGCTAAAATATAGAACAAACACTTCTTTACCATCTTCATGCAACATTCTCCTCTCTAAATAACTTCTTGATTCCAATGGACAGAATTACAAGGAATAATGTAAACATTAACGTGATGGCACTCGCATATCCAATATTTCTATGCCGGAATCCGTATTCATAGATATATTGCAAAATAGTCATCGTTGAGTAATCAGGCCCTCCGCCTGTCATTACCATCGGCTGTACAATCAGTTTAAAGGCCTGAATGGTGGTAGTGATTACCAAAAACATCGTTATGGGTTTTAATGATGGAAGTGTGATATAAAAAAACCGTTGAAAAGGATTGGCGCCATCAATCTCTGCTGCTTCGTACATTTGTTGATCAATGTTCTTTAAACCGGCTAAAAAAATCATCATCTGATATCCGCACCCGGACCAGGCCGAAATGACGACAATACTGTACATTGCCTGAGAAGCACTTGCGAGGAAAGGCTGTTTTCCAATTCCCAGATTTGCTAATATTTCGTTGATGAGTCCTGATGTCGGGTTCAGCATTACCGTCCAGAGGATGGAGATGACGACCAAGGATAGAACGGCCGGTGAAAAGTATGCGGTTCGGAAAATACCGACGCCTTTAATTTTCTTGTTTGCAATCAAGGCTAAACCGAGTGCTATAGATAGCTGCAGCGGGACAACCAGGACAACGAATTTAATGGTATTGAGAAAACTTTGTTTCAATACATCATCAGACAACATTTGTTTAAAGTTATCTAAGCCGTTGAATTGTTTAGCATTAGGCTTTAATAAATAATAATCGGTAAATCCATAGGTAAAGGCTAAGATGATTGGAAGTACGATGAATAAAATAGCAAGTATCATGGCGGGAGTTAAAAAGCTGTAGGCTGAAATTACTTCACCCTTCTTATAATGTTCGCTCTGCCGATAATGTTCCGTTGTATTTCTCACTTGTATAAACCGGCTTCTTTTTTCTAATTTCATCATTTCACATCCTTATTATAAATAAAGAGGTGAGGCAGGAAACCCCACTCTCTTTATCACCAATTACTTTCTATATTTCGCAAATTCCTTATCAATTTTTTTAACAGCATCATCTGTAATTTTTTTGATGGCTGCTGAATCTGTTACTTTATTTTGCCCAATCTTTAATAGTACATCTTTTGCAAATGTTTCAGATAAATATGGATATCCCGGAGATACAGGACGGGCTTTATTGGTGTTTTCCACTTGATACTTTAAGACAGTCCATGCTTCGTTGTGGTACTTATTATCGGTATTCGTATCAATTTCGGATAGTGATTTGGTTTTTGAAGGAATGGATCCATTCTTATGGTAATACTCTTTTGACGCTTCATCATTATTCAGCCATTCCATGACTTCAACAACTTTTTTAACACGTTTTTCATCTTCCTCCTGGCCATTCCGAACAAATGCCCAGCTTCC
Organism: Paraperibacillus esterisolvens; assembly: GCF_046237625.1. Classification (GTDB taxonomy): domain Bacteria; phylum Bacillota; class Bacilli; order Bacillales; family DSM-1321; genus Paraperibacillus; species Paraperibacillus esterisolvens. Next base: position 1,813,684 of record NZ_CP143545.1, on the reverse strand, counting down.
GGATGGAGTATATAAACCATCATAGTTTTCACTCATTTTCGGGTAACGGACCGTTCTGAACTTCAAGTCAGGAAAGTTGTTTGTCAGTTCATTTACATACCAGAAACCACTGACCGATAAAGCGGTTTTGCCGGAGTGGAACGCTTTTTCCGATTCAGAAACACTAGCCAGAGCCGGGTCTTTAAACAATTGTGCATATTTTGTTAAAGCCTCCACCGATTTATCGCTATTCAAAACTCCATCGACGGTCACACCATCTTCATCAACAATATTGGTGTTATTTCCCCAAAGCAGCGGTGTGAAATAATAGGTTCCTGTTTCATAAACTCCGCTTGCTACATCCGTTAGTAATGTACTGACAGCTGTTTCATAGTTAGCAAACGCAGGATTATCTGAGGTCTTTGCAAATTCATCAATTTTCCTTGCCAGTGTCAAGAATTGATCCCAAGTCCAGTCTTTATCGGCTGCAGGGATTAATGCTTTTACATCTTGAGGAAGTGCATTGATCATATCTTCGTTATACATAACCGCTACACCAGAATCGGTGTATCCCATTCCGTAAAACTTCCCATCCACTGTTCCCTGTTCAACAATAGCTTTTGTGAAACCATCTTTAAATCCGTCACTCATGTAGTCATCTAATTCTCCAAGAAGTCCTGAGTCAACATAGGCGGCAATGTCAGGGCCATCAAGTGTAAAAATATCAGGCAGGTTATTTGCCGTAATCGCTGCATTCAATTTATCTATGTACCCAGAGCCGGCACCTGCACGTGTAATATTTTGTATTTCCACTTTTGGTCCATCTGGATGCTTTGCATTATAACTCTTCACACGATCTGCAAACATTTTGCCTTCTGGATGATCAGCTGAAGCTTGGGTCCAAATTACGATTTTCTCATTACTGCTGGCTTCTTTTGATTTACAACCAATCAGGGATAAAGCTAAAGCAACCATCGTCATAAACAAGAATACTTTTCTCATACTTTAATAGAGCCCCCCACTTTTTGAATAAACCGTGAAAACGTATTCACCGTTCTAAAAGAAATGTTACAATGTTGCAAAAATTCTGTCAATACTTATTTTAAGCGTTTACAAAAACAGGATTTATTTATATGATTAAGTGGGAAGATAACTTATATCTCTTAGAAAATCATATTTTAGAATACGTATTCTAGAAGGAGTCACACTATGAAAATGACAATGAAGGAGATTGCAAAATTAGCCAATGTATCGCAGTCTACCGTTTCACGAATAATAAATGGCAATACAGGAGTCAATGAAGAATCTGCAAAGCGTGTTCTTGATGTTATTGAAAAGGTTGGGTTTATCCCAAATAAAGCAGCACAAACACTCAAAAGGAGTCATTCACATATTATAGGTGTCTGCGTTACAGAAACATATAATCCATATTTTATTGAATTAATAGATCAGTTAGAGTCGCAGGCACGTAAACATGGTTATAACATTCTGCTGCATAATTCTAATCATAATCCTATTCAGGAATGGGAGAGCATTCAAAATTTTATCTCTCGTCAGGTAGATGGCATCATTATTGTGCCCACTGGTGATTATAATCTTGAGCGCATGAGCAAGCTGTCAACTCCTTCCGTAGTCATTACTCAAAACCGCAAGTATTTGGATAGTGTTGGCCTCGACCACGCTTTAGCAGGAAAAATTGCAGCTGAAAAGTTTATCCATGCGGGTCATAAATCATTCGGTTTCATTGGAACTGAACCGGATGACAAATTTTTTGGCTATAGAATGGCATTAAACGAAAACGGCATCAAATTAAAAGAAGAGAACTATGTTCAGCTCGATGAATCATCCAAGAATAATATCGCAATGCGGCGTGATATTGAAAACTATCTAAATCAGTCAGGGAATGTAATTGATTTTACATGTGCTTTTGCAGCAAACGATATCATTGCTTTAGAATTCATAAATGCCGCAAAAGATAGAGGAATATCCGTACCAGAGGATATAAACATTATTGGATTTGATGACACATACCTTGCAAAAATCATGGGGATCTCAAGCATCCACCAGCCTATCGAAGAAATGGTCACAACAACCTTCGAGCTGCTGTTAAATCGGATGGAAAATGAAGTATCATCTAAACCTGTACAAATCAAATTGAATCCAACATTGATTGAAAGAAACAGCTCTAATTTAGTTAGAGTGCCCTAACCATTTTGGAACTAAACTTGTTCCATTTGGAGGCTCACTCAGCTTGATATCCCGGTTTAGTATTTAATTATAAAAGCCCTGCTCCATCCCAGAAGCAGGGATTTTCATTTTGTTAAATTGCATGCTATAGCGGATTTTCACCTCTTACTTAAATTGCTTCATGGACTATTAAAATAAAGTTGGAAGGGATACAGTGCCTAGAGTACAGCATCCCACAGCCTATTTAATTCCGTCATTTAACAGTAAGCAAGTTAAACTCTCGCAAAAAACTAGGAAGTTCTTCAACAGACTGGAATTTATAAGAATATCCATATGGAATAGGAGTTTCCCCCGTATTAATTCTTTTAGGAAACCTCTTCAACGCTGTGCTGTGGGTTAACCCCTTCGCTACATTTTTCAGCAAGAAAAAGTTCTCTACAGTGACAGGGTTCAACGCCACCGTAATTTCCTTATTGGGCATTAAATAGACTACTTCTTCTGTATCGACATGTTCAAATTCAACTGCTTTGCTTGTCTCTTGTTTGACTGTAAAACTATTTTCTTTAAAAACTTTCATTAACTCTTCCAAAAAAACATCTCCTATTATGTATTGTCACAGTATTCTACCTCGGACTATGCTTCCTCTTCAAATGTTTTTGTCCATGCAAAAATACCTCCGATTCAGCACGTATAGTAAGTGTACCATTTCGGAGGTGTTTTAAAATGTCCATTTATCATTCTTCCCCTATCACCTTTATTGCATTAATGGTTTCAAGGTACAGCTTTTTCCTTTTGCTATCCGAAAGGAAATGCAGGCTGATCCGGTCAATCAAATATAAGGTGCTTGATGTCCAGGCCTGTTGAAATAAAATCATTTCTAAATGGAGTTTAGCTCCTGTGCTGCAAGTCCTGAGCTCCCGATGCCGTAGATGAAAATCCTTTGGGCTTCATTCATCATGTCTAGAACATCGTTGAATGGCTTTGGATTGATGAGCTGCTGGACATTGCCGAGCATTTCCCGGTAGGAGGAGAACAGCTTCTGCTCGATGTCCTCTGCTTCCCGGGCTGTTAAAAAATAGCATGGTTTACAAATGAAGTGAATTAAACGGAAAAAAATCCTGCTCCCCAAGTATGACAGGAAGTAGGATTTTTCGATTTTAGTACCCATAATACAATAATAAATTAAAACTTGAAGTAGACTGGAAATCGCATTATGTTATTAAATTTTAAATACTTAAGGTGCAATAACACCTTATGATTCTATCAACTTCTCACCAGACCATGAGGATCGATAACGAACTTTTTTGATGCCCCGTTATCAAATTCTGCATAGCCGCTCGGTGCTTCATCCAGAGAGATTAATGTCGCGTTAACCGCTTTGGCGATCTGCGCCCTGCCGCTCAAAATGGAATTCATCAGTTCCCTGTGATAGTTCATGACAGGTGTCTGCCCCGTAACAAATGTATGAGCCTTTGCCCAGCCTAACCCCAAACGGATCTTTAAGGTTCCGTGTTTGGCATCATCGTCAACCGCTCCCGGGTCTCCCGTTACATACAGTCCGGGAATTCCGAGTCTTCCGCCTGCTCTAGTGACATCCATTATAGAGTTCAATACGGCAGCTGGAGCCTCCTCATCTGATCCTGCACCATGTCCATGTGCTTCAAAACCGACACAGTCCACAGCACAGTCCACTTCAGGTGCTCCCAGCAGCTGATCAATCTGCTCACCAAGATTGGCATGTTCACGTAAATTGACGGTTTCACAGCCAAAGCTGCGGGCTTGGGCCAAACGTTCATCTATCAGGTCCCCTACAATCACTCTGGATGCCCCTAATAGCTGGGCGGAATGGGCTGCTGCTAATCCAACAGGGCCGGCACCGGCTATGTAAACCGTAGAGCCTGTCTTTACTCCAGCAGAAACCGCACCATGATAGCCTGTCGGGAATATATCAGACAGCATGGTCAAATCCAGGATCTTTTCCATAGCCAGATCTTTATCCGGAAACTTCAACAGCTGGAAATCAGCATATGGGACCATTACATATTCTGATTGTCCGCCAACCCAGCCTCCCATATCTACATATCCATAGGCAGAACCTGCCCGGTCCGGATTCACATTTTCACATACATGGGTATTCCGTTCTTTACAGCTTCTACAGCGTCCGCAAGCAATGTTAAAAGGAACAGAAACTAAATCTCCCTTCTTAATGAATTCAACATCGCTTCCTACCTCAATTACTTCTCCTGTGATTTCATGGCCTAGTACCAGGCCGCTTGGTGCTGTCGTCCTCCCCCTTACCATGTGCTGGTCGCTTCCACAGATGTTAGTGGTAACGACTTTTAAAATAACACCATGATTACACTTCCTACCCACGTTCAAAGGGTTTACTCCAGGGCCGTCCCGCAGAACCAAATCCGGATAACTTATATCCCTTACTCCCACCTCACCTGGTTTCACATAGACTACCGCAAGATTCCCAGCCATACAAAAATCACACTCCCAAAATGTATTGGTAAATCCGCATTTGTAAGCGCTCTCATGTAGTCCTTATTATACTGTTTATTTATAGTTTATCAAATTATAAGTTCTGAATGGATTGTGAAAATTGCTATTCTGCCAATTTTCTATTTCTGAACCAACAGTACGACAATATGAACTACCATCTGAACTAACTAACCTATATCGTTTTTCCTGATACTAGAAATGAGAAGACACTAAAATCGTTAATAATTAATTATAATTTCTCATACCTTTTCCAATGCTAGGAAGATTAAGACAACTGTCGGAAGAGATACATCAGACCGTGTTGCAACTATATTATATTTTAATTTGAAGAAGTTAAGATAGAAAAGCTTTAAGAGAAGGCTTGATATATACTGCAATTTGAATAATTTAGTTTATCAAATATAAGCAATGCTTAAAACCTCAAATAGATGATTAAAGTAATGGTAAAACCCACATAAGACAAACGATGTATTTCCTCTAAAAGAAATACAAAAAGGGAAAAGAGCCGTCTCTCTTTTCCCTTTTTATCAACAGTCCCATACCACAGGTTAAAAGAACTGGAACAAGCGTCTATATGTCCATCTCCCACCACTTTTGTTCTTCTTGCTTCATATCCTTCTCCGTTTGCTGAGGATAGGCAGTTCGGAATTTATGATGGTCAGCTGGTATGATTTCTACCATTTTTGCAATCATATCTTCTGGGTCAAACTGGTTCTTTAACCCTTCTTCCGCCTTTTTTATATCCTCTTTCCTCGTGAAGTTTTTCTCTTCATCGTACCATTTCCATAGCTCTTCTGCAGCGCGATCATTAAAGCCTGTCTTGAAGTCACCAGGGTTAATGGTGGCAACTTTGACTCCGAATCCTTGAAGTTCCAACTGCAGGGTATGGGCAATTGCTTCAATCGCGTGCTTTGTTGCAGCATATGGACCGCCATACGGAGATGCCAAAATTCCAGAAATTGAACTCATGAAAACGATTTTTCCGGTTCCCTTTTCAACCATCTTCCTTGCAGCTATCTGTACTGTTTCCAAGGTCCCGAAAACATTCACCTCAAAAAGTGCCCGAAACCGGTCCATCGGTACCTCACCGAGCGGCCCTCGCTCATTAATGGCAGCATTTGCAACAAATACGTCAAAATCATACTTCTCAATCTGTGCCAGATCCAAAGGGTTCGTAATATCGATTTTAATCACTTCAATAGCCAGTTCCAGATCCTTTGCTTCCCGCAGAAGGTCTGTTTTTTGAGAAGTCAGCTCTGTAGCCGCAATCACACGATGCCCTTTTTTGGCAAGACCAATTGCTGCGCCTCTTCCAAGCCCCGTGCCTGCACCTGTAATGAAAATTGTTTTGCCCATGTTAAATTCCTCCATTCGAATTAGAATGCCAAGTTATTGTTTCCAGTTAGCAGAAAGGGCATACCCAACAGGGGCAATTTAGGTTTCCCTCGAGCTTCCTTCAGGTTCCAAGTCGCCGTGGAAACCTTGCTTTGGGCTATGTACTTACCGCTGCTTAAAATCGTACTCGGGACTTTTCACCCGTTTGAGTTCGCCCATGCTGGGCGAACAAAAAAGATAGATGCTCATGCATCTATCCATCATAAATGATTGTATTCAAAAATCTCTTACCCTGGCAAAACCACAGCTAATGTTTTCATATGAAGCGGAATTGAATTTATTCAGCCAGGGCCACTTGATCTTTCATTCACATGTGTGGCACTCGGCCTCATCAATTATTTTTAATGTGTTATTTATAGAAATAATTTAATTTAAAACGTCAGGTGCGCTTTGGTTTCATCCGGACTTCCTCCGCTGCCTTAACCACTTCATCCAAAGTTCTGCCCATCCCCGCTTCTACAGCAGCGACATAGCCGCCTTCAACCAATGGAGCATCCGCGATTTTTACATGCTCCAGCCCTGATAATTCAATCGCCAGTTCCGCATTCATCACTGAGCTTCCTAAATCGAATAGAAGGATGACCCCTGAATCAGAGTATACGTTTTCAATCGCCTTCTGGATTTTTTCCAGGCTTGTTCCGATTTCGCCATCATCGGTACCTCCAGCTGCTTCAATTGGAACAGTCTGTACGACCTGAGAAACTAAATCTTTTAATCCTTCAGCGATTTTTTCACTATGCGAAATAAACACAACCCCTACCGTGCTCATAAAACCACACCTTCTTCTTCAATCACCTCTGCCAAAGAGCTGAACAGGAAATAACTTGATACAGAACCTGGGTCAAGATGGCCGATTGAGCGTTCACCCAGATAAGCAGCCCGGCCCTTTATGGCTTTCATATCCTTTGTTTTTTCCATGGCCTGTTTTGCTGTTTCTTTAAAATTCTTCACGTCGAACGAAGAACTCTCTTTTAGGAATGATGCAATGGGACCCCAGACATCGACCATCGTTTTTTGATTCTCCTCGGCCTTGCCTCTCTGGATTATTCCATTCAGGCCTTCGAAAACGGCAGCAGAAAGTGAATCATAGTCCACTTCTTCTTTATCCTTCACGGATACAGACATCTTGAGCAGTGCTGTCCCATATAAGGGACCTGAGGCGCCGCCTACCTTAGATAATAATGTCATAGCCCAATCCTTTATGAGATCAGAAGGAGTACCGTAGTCAGCGGCCTTTATTTTTTTCACCGCTTCATCAAATCCCCGGCTCATGTTGATGCCATGATCTCCATCTCCGACAGCCTGGTCGAGGTCGGTAAGATAGGTTTTATTTTCCTGTATCCTGGCGTTTGTTCTCTCAAGCCATTTCACGAAGTGCTCTATCTTTAATCCCATGAACATCATCCTCTCATCTAATATCTCGTGATTAAATACGGAATCCTAATGCTTCAGACGGTGAATCAAGCAAACTCTTAAGTTCATCATCCAATTTTAAAAGCGAAACAGAACAGCCCGCCATGTCGATAGCCGTCATAAACTCGCCTACAAAGGTTTTATAGATAGTTAGCCCGCGCTCTTTAAGAAGCTCACTGACTTTAGCGTTTAGAATATAAAGTTCCATTAAAGGAGTGGAGCCCAGCCCGTTAATCATCACAGCTACTTCATCCCCTGGCATATGTATACCGTCGGCAAGAATTTTTTCCACCAGTGCGGAAGCAATTTCGTCCGCTGTCTGAATTTCACTGCGGGCTATACCAGGCTCTCCATGAATCCCCATTCCGACTTCCATTTCATTCTCACCGATTTCAAATCCTGGTTTTCCTGCAGCAGGAATCGTACATGGTGTCAAAGCCATGCCCATGGAACGCACGCTGGCAATAGTCTTTTCCGCGGCCGCCTTTACCTCTGTAAGCGATGCCCCTGTTTCTGCTTTCGCCCCTGCAATCTTATGTACAAATACCGTTCCCGCAATGCCGCGCCGTCCAGTCGTATACGTACTGTCTTCAACGGCAACATCGTCGTTGACAACTACTTTTTCAACCATAAGCCCTTCCATTTCAGCCAGCTCTGCAGCCATTTCAAAGTTCATGACATCACCTGTATAGTTTTTAATGATCAACAGGACACCAGAACCGCCGTCAACAGCTTTTATTCCTTCTAAAACCTGGTCGGGTGTCGGCGAAGTAAAAACGGAACCACACACAGCGGCATCCAGCATTCCTTTTCCGACAAAGCCTGCATGAGACGGTTCATGGCCACTGCCGCCTCCGCTCACTAAGCCGACTTTTCCCTGTAACGGAGACTCTTTCCTTGCCAACACTGTTGAATTCGGAACCTGCTTAAGCTGGTCTCCGTGTGCAGCAACCATTCCTTTAATCATCTCTTCTACCACAGCATTAGGGTCATTAATAATCTTTTTCATATCCTTACCTCCCATTTATCATGTTTTATCATTCTGATAATCTAAAGAAGTAACAACAGAGTCGCCTCTGGATTTTTGCAGTACGGCAGCACATCTCCTAGTTGTTCATTCGACTTGGAAAGTCAAATATCCTCTTATTTCTCTACAAAGTTAAGGAAGCTGCTTCATATTCTAATAAATTCTTATTATTTACGCTGTTTCCGGCATGACTTCATCTATTATTGAAAGTTAGGATGTTCATAGCCTTATTAAGCTGAGCCTTGTTTATGTCACTATTATTTTTTTGAGTAATAAAGTTCGCTGTGCCTGTTGGTTGCTTTTATAAATAAAAATATCATTACCGCTAAACAAACTCATCTACACCTTGTTGGGCTTATTTCAAAACAACATTCAACAACCAGCCTTCCTTCTTAACCTTTTATTTGCTTCACAATCTCTTTATAATACCGTTCCTTAAAAGCGTGCCTTCGCGGGTATGGGTAATAATACATGGATTCGTTCTTAGTCTGTAACCCATACACTTTCATCCCTGTCTTATTAATAGCTGAAAGCCACTGCTTCTTTAATTGTTGAAGATCCTTTGCCGATTCGGTACTCCATGCAAGCAATATCCATGGATGATTTTCCTGTTCGAATAATGAAATAATGCTTTTATTCAACTCATATACCTTTATTATACTTTCTTTCTGCCTCATTCTTTCTGCCTCACTGCTTCTTTAGAGGAAGTATTCTGTAATGGAAACAAATTATAGATATGTAAGCGTCCATCAAGCGGCTGCTCTCTAACCTCATATAAGATTACCGCCAGCCTAGCATCGTTTTATCAGGTATTACTTCCCCTGTTTTTCATTTTGATCAAAAACTAAAGGCGAAGACTTCAACCTTGCCTTCCCTGGATTTAGCATAATTGTTGAACTAATAGAAGCATGTGATGTTCCAAATTGCTGGTATGTGTACTTACGAAACACATTTCCATTCTCTCCATAAAAGGTACCAAACACATTAAATGTTTCCATTCTATTACCTCTCTTTTTCCATAATTAAGAAAACTATTCGAAAAAGGCGTTAAGATTCCTTTTTCTTTAAAAAAACGAGCAGGTTTTTTTAGGCGACCTGCTTGCAAAAAACATTGGAGGAACACAAAAAAACAGAGTAACCAATTTAACTGATTACTCTGTTCTTCTTAATGCCGCATGGCCTTCCACGGAATTAGTTCAATTAAAGTATTTACTCAGATGTATTTTCTCCAGATGTTTTAAAGGGAAATATATTTTCGTGCTTTATATTTAATAAGTTTATATATCCGTCCGGTTCATCCTTCCACTGATTATTCAGTTGTTTGTACATAAATAACCGCTTGCCATCAGTGGTAATGATTGTTTTGCAATTTATTAAATTCCTCGTTGTAACATATCCAACTGCCTGTTCATAGGCAGAAGTTAGTTAGTGATTGATTTGGACGTTTTGCCTCACAGATCATGAAACAACTCTTTGGATCGGTTGGTACAGTATTAAAGAAAGCTAAATCAATTTTCTTCCACTCAATAGCTAATAATTGTTCTGACCAGCCCATTCCTAGCATAAGCGGTACAATCATATGGGCTACAATTTCATGTTCAGACGGTCGATTGCTGCCCTCTTGCTGGCTATACCATTTGGCAAGTCTTTGAATTCGGGATAATACATTTAATACATCTTCTACCGCATTATTCGGAAGTCCGGCATTAAATAGCTCAATGCCCAACTCATTGTTACTAAATGTGCCCGATCTTAAAGCGGGAAGTGGCTTAAGATCCCTTATTGGCATTTGTAATTTTAACTGAGATACTAGATTTGTGACCCGCGCTTCCCGAACTGCCGTAAACGTCGGCTGCTGTTTATAATTGGAAAACAAAGGTTTACCTCGCTGAATAATTGGTACGGGTTGCGTATACCAGAGGACTCTACGTGTATGCTGAAGATCCCACCCTAACACATCATCAAAGCATTCAACCCACATATATTGATGTTCAGGAATATCTGGTATTAAGCCGACCGCTCTTATCTCATGACCATAGCGTAAAAGAACAATATCCCCTGGTTTAGGATTTTTACAAAAGCTCCTGATCTGATTTGTCATGCTGCTCTTGTTGTATTTTTGCTCATTTTTTAAAAAGTGTCCAGGTGTTCCAGGTCCAATCAACATGACGTCATATTTTAAAAATAAGTCTGTATAATCTCTTGCTCCATCTCCTGCTGCTATTTGCCACACATTCACTTTTATTAGTTTCTCCTCTTTGTATAAGCATGACTACCCGGTACAAAAATATTACGACTTAGTGAGTTAATAAATCTAACTACCAATATTAAAATTGGATTTTTTATATCAGGATTTTTTACTTAGACGCATTGAGTATTAATTCGACATTAATCTACATTTCCCTTTATAATATGTATAATAAAATTAAAAAACATTTAAAGGAAGCTATTAAATGAAAAAAATAGTTAAAGTAGTAGCAGCAATCCTTCAAAACGAACAAAATGAAATACTATGCGCCCTAAGATCCCCCCAAATGACCATCCCAAACATGTGGGAGTTCCCAGGCGGCAAAGTCGAATCAAACGAAGATATCTACTCAGCTCTCAAAAGAGAAATTAACGAAGAACTAGGTTGCCAAATAACAGACCTAGAACTTTTCAACGAAAACACACACGAATACGAAACCTTTATCATTAATCTAATATCAATTAAGTGTAAGGTTGGCAGCGGGGAGCCGCAACCCAGTGAGCACTCCAAACTAATCTGGCTCAATAAAGAAAACCTCAGCTCACTTAAATGGGCACCTGCTGATATCCCTGCAGTCGAACAATTAATGAATGAAGATTAGACAATAGACTTCTCAAATGAGAAGTCTATACTTTTTTTGTGAATTCATTATATAAATTAATTGGCACTTCATGTTCTAATTGAAACTGCACGGTTATTGGTTTTTCTCCAGCATACTCGATGGTATTTCCTTTACCAATATAAATATACGGCTCAATTTCCCCATCAATTTTTTTATATTTCCTTACAAACAGGTGGAGATGGATTCCTCTATCTTTGTTAAAGATAATATTTTTGCCTCTATCTGTTTGTTGGGAGACTGCATTTGGAGTTTGCCATTGGAAAATGCTTTGGCTTTTAAATTCGTCATGGTAGTTTATGCTTTCTTTGATGTCTGCTTCTTTATGAAGATCAATGTATAAGAAATAATCGTTACCATGAGTGATCAGGCCAGAACCTCTAAATGCACTGTGCATTTTTCGATAGTTAGAAAGAAGTGCTGCGTCTACCATTTGATACTGCTCATATAGCTTTAAGTGAGGGACTCCATAATACTCTTGTTTAAATTCTTTTTCATATCTAAACATCGCGTAATTTACAAGGTCCTCAATGTATACTCTAAAACGCTCTTCCTCCAATACCTCCGTAAATGCCCTGGTTTTTGTTAGCTGCTCTCCTTTTAGCTCAAATAGTTTAAGTCTGCTTTTTAATTGTCCTGAATCATAATAATTTTGATTCAAGCATTCCATAGCGTGACGTATACTGTCTTCATCAACATCCTTTATCACTTTAAGCACCTCATAGATCGCTTTATCGAGGGTAATATGTTCATGATTCAGTAGGTATTTAATAATGACAAATTCATAAATTCTTTTTAATGGAAGCTTGCTTGATAATTCCTTTAGAGCCCCTACAAAGTTCCCATGAATTAGGAGCTCACTTAGCAACTCATCCTTCTCTACTTTAGCCACAAATTGTAGATAGGTTTTATCTCTGTTAATAAATTTTATTGGATCAGGAGCCCCATCGTATTTCAAATAATCCATTAAGTACAAAGGAATGCGTCCAGAATTTAATTTTTTAAATTCAAAGTACTCTTCCTTTAAGTACTTAAGTGAATTAAAATTCTCTCCATCAATTTGAGCTAGAATTCGTTCTTGCGAGATTTTATCCATTTGTATATGTGTGCAGCCTGGGATAGCGGAAAATCCTGTAGCAATCGCAACCTTTAGGCTTTCTTTGTCATAATAGCGATTGCCATTAAGTGCGATAGCTATTAGGAAGGTTTTGTTGTGATTTCCGATAAAGTCTAAAACCGTTAAGAAGGTTTTACTCGCATGCTTTCGTAAGCCACGACCTAGCTGCTGAATGAAAATGATGGGTGATTCTGTTGGCCGCAGCATTAGGACTGAATTAACAGAAGGAATATCTACTCCTTCATTAAAAATATCGACCGTAAAGATAAACTGGAGTTCATCTTGGTCATCCTCTAATCGCTGTATATATTCAGCTCGCTTTTCTACAGAATCATCACCAGTTAAATGAATACTGTTGTACCCTCTCTTGTTGAATTCGTCTGCCATATATTCTGCATGCTTTTTACTCACACAAAAGCCTAAGCATTTTCTCTTTTCTCCGTCATGACCATAGAAGTTCATTTTCTCGATAATTAAGTCGACCCGTTCATTCACATTGAGTCGTTTAGTAATTTCTGCAATGTCTTCAATTTGTACATCACTTAAATCAATGCTTTCAACATCTGTAACTCCAAAATAATGGAACGGAATAACAAGATCATCCTCTAGAGCTTCATGAAGACGTACTTCTAAGGCTACATTATTATCAAAGAGATCAAATACGTTTCCTGAATCAGATCGTTCAGGAGTTGCCGTCATTCCAAGGAGAAAGTCCGACTTAAAGTAGTCTAAAATGCTTTCATAAGAGGGACTTGTAGCATGGTGGGCTTCATCAATGATCAGGTAATCAAAATGTTCTCTACTAAACTCATGGTAATATCGAGACAGCGTTTGTATGGTGGCAAATACATAATCGGCACCTGAATTCTTTTCATTCCCTGTAAACAACGAACGTTATATTTTTATTGGGAAGTAGTTTTTCAAAGGTTTCTTTTGCCTTTTTTAATATTTCTTCTCGATGAACGATAAAAAGCAGCCTTTTTGGTTGAAAGCTTCGTACATCAAAGGCAGACATATAGGTTTTCCCTGTACCTGTTGCTGCTATTACAAGAGCCTTCTTTTCGCCAATCTGTCTAACACGACTAAGATTCTCCATAGCCCTTTGCTGCATCCGGTTTGGCGTGATATACTCCGCTCTCTCATAAATTAATCCGCTTGTAGCTTCTATTCTCTTGATACTCTTCAAGAACTCTTCATACTTTAGAAGAAAGTCTTCATCGGCCACTACACTACTATGCCAAAGAGTTTCATATTCCTTAAGCACTTCAGTAATAAAGTTTGAATGATGCTTGGAGATGATTTCGACATTCCACTCTATATTACTTTTCAAAGCACTCTGAGTGATATTTGAAGAACCAATGATGACTTTGTAAAAGTCTTTGTACTCGAAAATATAGGCTTTAGTGTGAAACCCAATTTCTTTATCTGCCACAAAGACCTTAAGATCCACATTGCTAAATTCCTTCAGCTTCTCTAAAGCTTTCGTTTCTGTAAAATTCAAATATGTAGAGGTAATGATCTTTCCCTTTATTCCTCTTTCTCCAGCTTCCCTTAATGGATCTAGTAATAGCTGTAACCCACTAAAATTTATGAACGCCACACTAAAATAAAACCGTTCACAGGTTTGGAGTGAGCTTACCAGCTCACGAAGTAGATTGCCCTTGTCAGAGTTAACAATTAGTTTTTCTTCAACTTGCATCGTGTTGTCTCCTATTATTAGGTATCCTTAGTATCTGCCTGTCTCGCAAAATAGTAATGCAGCCTATACTCACAAATCTCCCTGGTCATCTCATGAAGGATCTCTCTGTCCCCAGGAAGAACATCAAACCTAAGACCGAATTTATTCCCCTGTAAAACGGTTAAGCTCGTTGCATTTCCACTCCATTTACTCATCGGCATTCTTGCTATTAAACTGCTAACACCCTTTTGATCATACTCCCACAATTTCATAGTGCCTTTATCAGAGAAGTCCTTCTGCTTGCGGTATTCTGCCTCTGTCAGGTAGTTATGAAAGAATGGAGCGGCTTCTTCTGGTGTAATGGGCTTGAACCAGTGTTGTGGCCCCCGAACGAGCATCGCAAGCAGCAATACCATTTTGTAGCTTTTGCTCATATTTGTTTTCTCTACATCTTTCAGCCATGTGTTATATCGGTTATACATCTCTGATTCTAAAGCGGTTAGTTCTCCAGCCCAATCTAGAAATCCATAATAAGAGTCAAATTCAGTGGCATACTGTTTTGAGTCAGACTCTCCCAATAGATGAAGCTCCACATAACTCGGACGTCTGCCAAGCTCCTGTTTTACTTTGAAGTAATCGGAATACAGCTTTTCTTTTCGCGGCTGTCTTTTCCTGTTCATTTCTTCTAATAAATTGATAACCTTCACATCAAGATCTATTTCGCATAGTTCCGGAACGATCGCCTGCAAGGTTTTGGCTTTTCTCTTTGGTTCTGTTTCGGTATTGAATAAACCCAGCTTTATATCTGCGTTCCGGTAGTTTCCTATCAGATCTACGATTATGCAGTATTCCTTACCGTCAGCAAGTCTCAGGCCGCGTCCGATTTGCTGGGTGAATACAGTGAGTGATTCTGTCGGCCTGACGAATAAAAGGGTATCAACGGATGGAATATCCACCCCTTCATTGAATAGATCCACGGTAAAGATGATATCTATTTCCCCTTGTGCAAGCTTTTGTATGGATTCCTTCCGTCCCGCAGTCACCTGCTTAGAGTGAAGGCTGACCGTTTTATATCCCCTTAGATTGAAATAACGGGATAAGAAGTCTGCCTGTCTGATAGATGAGCAGAAGCCGATAGTACGGGTCTGTTTCTTATCTTCCCAGGCTCTTAAAATTTTTTGTGCCATTTCATCCCGCAGCTGAACCTGAAGCAGCTCTTGTTCGTCATACCGGTTACCCAGCCAGGTAAGCTGGCTGTAATCTGTATCATCATAAACGCCATAGTATTTAAAAGGCGAAAGCCAGTTCCGCTGGATGGCATCCAGGAAATCGAGGCGGTAAGCGACATTTCCATCACAGATCGCGTATACATCCTTGTTGTCATTCCGGTCAGGAGTCGCTGTGATCCCCAGTAGAAACTGGGGCTGGAAGTAGTCCAGAACTCTTTTGTATGTATTTGCGGCCGCATGGTGGAATTCATCGATAACGATCAAATCAAAATGGTCCCTTGGGAATTGCTTGATATGCCGCTGCATGCCCAGTGTATAGATAGAAGCAAAAATAACATTTGCTTGTCCTTCTTTTACTGTGCCGTTATAAATTCCATAGGTTCTCTCCGGCATAATCCTTTTAAATGATTCTCTAGCCTGAAAAAGGATTTCCTCCCGATGGGCAATAAATAGTACTCGTGTGAATTTCCTTGCAAAAAAACCGGCCAGATAGGTCTTCCCCAACCCAGTTGCCATAACAACCAATGCCTTGCTGTACTCTTCCTCTAGTGTGTTTTGCAGCTGCTCGAGTGCTTCCAGCTGGGCAAAGCGGGGGTGAATTTCTCCATAAACGGCAGGAGGATCTACAATCCGGTCTGCCTGCTCCTCTTTCTCATCACTTTCCTTTTGAAGCATTAACTCAATCTCATCCAGCTCTGACCACTTCTGTTCCAGATGCTTATTTTTCTGATGAAAGGCTTCATAACTGGCCCGGTATTCCTCTAGCGTCTCCTCGTTCAATGGCACAGTTTCATCCGCATAAAAAGTCTTTAAAAATTGATCCAGCGCTGTATCGAACACTTCTCTTTCATCACTAACAGACAAGTTCCATTCCACACCATACTCCAGAGCTGACCGGGACAGGTTGGAGGAGCCAACATAGATGCTCTCCCGGTCCCCCTTATCAAATAGATAAGCCTTTGGGTGAAAAGAGCTTCCATTGCTTCTCCAGAACCGGATTTCCAGATTCTTGCCGATCTTCAGCAGCTCCTCCAATGCTTCAGGCTGTGTGATATATAAATAGTCACCCGTACAGATCTTGATCTCTGCATTTCTATCTGCAGCAGACTCTATCGCTTCTTTTATATACCTGACACCAGATTTCATCGTGAATGAAGTCATGATGCAGATAGAAGAAGATTCTTCAATTTCTCTTAAAATATGAACGCCAAGCTTCTCGGTGATTAGCTGTATGTTACTCATCTTCAACCTCGATCAGAAATATCTTCTCTTTAAAACCGCCGCGCTTGACCGTCTTCTCTTTTCTTATTTTTTCTACTTCTTCAATTGATCCGCCGTGTATGGCTGCAAGCGCATGGATAATTTCCAGCAGATCTGCAAGCTCCTCGAGAGCTTCTTCATCTGTAGGAGCTGCTATGTACTCTTCCAGCTCTTCAAAGCTTTTTTTCTTGAGTTCTTTTTTATATTCTTCATTATCAAGTACTTTTGTGGAGAACTTTGCACCTGTATTTTTGATTACCTGTGGAATTAGATCTCTGACTAGTTTTTTGTATATTGGCATGTGTGCCTCCTTCTATAATAAAAGCAATTAAAGTTGTGATAATTTTCTTTCTCTAAAGAAATTTTCAATCAAGTCATACTCTGGTAGTTGTTTTTTGACTTCTCTATGATTCTTAAACACTCTTCCCATGTAATCCAGCCAATCCTGCTGCTTAATTCCTGTAACCATTTTTTCTCATATGAATGTGGGACTCTTTTATTTATTGTACCTATATCGTTTAATAAAGCTTCTGGGTCATTCATGTATTCCTTCATTTTATAATAATACAGGCGGCTTCCAGGAGGCTTTTTATATATTTCCGGTGTGATAAGCAAGAAATAGAACTGGTTCAGATCATACTTAACATCTGCCAATCCTACTTCAATGCATCTCGCCAATTGATTGCGCGTTGTCACATAAGTAGTTTGACAGGAGATATCCGATGTAAATTTGCACTCAATAAAAACTTTTGCAGCTCCATTCAGTTTAAGTACGGCGTCAAATGTGGTCTTTCCTTCTACAGGCTTATTCCCTTTAATATCTTCCCTTATATATTTGACTGGGTTTGTTTGAGCTTTTGATTGTAACAGATCAAGAATTTCCCTTGAGGGTTTGATTGCTTTTTCTAATTTCAAGCAATGATTGACGATTGGTTCCCTCTCTTTTCCAGGGAATGCATTACCCATCAAATCCTCCCAAGCCGAAGCACCTATTTTCTGAAGTGTGGAGAGAGCAAGAAGGGTTATTAAGGTTTCATCCTTATCAGCCTGTTGAAGATACTTTCTGCTTTTACCGTCTGTATTTGATTCTGGACGGGTTCGGCTGAGCAATGCTTCCAGTCCAGCCAGCCTTTTAACACTATCTCCTGCAAAAAGCGGTTTCAGATACTCTTTATTTCTTAATAAATCCTTTAATAAATCCATATCCTTCACCTCAATAGTAAATTTTTCATCATCCATCAGACCAAAAAGTTTTCTTTCACAACCAGCCTTTTTCCAGCATTCTCACATATCCCTGCCCAGATTAATATAGCAGCAACAGGAGTGATCCGTCTGAACACGGAATCACCTATTTTCTTGTCATATAGCTTGTATGCTATGAACCCTTCTACTGAATCAATCGGGAGTTTGGAATCCCCAAGCTTACCGCTCATGGCATCCCCTTTTATTGCTTCACCGCCTTTAGCTCTTAAAAGCTCCACAGCCAGCTCAAAACAATCCCAGGGTAGAAACGGGGAAGTATGCAGGTTGGAAACATAGATGCCCTCCTCTGTCATTTCAACTTCCATGGATTTTCCGTTTCTGATTAGGGGGATAGATACTTTTTGGCCAGCTTGACTCATTCGTTCTTGAATAATGCGGGTTACATGGGACATGGCTGCATTTCTCCTTATTATCATATTAACTGCCTTTATGAAATTAGTTTTAGGTATTACGTTTATCACCGACTGTATTATTTAGTTTTTTAGTTATCTAGTGGTCAAGGCTTTTTTGGAAAACCAATCGAGTTACTAATATTCAAATTATACTATTAATATCGTATTCTTTTCTCTATTCATAACCATAATTACTAAGCTCTTTATAAAACCAACCGCTGTTAACTCCTAAGTCCAGTCAAAAAACTAAAAACACGCCCCCAAAAAAGGAGACGTGTGCCTATACCCTGCTTTAAAATGGAATTATCGTTGAATCTTCATAAATATAAGACAGCAAATTGTTTCGCTACCCGTATTTATTACATGATTTCTACTCTTCATCAATGTCCTTATCTTCTTCAGTAATTAAAATAATAAACTCCTCTAAACTAGGTGCATATTCCTCTAATTCTTCCGTTTCGTGATCCCACAGATAAAGGATATCGGCCATTTTTCCCTGTATGTTTTTAAAACACAATTTATCCCCAGACCCATCATCACCAATTACAATTAGGTTTTCAGGCATTCTTTCATCTCTTACTTCCTTATTTTGTCTAACAATATCATCCCAGGTGTTCTTTACATTTTTTTGGCTTAGAATAGGATAGAGAATCCATTCACCGATTTCAGGATTATTGACTAACTTAAAAAGCTCTTTGTACTGTTCTGGAAAAATTGCTCCCAACTTTTCCTCTGCCAGCTTTAGATCCGATTCATCAACACCAGGTTTCTTTGTTTCAATTAAGTATCTAACCTTTTGCATGAAATAAACTCCTTCAATAGAAATTTTTTAAAATTATTAAACCCTTTCCTTTCCCAATAGGAATAGACAGGGTGGCCGAATGCTGAACAAGAAAAGCCAACATACGCTGTTGACTTTTAACTACACTATTGTTTTTTATTCTTTTCTGCTAATTTCTTTTCGAAACCATCCAGGACTTTTTTTCCCTCTTCCACTGTTACTTTTTTAAATTTGTATGTTTTGTTATTGAAAGTCATTACCCATTGGTTGTTTTTTTCTACTCCCTTAAAGTCCTCTTCATAATCCCCGGTATTAAAGCTCAGTTTCCCATCTTTTTTCTCACCCATCACGGTGCCTGCAGACGTAGAGTGAACATATCTTCCCTCTTCATCTTTGGTAACTTCATAAACTGTGCTATAACCATCTAACTTTGCACCGGTGTCTTTTAATACCTGTAAATAAATCAGGATTTCATCATCGCTGTAGACATAATCCATATAATCCTCAGCTGCAGGCCGCTTTTCAGACTCGTCTCCAAAGACCATTTCTTTCTGTCCACATGCGCTTAGACTAAGTAATATTAGAAAAAATACTAGGAAATACTTCAATTCTTTACTTCCCTCTCTACATGAACTGTGGGTAAATGGAGCACTTTGATCCCTTAGTCTTTTTCGGCAATCCTCTTCAACTCTTTAGCGCGGGTCACAATAAAATGGGTCATATACTTTTTCAGAAATAAGAAATCAGCCAAATTTCCCAGGATCCCTAGAGGAGACTTATAAGCAAAAACATCCCGCATAAGTGTTCCGGAGCCGCTCTCCATAAATTCATGAGTATGCACAAAAGAATGAAAAGCCCCCTTCACCATCTCATCCGTGAATCGATACGGCTTTTCCATTTCTGTGATCTTCGCTGTTAATCGCTGTCTTACTCCCAGATGGGTGGCTGACCAGGTAACGGTATCGCCCTTTTCCACCTTTCCTGTCGTAACGCCGGCAATGGCTTTTTCATTTGTCTTGCTGGTAGTTTCCATATGGACGTCGATATCTCTCGCAAGATCAAAACAGACAGTGATGGGTGCATCGATATATATTTCATAGGTGATGACTGGCATAGTTGGTGTACCCTTTCCATGGAGTAGTCGTGAAGTTTTAGAGTTCCTTTTTCATATTTATATTCGTTATGATATACCCAAGCTTTTCGTATAACTCTCGGGCTTTCCCATTATGGCCGAATACGTGCAGGGCTATGCTTTTCAGCCCCAGTTCCTTTGCCTTGATTTCGATCTCTTCCATCGCTTTCTTTCCATACCCGCGGCCCTGATATTCTTCCCAGATGTTTATATCAAAGATAAATCCTCTGTTCTCCGACTTTTCGGCGAGCCAGATCATTCCGGCATCCTGCTCCCCGTCCCGAACGGTGAACAGATGATGATTCGCGGTCTTTTCTCCGTCTGGCAAGAGCACATCATATTCCTGCGCTGCCTTGCCGTACGCTTCTTCCTCTTTCCAGTTACCTGACTTAACATGTTCGTTTGCATACTGTTCAATGGCATATGTAAGATATTTTTGAAAGTCCTCTGCATTCATTGCTGCTAATCTAATCATGATTTCTCCCCGCTTTTCTATAAAACTCCATCTTCTAAAAATGTAATCTCGCCCTGATCTGCATCCATTGAAGCATGAATTCCGATTGGGAACACATGAAATGGGAAGGTGTGTCCGATATCCACATTGGTTAGTATCGGAAGGTCTCGATTCCCTATCACCTCAAGCAGCAGCTCATCTAAAGTGAATGGAGCGTTCAGGTCATTAAAATGCTCATGTTTTCCAACAATCAGCCCGCTGATTTTATCAAACACGCTGGAAACCTTCAGCATACTGAAAGACCTTCCCTCAACTGCTTTGGTTTGATCATAGGTAAGTCTCCCCATCAGATTGCATCGACATAATATTCTCTATTATACAACAAGCTTACGGAAGAAAATGTAAGAAAAGTAGATTTGCCAACTTCCTTGATGAATGTTTTTAACCCAATTAAAGGAAATTCCGCTTGTTTACCGAATATCTATAACATCCGAAATTTTATGAGGTGCAGAATGAAAAAGTCTTTTGAGTTGCTGATATGGATCAGCGTAATATGTACTGGCGCCGGGCTCATCCTGTTGTTTTACAGTGTATCCTTTGGGAATTCGCTGGCCTTAAGCTGGCTGGACGAACAAGGAGGATCCGACCCTCAGCAATATCAGATTGTGATGGAAAGTTATATCAATAGTTTTATTGCCTGCGGCAGTATCCTGTTTGCCTTTGGCCTAGTTCTGGGGGGACTGGGTTACTTTAGCTTTTTGACCAGCCATGAAGAGGAAAAAAAGAGTCACCTCATAAAGTAATTAGGAATTTTTTCAGGAGGCCTTGCGAAGGCTTCCTTTTTTTCTGTATGCTTCCCCGCGCATTTGCCCATCCTGGTAATAAAACTAACCGGAGCACAATCCATGAATCCAGCTAAAAAAGAATTCACTAAGAAAAACCTGGTTCTCTACCTTGTCTTAAACATCTTCCTCGCAGCCCTGCTTGTAGTGAATCCTGTTTTTCTACGGGATAAAGAAGAATGGAATTATGTTATGTTAACTTTTCTTTTATTCCTGCTAGTATACGGTATATACCTTCTTTATCGTTTTATCGCTCTGATTCCCGCAGCGAAGTTTTCCCTCGCAAGGCTCTGCTTCGGCTGCGTCCTGCTGCTGGGCATGATCATACTGGTGTATGCCAATCTTTATCTTCAGGTCTATATGAGGGACGGCCGTGCCTTCACGGGACGGAGCCTAAATGGAGATGATTTTCTCTACTTCAGCATCACGACCTTTACGACCACCGGCTATGGGGATATCACGGCCGTCGGCCCGATATCGAAGGCTTTTGCCGCCAGTGAGATGCTGCTGGGCTTTGTGAGCAATGCGATCTTCATGACCATCCTGGCGGCTAAGCTTGTGACGAGACTGAAATAATGAGTCACCCCCTGCTCCTATGGACAGGGGGATTTTGGGCGCTTACTCCCTATTTAACAGCCTTCCATATGGTCCACCTGTCTTTTTCGACAATGTCAGAAGAAGCTGAAATGCTCTTATCTATATGATTTATTAATAACTGTAATTCTTTATCGTCTAAATCGTGTAAAACACTTCTTCCTGTTCTGCTGCTAAGGTCCTTGAGCAGATGCTCTTTGATATCATATACTTTTCTGGTTTCCCATAATTTTATTTCCTGAATTTCTCTAAACCCTGCTTGCTTAAGTGTCTCGATAACATATTGGCTGCCATATCTGCGGTTGGTTTCTTTTTTTATTAATTTTGGGAAAAGTTCGAAGAAATATCCCCTTATATGGCTTTCACTCCCTTTTAGCAGGCAGTCTTCAGGCGTGCGGTCCTGAACCATATAATATCCGCTATCCTTCAATAATCTGAATGCCTCGGTAAAGCACTTCTGTAAATCATCTATATGATGAATCAATGCTCTTTCAAGCACCAAATCATAATGGCTGCCTTCTAAGCCTGTTTGCAAAGCATTTCCTTGTTTAAAAGATATGTTCTTAAACTCCCTGCAGTTTTCTCTGGCACCATCAAGTATGGTTTCGGAAAAATCGATGCCAGTAACAGAGTCTACTCCCATATTGGATAGAGCCTTAGAGTAAATTCCTCCACCACATCCAATATCCACTGCCTTCCAAATATTCTGGATGGGTACAAGTTCCTTTATTACTTCAATCCACGAATGATCTGCGTTTCGAGTTGCATATGTCCTGCGATTTTTCTCATTATGAAAATCAATGCCCACTTAACATCCCTCATTCTTTTGGAATACGTTATATGGCTGATTTTACTCCACGAATAATCATAAGAGAATTCGGAATTAATCATTGGTTATCATAAGTTTAACTTATAAATAGCGTTACTGTTCCGCTAACTCCCTTTGTTCACTACCAATTCTTATGGATGGTCTCTAGTTTGAGAGTATAAATCAAGTAAATATTCGCTATTGTTTTCTGCTCCCTCTTCATTAAGATCTTTGCCATCCACCCACTGGTAATAATGCCCTAACTCGTGGGCTATCGTGCCAAGAATTACAGCGAGAGCTTCATCTCTTCCTGCTGCCTTAAGCACTCTGTTATAATCACCAGCAGCTACCCGGATGTACGGCTCACCTTTTTTATCAAACGGTGCAAAAAATGTTCCGGACACTAATTCCTTAGTAGTCGTATTCTTTATTTGGTCATCCTTTTTAATATACACAACAACCCGAATAGGGAATTCAAACTCATTCCGCAGCCAGCTCGCAAACTCTAAGCAAGCTCTCCTTATTTCCGGCTCTAGACCCTCATCACACCTAATACGCAGTCCTCTTCTAACTTCCGTTTGACTCATTCTACTTCCTCATTCCTATATTGATTCTCTAAATCCTTATTAAACTTTATTACATGACAAGTAAATTTTTTCAACAGTGTCGATATCCCTGCACACAGATATTCGCTTAATACTGTGACCTTGCATACTGAATTTCATCTACATCTGCAGCTTCAATTAAATATTTTCACTGTTTAAATAATAAGTTGCAAGACTCACAGTTAGTAACCGCTGAATGGAGCGGATTAAAAGATTGACTCTAAGAGTTAATGCTTTCAAAACCATAAAATATTTCCCTTTACGAAAGAAATTTTCTGCTGCATTCGACAAAAACCAGGACCCCTATTGGCAAACCTTAGGTACTTTATATAACTAAAGAACTATTATTTCTCCATTCATTCGGTCTTCCTCTTGTGGGGCTGCTAATCCTTGTAAACTCCTGTCGATATCTCTTTATAACTGATTGCAAAATTTTCTGATATATTCAAATAGCAACAAACTTACTAGATAAATAGAGGGAGTGTCGAATGTGCTGAAAGTTTTATCTAAATCTGCGCTGGCGGTTGCGCTGGCTGGGAGCATCGGGTTATCCGGACTACACGGATCCGGCCCAACATCGGTTAAAGCATCTGATCTTAAAGGAATCAGTCTGGCTGATTATGTGGGTGCCTCCCCTGAAATGGCTGCAAAAGCAAAAGAGCTTGGAAAGAGTTTGACAAAAGCGGATCCGGCTGAGAAGTTTGCCGAACAGCAAGGGTCAAAATTTGAACAGGCCGGAGACAATCATGTAACTCCTAAGCCGGCTGTCGGTGATGTGCCATTACTTGTAATCCTGGCGAAATTTAAAGATGGCGATGAGCCGAAGGGTGATCCTAAAGGACAGGTGCCTGCCAAATATTTCGATGACCTCATTTTCGGGGATCAATATAATCCATATGAGCTTGATGAGTTTAAACAATTTGCAGAATTTAACGGTGTGAAAGCGCCGACTGATAATACGATGCAGAATATTTACAAGGAATCAAGCTATGGCAAAGCGAAGCTTGTGAAGAAGGATAATGCCCAGCTGGTGTGGGTGGAACTGCCAAAGGGCGCTTCCTACTACCTGGATCAGGACGGGAAGCATGCGGAGAATGGCAAGTATGTGAACGGCAATGTAAACGGTGATGCCCATATTGGTGAATATGTGACAGACGTGTTCAAAGCGGCGGACGGTGTAGTCGATTTCTCTAAATATGCTGTGAACGGCCAGGTTCAGAACGTATTCATCGTCCATGAAGGATCAGGGGCTGAATGGAGCCAGGATCCGGCCCAGATCTGGTCCCATAAGTGGAATGCTTTAAGCGCCCTGTATTATGCGAAGTATTATGAGACAGGCTTTGCTACACCGGACGTGAACCGCGATGGCGTGGTATCAGCTGCTGAAATGAGTGCATGGCGGGCACAATTTATCACAGACCATACGTTTGACGGCGTGTTAGTCAACAACTACAATGTCCAGCCGGAAATCGGCGGAAATGTGGCCGGCTATGATCTTGCCACCGACAGCTACAGCGATGCTGCCAAGACCGGTCCTTACCCTGGACAGGCCGGCGTCTTCTCCCACGAATTCGGCCATGCGCTCGGACTGCCGGATTTCTATGACACAGCCTATACCTCTGAAGGAGTCGGCAACTACTCCATGATGGCGGGCGGTTCCTGGATGCGCTACCCGGATGCCAATCAATATTCCGGCAACTCGCCAGTGAACTTTGATCCATACTCCAAAATGTTCCTTGGCTGGGCTTCCCCAATCAATGTAACACCTGCTGACGGTGTCAAAACGATTACGCTTAAGCCGGTAAACAAAGCAAGCTCTACGGATGCCTTCGTCAAGATGGAAGTGCCGGGCTCCAACGGCACCGAGTACTTCCTGTTCGAAAATGTCCAGCAGACAGGTTTTAATAAAGGCTTGATCCGCCAGGGCAAAGATGCCCACGGCCTGGTGGCCTGGCACGTGGATGAAAATGTCCTGAAGCAGTACGGCACACCGAACAATGTGGAAAACTGGATGAATAAGCGCTTCCAGTCCAACCAGTCCATCACGCTTGCAAATGGTACAGTCATCAGCCACTACGGCTTGTCCACTCTTCAGGCAGACGGCAAATATGACCTTGAGCACAACGTCAACCGCGGCGATGCAGGCGACTTCTTCAAAACCGGCAGCAGCATCACTCCGGTTTCAGGGAATGTCCACAGCGGTTCCTACTACTTCTGGAAAGGTTACAGCGCAACCCCTGGAGATTCTGGAATTCATGTAACAAACATCAAAGAAAATAGTGACGGCTCGATTACCGCCAAATTCTTCTACAAATCAAATGAGTCAACGAAATAAGATTAAGGAGAGAACCGCCGGTTTGGCTGGTTCTCTTTTTTTGCTCTCCCCCTTTCCTTCCATGAAAATACAGTTTGTTTTCTATTGAATGACTGTAGTAAGACTGGGTGGACTTTTTCCATTCCACATTAAAAAAGATAACCCACAAAAGGATTATCTTTTTTTCTTATTCAATTATTCCTATTTCTTAGATAGAGGATTACTAACAGCAAAGATATTATTATCATTAAATAAACTGGTAAAAGAGAAATGGTATAAATTGATTTTTGGCTGCCTTCAATAAATCCAGTGTCAATCCCTATTGTTAGTCCGTTGAATTGGATAGGATTTTTAACTTTGGCAGATACTCCTGTTAAAAAAATGGGATTAACCGTAATTCTATAAATCAAATATATGATACTTACTAATAATAATAATATTGAAATAAGTAACTTCTTCATAGTAGCCCCTTTAAAATTACTTAACTCTTCCTCCATCGGATGTTGGAACGAATTTTCCAGTATATTTAGTTGGCACGCCGTCAATGTATTCGGCTGGAGTACCAGTAGTATGTGTCCTAATTCTTACTTTAGGTGAGCCTGCTGAAATTGTATCAGCTATTTTTGTACCTAAAGAAGCATTACTTGAAGAGGACCATGTTGTTCCATCAATCCTTCCTCTATAATTATTCTCAATATCCATCTTTACGTCAAGGCTGGATAAAGAATCACCGTGAGAGTACCCCTCATGAGGATATCCTGCTTGATACGCAAAGTCTCTACTAATGTGATTGGTCATTAGTGCACTCCAGTAAGCATGGCGATATGCATCTCCATTCCCCTGCCACAACGTATAGTCGGCATATCGGTCTTGTGCGCTGGTTAAGCGACATTAGCCAGTTGTCTGGCTTCATTATCATTAATTGGGTTTTTTGCAAATAAAGCTATCTCTGTTCCGTGATAATCTTCTTCTACAAAGCTACTGAATCAGCAAAATAAATGTAAAGAGAGAACCGCCGTTTGGGCTGGTTCTCTTTTTTCAGCCCGTACCGGAATCTATGATTCTAAAAGGTTATATATAAACCAGAACCCCAAGCGAATACAAATATAACGTCAAAGGCACTCCCGCTATAAGAATGAACCTCCATCTTCCCTTCCCTGCACAAGCATAAATCAGTGATATCCGGTTACCATGAGGAGGATTTTCGTTACCTGCTGGCCAGCCATATTACCACAGAACTCAGATAACAAAACAAGAATAAAAAACATAACAAACAGAATGCTAGAGCTCCCCATAGGAAGACCCCCTCCACTCTTTATATAATTTCAACACAATGCCACCATAGGTGGGATCCAATAGCTTCAGAGGGTATTCCTATGGGTTCCGAGCGGTGTTACGAAGTGTATTCCGAACTGCTCAGAATGAGTTCACAATAAGTTTCAGACAGGTCCGAAAGGCTCGGAGGGTATTTCCAGGGTTTTGAGTTGTATTCCGAACAGCTCGGAGGCATTCACAATGGGCTCTGAATAGGGTTCGAATTGCTCTGAGCCTTTTAAAGGCAGCAGAAGGCCCTCAATGCAATATGCTATGAGAGCCCCCGGTTCAAGTATTATGTTTCCTGTGATACGATCCGTCACCTTCTCTGAACCACTTTCCAGCGGGCCATTCTTGCTTTGGTCTTGAGAAGCTCTCTCTGAACCATTTCCAGGAGGAGCGGTCGCGGTTTTAGTCCTGAGCCGCCTCTCTAAACCGCTTCTCATTGGCCCAATCATCTTTCCCTTTTTAAGAATCCCCTATTTCAGCTTCACCATAAAAGTCTTAATCTCATAAGGTTTAATATCAAACGCAAAGCCTTTGCTTTCCTGAACCTCAGTGATAGGTCTCTCCATCAAATCGTACTCCTGCCAGGATTCAATCTTTCTATCACTACCAAGCTCCACTTTCCCGCGGGCTCCGGCAAATTCGTGCAGACGGATGATAAGGGCATCCTTATCCTCTGCCTTTTTCACAGCATCCACGATCACGTTTGGTGCAGAAACACTGAACAGTGAAACACTCTCTGTCTGACCTTCCGCATAGGTGAGAGGATTATTGAGCTCCCAGGCCTGGCGCACGGTATTTCCTTCATACCAGCTGCCTGCATGAGGAAGGAGCGAATAGGTAAACAGATGCTCGCCCTGATCTGCTCTGATATCCGGATAGGTAGCGGATTTTATTAGAGTCAGCCGCATCACATTGTCCTTGATGTCATGGCCATATTTGCAGTCATTCAGCAGACTCACCCCGTAATCCCGCTCAGAGAGATCTGCCCACTGATGGCCGACTGTTTCAAACCGGGCATAATCCCAGCTTGTGTTCCAGTGGGTCGGCCGTTTTACGTTTCCGTACTGAATATCGTAGGTGGCTTCTGTTGCCCGGATTTCCACAGGGAATGCGACTTTGAGCAGCTGGTCTTGTTCATGCCAATCCACCTTCGTTTCAAAATCGATCCGCGGAATGTCGGAATAAAGGACCATTCTTTGGGATATAGTTGAGTTGGAATATGCCCATTTGAATTCCACCACACAGCGCACAGGTCCATTTTCGATTACCTGTATATCCTTTAGCTTCGATATTTCCTTCATTTTTTCCTGATAGTACATATCGATATCCCAGGCATCAAAGCGCATCGGCTTATCCTCGAACACCTGGAACACATTGCCCTTTGTATGCGGTGCCAGGACATTCCGCTCATTTTTCTTGTCAAAGATACAGGTCAGCTGGCCGTTGTCATTCCAAGAGATTTCATAAAAATGGGTGGAAACACTTTTTTCAGCTGTATGGAAACGAGAATCAGTTCCATTCGTACCCTGTTCATAGCGGATGGTGCTCTTGCCTAGTGACGGTACATCCGAAACCCAGACCAGCCAATCTCCGTCCGCCGTTTTCTGGGAGTCGAGTACGTCTCCACTCTCATTCTTCCAGATCAATTCACCAGGAGCAGTAGTGTCAATTTTCACAAGATCGTTACGCTTCCACGAAGAGGAATTGTAAACAGCAATTGCGTTTCCTCCATCATTCTCAGTGATGGACTGTGAAGCCGCACTCCATGCACCCGCCGCAAGCTCATATGCTTCAGCATATTCCAGCCTGCTGTCCTCATACACCTCAGTGATCGAGGATCCAGGGATGATGTCATGGAATTGGTTTCTTAATACGATTTTCCAGCTTTCCTCGAGTCCTTGAGCAGGATAACCTGCCCAGGAACCCTTCAGGACACTGTTCAACGCATTCAGCCACTCGGTTTCACGCAGCAGCAGCTCCATTTTCCGATTCATCCGTTTATTGTAGGCCTGTGAGGTATACGTTCCGCGGTGGTACTCGAGATAGAGCTCCCCATCCCAGAGATGGACATATTGATCGGTGTTTTCGACATTCTCATGCAGGCGCTGGAAGAATTCGTCCGCCCTGCCTGTCTTCACAGCCGGCAGGCCTGGCATTTTGTCCAGCCTTCGTCTCATCTCCAGCATTTCGCGGTTCACGCCTCCCCCGCCGTCGCCGTAGCCATAGGAAAGCAGGAGCTCCTGGTTCACGCCCTTATCCCGGTATGCTTCCCAGATGCCTTTGACGGAACGAGGGGTGATCTGGCCGTTATATGTATAAAACCAGCGGTCATCCTCAGGGGTGGTGATGAAATGGGTCAGAATTTCCGTGCCGTCGATGCCTCTCCATTTAAAGGTGTCATGGGGCATCCTGTTGTACTGGCTCCAGCTGATTTTCGTGGTCATGAAGGTTTTGATGCCGGACTTGACCAGAATCTGCGGCAGGGCCCAGCTGTAGCCGAATACATCCGGAAGCCACAGATATTCGCATTCCTTCCCAAAGTTCTCGCGGAAGAATTTTGTACCTAAAAGCAGCTGGCGCACGAGCGACTCCCCGGATGTCAGGTTGCAGTCGGCTTCGAGCCACATTCCGCCTTCTGTTTCCCAGCGTCCTTCCTTCACCCGTTTTTGGATCTGCTCATAAATTTCCGGATAATCCGTTTTGATATAGTCATATAATTGCGGCTGGGTCTGCAGGAACACATAGTCCGGGTACTGCTCCATCAGGCGCAGGACGGTTGAAAAGGAGCGGGCCGCTTTTTCTCTTGTATGCTTCAGCCGCCACAGCCAGGCTACATCGATATGGGTATGCCCGATGGCGGTCACGGTTACAGGGAAACTTGGAGGCATTTGCTCGATTTCTGCATTTAATAGAGACTGAGCTTCATAAAGAGAATCATAGAATCCTTCTGAGCCCGCATCTGACCAATCCACTAACAGGAAGGCGCGGTCCAGGACGGTTAGGAGCGTCTGTCTCTCCGGCTGGTTTTCCTCAAGATACTTCACGGTTTCCAAGCCTGCTTTTGCCGTGTAATACAGATCATCGGCCTTTTCATCGAGACAGGCGATAAACGCCTTCTTCAATTGATGCTCCTGAAGCGTCGGCTGCCCTCCGCCTTCAAGCCCTGACCAGAGCCTGAAGCAGAGCTCGATGCTGCTCCCGGCGAGGCTTCCATCCAAGAACACCTCCTGATGGTTCATATCCACTCCCTGATACGGTGTACCATTTATATACAACAGGGACTCGAATCCGGAGTTATTGCCTCCGCCTGTTTTCCCAAAGTCGAACACACCCACAATCTTCTGCCGGGCCCACTGCTCCGGGATGGAGACCTGGGTTTTCAGCCAGATATATTGGTCGCGGCCTTCCCAGCGGTCCAGGACATTCATTGTTCCCCATTCCCCGCCTTCAGGCGGCCGTTCGGAAATGTTACCTTCTGCATCCTCCAGGGCCTGAAAAGACTGAATCGCCTGGGCATTTCGGTAGCGGTAGGAATCCAGCTCCTGTATACGGCGTTCTAATTTATCAAGTGTCCAAAACATATCAAGCACTCCTTTTATTTTGAGATTAGCCTTTAGATACTCCGCCGAGGCTTAAGCCTGTACTCATGAACTTCTGTGAAAATATATATAAGATGACTGGAGGCATCGTATACACCATGGAGAGCGCAGCGAGCTTTCCGTATTCGATCATCCCGAAGGTCCCGAAGAACTGGAAAATGGTGACCGAGGCCGGAAACTTGTCCGGTGACTGAATAAGGAAATACGGAACGAAAAAGTTCCCCCAGCTTCCGGAAAAGGTAAAGATTGCGACTGAAATGCCAGGAATCATTAGCGGCGCGACTACCTTCCGCAGGCCAGCCCACACAGACGCACCGTTAATCCATGCTGATTCCTCCAATTCCAGCGGAACAGAATTCATGAAGTTTTTCATCATCCAATCCCATAAGGAAGTCCGGATGCCGTTAAAAACAGGATGGTTCCGATGAGGGAATCCTGCATATTCAGATAAATGAAGAGCTGGTAGACCGGCACCATCACCGCCGTGATTGGCAGGGCCGTCATGAACAGGATGCTATTCATAAACGGCTTCTTGAATTTCAGGGCATACCGCGACAGCGGATAAGCGGCCATGATGGCGACCATTACCACAAGCACAGCCTGGCCAACCGAGATAACAGCCCGATTCCAAAGGAACGGAGATTAGCAGGATCCTTAAAAAGCGATGTGAAGTTCCCGAGTGTAAAAGAGCTCTTCATTTTTAGGCCCTACTGGGCATTGAGATCAAATGATGCAAATAATACCCATAACAGCGGCAGGATAAACATGATCCCAAGCATCGACAGATTGACATATAAAAACGACTTTTTCAGCTTTATAACGGTTCATGAATATCCCTCCTTTAACTATCAGCCTTCATGGATCGCATAAATCAAACTGGCCCCGAACCGGTCACAAGCAGGATCAGGGATATCGCGGTTCCTCCCTGTTTCGATTCGATATATTGTTTCATTCCGCAAAAAGGAGCTTTTATCTCAGTGGAGACTGAGATATTGACCAGGACTCTGCCAGAATGAATCCTGACTGCCACACCCTTGGCCAATTTCTTTTTTAATAGAAATTTTTTTTGAGAAAGATAGCTGGTTTTTGCTACTGTATTTCGAATAAAAATATAGCTGCACTAAAAACTTGCATTATATACTTTGCGAGCTTTTTGTGTATAGCAACTTTATTGAAAACAGCCTTTTTAAAAAATAAGCGTTAAGAACTATATTTAAAAACGGTTTTACTGCCCTCTATCCATTCCAAAAGACTCAATTTTCAGAATCTTTTAAAATTATTGTTAACAATTGCTCTTCCATCCCTTACAATACTTTTTAAGCGTCCCGGAATTTTCGTTAACCGAAACAGTGGAAGCCTTATCTAGTATTCTGGAGGGGAAGTTATTGAACAAGAAGAAGTTTGTATTTCCGATGGTATTGTCTGCCGCATTGTTTACGAGCGCTCTCGGCGCAAGTCCTGCAGGTGCGGTTCAAATTGAGAATTCCAGCAGTACGCCTGGCAAGGCCTACGGTCAGCAGAATAAACAGGTGTTCGTAAAGAATAAATCCGGGCAAAGAGCGAATGCGGATGCAGTTCAATATGTAGAGCAGAACAAGGAGTCCCTGAAGCTTGCGGCCCCTGGAAAGAACCTTAAAGTGAAGTCCCAGGAAAAGGACAGCAAGGGCATGACTCATGTAAAGCTGCAGCAGGAAAAGGACGGCGTGCCGGTTGAAGGCGCTGAGCTGATCGTCCACTATGCAGAGGACGGAAGTGTTTCCACTGTAAATGGTTATTATAATAATGAAGTTGCAGAAGAATCTCTTTCGACAAAGCCGGAGCTTTCCTCAGGAAAAGCACTGGAACATGCGAAGAAAGCCGTCTCTGCCCCTGAAGAGCTGGAATACGACCCGAAGACTGAGCTGGTTATCTATCCTTTCCAGGAAAAAGAATATCTCGCTTATAAGGTGAATGTTACCTTCCTTGGGGAGAAGCCGGGCAACTGGTTCGTGTTTGTAGATGCGAAAACAGGCGAAGTGATCGATCAATACAATGGCCTGATGCATGCGGATGAATATAAATCTTCAAAAGGAGTCGGAACGGGTATTAAAGGCGCAAACCGCTCCCTCCATATCACTCATAAAAATGAAGCCGGTTCAGGAGAAGGAACACAATTTTACCTGTACGATAATTCTCATGAAAACCTCGGCGGCATCTATACGTATGATTTCAAAAATCAGTGGCGCACTGCCCAAGTCCGCCTCCCTGGTACACTTTATTCAGGAAATGACGCCTCCTTCAAAGATGATTATGACCGCGCTGCTGTAGATGCTCATTATAACTCCGAGCAGGTTTATCATTATTACAAGGACGAGCATGGACGTAATTCCATCGACGGCAAAGGCATGGCGATTAAATCGACTGTCCACTATGGCGACAATTACAACAATGCCTTCTGGGACGGCTACCAGATGACCTATGGCGATGGCGATGGAAAGTTCTTTATCCCGCTGTCTGCAGGACTGGATGTGGCCGCACACGAAATGACGCACGGTGTGACCACCCACTCTGCCGGCCTGAAGTACCGCTTCCAGTCGGGAGCACTGAATGAAGCCTTCTCAGACATATTCGGCACACTGATCGACGGCGATGATTGGGAAGTGGGCGAAGATGTTATGGCTCCGGACGCAGTGGCTTCAGGGCGTGATTCACTGAGGAGCCTCAGCAATCCGAATAAATTCCCGGTCGGCGCTGCTTATACGCCTTATGGCGACGGCCGCGGCTTGTATCCGAAGCACATGGATGAATACTATGACCTGCCGCTGAACCTCGATAATGGCGGAGTGCACATCAACTCCTCCATCATTAACCATGCGGCCTACCTGACAGGTGTCGAGATCGGCAAGGAGAAGCTCGGCAAAATCTATTACCGCGCCCTCACCGTCTACCTCACTCCAGACTCAAACTTCAGTGATGCCCGCAAGGCCATCATCCAGTCTGCAGTTGATCTTTACGGTGCAGGCAGTGCCGAAGCCAAAGCCAGCGAAAATGGCTTAAACGGAGTTGGAATTACCGAATAACTGATAGCTTGAGGAAAAAACGTGCAGACAGCCTGCACGTTTTTTTCTTGGCCGCTTTTATTTGCGGGATATGTTAGTTTAATATAACTAAAAAGAGTCAGGTTTTCCTCTACTTTTTATACCTCTTCTCTGCAGTCTTTTTGTTGCTGTTTCATTTTTTTGCCGGGATATAGAAATGAGCCAGGAAATATTTCTTTTGGAACCTCAAAAAAACAGCCCAAATAAGCCAATCTTTGAACGAATTGAAAAAACCTGCACTGCAAGAATTAATGTTTTACAAGTTTTGGGAAATATAGGATAATTGAACCAGGAGCAGAGAAAGGAGGAAGGGGTAAGGGGAATGGACAGCTGTAACTTTAGAGATAATTATAGGGGGAAAACGAATGGAAATGAAAGATCGTTATATCATTACTAATGAAACCATTTCAATTAAGTCATCATTTGATTCGTTCGCTAATCACTATTCTCTGGTCATCCAGGGACATGAAACGTTTTTAGTCGCTCAAAAACCCACCACGATTCTAAACAACAGCATGCTTTATTATGGCACAAGCCTCATCGGCGGCATCCAGAGCGCCAAGTCCATCCTCGGCAATGTCAGCTGGTGTCCGGTCGAAGTATGTTCCGAGCTCGATATCTACTGGTTCCCGCTCCACTCACCGAGACACGGCGAGTGCATCTGGCTCGCCCTGGCCCACACTCTTCGACCAGAAAAAATATCACCATTCACCACAAGAATAAACCATAGTTACGGCCACTCCTTTACCATCGATATGAAACTAGGCAGCTTCAACAAAAAAAAGAACAATGCCATCCAGCTGCGGCATAGCCACCAGCAGCGAAAAACCAGGCGGGCCCTCTACTTCTACGAACCCCAAAGCGGCTTTCAGCTCATAAGCGAGAGTCCGGCCAATAAACTTTAATTGAAGAAAACCGTCCTTCGAGCTCTGAATTGAAGAACGGTTTTTTGTGTTTGATTTCGCTGTACAGTTTAAAGCTATTTTGGCGTTTCCATGCGTATAATGGAATGACAGGGACTAAACCGTAATCTGAAAGGAAGATCTTATGAAGGAACTCCTCCTGAAATATATGTCTGATTTTTCTTCCCTCAGCAGTGATGAACAGTGCGCCATCTATGAAAGTCTTCAAATCAATGAATATAAAAAAGGAACCTGCCTGCTCGGACAAGGAGAACTATCCTCTATTAAATGTTACTTTGTGCTAAAGGGGTGTGTCCGGCAGTTTTCTATCGATGAACGGGGCCATGAAGTCACATCAAACTTTTTTACCGAAGAACAAGCGATTCCCATCATCAACTTACATAACAAAAAGAATTCCTCAAAGTATTCCATTATATGTGTCGAGGACTCCCTCTTGGTTGCCGGCGACCTGGATACTGAAAACATCTTGTTTGCCAAATACCCACAGCTGGAAACCATGATCCGGACGATGATGGAAATCAACATGAGTGAAATTCAGGAACACTTTGGAGATTTCATTCACTCATCCCCTGAAGAACGCTACGAATTTATCATGAAGAAACGGCCTTGGCTGGTGGACCGTGTCCCGCAGCATCAACTGGCAAGTTATCTCGGAATCACTCCCGAATCCTTAAGCCGGATAAAAAAGCGGCTGAAAAGCAAACTCCATACAAATTAGGTTCTAAAAATCTTCAGAAATTACCTTAAGTCAATGAAGAGTTTTCATGCCCTTGTTATGATAAAGCTAACATTTTGACAAGGACATTTTAAAACTTTTCATTTTTTAATTGGAGGAGATTGTATGAAAGCAATCGTATGCGAGAAATACGGTTCACCCCATAACCTAAAAGTAAAGGAAATAACTAAACCGGTACCAGCTGATCATCAAGTACTGGTAAAAATCCATGCTTCTTCCCTAAACTTTGGAAACCTGGTTCTATTAAAAGGCAAGCCCTTCCCTGCCCGTTTTGCCTTTGGACTGACAAAACCCAAATTTCCTGTGCCGGGCGGAGATATCGCCGGAACAGTTGAAGCTGTCGGTAAGCACGTTATGCAATTTAGAGAAGGTGATGATGTATTTGGCGACCTCTCCGTGTGCGGCTGGGGCGGCTTTGCTGAGTATGCTGCGGTCCCCGAATCTGCTCTGGCCCTGAAGCCAGACAATATCTCCTTCGAGGAAGCGGCTGCCTCCCCCATGGCAGCCGGTACGGCCCTGCAGGGACTGCGTGATAAAGGGAAAATCCAGCCTGGACAGAAGGTATTAATATACGGAGCATCCGGCGGAGTCGGAACATTTGCGGTACAAATCGCCAAAGCGTTCGGGGCTGAAGTAACGGGAGTATGCAGCACCCGTAATGTAGAGATCCTGCAAACCTTAGGAGCCGACCATGTCATGGATTATACGAAAGAGGATTTCACACTGAATGAGGGGCGTTACGATTTGATCCTGGGAGTGAACGGTTCTAATTCCCTTTCAGCATACAAACAGGCACTAAAGCCACACGGGCAGTTTGTTCACGTTGGAGGATCTCCATCCCAGTTCTTTCAAGCACTATTCTTCGGTCCTCTCATTTCCAGGGCAGGAAGCAGGAAATTTAGTCACCTCCTGCAGAGAGCAAACCAAAGGGACCTGAATGAGGTTAAAGAATTACTTGGGACTGGAAAAGTAAAACCGGTTATTGATAAAAAGTTTGCGCTGAGTGAAATCGTTGAGGCGTTTGAATATTTTGGGGAGGGTCATGCCCAAGGGAAGGTGGTGGTTTGTATTTAATAGGATTCTTCATCTTCCCTTGCGAATGTAAAACGAACGTACCCCTTTTGGGAGGCCATGGTGGAGCCCGGTGCATTATTTTTTTGTATTCTTCTATATGATCATTTAAAAAACCTATCGTCACAATAACGATAGGTTTTTCCACTTTTTAGTTTATGCAAACTTAATGATATATACCCCAACTGCAATCAAGGAAATAAAGATTACTACGAAATAGATTAGAGTAAGATTGGAAGTGGTGCGTTTTACAGATTTGCTGTATCCTTCCTCTCCTTTTCCAGCTATTAGGATAGTAGCTATGAGGGAAAATATCGA
Organism: Paraperibacillus esterisolvens; assembly: GCF_046237625.1. GTDB lineage: Bacteria > Bacillota > Bacilli > Bacillales > DSM-1321 > Paraperibacillus > Paraperibacillus esterisolvens. The sequence continues at coordinate 1,776,795 of NZ_CP143545.1, read as the reverse complement.
GATTATAACAACCAAAGTTATTGCAAGACCCATTATGCACCTCTGCCTATTATAGGATGATTACCATTTACATGAAAGTTTATTTTTTAATAGAAAAGGAGGCCGGATACCCATTCCTTCAGAAAGAAGCTGTTTGCCATGTGCTATTTGTCGCTCGATACAGTATTCACCTGCAGATCATGAGAGCGAAGACTATAAGATTTCACTTTCTTCTTATACTGCTTTACAACATCAATGTGTTCATCATATTGATATACAAATAAATTTACGGCTTTATTTCTTCTTTTAAGGTTAATGACATATGGAATAACATTTATATCCGGATTTAGAAATAATTTTTCGTTGCCTGGATATATCCAGTATTCTTCTAAAAATGACGCTTTATTAAAATTTTCAATAAACCTGATTTTCTCTTCTCCTTTTAATTGATTCCCGTTATACGTGATAGTAGCATCCTTTGGATCAAGTTGCGGATGAAGTGCAAATTTATCTAGAAACCATCCAACCATTGCACTCGGAGGGGCATTTAAGAACTTAAAAATCATACCAATTAAAATAGCAATTGCAACAGTCCATGACATGTATATAAGCTCCTCTTCAAGTATATTTACCTCTGCCTTTAGGTTCTTCATTATTATTAGACCAGGATGAACATTTAAATTATACGGCAATTTCAGTTGAAACAAACCATCCAATTTATGTGTAATTTAACCAGCCACTTACATCCATCAAAATAATAGCATTATTCTACGTACCCTTATTACCTTTATACGGAAATGAACTTGAATTCGAAATAGGTATGAGTTTTCCGATGGGGTTTTCCGGTGGGTAAATTAATTTAGTAGGTTGGATAAGTACAAATGGAGAAAAGAACATTTCAATGCTTGAGGAAGTAATGAAGGAATTTTATAAGGAAATTATTTAATACCGAGAAGAAATAGCTAAGGTGCTACAGATGATTTTTCCAGTTACAGGTATTGATATTGGTTTGTTTTTGCCTTTTTATACTGATATGGAAAAGGATCAAATTACTGTTTCCATATACAAACCGTCCTCCCACTATGGAAAAACGGTTTTTGTGTTTCTATCTGCCCTTGATGCGGTACAGCTTTGTCAGGAACTCATCAAAACTATCTGTCTGTCTAATATACTCCCATGCCGTCCTGTCATAAGTGGAAGCCGAAAAATTCACTCCTATAAACAGAACCGCAGGATCAGCATGCTGCTCCAGGTAATCAAGCACCACCCAATAGTGGAAGTCAGTCCAGAGTACGATTAACCGATTATCTGCTAATCCCCTTTCCGCCAGCAGCTCCTGCGAGGACATCAGGCTCATATCATCCTTCTTAAAATGAATCGGTTCAATGGATGGAAACCGCTCCTGTCTATCGAAACGGCTGCCATCCTCATCCATCACCGGAAGAAGAAAATATGGATATTCCAGCTCTCCCCCATTTTGGAATCTTTAACAGGCGAATCAGCGAGGGCGGGAATTTCACGGATAAAAGGGCTTCTGCCTGTGCGACAACTGTATCATTTAACTCGTAATCTATCCTTTTCCCGCTCGGGGATTTCTTCCAAAAGTTCTGTCCCTGGTAATACTCTTTTTCCAGACTCACAATGATTTAACCTGCAGATACTTTTCTTTTTCTCCTTCTTCTTCAATCCACTCATACTTCTGCCAAAGCTCGAGATTGAGGAGTTTCCCCATTTCCTCTACAATCTCACTGATATCTTCCATTTCCAAGGCTGTTTCTAATTCTTCATTCTTTATGGTTAATTGTAAGGTTTGTTTAAATAAATCGATGTTCATATTTTCAGGGTCTAATCCGTAATCCTCTGCTCCATAACCGGAAAGTTGCTTTGTGATAACCTGCTTATCCTGGATTAATGCTATTTCCACAACATCATCATCAAAATAACCAACCGATAAAACAGGCTGGCTCAACTCGCTTGAAAAAGCTTTCGCCTCCTGCTCTATGCCCTCCCAATGGTAGCTGTCACTGTATATGCTGATCCAATTGCTTTTTACCTCTATAAAGAAAGAACTTTGTGTATGAGACTGGTTAATAATATCCGTTATGCCCTTTATATCATTAGTCTGAATATGAATATTGGCGAATTTTGATCCCATCATTACACCTCTTTGTTTTAGTCTGTTTCAAATTTCTGCTGTTCACTATGATTCGCAGGTAAATAGGCAATTTCCGCAAGTGAATTTACTGTTTTCGCAAGTAAGAATGCCATTTTCGCAAGTAATTTCCAATCTTCGCAAGTAAATGGTGCATTTCCGCAAGTAAAGCTGTCCTTTCAGCAAGTAACAACCCCAAAACTAGAAAACTAGAAATTAAACAAGCAGCATTTGAACCACAGAGTCACGAAGACCAGCAAAAAACACCCATATTGCTTTCTATTAGATATAAAAACAGAACAACGGAAAAGCTGACCATTGTTCTGTTAACACTCGCAATCTCCCAAAAATGTGCCGACTCCCACCAATGCAAGTCGCTCTATTCATTTATTTATTTGCTCTAATAGCTCTTATACTTGTAATACGCAGTAATATCATACAAATGATACTGCCAAATATCCATTGATAGGCACTACTTTTCACTAGTAACATTCCTATGGCAAACGTTTCATAATCTCTATGATTTAGTCTCCAATGGTCTAAAGTGAAACCAGAACTGAACAAATATACAGTCATTCCAAGTCCACAGCCTATTAGAATCAGGATAGAATTTAGTAGATAACACGGTTTTTCTCTTCTAATCTCTATCTTATAATTGAGTACAAATAATATAATTGGTGTCAGGAGAATAGTCAGCAGTGAAATCAAGGAGATGTCAGCTGCCGGTTTTATCCTCTCCATACAAAGGAACAAAGCTTGTACAGATACAACTGCGAAGATATTAACAAGTATTAATTTCCTAAGTCTCATGAAAAATCTCCTATTTAATACTTAAAATCGATTATTTCTGTAACCTACTGCCTATGTTATTTCAAATGAAATGGACTTTGCAATATCCGTTATACGTGTTTTAGTTTGTTTCTGATTTCTGCTATCCACCGTTCCGCAAGTAAACTTGCCATCCCCGCAAGTAAATTCCAAAGTTCGCAAGTAAACGCCCCGCAGCCAGCTTTTAAGGCGGTGCTTGTCATTCAAAACTAGTAAACTGAATTATTTAAGCGGAAATCGAAGAAAACGGTCAAAATTCATCAAAATCCACCTGATTTTCCCGCTCACTCTCCATTCACCGCTTCCCCTTATACTCCCCTGCCCATCTGCCAAGGTCTTTTCCTTCAAGGGCATCCTGCAGGAGCCCAGGGAGGCTTGTCGGCGTACATCCGAAGCATGGGATCCCCATGGAGGCGAGTTTTCTGGCATTGCTTTCGTCGTAGTCAGGGATGCCTTTATCGGACAGAGCAAGGAGGGCTATGACCCTGACACCGGATTCTTTCATTTCTTTCATGCGCCTCATCATTCCTGCCTGGTTGCCTCCTTCGTATAAGTCGGAGATCAGGATGAAGATGGTTTTTTCGGGGTCGGTGATGAATTGGCCGCAGTAGGCGAGTGATTTGTTGATGTCGGTTCCGCCGCCAAGCTGGATGCCAAACAGCATGTCGACAGGGTCCTGGCAGCTTTCGCTCAAATCCGCGATAGTGTCATCGAACGCTACCACATTGGTTTTCAGCGCCGGAATGCTGGCGAATATGGAACCGATGATCGAGGCATATATTACTGAGTCAGCCATGGATCCGCTCTGGTCGATATCAAGGATGATGTGCCAATGATTGCTCTTTTTGGCATGATCAAAAAAGTAAATTCGTTCCGGAATGATGATTTTTCGTTCAGCATCATAGTTTTTCAGATTACGGTTTATGGTATATTTCCAATCGATATCGCGGGCTGCACCCGGCAGAGCCGTCCGCGTTGTCCTGTTGACTGCACCCTTGACGGCCTGCTGCACCTCGGTTTCGAGCAGGGCTTTAATATCTTCGACCACCGCCTTCACCAGTTCCCTGGCAGTCTCTTTGGTTCGTTCTGGAATTTGTCCTTTAAGTGCCATCAGGGCTGCGACCATCTCAATACTCGGCTTGATGTTCTTGAGGGTCTCCGGCTCGAATAATAACTGAGTGAGTCCTTTTTTCTGGATGGCATCGCTTTGAATGACAGAGACTACGTCTTCGGGAAAAAATGAGCGCACATCCCCAAGCCATTTAGAAAGGTGTATTGCCCCTGAACCGAGTCCCGCTTCCCCTTCCTCATAAATAGCTGAGAGTGCGGCATCCATCAGCTGCTCCTCACGGGTAAGCAGGGACGCATTGTCATCACCCGGCAGGCTTTTTTCAGCCGCCTGGCCGAGGACCAGTCTCCATCTCCTAATTTTTTCATCATTAAAGTTCATAACAAGTCTCCAAAATCAAAGTCGTTCAATTCGTTTATCATGTCTTCTTCCGATTGGGACAGTTCTTCATTTAAATACTCACTGGCCCCTATCTCGTCCACACCCCAGATGCCGGCCAGCAGCTCAGCCGTCTTTGCACGGTCCGAGGCAGAAAAAGCGGTCAGGGCCCGGCGCAGGAAGACCAGGGCACGCCGGAATTCCTCAGAAGTCAATGCGGATATATAGGTGTCCACCCTCTCCCATAGATAGGATCTTGAGAGGAGGGCATATTTATTTCCCATACACAGACCCTCAAACCAGCCTGCACCAAGATCGGCAGGTATGCCGGGTGAAAGCCTCCGCGACACTTCTCCTTCAAGCTGCGCGGAATCGATTCTGTTTCTTTCAAGGAGCAGTCCGCAGGCATATCCAGACAGGAGAGGATTGCGGTCATCGCGCCGGCTCAATTCGGTTATCGTGTCAAACCATAGCCTTTCATCCACATGTTCATATAATTCCAGCGCGGTTTCGTTCATGATTTGGATCCCATCCATGACGGTTCGTGCCCCTTCATCATTGCAGACGGCCGCATCCATCAATAGCAGGGTGCCCCGTAAAAACAGGCGCTGAATCACTGGCAGCAGGACATCTGAGTCTAATCCCCTTACATCACCGTACTGGGTGATTCTGCTTAATTCCCAGACCGCCTCCGCTGTCTCGGTGAAATCGGCAGTGTCTGTGCTGAGCCGGGCAACGGCTGCTCTCGCTTCGGCGGCCAGCTCCAGCATCCCGCACAGATAACTTGTCCGGACCAGCCTGGCGGCTTCGCTGACATTCGTACAAACCTTCAACTGCTCACGAACTTTGTACGCGGCTGCCCATTCAACGGTCTCACCGAGCAAATTGGACTCAACGAGCTGAATTTCAATTTCGGGATCATAGCGGAGCTTCCACTGCTCTGCCCAGGAAGCAGATTCCTGTTCGATCTCCAGTCTCACCGAGAAGGAGACGGAGAGAACCTGCAGCTGGTGAAAAAAGAAAGACCGGAGCAAGTCCCTGAAAGCTGTTTCCCTGCTCTTTGCCCTCCTGTTTTCTCTGAGGTCGAGCTGAATTTCCTGAGCTGCGGCCGTCCGGTATTTCACAAGCTTCAGCTCTTTCAGCCGGCGGATGAAGTCAGACTGAAGCGGAGTCTGTGATACTCCTTCAGCCAGGGACCCGACACTCGAACCTATCTCCACCCTTGCGCAGGCATCTGATATTACCGAATAATCGCCATGCCCAAGACATACCGCCGCCGCATCTCTGATGTCCTTCAAGACAGGCCGGCTGTTTCTGAAGGAAGCCAGTGCCGCAGCCAGTCGTACACCTTCCATAACTTCGGCTGTTGACCGGTCCGAACCCGAGCGGCGGAGATCTGCCGCGATCCTGGTGAGGTAATAGGCCGGAAGCCGGTCCGGCTCCTTGTCCCTCCGGCTTTTCCAAAGCATCTGATAATAGGCGGGTGCATGGTTGCCTGCACCATAGCCTGATTGGGCGGATAATTTATAATAGGAATAAGGCATAAGAGTCAGTCCCGCCGCGCGCTGCGGAAGATCGTCAAAATCCTCCAGGGGGAGTGAATAATCGCTGTCGAGCAGTCCCTCAAGATGATAGGCGCCTGTAATGACCACCGTCTGCTGCGGCAAATGGCCGCTCTTAAACACCCGCTTGATCCGGTCAGTCATATATCTCTCACGCAGTGTGTTATATTCGTCCGGGACTCCAGTGTCTGCTTCCTCCATCCCTCGCACCGATCTGCCAAATGCCTCCATTGCCCCCTTAAAATCATGAAGCGTTTCGTTTTGTTCAAACCAGCGCTCCCAGTAGGACTCAAAGTCATGTTCACCTGCAATGCGTGCAAGGCTGCTGTATAGATCAAAACGCCGGCTTCCGCCATCCTCTTCCTGTTCCTTGATGCTGTACTGCATGGACACGCCGCTCGGCAGGTCTATGAATTCCACGTGGACTCCCCGCTCCACACCCCAGAGGATCGCCCTGTATTCGGGTGAATAGTCTGCAAGCGGATAGACGATCGTCTCCACCGGCTGCTCTAATGTGTATGCCATCATGGCAAGAGGCGGCTTTGACCTTGGATTCGCTATGTCCATGATCAGGTGCGTCATGTCAGACGGCCCTTCAATCAGGATGGCTGTCGGCTTTATCTCCTCCAGGAACGCTTCTAGATGGATCGAGGCTGCGGGTGAAAGATGCCTCACGCCAAAAATATGGGGCCTCATCCTCCGTTCAGCTCGCTGCAGGCCAGATACAAACTCCGCCATTCTGATCCTTTTTTCTTCATCACGTTTTCCAGGTATTCCTTCCAGACCATCCCATCCTTCGCATCATCCTTTACAATTGTTCCTTGAAGGCTTGCGGCGATGTCCTGGTCGGTAACCTGACCGCTGCCGAAGCTGCCGGACAGGGCCATGCTGTTGGTCAAAAGTGAAATGGCTTCGGCAGTCGAGATGACGCCGCTCGGTGATTTTAATTTCTCCTTGCGGTCAAGCGTCATGCCGGTACGGAGCTCACGGAAAATCGTGATCACCTTTTCCACCAATTCCTCTTGGGGCAGCTCGGCTTGAAGCTGATGCTGGGCAGAAAGCTCGTTCACCCTCTTCTGGACAATTTCTATCTCTGTTTCCATATCACCAGGAACTGGCAGATTCAATATATTGAAACGCCGTTTGAGGGCGGAGGACATTTCATTCACACCCCTATCCCTTGTATTGGCCGTTCCTATCACCGAAAATCCTCTTACGGCAGAAACGTCCTCATTCAGTTCCGGAATGGAGATGGTTTTCTCAGACAAAATGGAAATGAGGGCATCCTGAACCTCAGAAGAGCACCGTGATATCTCTTCAAACCGGGCAATAGAACCGCTCTCCATGGCCCGGAAAACAGGACTTTTCACCAAAGCCTGCCGCGATGGTCCATTGGCGAGCAGCATGGCGTAATTCCAGGAATATCTGATTTGATCCTCTGTTGTCCCTGCTGTGCCCTGGATGATATGTCCGGAATCACCATGCACCGCCGCCGTGAGCAGCTCTGACAGAAGGGATTTCGCTGTGCCGGGCTCACCGATCAAAAGGAGTGCCCGGTCTGTCATCAAGGAAGCGATGGCCATTTCAATCAGCCTCCTGCTTCCGATGTATTTCGGAGTGATCTCCCGGCTGCCGGCAGTTCCTCCCGCTATGAAGGTGAGAACAGAACGCGGGGACATCTGCCACCCGGCCGGGATTCTCCCTTCATCATGCTTCTTTAATTCTTGCAGTTCCTCTTCATACTGCTTTTCGGCTGGAAGCCGCAGCAACTCTGCCATCAGACTCTCTCCTTCGTGCGCATTTCAAATGCTATTTCATTCAGCCGGTCCCTAAGTTCCTTATGCCCGGTCACTGCTGCTGCCTCCTGCAGGGCATCTGCATGCCTTCCTGGCAGAAGAAAAAACAACCCAACATTCCGGACAATCCGGCTTGTATGGAATTTTACCGACTTCATGTTATGGTCTGTTTTCCTAAGTATATCGAGAAGCACATCAAGTGTATGTTCATAGCCGATCTGAATGAGCGACATCATGACGCCCATTCCGCGCTGGCTGGAGAAGTAAGGATTAACCGCAAGCTTTTTTAATAAATAATCAATATGCTCCCCGCCGGCCGGCTGCCGGGCAATCCGGTATACAAGATGTTCTTCGTCAAGGGAAATCAACAGGTCCACCCAGCGTTTGTCCCATTGGATGTCATCCGCGCTGTTCTCCTCTAGATCGTACCAGCCGTACTTCATCCTGCTCCGTTCATCAAATTCCCTTATATCAGGAGAAAATTGGACCATCTGATCCATGAAACTAAGAATGGCTCTGCCTGAAGGGTCTTTCCGGGTTTTCTTTACATCTCCTGAATAGAGGTCAAATATTTCTTCAGGAGTGCGGAACTCCATGCTTGCCATAAAAGAGACGTCCGTTATGCCTGAACGGCCGGGCATCCGGCAGATGCTTTCTACAAATTGCAGTGCTTCCCTGCTGCCGTCCATCAGCCTGCCTGATGCTTCCATGACGAGGATATCCGGCATGGTCCTGTCCATTATGACGTCTTTAAGAAATTCAATTTGTTCTGCGTTTCCGTCATGATTTAATACGCTGATCAGATATCTAAATAAATCCTGGATATCACGGTCCTTGCTTTCCTTAAATTCTGCTTTCACTTGTTTTGCGTACGAGAGGATAACATCCATCAATCCCCTTGATGGGTTTTCTAAGGCGATGTCAAGAACCATATCGTAGTCCTTAGAGGTCAGTACTGCCTCCAGGCTCTCAATCGCTGCCGCGCTCCCCCGCTTGGCGAGTGCCGTGAGCGCTGCCTTCTTTGTGCTCTCTTTTTTTGCTTTGGCATATTTCAAAAGAATTTCTTCTGCTTCATCATAGTGATGTAAATGTTCGAGTGCTTCGTTTCGTACCTGCTCTGAGCCATTCTCGGCGCATTCGAGATAAAGGGGAAGGCCCTCATCACCTAAAAAACGGCTCATCACCTTTAAGCGGCGGGCATCGCCTTTTTTGCCCTTGACCACAAATTGATCCTGAATCAGCGGCAGGATATCCCGTCCATATTGAGGAAGCACCTCATCTGCCACGAAGTCCGCAATTTCCTGGTAGCTGTCATCAAGGGCGTTAATTAATGGAAGAACCAGACGCAAATCTCTCGTCTTTCCGGATTGAAACGCGCTCCTGATAACCTCTGCCCGTCCCGCCCCTTTGGTTGTCAAAGCCTCGGTCAGCGGCTTCAGGGAAAGATAGGAAATGTCTGAAGGATATTCCACTTGTTTGCCGCCCGCAGACATCTCGCCTTCACCGCCTGTTTTCCCCATTGTATAAAGGATGGAAGTGAGCAGCTGGGACAGCTCCATTAAGTGCTTGGCCCTTGATTCTTCTTTATGTATCAGGGTATCTGCAAGCTCTCCCAATTTATTGAAGACCGGCGCCTTCTCTCCCATTTTCAACAGTACAGGCACCTTCTTTTTAATGCTGTGATCATCCGCCGCCAGGTCTGCTCCGGCGATGGTGAGGCGGATTAAATCCTTCTGAAGTTCGTCCAATATCGGTATGCTCATATGTCACTCTCCTGTTTCAACCCAATAGCCGCACAATGCGGTTGGACGTAATGATTGACAGCGGCTGGGCCCCAAGTGTACCTGTGCCGATATCATGGTAAAACCGGACCAGCATCACCTGGTCCTGCAAATCGGCAGCCGGAAGCAGGTGAAGAAGGGACAGCACCTGCGATTCTCCCTCTTTTTCGACAAGTGACACCCTTACTCCGCCGCGCCCTTCAAGCATCCATGCGCCATCCACCATGCCGGCACGTGCAAAGTTCAGGAGAGCGGCTGGATGTTTGTCCCCCAGAGGCTGTTTCATCTGATTTTTGGCCGCTTTTAAAGCAGCTGCTATATCAGCTTCTGCAAACTTTTTTATCTCCGCGGGATCCGGACTGGAAGCTGTCTCAGCGCTTTCCCATCTGACCCTTCTCATGCCTTCTCCCGGATAGATGAATAATTCCGGTGTTTTTGTCATATAGTGGCTGGAATCTTCTTCCTTGATATGCTTTGCAGCCCGGAACGGACGGTAATTGCGGGTGCAATAGAGCTTGCCATCATTTAGGTTCAGCCATATTCCTTCGTCGATGAATTCCTTCCGCTCCTCACTGCGGATCGATTGGAAGGAAAGCTGCGCCAGGCTCACATCGGCTGCTGTTAACCCCTTTTCCTTTAATTCCTGGAGCTGCCAGACATGTCCGAGCCATTCTTCTATTCCCGTTTGAGTGTCAAGGGCAAGCTCCGGGTCCGCAAGCCTTCCCGCCAGGTGCTGCCTGCCATTTTTACATAGCGCGTACAGCGTCTGCAACTTTTCATAGGCAAGAGGGTAAATATGCTCATCCTCCGTGTTCTTCTGCCAGAGAAGGATCAATCCGCGCAGTTCATTCTGCGCTTCCTTTAGATAATGATTGCCAAGCTGCTTGGCGGTGTCCTCTAGCCCTTTCAGCTTTTTCGGATCCATGGCCGCCAGTCCCTGCCTGACGAGCTGCAGCACCTGCAGCTCCAAGAGGTCCAGTCCCTCCAGCTGTACCTGCAATTTCTTCTGCAGGGCTGATTTATTCACCTTACGGGCACCGCCTGCGCTCTCCCTCGTTTTCTTTTTTTCCTGTATCTGCAATGCTTTATCGCGTTTCTCCAAAATATCCTCGGGCACAGGTGCCGCCGTAAAGCCGGCACCGCTGACGAAGCTGTACATCAGGCCGAGCGCATGTTTGCAGGGAAACTGGCGGCTTGGACAGCTGCAGCGCGGAACGGGTGATTCACCCGCAAAATCAACGGAAGTCCGGTAAGTACCCTTTCCGCTCCCCGAGCATTCTCCAAATAAAAGCGACCCATCCTCACTCCTATGTAACGCCAGAAACTGATTCTTTTTTACCAATCCCCACCCATTCTTCACCGCAGAAGCATTGGGCGCCAGGGAATCTATGTACGATTCGGTTAAAGTCTGCATACTTACTTCCTCTCTGCTTGGAAAATAGCTACGTTAAACTCCTATATTTCTCTATTTAACTTAAATATATATGATTTTGTATCTTTTTCCAGCAGTTTTAGAATATTAGTTTTATGGAAAAATAGTCCATTTTTCTTTATGATCTTTCATATTAATCGACAACAACCAGGCACTAAGATGATTATCTTTATATGCTGGTTTAATTCTATCAAACGGACAATATTTAGGTTCATCTCTTGCTGACTGCAACTATTAAAAATGGCTGTAAGCAATACTGTTTTTAGTTTGAAAGGAAGAGAAATTCCTAATGAAACTAAGTAAGACCCTAGAATATTAATAATTAAATTTATTTGAATCCCTCAGCCATGGATATTAAAAGAGGGCATACAATTTTGTATGCCCTCCTTCATTATTACATTATTTAATTCTTCGGAGCACTCATCCCCATGTCCGCCCACTCCTCCTTGGATGGACCATATACCCCCGGAACCCTTAGGCCGGCCTGGCGCATGAGGACGGTCATCTGTCCCCGATGGTGGGTTTGGTGCTGAAGGATGAAGTACAGGGCTGAAGCCTTGGTCATTGTTCTGCCAAAGAAATCCTGTTCTTCTGATAGAGCAGCATCTGTCCATTTCTCGTTGATGGCAGATGCTAAAGCCTCGCTGTCCTTGCGGTAGGTGTCTGCGATTACCTTGGCGGAATCTGGAACAGGATAATCTTTTGCCGGCGTTCCTTCTGAAAGCTGGACAACAGAAGCCAGGCCTCCTACAGCAGTTGCCAGGTGCCAGGCAAGCCTGCCTAATGTCCAGTTATCGGGTGTGATCTGCTGATTCAATGTTTCATCAGTGAGCTGATCGAGCACCTTCTGGGTAGATTTTGCTTCATATTTCCATGTTTTTAAGAATTCTTCGCGTGTTTGGAACATAGAAATTCCTCCTTTTTAATGACTGCCTTGTTAGATTCTATATGGTTGTGGTACGTTCCTGCCAGAAACGGTCACAATAGAGCTGTTTCACTATTTTAATGTTAGCTTTCATAAAAGCCGGTACTTTCTCCCTAAAATTCAAAATATTCCATCTTCTTGTTTGCTATTTGGCGCACAGTGTTTTTAGACTGTAGTTGAACACAATAAAATCTGGGAGGCACGTTATGAAAAGAAAGCTCTATGTTTTTCTTGTCTTCATGCTCAGTTTTTTGATTGTTTCGACGCCATATTCAACATCGGCAAAGACGGTTGCTTTAAACAAGAAACAGGAGACCTATTCACAGGTTGATTATGGAACGGACGGGATGGTGGCGTCCGCCCATCCTCTTGCTTCTAAAATTGGGGCGGATATTTTGAAGAAAGGCGGAAATGCCGTGGATGCCGCGATTGCGATCCAGTATGCCCTGAATGTCGTAGAACCGATGATGTCGGGGATCGGGGGCGGCGGCTTCATGATGGTGTATGATGCCAAAACGAAGAAAACCACGATCGTTGACAGCCGGGAACGCGCTCCGGGCGGTGCGAAGCCGGATATGTTTTTGGACAAAAGCGGCAATCCCATTCCGTTTAATGAACGCGTGATGAGCGGGACATCGGTCGGCGTGCCGGGAACATTGAAGGGTCTTGAGCGCGCCCATGACCGCTGGGGCACAACGCCGATGGCAAGGCTGATCAATCCTTCGATCAAGCTCGCGGAAGACGGTTTCCGGATTGATTCAGTGCTGGCGAAGTCCATTGCAGACAGCCAGGACAAGCTGAATAAAAGCGCAGCAAAAAAGGTGTTCCTGCATAAAGGCACACCGTTGAAAGAAGGAGATAAGCTAGTCCAGAAGGATCTGGCGAAGACCTTCAAGCTGATCCGCTCGAAAGGCTCGAATGTGTTCTACAATGGCGAGATCGGCCGCCAGCTGGCAAAAACTGTCCAGGAAAAAGGCGGCTACATGCAGCTCAGCGATCTCAGGAAATACAGCGTTACCATCGACCAGCCTATCTGGGGAGATTATAAGGGCTATCAAATTGCGAGCATGCCACCCCCAAGCTCAGGCGGTGTGTTTCTCCTTCAGATGCTGAAGATTCTGGATGACTACAAGCTTTCCCAGTACGGAATCAAATCATGGGAGAAATATCACCTTCTGTCAGAGGCGATGCATCTATCCTATGCAGACCGGGCTGCTTATGCCGGTGATCCGGAATTTGTAAATGTTCCGCTTAAAGGGCTGCTGGATCCGGCGTATATCAAGGAACGGCAGAAGCTGATCAGCATGGATAACTCAGCTAAGACTTTCCAGGCCGGCGATCCATGGAAGTACGAAACTTCTTCACGCGACTATAAAATTGTGAAACAGAATGATGACAAGAAAATCGGACAGACCACGCATTTCACTGTGGCTGACAAATGGGGCAACTTGGTATCCTATACAACTACTATTGAGCAGGTGTTCGGCAGCGGCATCATGGTGCCTGGATATGGCTTCATGCTGAATAATGAACTCACCGACTTCGATGCCGTTCCAGGCGGAGCGAATGGAGTCGAGCCATACAAACGTCCGCTGAGCTCCATGACACCGACCATCGTTTTTGAAAACAAAAAACCGGTCATGACCGTCGGCTCACCAGGCGGCCCGACCATCATCGCCTCCGTACTCCAGACCATCATCAATTCACTGGAATACGATATGGAGCTGAAGGCAGCTGTCGAAGAACCAAGGATTTACACCAACAAACCAGGTTCTTACACAAAGGAAAAAGGAATTCCGGCGGACGTGATCGCCAAACTGAATTCCCTCGGTCATTCCTTCAAAGCTGAAAACACAGATATCGGCAATGTTCAAAGCATCGTGATTAATAATAAAGAAGGATATTTCAAGGGCGTTGCTGACTCCAGCAGGAACGGCGCAGCCATTGGGATTGATGCGAAGGGAAGTAAAAAATAATAGTTTTATGGCAATTATTTATAGAGAAAAGCCTAGTCCATGGACTAGGCTTTTCTCTTATTAATAAACTTTTTCAATGTTAAGGTATGCCTTGGTGCCATATACACCAACATGAAGCTTTTCTTTATTTCTATACCATTTGCCGATCAATAGTTCATTGCAGCCGCCTCTTCCGTTAATAAGCAGTTGATTGATCACCCATTGTCTTTGAACGGTAGTAATTAAAAAACGGTAAAAAGTGTGCAAACCATTTTAAAACAAAAACCTGGCCTAATCGCTAGGGTAAAGTTACTTTTATCAATTTTACTGTTTATCCAACCTGAATCACATTCAACTCAGCAATTGACCACCAGCTGGAAGCAGAACCGGTTTGCACGATTCTAATATAGCGTGCGTTTTGCTGTGGGAAGCCAGCAACGATTTTTGCTTCGTTTCCGCTGCCGGCTGCAACTGCATTTCCCCAATTAATGCCATCATTGGAAACGTATACTTCATAGCCTCTAGCATAGTCATTTGTGCTTCCTGCAGAATCCATGACGATACGGTTGAAGCTTTTTGCCGTCTGCATATCAACAGTCAGATACTGCCCCGGCTTCATAGCCTGACCGGAGCTCCATCTTGAATTAATATTTCCATCCAGCACAGCGTTTGGACTGCCGCTGCTTGTCGTGACATTTGTGGAAGCCTGCCAGCCTGTCCGGTCCAGGACGGCTTCCCGCGCACCTGTTGTCACACTTGCCGAATTGCTGGCACCAGATACATTATCAGACGAATCCTTGGCCTTAACAAAATAACTATAGTTGGTGGAGGGCTTCAGTCCGGTATCCGTAAAGGTGGCAGCAGTTGAAGAACCGACATACGCTCCATCCCGGTAAATCTCGTATTCCGTTACTCCTGTGTTGTCTGTGGATTCACTCCAGGTTAGTTTGACTTCACTGCTGGATAGTGCAGCAGCTGTAAGGCTGGCTGGTGTTGAAGGCGCCGCACGGTCACCGCCTGCGAATTCAGTCACAGTCTGCCTCATGGCACTTCCGGTGCCGTATACCCGGCCGCCCGCATTATTAATGACATGAGTAATCTCGCTGCCAGCCATTCCATTCAGCCAGATGGTTGTCAAATTATGCAGGTTCACACCCTCACGGTCCGGCACCTCAATGGCTCTGTGCAATTTTACCGCGGCATCCCTGAAGTAGGAATAAACTCCAAGCCCCCATGCTTCATGACTGGTGACTGAGTCACTTACTTTATAGGAAGCATATCCATTTACCGTTCCATCATGGCTCATCCAGCCTTCCTGGTTTGGTACATCATATGGTATTTCGGATTGATAGAAATAGGTACGGCCGTCATTGCCATTCCACACAACCTGGTACTTTTCGAAGTGTTCCACAAACAGGCCATAAAGGGTAACGTCATCACCATTTACAGTCAGACCATTGTCTGCAGTATTGACGTCCCAGCCCACTTCATTTCCATGGTCCGCTCTCCAAATCCAGAAATGATCGCCAATAACATCATTTGAGTTAATTTCCAGACTTATATCCGCCTTGCCAACCTGTTCTCCTCCTCCAACCCTGAAGAAAAGGTCATGAAGAGAGGTGGGGTTTGCCGAATGGTATTTCGGGCTTCCGTCAGTTCCTACTTTTAAAAGGGAAGGGGAGTTATTTGGACCTGCATCAAACAAAAGTCCTGCAATCTTCACTCCATCCACATCTGCAACCTTCATTGCTTCCTCACCAAAATCCGGAGTAAGAGTGGCCATCCCAAGGCCCAGGACAACAGTGTCAGCCCTCTTTAAATGGATTGGTTCGCTTAGATGATAAATACCAGGCGTGAACAAAACGTTCTTACCCTTGCTCAGGGCATGATTAATACTTTCTGCAGTCGATGTATTAGGTTCAGCTATATAAAATTTATCAAGAGATATGGATTTACCTGGTGTAGAACCATTTTTCCATGTAACACCCTGGATGTTCTTTTGGCGGTCTGGTACAAAAACGCTATATTCACCAGAATCATCCATATACAGGTACGGTTTTTCCCGGATGTCAGGTGTTTTCTCGACAACGGTGAAGGGGTTGTTCGGAAACGATGCAGTATGCGGTCTCTGATCTCCGACCATCACCGTATTCCAGACACTGTTTGTCCAGGTAGGATATTGATTGTTCCTGGAGAAGAATTGCTGCTGAGAAGCGGGAATGACCTGTTTGTCAATGATTGAATCAGCGATAAATCCGCCGCTTGACCAGCCTGCATTCCAATTCTTATCAAAATCGAACAGCTGCAGCTCACCCATGACATGCACCCGCCTCATAGGGGCAGCCTGTGAAACCGCGTAGCGTGTGACACCATTTGATGGCTTAATGGTCAGATTCTCTATTGAGCGCCAGAAATTCTGAGTCGCATTGCCTCCAAACCACTTTGCATCAACATTCACACCACCGTTGATCACAACGTCGCCCGGATCTTTCCCCAAGCCGGCAACTGATGTATAAAAGCCCACCTTTATATTTAAAGTGTAAGTACCAGGCTTAAACAGCAGTTCATACCTTTCCTTGCCAAACTGATTGGTTTCCTGAGTCTTAAACACTTCATCACAAATCTTTTGAATGTCTTCACTAGGCATAGAAGGGTTAAAAACATATACGTTGGGACCGAGTTGAGACTTGTTTGCTTCGGTGGCACTCTCAGCATTCGAGGCAGAAGGTTTAAAAAGAAATAGAGTCATAAACAAGATTGCTATGATAGCCGGCCAGAAAAATTTTCTTTGCATGGGTTAACCTCCTGGTTCTATATTTATAGATTTTTTAAAAAGATAATGGTATATAGCCTCCTTTATACGATTTCATATCATTGTAAACGCTTACGATTTATTTCTACTTTGGTATGGAAAAGACCTGCGTATAAAACAGGGTATTTTAAATAATGGATCAAAAGGCAAAAGCAATAACGGAGGTCTGTTAAAGTTTAACTATGATATTTCAATGGTTTCTGAGAAAGTTATCTTAAATATTTTAAATTATTTACATCACTATATAGAGTTTCTTGAAATCTTAATATTACGACAACTAAGCATATCCATCATGAGGTGATTCCCAGCCGTCATCAAATGACTGGCGGTAGTCATCATGAGATGACATCACGAAATGATAGGCGCAGCCCTTCACCAAATGACAGGCGGAAAATGCGCCTTAACCTGCACCGTTAGGCAAATATCAAAAACTAACTTTAACAGAGCCATTCTTAAGAGCCCGGATTCAGGAGCCTATGCCAGTTAGCCTCAAATTGTATTTACATCAATGGGTTTTATTTCCTAACCAGCCGTCGAATAATTGGTTCCTTTGTTGCAAGGAGTCTAATCTTCGTTTATCGAACTAGTAGAGGCATCAATTAAAAAGGAGGCCATACTATGAAGAAAACTCGAAGGAAGGCTCTACAGCTTACAGCAGCAGCTGCCGCCATGGCAGCCGGTTTATTCACGGGAACTGCCGCAGGTGCCCAATCGCTGCCCAAGTCTGCGAAGCCGGGGTATCAGCCGCCGGGTCACGCACAGCTGGCACAAAGGGATCCTTTTTCATTCCAGAAAAGAAAAGGAGCCGGCAAGAATGTACTGGGACCTGCTGCACCGAAGTATAAAATCGACGCCAGCTATGACAGTAAGTCTCATAAGGTGAAAGGCAAGCTCCAGGTGACATTCAAAAATAATTTAAAGATGGACCTTCATGAACTGTACTTCAACGTATGGGGCAATGCAGAGACTTATACGGATAATGGCGGCGGAATAGATGTGAGCAATGTGAAGGTGAATGGCAAGAGGGCGGTTTATAATGTTGATGCCACAGCCCTTCATATCCCGACGGTCAATCTTAAGAAAAACAAGCCAGCGACTGTGACCATGGACTTTGACGTGACGGTCCCCGAGCAGCAGGACCGCTTTGGATGGTATAAGAACACCGTTTCACTCGGAAATTGGTTCCCGATTCTGGCTGTCTACGATAAGGAAGGCTGGAATGTGGATCCTTATTTCCCATATGGCGAATCCTTCTATTCCCTTACTGGGGACTTTGATGTGACCCTGACCACTGACAAAAAACAGGTGATCGCAGCGACCGGGACTGAAGTTGGACGGCCCCTTCTGAACAACAATAAAATCAAGAGGCATTACAAGGCAAAAGACGTGCGCGACTTCGCCCTGGAGATGGACCCGAATTATAAAGTGAAAAAGGGCAGCGTCAATCATGTAAAAATCAATGTTTATTATACCGATGAACAGGCCAAATACGCAGATTCCATGCTGAAGGCAGGACTCAGGAGCATTGATCTGTTCAGTGATCATTTCGGAACTTACCCGTGGCCGGAGCTTGATATCGTCGGCATGGAAGGCTGGTTCGGCGGAATGGAATATCCTCAGCTGACCATGATCAGCATTGCCGGAGATCGTTCCAAAGAGTGGGTTGAATCTGTGACCGCCCATGAAATCGGACATCAATGGTTTTATGGCATCATCGGCAATAATGAATATGACGAGCCTTGGCTGGATGAATCATTCGCAAGCTTCGCCGCAGCTCTGCACGACAATAACCTGGATGGGCTGACAACGAAGCCGCACCCGAATCCGGATTTCCATCTCTCCTCACCGATTTCTAAATTCACATCCTACGGGGAAGAAGGCATTGGTGCTTATTACGGGATGATCTATGGCTACGGCTCGAGAACACTCAATGATCTGCGCCTGAAGCTCGGCGATAAAGTGTTCTACGCTGCCATGAAGAATTATTTCAAAGAAAAGAAATTCGGCATTACCACAACACGTGACTTCATTCGCATCATGGAACGGGAAACCGGCAGGAATCTCGGAGAGTTTTTCCAGGAACACCGTGTATTTATTGCGGATCAAAAATAAAACATCCTCAATAAAATCACCAAAACCGCTTGGAGATCAGGTCTAAGCGGTTTTGTTTTGTCCGGAATTGGCCTTCACGGCGTCGAGAATCAAGGAAGGAAACACAAGCGTCCCGCCCTGGTTCCGCGGATCATATTTGCTTGACCGAAAAATTACACCACGCGCTCCATCCCATTCATTCTGATGAAAGGTCCCTGATTCATCGCAGTACTCCAATAAGGTAACTTCAAAACCGGCCTCTACAAACATCCTGGATAAGGTTTTATAATTGTGAACGATTTTATGGCTGGCTGCCGGATGGTCCTTGGGTCCGGGACCGCCGACTTGCACGATTCTTTGATACGACTCATCGGGAAAATAGCCATCAGGCACCGCACAGCGGATATAACCCGTATCAGCGAGATACTTGAAGCAGAGTTTCGCAGCTTCCACGCCTTCGTTGTATGTCAGATGCTCCCATACATGCTCGGTCAGAATGGCCCTGACGGATCCTTCCTTAAACCTGTTTCTCCATGCCGTCTCATTCAATAAGTTCAATTCCTCTTCCTGTGTATGTATCCAGCCGGGATTGTTCCTATATTCCCCTGCCCCTATCACTATTTTTAAAGATTCCATTCTGTCATCCTTTCTCATGATCAGAGTCTATACAGCTGCTCCAAACATTCTTCGATATTCTGTTCTGTTCCTCTTTATCCGTTGACAAAGCCAGTTATTTAAACACGCTGGCCTTTTGGTACTAATCTCCGCCACCGCCTCCATCACCACCGCTGTCTCCCCCGCCTTCACTGCTGCTGTCCCAAAAATCCAGCCAATCACTCCAGTCCCCCCGCTCCCTTCTTCTTTCTTTCCGGTGTGGCTCCACCCAGTAGATCTCAAAGACTACTAAATGAATTAAAAACAGGATAATCATGGTGATTATCAAATAGGAACTGTATGAAAAGCAGACGACTAAAATGATCCATAATGCAGACAACTTAAATACCACATTTGCAGCAGTACGGTATTTCACACCCATCCCCTCCGGCACTCATTTGTTATATATTACCATATTGATACAAAAAGCTAAAGCCTGCCATCAAGAGCCGGAAGCTTAGAGGCAGGCAAGGATCAATTATTCATCATGACTGTTTTTGTTCCCTCTGAATCACTTGAGAATTCTTGAGGTTTGTTGTTTCCTATCATACGAAGCCAGTATCCCTTCATTCCTTTATTTCCTGGACTATGTTGAAGGATCGGTTTCTTATCTAATATATAGTAATTGCCTCTAACTTCAATATTTTCAAACTCGCCGCCTGCCACAATCAGGTTATATGGATGCTTTGCTTGATCATTGAAGAAGTCCTGATTATTTAGAGAATCGAGATTTTTAAATAAAGAAGCTGCATTTGTTAATTTCTCAAAAGAGTCATACCTTTTAGAATCTGTCTCTGAGATGGTTGCATGTTCCACCTCCTGGTCTTCCCGGTAGTGATAGACTGTAAAGCCGTCTCCCCTATTTTCGATAATATTAAATTTAATAGACTCGATCCTGCTATTCTTATCAAGCATCATCTGAAAATCTTCAATCTTTGCGTTCTGATCTAAATCCTTCTCATTTTTTACCTCTTTCCACTTTTCAGCCAGCATCACTGATTTAAGAGTTTCCCTCTTAAAAAGCTGGGCATGGGTATCATCCGTTACATAATGAATTCCCAATGCCAGACCTGTTGTCAAAAGAAATAAAAGCCCCCACTTATATAACTTCATCTAATCACTCTTTCTTTTTTTATCTGTTGGTATGTTCTTGCATGTGTGACCCTGTCATGCCATAAATCAGTTGATCCTGCTGATGGATATCCAGTCATCTACTGAAGTAAGAGTGATGCGATCACTGCCTTTTGAATAAGACACGCGGGCTCCCTCCCGACCGCCTTTTTCCCACCCTTCTCCCTTCAAGGCCCATTCATAACTGAAGGGGATGCCATGAATCTCTGTGGCGGGATTCCAATCATAACTTTTACTCCCTTTGTTTTCCTTCATCAGTTTCGCGTGTTTAGGGACCGGGAAACCCAGCATATCCTTATCAGGCTCGTATTGAAAAAAGATGAAAAAATAAAAGCCTGCTGCCAGAAGCAAGACAGAAGATATCACCATCGATAAAAACCTTAGTTTCTTCCTATATAATCTCTTCATTTCCTATCCCCCATCACACTACTTTCACATCCATATATTTACTATTATTTTATCATGCGGCCCTTCCCATTAAAATAGGCAGAGTGAGTTTGCACCCTGCCACCTGTAACTTTTTTTATTGTAAGCTCTGTTAATCACTTGTGTTAAGATGATGGTTGAAAGTCGCTTATTTCCGACCGTGACGACTTATGATAAATTAGCTTATCTCTCCATTCAGTTTAAAGGAACAGAGGTGTAATATGTTTAACATCATTTTTATTGGTGTTTGGATTGGTATAACGATGCCTATCCTTTTATCTCCTTTCCCTTATTCTTTCTAAATCTCACACCCTAGCCTGAAACCGGCGTGCATTCATAGCATAAAGTTAGGAATCTTTTCGGAGACTGATAGTATGCCCGATTAACAAAGAACATAAATGACCGGCTACTATTTGGCAACCGATCTCATCGAAGGGGGATCTAAAAAACTTCTAGTAGGTAATCGTCTACAATACAAATATATACTGGTTTTTGATTATTATAGTCCTCAGATTGAACGCAAATTGTTCGCGAAATGTTCTCGATAAATCCCAATTGGTTTATAATAGATATAGCTAATTACAGGAGGCGTTCAAGTGGAAGCGTACGAAAAGTACTTTGTCTATCCAAGTCAATTAAATGAACTATATAAAAAGGGTGCTGTCATTGTTCCAGATACAAATTTTTTACTTGCAGCATACCAATGGAGAGACATTACTACTGAAAAAGTTAAACAAGTCCT
This sequence comes from Paraperibacillus esterisolvens, assembly GCF_046237625.1. Classification (GTDB taxonomy): domain Bacteria; phylum Bacillota; class Bacilli; order Bacillales; family DSM-1321; genus Paraperibacillus; species Paraperibacillus esterisolvens. Next base: position 1,755,082 of record NZ_CP143545.1, on the reverse strand, counting down.
TGAACAATTAAGTAAACACGGTCAGTTGATTATTCCAGAACAAATTTTATATGAGTTTACAAAAAATAGACATAAGATTTTAGCTGAACAAATTAATTCTATCAACGATGAAATGAAGCGCTTCAATGATCCTAAGAAGAGTATGAAAGAATTTATCCCTACTGCAGAACAATCAGTTGAGGTTAAAGCAGCTCAAGACAAAAGAGATAAACTGGCGATGGAAATACAAGATTATAAAAATACATTAAAAGAACTAAAAAAGAAGATTTCGGATTTAATTGTACATGATGACTATTTTGACTTTATTAAAACCTTGTGTAGAGAATCTTTCCTACCTTATTCAAAGGATAAGAGCATATTAATTGATGAGGGTTTAAAACGAATATCTCTTGGTATAAAACCAGGAACTCATGAGAGTAAATCAGATCCAACTGGGGATTACATAATCTGGTCTGAAATAATGAATTTAAAACAAGACGTAATTTTTGTTAGCAATGATGAAAAGAAAGATTGGGTCTATAAGAGCAAAGATGGGCAATCATTTGGAACTGACCAACTGCTTCTAGCAGAATACTTTTCTAATACTGAAGGTAAATCTTTTATTCAGGTTTCAGCCGTTAAATTCCTAAAATATATGGACCCGAAACTGAACGAAGCTATAGAGGTTGATTTAGAAAAGACAAATTCGGCGACTGCTAAAAATCTTGTGCCATTTGCAGTTAGCTCAAGTAGTCTTTCTTTTGGGAAAAAACCGGGTGATATACGTGAATATTGGGAGTTCAAGTTAGATAGAACACCAACTCCTGAGGATTTTTTTAACTTTGACTTTTTATTTAAGTCAGTGATGGGTGCTACACGTGCCAATGTATTTATATTGTTTAACGAAATAGAATTAGATTATTCAATCATCATTGATTTATCTGATGACCTTGGCATGTTGAGCGATAAGGAAGTTCTATATAGAATCCGTGATCTTTTTAATGAAGAACTTATATTGGCTAAGTACCAACCCCCCTATGGCAAAGTTAGGGACTATGCCCTTGCATAAGAGAGTTGCTAATGCAGCTCTTTTGTTATGACCCAACGTATAAAAAGAAGGGGTGTAGAAAACAATATTAAATTAACGTATTAATATAGGAAGCAATAAAAATAAGGGGGATAATAGATGAATGAAAAAGATTATTTGCAAACCATGATAGATACTGTTAAATGGGGAGATTATGTTGATAAAAAGTCCGGTGCTCTAAAGGATGAGCTACTAGGTGTCTTACGTAATTCTATAATTAGTTTTGATAGGACTGGCACTTACGGATCTAAGCAGGACCACTTTCGAGAATTTATTAATTTGCATGTGCCTATACCCCTAATAAAAAATGCAAAGTGTATAGATGAAGAATTAAATGACTTAGCAGGATATGTATATATGAAACCAACAGATACTATCGCTGACTATCAATATTGGGGTTTGAAAATTAAGCCGAAACCCGTAAACTCAGAAAGTCAGGAAATCCCAGAGCATAGAGTTGCCTTTAATGATATTAAAGAAGAAATAATACAAGGCATCCGTAATGCAAAGTATATAATATGGGTCGCTGTAGCCTGGTTTACTGATCCAGATTTAGCTAACGAGCTTCTAATGAGGCAAAAAGCTGGTGTAAATATAAGAATCATAACTTCAGATGAAGAGTCCAATAATATGAAGAACAAATTAAAGAGCTACTTTGAAACAGTATTAGTGCCAAAAGTTAGATATAATCGAATGCATCACAAATTTTGTATCATTGATTTAGAATACGTGATGAATGGCTCTTACAACTGGAGTAGAACTGCCCCAAATAATAATGAAACATGGAATACAGCACTCGATCGGGAATTAGTAAAGAGCTATGCAGACGAGTTTATGACGTTATACCTCGAAAATAAATAGTCTTTCTAAAAAAAGACCATCAAATTGATGGTCTTTTTCTATGTTTTCATCTCATTTTCATGTTTTTGAAGCTCTGCTACACAAAACACTGTCCTCCAGATCTTAAAAGGCGTTCTTTTTCGGGTCACCAATCAACCATATTCCTTTCATATAGCGTTATTGTAAAACAGAAGCACCTTCCTTATTCGTGAAGGCCGGAAGATACTCTCCATGCGCCTCGATCAAATCATCGCACAGGGAAATGATGTCGTCCATGGACAGCTCTGCTGCTGTATGGGGATCAAGCAAGGCAGCCTGGTAAATATGCTCTTTCTTTTTTGTGACAGCGGCTTCAAGGGTGAGCAGCTGGGTATTGATATTGGTCCGGTTGAGGGCTGCCAGCTGTTCCGGGATGTTTCCGACATAAGTGGGTGTTATGCCGCTCCTGTCAGCGATGCAGGCGACTTCAACACAGGCATTCTCGGGCAGATTGCTGATGAGCCTTCCGGTATTCGGGACATTGCCTCCAAACTTGAACGGAATATTGGTTTCCATGGCTTCAATAATGCGGGAGCCGTATTCATCAGAGCGGACATGCTGCAGCGACCTGCTGTTTACAAGGTCCTCCCTCATGGCAGACCAGCCATTGATCTGCTCCACGCAGCGGCGCGGATACTCGTCGAGTGGGATGTTGAATCTTTCAATTAATTCAGGGTACCTGCTCTTAATGAAATACGGGTGATATTCTGCATTATGTTCGGATGATTCAGTTACATAATAGCCGAACTTATCCATGAGCTCATATCTCACCATATCAGGATGCTTCGTTTTTTGTCTTTCTTTTGCCCTCTTTTTGATCTCGGGGTAGAGATCCACTCCATCCCGTTTTATTTCAAGAAGCCAGGCCATGTGGTTGATGCCGGCAATCTTTTCCTGAACACCTGAAGAGTCCATCCCAAGTCCTCCCAGCAGATCCCGGGTACAGGACTGTACACTGTGACAGAGCCCGATGGTTTTGATGCCGGTGAATCGGTTCATATAGCCGGTCAGCACGGCCATCGGGTTGGTATAATTCATGAATAGCGCATCGTGACACACTTCCTCCATGTCCCTGGCAAATTCGGCAAGAACCGGTATCGTCCGCAGGCTGCGGAAAATGCCGCCGATTCCGATCGTATCGGCAATGGTCTGGCGAAGGCTGTATTTCTTCGGAATCTCGAAGTCTATTACAGTGCTGGGCTTGTATCCGCCCACCTGGATGGCGTTGATCACATACCTGGCACCCCTCAGCGCTTCTTTCCTATTAGAATATGCCGTTATCTTAATGTTTTTTCCCATGCTTTCCTTCAGATTGTTCAGCATATTCTCAGAGTCTTTTAATCTCCCGGCATCAATATCGAAAAGGGCAAATTCAGAGCCTTCCAGTGCCGGTACAAGCATGCAGTCTCCCAGCACATTCTTGGCAAACACTGTGCTGCCTGCTCCGAGAAAAGTAATCTTTGGCATAAAATCCTGCCTCCTCTTTTATGAATATGATCGGTTGAACTTAAAAGGTTAACTGGGTGCAGCCAGATGGGCAACCCGCCTGGTGATCTATTATTTGTGTACCCTGGGCAGTTTAATTAAAGAAAGTATAACTTTGGTAAATGGAAGGGTCAACTTTATTTTTGAATATTCAATCAATTTTACATAACTTAAAATAATTGGAACGAACAGAGCGTTATCAGAAAAATACCGGCCCAGGGGCCGGTACTGTGAGGATTATTCGTTTTCCATCTGGGAGTTCTTCATGGATTCAGACATCCTCCAGTAAACAAACAGGCTTATCGCAATACATCCAGCTACATAATAGTAGAAAAGTGATTCATGGCCGATATTTTTCAGCCAAAGGGCGATGAATTCAGCTGTCCCGCCGAAGACGGCTACTGTGATGGCATATGGAAACCCTACCCCAAGCGCCCTGATCTTAGTCGGGAATAATTCTGCTTTTACGATCGCATTAATGGAGGTATAGCCTGTTACGATAATCAGGCCAGCCATCATGAGCAGAAAAGCGGTCAATGGACTGCCGGCCTTTTCCATGAAAAGAAATAGCGGGACCGTCAGCAGGGTGCCGAGTATTCCAAAGCCCATCAGGAGCGGGCGGCGTCCGATCCGGTCTGATAATCCCCCGGCAAGCGGCTGAAGTACCACAAATATAAGCAGGGCAATGAAGTTGATCCAGCTGACCTGATCTTTTGGGAGGCCCACTGTATTGACCATGAACTTCTGCAGGTAGGTTGTATATGTGTAAAAGGCAACCGTGCCTCCAAGCGTGAGGCCTACTACGGTCATCACAGCCTTCGGATACTTGAACAGCACCTTCAGGGTCCCTGCATTCTCACGGCTCGTGGTTTTCATTTTTTCGAACTGTTCGGATTCATCCATGGTCCGGCGGAGCCAGAGGACAGCGAGTGCCCCCAGTGCACCAATGGCAAACGGAATTCTCCAGCCCCAGGAATTCATATCCGCTTCACTCAGAACCTGCTGCAGGATAATCTGGACTCCAAGTGCAGTCAGCTGTCCGGCTACGAGTGTGACATATTGGAAGCTGGAATAAAATCCGCGCCGGCCGCTGCTGGCCATTTCGGATAAGTATGTAGCCGATGTCCCGTATTCCCCTCCCAACGATATTCCCTGGAGAAGGCGGGCTGCAACCAGAATGACCGGGGCCCAGATTCCGATTGACTGATAGCTCGGCGTGAGGGCGATGATGAGCGATCCTCCCGCCATAATCGTAATCGAGAGGGTGAGGGCCGCCCTTCTGCCATGCCGGTCAGCATAACGGCCCATAATCAAGCTGCCGATCGGCCTCATCAGAAACCCGACAGCAAAAATTGCCGCCGTGTTCAGGAGCTGGGAAGTGGAATCTCCCTGTGGAAAGAATTCTGCTGAAAAATAAACAGCAAAGGCCGAGTACACATACCAGTCATACCATTCAATCAGGTTCCCCACGGAACCCTTGAAAATATTGGCGGTGATGCGTCGTGAGTCTGCTCTCTGTACGGATGATTTCATATGTCTCCTCCTGACTGAAACTGAAATTGAACTATAAAAAGAAATTTATTGCGAATAATCATTATTTTCTCATAATATTTTGCAAAAGTGAATTTTGGACACCTGTTACCAGGACACGAAAGCAAAAATAGAGAATAAGACCCGGGAAATAGGAGATTGTCCCCCATTTCCCGGATAGCTTTCCTTACTTCCTCATGGCTAACCGGGTAAAATGGCAGTTGGGAAATAGAGCCTGGCCCCATTTCCCAACTGTATATCTTTTACATTTCATCCAGAAAAACAAAATTGAAATTTACAGAGATTTTGTGTATAAGGGTTTTTTGGGTGGAAAATGTGTTATGATAGGGGAGAATGAAAAATAGGGTAGTAGACTTTTTTTAGTCATCCCTTTTAAAGGGACGGTGAATCAAGAATGGAAAAGATTAGTGTTTTTCTTGACGACATCCGGAATGCACCTGATGGCTATGTAAGGATAGAAACAATTGATGAATGTATCGACATCCTTCAAAGATTTGAAATTGAGCATTTATCGCTCGACCATGATTTGGTCAGCAAGCACAGAAATGGGACGCTTTTAGTTGAGATGATGATACAGGAGCAGCTGTTTGCAAACCGGATCACAATTCACTCAGCCAATGCCCCCCGGGGGAAAGCGATGTACAATTCCTTCAAACAGGCGCAGTCAGATTCGCTTATGCCCCTCTCTATTGTGATATCATTACGTCCTCTTCCCCTTTTCTCTTATTCAGACTCTGTGGTTAAATACTATGTGGATACGTTTTAAATAAAAACAGGGCGCATGTCATTATGACATGCGCTCTAAACAGTTTAATAGGTTCATTGCTTCGGAAATGAGATCAATATCATTCTGGATATCCTTCTTAACATGGTCATCAGAACAAGCGTCATATTCCCTGTGCAAGATTATAAGCTCTTTGTTGAACAATACACACTCATCCACCATGCAGATCCTCTCCAATTTTTGATTAACTACTATACACATTCCCTCCCGCCTTGCATCCCTAAACAATTTATTTATAGGATTTATTTGGATGTTCTCTAAGACCATGTTCCTGATACTCTTCCAACGTTATCTCAGCTGCCTTATATACCTCAGACTTTTCACCTGGAAGCGCAATCATCAATTCGTCATTGGTTTTGTTGAGCTGCAGCTTAAAGAGTCCCCCATCCCGGTACCTGCCGACGAGAAATTTACCTGTCAGCTCCCCTTTCAACGGGAGGGAAACGGAAAATCTCCCTATTATTTCTTCCTTTTCTCCCTTTTTATACCGGGTCATCAGCCTCGTTCCATTACCGCCATTAGAGACAATCATGTAAGATGAGCTGGAGATCCACCAGCCATACACCTTGCTCTGCTTTAACATGGCCTTGAACTTTTCATCAGGGACTTCTTCCGGCTCTGCTTCAGGGATGATAAATTCATCGGTTACTGCCTTTTTTGTTGCTTCTGTTGGCCCGCTCAGTGTGCATCCAGCCAGACTTGCAGATAAAGAGGCAATCAGGACTGTTTTATATCTAATCAAAATCGACCTCCATTCACTTCTTAACCATTGGCTATAATAAATCAATTGCCAGTTAGGACAAGATGATACCTTCTCTTTTTACCAATTAATGGTACTGCAGAAAATTTTTAAAGTAAATAAAAAATCCCCTCGGCAGCCAAGGGGATTGGTTTTTGATTCTATTTTTTTATCTTTAGAGTCTGGCCTACATAAATGCGGTCGCTCTTCATATTGTTCAGCTTTTTGAGTTCGGCTACAGACATTTTCACTTTTTTGCTGATGCTGTAGAGGGTATCGCCTGATTTCACTTTATAAACCGCTGTCTGCTGTACCGGTTTTCCTGCCTGAACAGGAACCTTAAGCACCTGACCGGCTTTAAGGGCATCAGTCTTCAGGTTGTTCAGCTTTTTCAACGCTGTAACCGAAGTTTTATATTTAATGGCGATACGGTAAAGATTATCACCTTTTTTAACGGTATACGTACCGGTCTTGGCGGGTGCCGGCTCTTCCTGATCCAGCAGGTACAGCATGTCCTTGCTGAAGGTGACCTTATGCTTTGCCTTGTAGGCAGCGGCGGCCTTCTTAAAGCTTGCGTCCTGTGCATCCACATATTTGGTCATCGCCTTGTACGCTTTGTCGTGCTCTGCTTTTGAGATGTCGCCATTCAGGTAATCAATAGTATCGATTTCAAAATTATACATTTCGACAAGGCTGTTATAAATATATTCGTCCATAGTCTGGATATCAGCGTTATACTTATTGAATTTTGCATCATCATCCAGTGCACCGCTAAAATATGTTAGATACTGGTCATAGAGATTCATTGCTTCTTTCTCAGTTTTTGCATTTTGCACTTTTTTGGCATAGCTTTCCACCGTGCGGAAAATCTTGGCGTAATGCGCCGAGAAGGTGTTCAGCTCTGCCTGGTATTTGGATAACTGCGCTGCTGATACCGATACCTGTGCTGATGGAAGTGCTGCCGACCCTGTAAAGAGCAGGGATGCCGCCAAAAATGATGCGGCCAGTCCTTTTTTGGTTACCATGGATTCATTCTCCTTGCATGTATAATTTTGAGGTTTATGGGATTATATCCCTCTCAAGAATAGCACATGTAAAATGAGTCGAATACTGGTAAAAAATGATAAAATGCGCCTTATTTTTCCGAATGGCGCCTGCGGTAAGATTCCAGATAGGCAGCATGGCGGAACTGCAGGATCTGATCAGGGGTCAGCGCTATTCCTTCAGTCATAATGGTTGGATCAAACAGCAATTCGTCATTTCCCGAGGCTTCACCCGTAATTGTCAGGGTGCCTCCGATAATCTGCTGGGAATCCTCCGGCCATGCCACTGTCGGGTCATCAACCGGATCATCTTCTCCGCCTATCTGAATCGCCAGGCTGAATGAGACAGGACCGGCTGACAGCCGTTCGTCCATCTCCTCATCCAGATAATGCGGGCGGTCCTTCAGTGTTTCCGTCTTGGTATACTCAGCAATGCCAGCCTCGGGCTTCCACATAAACTTTACTGCCCGCTTCCGTCCCTCCTCTGATACAAGATAAAAAGCATGAATGGAATAATATTGCGCCATTCCGTAGCTTGCCGGCATTCTGACTTCTTTAATCATGCTGTAAAAAGATCGGCTTTCAGGATAATCTTTTATTATATGAGCGAATGCCGCGATATCCGGTTTCAGCTCCTTCACAGAGACGGCCGCTTTCATGATGTCATTGAACGCTTCAGGAGTTCGGGCAAAAAAGACCGGTATAGTCGTACAGACCAGATTCGTTATCCCGCCGCCGGGCAGCTGAAATTGTACCGCCATTCCCTTAGGAGGCGTAAGCCAGTCTGGATGAAAGGGATTGGTGGAACTATTGGAAAAACGGACAACAGCCCGGGTTTCACCTTTCAGCAGATGCGGAGCGGATGTCAGGCCTGCGGCCCTGCCGCTTGGAGTAAATATTGCTTCATACGTCTTTCCCCTTGCATGCGCTCTTTTCAGCCCGGGATGTCTGCCGCCAATTTTTTCAATCTGGTCAATGGATTCAGCCGCAAGTTTGTTATTATGTATCAATGGATTTCCCCCTCTGCTCTTATTGGAGTACTTTACCCAAAAAAATATGTAAACAGCACCGGTATATGCCAGAAATGAAAAGAACACCAGAAACCGGTGCCCCTTTGACTCATCTTAATTCACCTATAAACCATATTTCTCCTTCATGATAGAATTCATCTTCATCTGTGATATATTCTTTAAAACCCCCATACCTGCATATTATCCGGAACCATCAATCCCCATTCTTCTTGAATGTTTCTTTCTTTTGGAAGACGCAGCCATTTTTGATGGGAGTCATCCCTTTCAAAGAAAGTATCAAAGTAAGACTTGCCTCTGAATATGATGATTTGAGAATCCCACAGGTTGGGTAAATTAATGGCCGCTGCAACCCGGTAATTTTCATGATCATCCGGTTTCATTCGTATAAGATGATCCGCTCTTTCTAAAAGAGTCTGAACACACAGCTTCCTGATTTTAAATGGCGTTTTACTGGAATCAACAAATTCTTGAGAAACCGGCAGGTGCATATGCCAGTAATCCTTGTAGAATTCCATTGGAAAGTCCGTTGTATTCTCTTTTATGTGTTTTACCATTATTTTAGATTTTCGATTGATCCCTCGAACTTTTTTTTCCCGCATATTTCCTCCTCTATTAAACAGAACCATCACTTATATCTTCTTACGTATTATCGGTGATAGTTTCAGAATTCCAAGTTCCGCAGATGTCTCTATATATCCAATGATCTGATTAAAAGTAAACACATTCAGTGATTCATCCAAATGTTCTTCTCCATAATCCATGTCCTCTATTACAATGGAACCAGATTCTTTACATCCCAGCAGCTCACCTCATCCAGATCCGGTATGGCCGGGAAATGCCCAAATGTGTTTCGCAGCTTATCCCTAAAGCCATAGTGCTCCAGCAGCTTTCCATTCAGCAAGCGGAAATCTTGATGATATAAGGCATATAATCCTTCATCAGTATCCATTCTGTTCTTTAACCAGGAAAGATTGAATCCCCGCAGCCAGATGTCATCCGCTATCAAGTGTGCATAATATCCCATTATGTATGGATGCTGAGCCAGCGAACGATATTTTTGCAGAAAACCTTCATAATCTGTACTTCTTGTATAATCTTGTACTTCACCTATAAAAAAGTGGGATGTGTTTTTCTTCTCGTGTGAAAGAACAGCATCCGGAGCAATGCTTCCAAGCAAAAAGGAAGTCTTATCCTTGATAGATAATGCCTCAGCTATTCTTTGACCGATAATCAAATGCATGATTCTTGAACCCAACATACTCTCTCCTTTTTTGTGCTTATAATGTTTCATTCAAGATAAGTTTTCTTTATTCCTTTGTTATCCTTAAAGAATCTATAAAAAAAAGACGTGTCATTTCACACGCCATTCCAAGTACCATATCAAGTGCATTTAATATACTAAGGAATCCTGATCGGTGTATGGAAATCTCGGAAGTCCTTATACGACCTATAGGCAATGGCCGGCTCGCCTTCGTTCATCCCATCCAGCTGGACAACCCGGTTTCCTGCCGTTTCCATATAAAAAGAGTATGGAAGCACATCGAGACGGTACGTTTTATACTTCATGCCAAGCAGCTGCCGCTCCGTTGATCTGGTATCGGGGTTCACCCTGATGAACTCGGCGAGCTCGCTGACGGTGGTTGAGGGAATGTCGGCCATAGTAAAAAAACGTTCCTTCAAATTTGCTTTCACTTTACTCACTGCAGTCTTAGCTTTCTGCTTTATCCTGCCTGTCTTCCCCATTGAAATCACTCCAGTTCCATTCTTGTTAGGGTGGATACCAATTAATTCCCGGTATGAATGAAGGTAAACAAGAAGAATAGGAGCAATTCAATTTTTTTCCTTTATTTCCGGAACACACCGTAGGGGATTTCATGGATAAAAGAACCAGCAGAGATAAGAGATGTAAGGCTGGCAGAATTGTTTTTGCAAATATTTTTCCCGTTCAATTGAAGTCATGTAAAAGAATAAGAAAAAGAGCCCTTATGACAGAGCTCCCTTCTTTTTCCCGCCGTCTTTGATCAGTTTATAGCCCGTCTCTTCCATTATGCCGTACATGCATTGCTGGAAGGACTGATAGCTGTCCGCTTCAAAGTTCACCCGCTTATCTACGATTGACTGGGCCATTTTCGAGCCGATGCCCACCAGGCTGGCATTGACTCCCATGAGTCGGAGCGCCCTGATCATATTATTGATACCTGTGACCTCAAATGGCTCCAGGGAATATTCGAAGGAGGAAAAATCGAGAATCATAGAGGTTACCTGGCTTTTTACACAATATGTCAGAATCTTCATCTGCATGGCATCCAGACGATGTTCGGTCATTCGGCCCATGATCGGGCACAGAGCAGCGAATGGGAGAACCGTCTGGAAAATAGGTGTATCAATTTCATCCAGCAGGTCCTGTCCTTCCTTGATTGCATCTTCATACAGTGTCACATCACTCCAGGTGATAATGAAACCGCTGGGATTTCCTTCCTCATTCCTTATCTCATCAATGGCAAGATCGGCCGTAAATTTATCAAACAGATTAATATGCGCCTCCATAGGAAAAGAATCATCCGTTGTCAACCGGGTCAGGCTTCTACCAATATCTATAGTCGTAATATCCCTGCCTATTAAGTCCTCAACGTTATCGATTCCCCAAAAAGGCGCTACCTGTTTAAGGAACACCTTTCCCTGTTTATTCATCCACGTTAATTCAAACTTTTCATTTGTTATAAATATATTATCATCTATTTTATCAAGCAGCTCATAAACACTAACATTCTTCAAAACATCAAGCATACTTCAAGCACCTGCTTTCCGACATGTCTTTTTTTTTCGACATGCATCTCTCATTATAAAATAATTACTTCCCAATTCACAAGTCAAAGGGCGGGTTTTAGATGGTATTTCCCCTTATGCTGTTTTCTAAAAATTACCGCTATAATCCTGGTTTAGATCTGCTAAGCTTAACGACGTATTGACTTTAAAAATTCATAAAACCAAACTGAAAACCTTAGAAAAAGAGCCTTTCTATATTTAGGGTACCCAATTGTTGAGCGGTCAAAAAAAAGAGAAGGAATGTCTCATTCCTCCTCTTCCAGGTCTTCTTCAAAATGCTCGGTATCAATCAAGTGCTCCCAGTTATGCTTGGTCATATTTTCCCAGATTCGTTCACGTAAGCTCATTTTCCTTTCCTCCTCAAGCTTCTTATTCTGTTTAGATTTATACCCGGGAAGCTGGAGGTTCAAGCTCTATTTTTCTTGGAAAAATTAGTAAACCTGTTAATCAAGCTGATTTTCTCAGCCCCTGCCTGCCCCTGTGTCCAATCTGGATAGTAAGGACAAGTGCCGCCGAGGTCAGGACAGCAATCATGGAAATCACCCCGGGCCAGCCAAAGCGGCTGTATAAGATGCCGCTGCCTGTCCCGCCAATGCTTGCGCCGGCATAGTAGAAAAAAAGATATAAAGACGCAGCCTGTGCTTTATCATGGGTGGAAACGAGTCCCACCCAGCCGCTCGCAATGGAATGGGCTGCAAAGAATCCATACGTAAAAATGGCAAGTCCCAGAATCTTGAGCGAAAGGTCTCCACTGAGTGTCAGGCAGGCACCTCCAAGCAGGATGACCAGGGACAAGAGGAGAATTCTACTTTTTCCAAAAATATCGGAAAGCATGCCCATCCATGTTGAACTGAAGGAACCGACGATATACACGATAAAAATGAAACCGACAAGTGTCTGGCTTAGAGAATAAGGCGGACGTGTCAATTGGAAGCCCATATAATTATAAAGGGCGACAAAGCCGCCCATAATCAAAAAGCCGATCAGAAACAGCTGAAGCAGGGAGCGTTCTCGAAATTGGCTGCCCAGCGAGCGGACAAGATTCCTGATCTTCAGTTCCCTCGGTTTAAAATGCCTGGAGTCCGGCAGCCCCTTCCAAAAAATGATACTGGCAAGTAAGCTCATGATTCCGAGGCCGGCCATGGCTGCATGCCAGCTAAAAGCATCCGTCAAAATGCCGCTGACGATCCTTCCGGCCATCCCCCCGATAGAATTCCCGCTGATATAAAGGCCCATTGCGAGTCCAAGGCCCGAGGAATCCATCTCTTCCCCGAGATAGGCCATGGCTGCGGCGGGCAGGCCGGCAAGTGTGATTCCCTGCAGAACGCGGGCCAGAATCAAGGTATGGAAGTTCGGAGCAAAAGCCGTCAAGATAGAGAGGATGGCGGATAAAACCAGGGAAACCGCCATCATGTTTTTCCGGCCGAAAACCTCTGACAGCGAACCTGCTATCAGCAGGCTGATGGATAAGGCCACCGTTGCCGCTGAAAGGCTGAGGCTTGATAACGCCGGTGAGATATGGAATTCTCCTGATATTTCAGGCAGCAGGGGCTGCATGCCCCAAAGAATGGCAAACGTACTGAAGCCCCCCGCAAACAGAGCGAGCGATGCACTCCTGAACATGGGGGTGCCGCGCTTTATATAAGTCATTGATGCATACTCCCTCTCAAAGCTGTATGGGATAAATATTATTTATTGTACCGCCCAGTTTATGGCAGGGCAAACAACAGGATTGAAAAAAGAGCTGAAATCAGCCCTTCATTTCATGTACAGCCCTACGCTGTCAGTGATTACCTCAATTTTGTCCCGGTATGGTTCACAGCGCTGCCAGAACCGATGTTTTCCTTCAGTTTCAAACGATTTGCTCCATTTGAACATGTTCAGGAATATTCGAACTGTCGGTTTATAATGGCAGGTTTCAAGTCCCGCCTTCTGCCGCAGGAACCTCCGGATAATACGAAAGGTCCGCACTCTATAGCTTGTTTCAAGGAGGATGATGAGGTCCGCTTCATGGAAGCTCGCCGCCATCCAGTCATCATTATGCACACCCTCCACAATCCATGCCTGCTTGTTATGGATGTCTCCGAGTACTGCCTTTCGCTCTTCCTCCGTCCTTCTCCGATCGCCATCCGGCCTCCGTTCCCACATCACATTATCCAATTCATAATAGGGAATCCCCAGTTCCTCTGACAGCCTTTTGGCAAGCGTCGTCTTGCCGCTGCCAACGGACCCAATGATATGTATCTTCCTTTTAGTGAGCAAAAGCAATCATTCCAGACTTTATGTTTTATGAACCTGCCGTTTCACTTGAGCATCCCGGGCTCGGCACTCTTCCTCCGCTTCCAGTCCTCAGAAAGCAGCCCGTATACTGCGTGGTCGACAAAATGATCATACAGCCACTCCGCCTGGCGGATCCGACCTTCTTCCATAAAACCAAGACGTTCCGGGATGGCCCGGCTTTTCAGATTGCCATATGCCGCCCTGATTTCCACCCGGTTTAAACCCAATTCCTCAAAAGCGTACTGAATTAAGGCTGCAGCCACCCTTGTCATGATTCCCTTGCCCTGAAACTCCTGACCAAGCCAATAACCCATCGATGTTGTCCGGTGCGTCCAGTCGAAATGATGGAAGCTGGCTGCCCCAGCCATCTGTCCCTTATATAAGATGCCAGTCGTCAGGCTCCTGTTCTCAGCCAATCCCTGCCGCGTCATCCGGATGAACTCCCTTGAGTCTTCCACACTCCGGGTGTAATCCAGCCAGGGCAGCCACTCCTTTAAATAACTCCGGGAACGGTCTGTCAGAGCAAAAAGTTTTTCACCATCCCTTTCCTCCAGGACTTTTAATGATAATTCATCATCTATTTTATGGATGAACAATTGAATCCACTCTCCTTTCAATTACTGAGCCCAGATTAGATATAGCTGTCTCTAAAGCCTTGGTTTTTAATTTCGTTCACGAGCTTAACCGAAGTTTTCAAACTCAATCTTTAATTTTCTCCGGCTATTTAGTATCTAAGACAAACGTATTCCCTTCCGAGCTCTCGATGGTCTGGATCAGCCTGAGCTGTTCCAGGCCGGGATTGTTCTCAAGCAGCCGGGCTGCATTAGCCAGGCTCCTCAGCACAGCGGTTTCTCCGCGTGCCTTCTCTAAGGCTGCCTGTGCTGCCTTTTGGGCTTTTTTCTCTTCAAGATAAGCCTTCTTGAGATCACCTGGAAGCATGATATCTTTTAGGTTTACAGATTGAATGGAAAGCGGGGACAAAATCGGTTCTTCCCTCAGCAGATTCAGCATGTTTTCAGATATCTCTTTCCGATTCCCGAGTAGGGTGTCGAGCCTGGATGAGGCAATCACTTCACGGAGCTTATATTGAGCCATGAGGCGGAAGGATTCGTGATAATCCTCGAAATGTGATAGAAGTGCTTTGGGATCCAGGATCTGAAAGTGGACTCCGAAGCTGATTTTTACACCCAGCAGATCTGCGGTCAGCACTTCCTGTCCGGAAACCTGAAGGATGGCCGTCCTCATGTCGAACACTTCGATCCTTGTCAAAGCCTTGAAGTATGTATATCTACCGGGGCCGATCAGCCCGCTCTCCGAACGCCCGCGCTTAAATCTTATGCCCGACTGGTACTCATAAATGGTGATTCCGCCCACAAATAATCTGATCATATACCAAACGGCTCCTTTGGCGAGAGAAGCAGCGGTCATCAGGAAAAATAGCTCCAGCATGATAATCCCCCTATTCCTGAAATTGAAGAACCGCGGAAAGCAGCAGGCCAAAAGGCAATGGAGGTCTTAACCTGCAGAATTGCCATGGCGTTAAGCTGCCAGCCGCGGCACCGTTAGTTGGGCTTCGAACCCCGACACTGGTTCCAATGGGAAACCAGTCTGCCATCAGGGAATGCGAACCGGCGACAGGCGGCAGAGAATCTGCTGCCCGGCCTTTCATTTCCCTATTTTCCTATTTTAGCAGGGATTTCCCGGGATGAATATAAGATTAAGAAAATTCAAACAGCAGGCATGTGCGCCCTATTTTTCCTAGAGGTTGCTTTTTTTACGCTAAACGGTCAATATAAAGGAAGTACGCTAAAAAAGATACGTAGGTGATGATCATAATAGAAGTTAAACAGTCTCCGGTCAGTGACGGAGAATTCAATAGAGGGGTATTCGCGACAGAAGATATCTCCAAGGGCACCCTTTTCCACGAGGCACCGGTCCTTTCATATCCAAACGAAGAACATAAATATATCGAAAAAACGGTTCTTGATGATTATGCTTTTGAGTATGGCAAGAACCATTCTGCCATCCTGCTCGGCTACGGCATGCTCTTTAACCATTCCTACGAGCCGAATGCCACGTACGATATCAATTTCGAAAAACACATCTTTGAATTTTATGCCTACAGAGACATAAAAGCAGGTGAAGAAATCTTCATCAATTACAATGGTGAAGTTGATGATCATGATCCACTTTGGTTCAATAAAGAAGCAGAAAATGATAACGAAGAATAAGAAACTATCCCGCTTTTGGATCATGAGCGGGATTTTCCTTTTTCAGCCTATTTTGTAAGTGGACACTCACAGCCCCGGCAGCCGCCTACATATCATGTAGAAGCAATCAGGGGGTGTGCTTAGAATGAAGCATTTATATGAAGAGATTCCCTCACATAGAGAGCTTCTTGACCTTTGGGAAAAAGATGCTTTGGATACATTTTCCACTAAAATGAAGAGCAGGGAAAACCCATTCCCCTGCATCCCCGCCACAATTGGATTCTCCTTTAATCATCTGCGCTATGGCTTTGTCAGTGATCCTAGAAGGAAAGAGTCCGGAGCGGAAGCTGCATGCCTTATGCGTGAATATACAGAGAATTCAAGGGACTTCGGGAATTACACCTCCCTCATCCTTTTTTATGAAACGCCCCGTGACCTGAAAGAAGGATACACCATTGAACAATTCGAAGATCTGTTCTGGCAGCAGCTGAATCACCTGAATGACCACGACGAAAAGAAATGGCCCGGGCATATACCGGATAGCCCTCACAACCCAATCTGGGAATTCTGCTTCCACGGGGAACAATATTTTATGTACTGCGGCACCCCGGCACACATCAATAGACAAAGCAGGCATTTTGACTATTTCATGCTCGCCATCACCCCAAGATGGGTCTTGCAGGAATTCATGAAGAATGAGACTTTTTCTGCCCGGATTAAAAAACAGGTAAGAAGCCGGCTGGCAGATTACGATTCAGTTCCGATCCATCCTGATTTGAAAACCTACGGATCCGGGGATAATTATGAGTGGAAGCAGTATTTTCTCAGAGATGATGCCAGTGCACCACCGCAATGCCCGTTCCATCGGGTTATAAAAGCGAGTAAAGAGTAAAAATACACGACTGCCTGGTGCTTCGTAAATAAAAAAGGTGTTTGGAAAGAAGAAAGCCCTCCTTCCAAACACTTTTTGAATTTTGTTGGATGTTTATATGTAAATAATGAGGGCTTTATTTAAGGAGACAAGAAGGCTCACCGCCAGCCCCGCGGAAATTGAAGCGCCTGCATCGGGATTCTCCAGCCCCAATACACATTCCAATGTTATTAAAAAAGAGGATTGATTTGTCAGTTGTCCGAGATTGCCCTTGTGCTTCTACACTTCCAAACTGTGAAGTATCTCTTCAGTCGCGGCAATCACACCAAACTCTTTATGCAGCTGAGCGAGTTCCACCTTTTGTATCACTTCTGGAGGGTAATAGGTGCCTTCATGATCACGGGTACCAAAGGCCGCTGTCGCATCTGATACAAGATAAGTGGAGAAGCCGAGGTTTCCGCTCATTCTCGTGGTCGTGGAAACACAGTGCTGTGTGGACAGTCCTGTAATCACAACTTTCATAATGTCATTTCTTCTTAAATATACTTCCAATTCTGTGCCGATAAATGCACTATTCACTTGTTTGGTGAATACCGTTTCCCCTTGTGCCGGCTTGAGGGTGTCTTTGAATTCAGTGTTATGTTTGTTGTTCTCATTTATAGGCGAGTCCGGCTGCTTAGAAAGGTGCTGCGAATAAATGACCGGCATGGAACGCTCCCTCCAGGCGGCCAGCAGGCGGCTTATGTTCATTTCGGCTTCCGGGTTGCAGCGTTCACCCCAGTATGGGTCATCAAATCCCTTTTGAACATCAAGGATCAGAAGCGCTGTTTTTTTATCAAATAAGTACATGCTATTCTCCATCCATTGGCATTTTTCACAGTATGTGAAAATAAGGAGAATTTATTCTCCTATACCTGCTGCCCCTGTGAATGATTTTGATTATTTTCATACCATTTTAATGCTTTTTGTTCCATTTTTTTAACAAACAAATCTTTACCTTTTATATAAGATTCAATATCTTCCGGAAATTGCCGTGCTAGCTTTTCTTTTAACTCTCCATAATTCTTCATGTCTATTGGATGTGTTATTAAGTAGTCTCTTAAAGCCAGGTGTCTTTCTATTTCATGGCTCCCATTCTGATAGATGTGGATATGATGGGATCGGTGGTCCCCTCCTTTTTGAAAGTACCGGCGGCCACTTATTCCATTTTCACCTTTAGCTATATATCCAAGTTCCTCCATCTGACGGTTAAATGTATCTACCTTATAAATGTCTATTACAACAGGCATTATGTCTATAATCGGTTTTGCACTTAATCCTGGAATAGAGGTACTGCCAATATGATATATATGAATCATTTCATCCCCAAGAATTAGATTTATTTTCTCAGCCTCTTCCCTAAACATTTGAGCCCATTCTTTATCGTATGGACATACTTCCACCCTTCGCATTTTATCCTCTCCAAATGCCTTTTTTTACTCTTTTCGTAAGTATTTCTGTATTCATGTTTTAATTCTATTTAATAGCTCCCTTGTATTAAAGATAAGGGAATAGGATAAAAAAACTATAAAGCAAAAAAAGCCGCACTCCCTGTCCAAAGACACTAGGAGTACAGCGCATTTTTTTATTTTCGTGTAAAGCCTTCTTCTTCTAAATAAGAAGCAGCGGCACTGTAGGTAGTGAAGGTGCCGTCCAGGTTCATGCCGGCATAGACATTCCACATGTCCTCTTCCTCACGGAGCAGGGTCAGGCTCTGATTTTCACCATTTACCCACTCTTCTTCCTCCGGATCGAGGACATTTCCCTCCGCAGACAGCGAAAATATGGATTGCTCGATGATTGTGCGCAGCTCATCTTCTGAAAAATCGCGGATATTCACCATGCCCCGGTCATCGGTTGGATAGCCATTCAGCTTTGCGCCATACACGTATCCATTTCCGTTCGGATGCAGATGGTAGACCACATTCTTTTTCTCTTCCACACTCTCGTTATATTGGAAATTAATGCGCCCGAGCGATACCTTTTTCTGCTCCAGCTCTGAAAACGATTCGATGATCGCCAATTTTTCTTCAAATGACAGCATGTTGCCTCCCTGATTGCAGTTAATATTTTCAGTCCATTATAGCACTCTGAGGCGGTAAACCAAAATCTTTATAAATCTTGCCAGCGTGCCCGGCTTTCGCCGGTATGAACGTGATAGATGCTGTCTTCCCGGTCCATGAAACCATGGACGATGAATTCCCTCCGCAGTGTGCAGAAATCCTCATGATACTGCTTTATATATTCATTCAGTTCTTTTTCTGTATATTTCCTATTTGGTTCCAGTCCCGAAGCCAGATGCTCAAGCACCACCAGCTTTTTCTTTTTCTGTCCGGGTATGGTTTTCAGCCGCTCTTCTGCATCAAAGAAATTCCTGATGATGGACTGCTGATATTTCAGTTGTGCTTCTTCCATGTCATTTCCTCCTTTCCATTCTTTAGATAACCTGCTTCCTCTCAGCTCAGAAAGTCAAACAGCTTTACATAGGCAAACGTCAATGAGGCAGCGGTCATGACCGCAATAAGGACTGATGCCGCCGTGTATTCCCTGAACTTCCCCACCGAAATTTCTTTTCTCTTTAGTGCCCTGATGAAAGCCTTTATAATAAAAAACACAGTCATACCTAAGATGTAGGCAGAACCAAAACTTGTTGTCAATACTTCTATACTCTCTCAACTCCCTTACATAACCTCTAACAGGATCGTAATCAAAAGGCTCTGTGCAAAGGAAATCATCAGATCATTCTTCCAATAGGTTTTTCCAAAAGGACTGTATCTTCCTGCAAAAAACTGAACAATCTGGCTACAAGGAAAATGCATAGCCATAAACTTATCCATACTATTACATTGAACATCCTTCTCCCCCTATCTTCAGAAAAACTTATTTCTGACCTCCCTCACAACGACCTCTGGCCGATCCCAGTGCAGAAAGTGTGTCGTGCCTTCCAGAACTTTCACTTCTGCCCCTGCCAGCTCTGCAAAGATTCTGGCTGTCACATCCCTTTCTTCCTCAAGGCTCGGCAGGTCAGCCCGAAGCAGCAAGATTCCGCGTGGCAGAAGACTGTAAATATCCTCGGTCTCATGCTTATGCATGGCCTTGATAATTCCTGCGGCTGTCTCGCCGCTGGCGTGCCAGCCTATTTTACCTTCCCTGTCGGCTCCCAGATCCCTTACAGCCTGTGCAATCAGCGGGGACCACCGTGTATAGACTTTTTTCTCGGCTTCAAAGAAGTCAGCCCAGCTGTCGAAAATGTATGTTTCAAAATCGTTTCTGTAATAATCTATTTCTTCTGCGAGCGATTGACGCTGCCTCCGCTTAGTCTGATAGCCGCCGTCCAGTAATATTGTTTCTTTTACATGCTCACCGTATCTCTGTACATGGTGAAGGGCCAGGAAGCTTCCCCAGGAGTGAGAAAGAATATAGTATTCTTGTATTTCCAGAATCTGTAGAACACCATGAAGCCAGTCCGACAAATGAGGATATTCATAGAGACTTCCCTCTTTGAAGGGCGGAGTCCTGCCGTGACCGGGAAGATCGATGGATAAAATATGATAATCATCCTCTAATGCACTGGCGACTTCATAAAACTCAAACTCGTACTGCCAAGTCCATGGAGACATACAATAGCGGGCTGTCCCTTCTTCCCCCATTCTGTAATACCTGCTGTGAGTATGTTGTTTTCAATAAGAATTCGTTTCATGTTCTAATCCCTTCAGGTGTCCATTCGTTTTCCCATAATAAGGATAATCGTGTTACACTGAATAAAAAAGGAGGGGAAAAGATTGCACGGAGATGCATTATTTACAATCGTCCCTTTTATATGGCTGCTTTTTTACATAGCCCCGGTCGTTTTCATCGTTTGGTTTTTACTAAAATTACTTCGGCTGCAAAAGGAAAAGAAAGATATTATGCAGACAATTGCTCTGGAGCTTCAGAGGATGAATTCAGGACGTTAGATTTGTGCCCGGGCCCCTGTATAACTAAGGTCCCGGGCTTTTCACAATCGATGTGAAGATCAGGCATGAGACTCTATATTCTAAATTTTACCATACTATAAATTTTAATGGTTAGATTCTTCTGGCCGCCTCCAGCTGTCCTTCAATGAAACTGTCCTGATAAAGACGGGGTCTCCATCAGGGGAATTCTGTTTGTCACGGCAGAAGTAGCCGTGCCTCATAAACTGTACTCTCTCTTCAATTCCACCCCGCTCTATCTTACAGCCCTTAAGAACCACACGCGAAACAGGATTTATTTTTACGGCCAGTGAGTCATTTCCGTCCGTCACTTCCCCATTCTTTTTAAGCAGGCTGTCAAGCAGATGCACCTCTATTCCGTCTGCATGGGCATCTGAAACCCAGTGGATCGTTCCCTTTACCTTCCTTCCAGAAAAGCCAGTGCCGCTCTTGGTCTCCGGATCATACGTACAAAGCAGTTCAATGATTTCACCTGTTCTTTCATCCTTCACGACATCCTGGCATTTTATAAAATAAGCGCCCTTCAGCCTGACCTCTGTGCCCGGGGACAGCCGCTTGAAGCCTTTTGCGGGTATTTCCATAAAATCATCCTTTTCGATGTAGATAACTCCTGAAAAAGGAATTTCCCTGCTTCCAAGACCGGGATTTCCGGAATTATTGTCCAGTTCAAGCAGCTCTGTTTTCCCTTCTTCATAATTGGTGATGGTAACTTTAAGAGGTTTGAGTACAGCCATGATGCTGCTTGTTGTGTGCTGTAAATCGGCCCGGACGAAATGCTCCAGCAGACTGAAGTCCACACTGGTCTGATGCTTCACAAGCCCTAGGCGGCGAATGAAATTCCTGATGCTCTCAGGCGTGAACCCCCTTCGCCTCAGCCCTCTCAGCGTGGGCAGCCTTGGGTCATCCCAGCCATCGACCAGACCTTCACTTACCAGCTCCCGCAAGAACCGCTTGCTTGTGACCACCCCTGTCATATTGACTCTGCCGAATTCCCGCTGCTTTGGGGGCGCCTCTGCCCCAAGCTCGTTCAGCACCCATTCATACAGCGGCCGGTGATCTTTAAATTCCAAGGAGCACAGCGAGTGTGTCACACCCTCGATTACGTCCTGCAGCGGATGCGCAAAATCGTACATCGGGTATATGCACCACTCCTGTCCCGTCCTGTAATGGTCAGCATGTATAATTCGGTAGAGGACAGGATCTCTCAGGTTCATATTTGGTGACTTCATATCAATCTTTGCCCTCAGTACACAGGAACCTGCAGGGTACCTTCCCTCTTTCATTTCCAGAAACCGCTTAAGATTCTCCTCTGCGCTCCTCTCACGGAATGGGCTTTCTGTTCCAGCCTCGGTGAGCGTGCCCCTGCCAGCCGTAATTTCCTCAGGATTGAGATCGCATACATAGGCGCTTCCTTTTTTAATCAGCGTGGCTGCCGCCTCAAAAATCGTTTGGAAATAATCAGAGCCATAGTAGATGCGGGATCCGGGAGAATAGCCCAGCCATTCCATATCCTCAATGATTCCGTCTACAAAAGCCTGATCTTCCCGCAGTGGATTGGTATCATCAAAACGGAGATTAAAATGCCCCCCATACCTCTTTGCGGCCATATAATTCAAATGAATGGCATACGCGCTGCCAATATGGAGGAACCCATTCGGTTCCGGTGGGAACCTGGTCGTGATGGTTCTTTCAAACGTCCCTTTTTTATGATCATTTTCAGTAATCCAATCTAAATACGCTTCCTCATTTACCCTATTTTCTTCAACTGCCATTTCCGTTCCCTCCATTTCGTTAGTTTTAAATCAAAAAAAATCCCGCCCCCAAGACTAAAAAGTCTTGGGGGCGAGATTTCGCGGTGCCACCCCAGTTCTCCGATTTGTCGCCAAATCAGACTTCTCGGGTACGGCACAAATAACCATGCTTATACCCCAGCTCTATAACAGGAGCTCCTGTGGCACCATCCCCGGTAAAATCTGTTCCGATGCCCGGCTCAGAGGCTTGCTTCAATAATCGGTCCCTGCCCCTTCCCAGCCTTCGGGGCTCTCTTTGAAGAAACCAGATGATCTACTCTTCTCTTCATCGCCATTCGTTTGTAATTTTAAATATAATAACAAACCAGGATCTTTTTGGAAAGAAAAACTTTACACTGATACTATAACCAAATAAACCTTTCTAGTTCAAATCCTTTTCAGCGTGAACACCGAGTTCAAGTCTAAATTTTTAATCTCTGTATGCGTTATGGCAATAGTATCTACGCTCGACACACCAAACGCTTCTTTCGCTCATGAACATTCCCTGTAGTTGAACCTGTAAAATGCAAACCTCTCTTTTTGAGATTATCATTTATTAACAAGCTTTACATAAATCATATACTGAGAAAACAATTAAGAGTTAAAATAAATGCATATTAAAAAGGAGGTGTTTCTTGGTGAAAAGATTTTATTGTACAAATTGTTTGAGCTTATCCAAAAAGAATATAGAATGCAAACAGTGCAACTGTAAACTTAATAAAAAAATTGTAGTCAATATTCAAAAGCAAAGTGCTTAGGAATATTGATTTTTTTATATAGATGCTCTGTTAAAACATTATATTGATATTCCCGGAAAAGTATAAAGGGCCGTATTAATAGATCCGTTTAGATAAATATATATTTTGCTATTTTGGAAATTTCTCCACAGATTGTATTACCTGCCAAAGAAATGTTGTCACAAAAGCACTTTCACAAGCATTATGTCAAGTACAAACAAAAGTCTCCTGAAATTCACAAGTTCACTGAAGCCAAAAAATGAATTTCACAGTTGTAAAAGATGCTATTTTAGCCATCAATAAAAAGGATGACAGTCAACAAAAATTAATGCTTTTAGACAAATGTAGTTCCATCCTGTTTCATCATACACTTGTCTAAATGTTCAAGAACCATCGGCCAAGCTTCTTTGTGCTGGTTCCGGGAAATGTCATCTTGAAAACCTGCGTGCGTAAGACGGAGAAGAGTTCCAGCACCATCACCCTCAAATTCGACTGTGACAACTGTTTCAGCTCCCATTGTCCCGCCTGCCCCGGTAACCCAAGTAATTTCTACAAGCTGGTCTTTCTCTATCCTTAAGAACCTGCCATAATGAGGATGACGTTTTCCTTCAAAAGAAGTCTCAAAGAAGAAGGCCGTATTGATTTCCCCCTGCATAATTACGCTGCCGGGTGCAGCAAACCACTGGTCGAAGTGTTTCGTCCATGCTTGGAACAAGACTTCCCGTGAGCAGTTCATTGCTCGCTCTATTGTGAGAGAAAATGGTCTTGTTGAAAGATCAGGAAGGGTAATAGACATATTATTATCATCCTCTCGACATTATTCATTTTAGTTCTCAGGAAATCTTTTTAAAAAGTGTCTACATTTTAAATGGAATACCCATTTAAGACCCACTCCTATTTGATCACCTATTACTCTATCGTTTCAGAAAGGAAAATTCATGTACCTTCCTTTTAGATGGTTCAATGTTTATGAAATAAAATTGCTTTAGATTTAGCAACCAACTCCTGTTTGTCATTAAAGATCGAACAGTCCGTATGAATTAATGTCCTGCCCTGTTTTTCAATGTGTGCCTCTGCAATCAAGTATGAGCCTGTTACAGCTTTTAAGAAGGAAACATTCAGGTCGACAGTTAATGCTTGTTGTATACCGTTAGCATCAGCAGGAATCAAATTAGACATGGCCACATCTGCCAATGATGAGATGATTCCTCCGTGTACCACCCCCGCACTATTTAAGAATAAATCTTGAATGGGCAATCGAATCTGCACATGGTCTTCATCGATTTTCTTGTATTCAAAACCTAAAAACTCGTCAAATGGCTGCTTTATAAACATAGGACACCTCTTTTATATGTTGTTATTTCTTAGCTGCCAAATCGTGTATACTTATAAATCTGAATCAAGCTGCAGCCGTTCATACATATTAAGTTACTACATTAACTAATACGATACCCTCTTACAAAATCCTTCTTCCCGTTTTATTTCCCCGGGCATCCAGCCTTACCCATTTTCAACCGGATTCTCTCTCAATCAGAGAATGAAAGGCATCTTTTAAGGATGAATAAACTTGAAATTCCAAAATCCCGCGGCGTTTATTTCTTTTGAAAACTAGGACTGGACTCCGGTAAGGATGGTCCTATATCCAGGTAGTCCAAGGATGGACTGTAGTTCCATCAGGGAGGAAATCGAATTGCTTTCAATGAACGATAATCCGGAAATATCAAGAATTACATGCTTTAGGCCTGTTATCTCGTGGATGTATGATTACCGGTACATATTCTTTAAAATCTTCTACCCTTCGTTTCAATCAAGGTCCTCCATAATTGTCTCCGGCTTGTTGTTCAGCCTGTGTGTGCTTTTTATCACTAACATGGCCTATATATGCTGCCTTCTGTCCGATGCTTTAACTTCATTATAATAAAAGGAAATGCGGTAACACAGCGGGACGTCTTAGTGACTTTGCAGATGAAGCTTTCATCTCTGGCGGCTTCCCTTCCTCTCATGCCTGAACTTCCCAAACAACTTTCACTTTTTACTAAAACCAGATTAATTAGTTCTATTTTCCTACGACAAAATGATTATAGAGTCTCCACAAACTGGTGCCTTTCTTATATAATTCCAATATATACTCCCAGGATTATATAACTACAATTGAAATGAGGTTTATTTAATGTATTGTCCAACATGTAAAACCAGCAGCAGCGAAGGGGGAACCTTCTGTGAGTCCTGCGGAACAAAATTAGTTTCACCCGCTGAAGCTGAATCTGCAGCTTCATACGAAGCTTCTGTATCAGATGTTCCAGTTTACACAAACAGCACAACTCAGCAGGCTCAGCCGAATCCGTACCTTGAAACGACCAAGAAAGTTTCCAGAATGTATTTTTCTTATTTTATGCAGGTTTTAAAGCGACCATTTGCCAGCTCACAGGCAGTAGGGGCAGAACATTTATTAAACGGAATTATAACCATTGCTATTTATTCATTGATAATCCCATTAATTATGTATTTCGCTTTCAGGGGTATCCTGAATACGGTAAGCGACTTTGGCGCAGATTTTTATGACGGCCCTTCCCTTGCGGATCAAGTGCCATTTACAGGGGTTGTTATCAAACCGGCTTTTGCCTATGCCATTTTTATCTTTTTAGTAGCTGCTGCGTGTTTCATGGCTGTGCGCCTTGGCAGAGTGAATGCATCCTTCAGCGAGGTTATCGCACGTTTTGGTTCATTCCTCATTCCTTTCGTGGCCATATTGGCTGTTGCTCTAGTAATGACCATCCTGAAGGTTAAAATCTTTTTCATCGTCCTGTCTATTGGGTTTATAGGGTCTGTTTTCATTGTCCCGCCTCTCGTAATTGCAAGCTTTAAGAGAGATGTTCAGGAAGGTGTGGATGCAATCTATGGCACCCTTTTAACCTACATACTGACCTTCATTGCCATGGGAATCATGGGTGATATGCTGTTCGAATCATTGAGATCTGCTTTTGGAGATTTTACAGATAGCTTTTTCTAAAATTTGGCCCGGGAATAGATTTTCCGGGCTTTCCCGCATGCCTTTTCTAAAGGCATCCTGTGTTCGATAAAAGAATCTATGATCAGCGTAAAGGAATGCAAATAGAGGATGTCCCATTCTTTTCAGGGACATCCTCTTTTTATTGGATTTGCATGATTTGAGGGTTCTTCAATTTGAACCGGAGAATCCTCGCCACAGCTTCATCTATTCTATCTTCTGCTATATGCCCGGCTTTCACGGCACTAATAATGCCATGAAAGACTTCCTCCTGATACTGAAGGGTATGGCACACGAGCAGCAGGTCAGCTCCAGCCTGTATGGCCTTCACACCCAGATCCTTATAATCAATGTATTTACTGACTGCCCCCATTTCAAGGTCGTCGGTCACAACAATCCCTTTATACCCGAGCTGCCTGCGGAGCAGGCCGTCGATAATGACAGGAGATGTGCTGGCTGGGTTAACTTTGTCATAAGCAGGATATTTAATATGTGTTACCATCACAAAAAATTTATCATTATCCATTTCTTTTATGATCTTGGTGAAAGGAAAGATATCTTTGCTCTCCAGGTCCACTTTGTCTGCATGAACGGAGGAAGTTTCGACGTGAGGATCGATATTGCTTCTTCCGTTTCCGGGAAAATGCTTAAGTGTTGCCGCCATTCCTGAAGAGATCAATCCTTTTACTACCTGGGCGCCGAATTCACCGGTCTTCGCAGGATCGCTGCCAAAAGAGCGCGTGTCGGTATCGGACAAATCAAGAACCGGGGCATAATTCACGTTTATGCCCATCCCTAAAAGCTCTTTCCCTGTTCTCGCTGCAATGCTGTACACTTTTCGAGCCTTATTCTCACCGCCGAGCGCCTGCTGCGAAGGTATAGGCGAAACCTGCTCCTTCATCCGGACAATACTGCCGCCTTCCTGGTCAACAGAAACCATCAACGGGATTTGGAGCCGGCTGCGGACTGCCATCGCCTGCAGGTCCTGGGTGAGTTTTCCTACCTGTGCCCGGGTTTCCATGTTCCGGTCATAATAGATGACTCCGCCTGCTTTATATTCTTCAATCATCTTCTTAATGTGAGCATCGGGCGCCTTTGTTCCAAAGCCGACCACCATCATCTGGCCCACTTTTTCCTGAAGTGTCATCCTTTTGACCAAGGCATCCACTTTTTCTTCGATTTCCATATCCTTCTGGTTAAAAGTGGCTTGTGCGGCCGGCTTTACTTTTTCCTCTTTTTTGCCCCCAAGGACTGCCGGCTTTTCGGGAACAGTTTTTTCACTCTTTTCAGCCGTTTGATCTGTTCCCGCCAGCTTTCCGGCTCCTTGCTCTTTCTCCTTGTTTCCGGCGGTCAGGGTCCAGGCTGAAATCCCAGATCCGAGCAAAACCCCGAATATTAAGGCCATCAGAATGATCTTGCCATTTTTTTTCGACTTCCGTCTTCTATTCATCATTCCACTCTGGAATCCAGCTTTTTAAGGCTTGCTTTATTTAGTGCCCATACGCCATTTTCCTTTACCAGAGACCAGTTTCCACCCCATTCCTGTACTAATGTGGAACCATCATCTTTCCCGTCATAGGAAGTCATTTCAACATAGGCACTGGCTGAGTCTCCATCGATGCTCTCTACCCTCAGGGTAGTCACTTCATCACGAAGGTTGTCAGCAAACCCTTTTTCCCAGCCGGACAGGGAGACTTTGCTTTTCCGTGATGATGAGAATAAGTCATAAGCTGATTCAAAGTCATCATACGTAATATAATCATAATGTTCCCTGATTAAGTCCTTGATCTCACTTGCTTCCTCTTCGAATGTGGCTGCATAATCAGCCGCAGTATCTTCATCAGACTCCGAATAATAGTCTGTATCATACAGATTTTCATAATAATCGATATTTAAGCTGAGTGAATCCGTATCCTTTGTAATGACTGCCTCGTTACTCTTCTTCTCGCCGGCCTTGAATTTCTTTTTCACCATTACCTTGACCGTTCCATTTCGTTCTACAGGGCCAATTCCCTCTAAGTCGCTTACTTTTTTTCCAATGCTTTTTCCATTTACGTATACATCTGCATCAGCATAGTTAGAGTCAAGGTCAATATAATTTTCTGAGAGGTCAAATTCTACAGGAAGGTTCTGGTCTTCGGCATCTGAACTTGCCGCTTCCGCTTCCTTTACGACCTTGCCGTAAACCCCATTAATTTCCGCCTTGATCTTATATTCACCGGGCAAATACGGCCCGAATGTTTCTTCCTTCTTATCTACCCTGCCTGCCTTTTTCCCATTTATCGTTATATCAGCAGCTTCCCCCAGTGCTGGTACAGAAATATATACTGGCTGTACTTCAATCGCGTAATTATTGAAAAGGAGCCACTTTTTGCCTGTGTACTTAATATCTATCAATCTATCGCTTCCACCGCTCGCGGAAACGGTCAGATCCTTTTGTCTATCAAGCTTGGCAATCGTTGTCTTGAACTGGTCATCTGCCTCCCTTAGAATACGGGGCTGGGATTTTAGATATTTTATAAATGCTTTTGCCTGAGCATCATCTGCTTTGATCTCAATCTGCCCGCTGTTAATATATTTCTTCACCTTTGCTGCATCGTTTTCCTGTACCGCCTTAATGAACCCACCTGCTTTCTTTTCCGGTGCAAGGAAGTGATTGGTAACATAAAACGCAGTCAGCAGGACAGCTGCTGCCAGCACCAATGATCCAAAGATAACTTTGGATTTCGTCGATCTAAGCAGTCCATTAGTCACGCTTGCCTGTGAACGGGAGGGCTGGACTGGATTTGGAGCACCCGGCGCAGCCTGTCCTGCAGGCCCCGCTTCTCCTGTTTCGGCTTTTACACCGCAATTCGTACAGAATTGTTTTCCTTCATTGATCTTGCTTCCACATTGCTTACAGTATTTCACGTTGTCCCCTCTTCTTTCTGCTTATAAATTATGTAAATAGAACTAAAAAACACCATCCAATTGTATAAGATAATAGAAGGATAGTAAATACAGTGAAATAATGCTTTATACCTATATTTTAGTTTTATTTATGCCGGCGGCTTTCAAAAGCATTCGGCACTGCCCGCATGATCCGGTTTATCAGAAAAGTCCGGATTATAATGATAACGGGTTCGGTTGGAGGGGAGAAAACTTCAATTTATACCTAATTCACATTGGTTTGGTTTTAACAAACATTTTGACATTATATAGCATTAAAAATAGCAATTGAGTTAGTCAGTTGCTATTTTTAAGTCTTCAATTTTTAAATTTAGACTTTAATTCATTACAGTTTTTAACTGTTTGTTTTGCTTTTTTAAGAACAGCCAAACAATACCGAGTGCCATAAATAAAGCAAAAAATAAAATAGGTAACTGATAAAAAGTCCAAGTCTTTGGAGCATAATAATTTAATTGATGATGTTGTTCTACTATATTTTCATAAGAAGTTTTATATTCATATTGAACAATCCAATGCCCCTTTGCCATTAAAACAGTTCCCAAATCATAATCACTTGGTATAATTTGTTCTTTATTTTCAATCACTTGATTGTTCCCAATTACAATCGCTGCATTTTTATATTCTATTGGGAAATGTGTCATAGGTGTTCCAAGCGATACCTCATTTTCCTCTAACCATCCGTTTAAATCTACCATTGGAAAAACGGCTAATAAATTCAATTGCTTTGGATATTTTTTAAAAATGTCCATCAATTGGTCTTCTTCTACAACGTTTAATTTATTAGTGGTGTCAAGAACATTGAAAACTTTATTAAAGATAGCATTTTTTTCTGTTTCTACTGTCCCAAATTGTTCACCCTCTTTGTAAAAGTGATCAGCTTCTATCCAGGAAGAAACAAGTGTTATTATGCCAAAAACAAAGAAAATCAGTGCAAACGATAATACATAATTAGTAAATTTCTTCTGTACTTTGAAGAATTCAGATAATCCTTTTACAATTTGGTTTTTACCTCCAAAATTTTCGAGTGCGATATGGATAGCTTCTTCTTCTGATTTCCCTTTCGCCTTTAACTCTTCAACGGCTTCAAGTAAATGCGACCGCATTTCTTGCTTTAAATCTTCTATTTCTTGTTTGTCTCCCGCAATATCTTTATAAATAGAATTTACATATTTATCAATTTGTTTCAAAGTTATTCTCCCCCTTCGATAAATGTATCAATAATTTTTTTACAAATTGCCATTCCTTACGCTTTTCTTCAAAAACTTCTTCACCTAATGGTGTAAGTTTATAATATTTTCTTCTTCCTCCAGGTCCTTGTTCGTCTCCCCAATAAGAAGAAATCCACTCATTTTTTTCCAATCGCTTTAAAGACAAATAAAGCGTACCTTCTTTTAGTTCAAATTGCTCTTCACTTTTTTCACGGACCAATTTCGCTAATTCATATCCGTACATATCCCTGTTATGTAATAAAGATAAAATTAATGTATCAATGTGACCTTTTAAAACCTCTTTATTAATTTCCAATTTTTACACCTCCTTATTTAGTTTTAAAATATATTACTTAATAATGCAAGGTATTCCTTTGAAAAGGCATTAAAAAAATCATCCTATTTTTTCACAGGATGATTTTTCGAAGAGTATTGGTTGCATTGTCATTGACATTCATTATTAAGCAGCGACATCCTTCTAAAAATGTAAGTGTTTTTTAGTGCCCTTAAATAGTCTTCTTTCTAATCGTTAAATTTTATTGTTTTTTTAATTTCAATAGTGGTCTTGAGATAATCGGAGCCATGATAAAGGAAGCAATCGCCTCTGCAACACCATTAGTTGCTACTATAGCTAATAAAGCTGGTAATACTTGACTGACATCAATTTGCAAAACGTTAGCATATGATTCTTTGTAAAAGATATACGTTAATCCTAAAACAAGAATAGTGTTCGTTAGAGAACCGAGTAATGCAGCAATAGGCATTGAACCCACCATACCTAATTTAGTCCTTTTAAGCCATTTGTAAAAATATCCGGCAACGAAACCAATCATTATTCTTGGGAAAATAGAAATGAGAGGATTAACAAATATAATTGGAGCGATAGGGCTTGTCGGATTTGTAAAAGCCCTAATAAAAGTAATCAGCCCCCATACTCCCCCAATAATGGCTCCATCTTTTGGACTCAGAACAAAGCTGGAAACAATAACCGTAACTTGAATAATGGTTAAGCTTAAAGGTCCAATAGGAATATATCCGAGAAATGGAATGAATGTTTGTAAAATAATAATTGCTATTAGCAAACCTAACATAGTCATTCGATATGTTTTGTTTTGTCTTCTGGCTTGATTCACTAGAGTGCCCCTGTTCTTTGTTGCTTCCAAATTTTATTATGTTTGTACTTAATAACTATTATAAGTAAGAATGATTTCATATGCCAGAATAAAATGGTCTTTAATACTATTGTTCACAATAAGATTGGCATTAGTACGTTTGTTTAACGATCTTTTTATATTTTTCCTTCTAAATCCACTACCACAAATGCTTCATTCTCTTAGGCTTCAATAATGAGAATAATTAAACTTGTGTAGAGAAAATGATCAGTTGGCAATTCTTGTTAACTAATTCGCGTTTACCGGATAATCATGAAAAGATTGTAACGTGCAGGAATGAGTTAAATTAACCTCCAAAGTTTAAAGATGATCCTTTTGGGTGTTGCCTTAAATCAATCAACGAAAATGTCAGCTATGTGAGCCGAACCAGCTGAATTTTTACCATACCGCTTAAGAGTAGACAAAGGAGGCTTAATGAAAAAAGCAGGAGATATAATACCCCTTGCTTCTCTGTTTATCATCTTTATACTAAATAGAAACCCTCTTATCTTTCGATGCCTGTACTGACAATTTTACAATACGGCGCATTAGGAGAAAATAGGAAATACCCTCAACAGCTATCCCTAAAAACCAGTTATAGGTGTACAGAGACGCTAATGACGGAATGAATAGTCCGACTAAAGCGACAATAATTCCTATCCCTGAAGCAGTGAATGCAAGTGGATTCCACCCATTGTTGTAGCTATATTGGCCTTCCTTTGTAAAAAAACTGTTCAGGTCATACTCCTTCTTTCGAATAATAAAGTAGTCTCCTATCATTATGCCTGATACAGGCCCAAGTTTCCCGCCAATGGCTCCTACAATGGAATTTATAGAGTTAGCATTGTTAAACCATAACCAAGGTGCAAATAATAAGCCGATTACGATTGAAATGAGCCCTGTCTTAACAACATTTGCTGCAACTTTAACAGATAGTGTAGCAATAAGCAGAGAAAATGCGCCCAGCAATACCATGATCGGGTTATTAAATTGGGTCAGAAGTTCAACTGGATTGGTAATCGGCTTTCCAAATGCTATCCTTGTCCCAGCGGTAATCATTATACTAATAAATGCAAAAAACGTCATCATAAGAGGTAAGCCTATTCCCTGACCAGTCAATTGGTCTTTTTGGCTCATGGAAAAACGTGTAAGGTCGGGAATGTTCATAAATAAAAAGAGGAAACATACTAATGTTTCCTCCAAATAAAAGTTAAGAGAATGGATATTGTCTTGGTTGTTTTTGAACGGATATCCATTTAACGGTTGTAAATTCTTCAAATGCCCATTCACCGCAGTAACGGCCGAGCCCTGATGCTTTTTCACCACCAAATGGGATATTCGTTTCCACGTTTACTGTTTGATCATTGACATGGATCATACCAGTCTTAATTTGTTTAGCGACTTGAATTCCTCGCTCAATCGATCCGGAAAAAACTGCACCGCTCAAACCAAAAGGAGAATCATTTGCTACCCTTACAGCTTCTTCCTCACCATCTACTGGAATTATACAAGCAACGGGTGCGAAGATTTCATTTTGAGCAATTGTCATATGATTCTTGACATCTACCAAAACGAATGGCTCCATAAGATTTCCGTTCACATTTCCTTCCTTTACAACCCTGGCTCCTTCTTCCCTACTTTTATCAATAATGCTTAGCGCACGTTCTACCTGCTTTCTATTAATCATAGGACCAATGATTGTGTCACTATTCTGTGGGTCACCTACTTTAACCTGAGCTGTCTTCTCCAGAAATTTTTGAACGAAAGGCTCGTATAATTTTCGATCGATGATTATCCGGTTGATTGCTATACAAATCTGTCCTGAATGCATATATTTACCAAATACTGCGGCTGAAACTGCCTGATCTAAATCGGCGTCATCCAGAACGATAAATGCATTGTTTCCTCCAAGTTCCAGTGCCGGTTTTTTTACATGTTTTACAGCCAACGAGCCAACATGTCGCCCTGCAGCCGTAGAACCAGTAAATGAAATAACGCTTGGTACAGGATGTTCCACGAAATAATCGCCAATTTCCTCCAGATCGGCAACTGTAACTTGAATTAATCCATTAGGAAGTCCCGCTTCTTCAAAGATTTTAGCAATGATTAATCCCCCTGAAATTGGGGTTTGGAAATCGGGCTTTATAACAATGGCATTACCAGTTGCAATGGCTGGCGCCACAACACGCATCGTCAAATGAAAAGGCCAATTCCATGGAGTTATGGCCCCGACAACTCCGACAGGCTCCCGATAGACCCTGTTCTCTTTACCCGGTATCCCGGACGGACGAATATCTGCACCCATCATCATTGGAAATGTCGAGGCTAACTTTAAGTCGCCAACAGCACAATCCACTTCAACAGCCGCTTTTAATTGAGAGCTGCCTGTTTCTTCAACAAGAAGCTGGATTAATTCTTCTTTTTTGTCTTGTACAATCTGAGCCGCTTTTTCCAGGATGGCGATCCTTTCATATGGATTTGAATTAGACCAGCTTTTTTGAGCCTCTTCAGCCGCCTGGTAAGCTTCGTGGATATCTTCTTTACTCGCATACTTCAATTCTGTTAAAACCTCATCATTAAACGGGTTAGTAACCGTGCAATACTTTAAACTAGAACCCTCTCTCCATTTTCCGCCTACCATTAATTTGTTCCATTCTGCATACTTATTAGTTTTTACAGTCATTTCTATACCTCCCCAATCTTAATTACTGGTTTAATTGTAATCCCTGTTTCTGAGTCTTTACTGGCCTGATTTATTTCTTCCAGCCTATAGTATTTTATTAATTTATCAAATGGAAATTGCCCTTGTTGATAGAGCTTAATTAATTTAGGAATATACAACTGTGGTACGCCAGAACCCATTAATACACCAGTGACTGACCTTTCAAATAAGATTGTATTTACATCCAAATTTACTTCAGTTCCTAAAGGCGGGGCTCCGATCACTACAGCTTTTCCAAGAGTAGCAAGGCAATCCACGGCTTGGCGAAGTACTTCTGGCCGGCTAGTTGTTTCAACGGAATATTCAACACCGCCACCGGTTATTCTTTGAATTTCATCAAGAGTATTAGTATCTTTTGGATTTATTGTATGAGTAGCGCCAAGTTCCTTGGCAAGTTCTAAGCGGTTATTTTGGAGATCTACAGCAATGATTGTTGTACAACTGGCCACTTTTGCAGCCATTAGAGCACTTAAGCCAACGGAACCACAACCAAAAATGACGATGCTAGAGCCTGCCTTAGGTTGCAGCTTATTTAAAACGGCCCCACTACCTGTTTGAATTCCACACCCAAGGGGTCCTAATAATTCTAGAGGTACATCCTTATCAACCTTTACCACATTTCTCTCAGAAACTACGGAATAACAAGCGAAACTAGACTGACCAAAGAAATTGGACAATTCCTCTCCATCTTTATGTAATCTACTAGTTCCGTCCTCCATCTTTCCTGTGAAATTAAGAGTGAAAAACTGAGTACAGCCATAAGGATTCCCACTCCGGCAATTATTGCATTCTCCACATGAACTATAGGATAAGACCACATGGTCACCTGGCTGTACGGAATGAACTCCCTGCCCCACCTTTTCAACAATTCCAGACCCTTCGTGGCCTAACACCGCAGGAAGGGGCACTGGATAGTATTGGTCCCTAACAATCAAATCAGTATGGCATATTCCTGATGCAATAATCCTGACAAGAACTTCCCCCGCTTTTGGATTTTCAATGGTTATTTCCTCGATTGTAAAGGGTTCTCCTTTTCCGTGTGTGATTGCTGCTGACGTTTTTATCATAAATAATGTCACCTACCTTCTTTTAATTGAAAGCGTTTACAATTGTATTTTATCTGTTTTCTACCAACAAAAATTTTAAAAACTTACAATTTGTTTTTTAAATTTTTGTTATTCAAACTTGGTAAAAATAACGTGACAAAGTTGTAGGTTTTCAATTAAATACCTACCCATCTATTAAACAAATTTGCTTCAATATCAAACTGATCCAAAGCTTTTTGAACGCTTTGGTCAATGATTTCATTAACCGTTTTGGGAAAATGATAAAAAGACGGGACAGGCGGGAGAATAACCCCGCCCATTTGTGTAACCATTGTCATGTGATTTAGGTGTCCAAGGTGAAGAGGAGTCTCCCTCACCATTAATACTAATTTTCTTCTCTCTTTTAAGCTAACATCGGCGGCCCTGGTAAGAAGATCGGAATTGTAGCTGTTGGCGATCCCGGAAAGTGTCTTTATGGAACAGGGCGCCACAACCATTCCATCTACTTTAAACGATCCACTGGAAATGGCTGCTCCGAGATTTTTATTGTCGTAGACTTGCGTGGCCATCTCCAATACTTCATCTATGTGGTACTCAGTCTCGTATTCAATGGTCGTCCTTGCTGCATCACTAAGCACAAGGTGACTCTCTACATTTACTGCCTTTAATGCTTCTAGTAAACGGATTCCATAAACCGCACCGCTTGCCCCGGATATCCCCACAACTATTTTCATTCATTTCCCCCCAATCGGTTACAAGTCATAAACTAATTCTCCTTTTCTAAATGCTGGGCTTTTAATCCCGAATATTCTTTGTTTATATAGTCATTAATGTCCATTTCTTCAAAACCCGGTATGTGAATTCGTTTATACCGCATAGGCTCGCTTCCTAAAGGGACTGTACAATCAAACCCAACTTTAGATCCATATCCGTCATTGGTGGATGGATCTAATTTTGACCCTTGTGCACCATTAATCACGACTAAATCCTCTGCCGCCTGAAAACGTGTGGCGATGGCCCATTCTACTTCTTCCATATTAAATACATCGACCTCTTCATCGACTACGACTACGTGTTTTATATCGAAGCTGTTGGACAAGGCCGCAATAATTGCATTTTTCCCCTCGCCTTCATTACGCTTCTTGATGGAAATGACCGCATGGTATCGGCATGTTCCTCCTGGGCTCATATGAACAGCCTTTACGGAAGGAACCGTTTGACGTATGCTCTGAATCATGCTCGCTTCACGCGGGATGCCTCCTAAGAGCAAATGTTCATATCCAGCAGGAACAATCGTATAAAAAATAGGATTGTTCCTGTGCGTAATACCTGTTAGCTGTACGACTTCCTTATCACCTCTTGGACCATAATATTTTGGAAATTCACCAAATGGCCCTTCCGGTTCACGAACTTTAGGCAGAATTTTGCCTTCTAGCACAATCTCAGTATAAGCTGGAACATCAATGTCCACCGTTTCACATCTGACTAATTCAAGTGGTTCATTAAGGAGTGCACTTGCAATTTCCAACTCATCTACACCAAAGGGTGTACTGGCTTGTGAAGCAAGGAGTGTCACGGGATCGACTCCTATGGCAATTGCACACTCAAGAGCTCTGCCAGCCTCTTCAGCTTGTTTGAATAAATGGTAAGTGTGGCGCGGCAAGAGCAATACCCCTAATTTATCCTTTCCGGAAACCTGGAGACGGTGAATGGAAACATTTTGTTTTCTGGTAATAGGGTCGCGTACGATAAAAAGTCCGGCCGTAATATACTTGCCTGAATCCTTTTCATGGTGGATGGGTATAGGAAATGCCGCCAAATCAATCTCTTCCAAAATGATGTTTTCTTTAACCGGAGCATCCTCGTTTTTTACATAACGGCATTTAACAGGGGAAGAGACTGCTTCAGTAAATTTTGAGAGTATTTCATATTGGTCTGTTTCAAGTGCTTCCGCAAATTGCTCTCGAGTTGAACAAATTCCTGATACGACAGGAATCTCATAGTCTTCAACATTAGTAAAATAGGCAGCTTGTTTACCGTCCAGCTTTTTTGTAAGTGCAGCAACTTCAAATTGCAGACTGACATTTTTATCGATGACCGCCAGCCTGTCGGTATTTTGGAGGTACTCAAGCCAGGTGCGGAGTGATTTTGCTCTCATGAAATTACCTCCTTAATTGTTCACCAAACTTCCAAAAATATCTTTCAGACGTCTATCGAATAACTTAGTCAACCGCTCACGTCCCCTCACTTCAGGGGGAGTTGGAACAACACGGCCATCGACTATAACCTCCTGATCGTAACGAATAAGGATAAATGGGAGGTATTCATCGTAAATCGCCCGGATTCTTACTGCATGTTTGGGATTTCTGGCCAATAGTTTTAACATGCGCAGACCAAAACCGACATGTCGTCCCTCATCCTCTTTAATTCTTGCAAATCCTTCTGCCAGTCCCGGGAACAATCCTTTGCTGCCGTAAACAGCTTCAAAGACATCATAACCCGACATTGCCTGGACTCCTTCAATGATTCCCTGGTAATGAGTCAATCCTTCCACAAGCGCCGCTTCGCGTTCTTCCTGTCCTGCATCCAAAGCGTCAAGCATCTGCCTGGCACGATCATCCAGCTTCTGTTGAACTAGGTTTTTCACACCTGGAATACGCTCACGACCCAATACTTCACTAAAATAACGCATAAAAAACTCTGTATGCTTAAATTCCTCCAATAGCTGAGTGCTGAGAAATGCTTGCTCCTCTGTGCTTGCTCCAAGCATGATCCAGGGACAAAATTTTAAAGCAACGTTTTCTTCTGCATCTAAAAATCCTGTACAGAAATGGATCAGATAATCCTTCAAGTCCTCATCAAGGGTTTCAAAATCTTTTTTATCTTGTTCTAAATCAATGGAAGCGGGATCCCATGTTCCAAATCGAATCGCCTTTCGATATAAATTCCAGGCGACTTCAGCCGTACTTCTATCAAGACCCGTAATCAATTCTTCACTCATTAACGATACCTCCCAATTTTTAATGGTGATATTAATAAACGCGCTTTAATAGCTCAAGCACTTCTGATTCAGAGGCTCTGCGCGGGTTGAACTTCATCATCCCGCTTTGAAAAGAATCCCTTGCGATAAAAGTCAGCTTTTCCTCGGGTACATTGACATCCCTTAGCCGGGTTGGAAGACCGATATCTTCAACCAACTTGGCTACAGCATAAGAAGCCCTTACTGCCAATTGTTCTTCATTGTCTGCCTTCTCGCCTAATAGTTCTGCGATTTTAGAAGCTTTATCGGGACGCATAGATGAATTAAATTCAACCACATGCGGAAGCAATAAACCGATAGCGACTCCATGAGGAACGTGACAATGCCCTGAAAGGGCGCTTCCAATGGCATGGGCTAAACCAAGAAAACCATTGTTAAAAGCCATACCCGCGAGCAAGCTTCCATGGGACATTCCACACCTCGCCTCTTCATCCTTCCCGTTTTTTACCGAGCGGCGGAGATGCGCAGCCACTATTCCTATCGCTTCTAGTGACAGAGCCGCCGATGCGGGCCGCGACCTTATAGAGAAATAGGATTCTATTCCGTGTGCGAGTGCATCTATACCTGACGCGGCAGTCATTGTCCGTGGTAAATTGATCGTTAGTTGTGGGTCGACTAGGGCTATGGTTGGTGCCATATGCTGACTAGTAACAGTCACCTTAACATTTTTCAACCAATCGGAGTAAACCCCGAATATGGTTACTTCACTGCCGGTTCCTGAGGTAGTAGGTATTGCTACCAGCGGAGTCGAAGGAGTGGTTCGTATTTTATCAATACCGGCATAATCACCGATGCTTCCGCCGTTGCTGGCAACGATCCGTATTCCTTTCGCCGTATCAATAGCACTTCCACCACCTACTGCTACGATGCAATCATAATCAGATGATAGGAACACTTCGGCCCCCCGGTTTATGGTCTCCAAACCTGGATCAGGCTCAACTTCTAAATAGGTTGTTGCATGAATGTTCGATGCTTGCAGGGTCTCTGTTAATTTTTGCAGGATCCCGGCAGATTCTACTCCCTTATCACTAACCAAAAACACGTTCTTGATTCCCAATTTGAGAAGCATCTCTCCAAGAAGCGAAGCTTTACCAATCCCAAACTCAATTAAAGTCGGGAGATGAAAAGAGAATTCAACTTCTGCCGCTTTCTGTATGCCGCTTATACTCACCTGGTTTTCCCCCTTCTTAATCAGTTTC
Source organism: Paraperibacillus esterisolvens (assembly GCF_046237625.1). Classification (GTDB taxonomy): domain Bacteria; phylum Bacillota; class Bacilli; order Bacillales; family DSM-1321; genus Paraperibacillus; species Paraperibacillus esterisolvens. The sequence goes on along the minus strand of NZ_CP143545.1, from coordinate 1,715,455 downwards.
TATGTGAACGTGTTTTGTTTCACAATATTCCATTAATCCATCTATCCCTCTTGTGCGGCCTAAACCGCTCTGTTTGTAGCCTCCAAATTCGGCTTCCGGAAAATTCTTATTGTACGTATTAATCCAGACAGTACCCGCCTTAATCCCCCTCGACATTTTCATTGCCCGGTTTAAATCCGATGTCCAGACACCAGCGGCCAGACCGAAGTCGCTGTCATTCGCTAATTGCAACGCTTCTTCATCCGTCGAGAAAGTTTGCACAACAAGCACAGGCCCGAAGATTTCTTCTTGTACCACTCGGCAGCTGGCGGGAAGTTCATCAATGATTGTCGGGCTGAAAAAATATCCCCTGTCATAGTCCTCTCCGGTCAATTGGTAGCCGCCTGTAATGATTCTGCCTTCCTGTCTGCCAATCTCACAATATTTCTGCACAATTTCAAGCTGGTTCTCTGAAGAAAGAGGTCCCATATCTGCATGTTCCATTATGCCGTTCCCAACCTGGAGCCCTTCTGCATATTCCTTCAACCGAGCTACCACTTCATCTTTAATCGACTCATGTATTAACACTCTTGACCCTGCCATGCAAATTTGGCCTGCGGAAATGAAAATAGATTTTCCGATGACTGGAATGGCTTTATCAAGGTTTGCATCTGCAAATACAACATTCGGTGACTTGCCTCCAAGCTCCAAAGCAATCTTTTTAATATTGGTTGCGCCCATTCCCATGATCGCTTTTCCTGTTGAGGTATCTCCAGTGAAACTGATCATATCAATCGTTTCGCTCGTCGCCATGGCGGCTCCAATCGAGCTGCCAGGTCCGGTGATGATGCTTACAATCCCTTTAGGAAATTCAGAAACCTCGTCTATCAGTTTGAATATTTCCACTGACACTGACGGAGTTAAGCTTGCGGGTTTTACAATGACACCGTTACCAGCTGCAAGAGCCGGGGCAAGTTCCCGGATCATTAAAAGAGCCGGCCAGTTCCATGGAGAGATAATTCCCACAACGCCAATTGGTTCTTTTACGATTACTCCAAGATTATTTGGCTCTAGTTGAATGGAACGTCCAAAAACTGTACGGGCAGCACCCGCAAAATATTTTAAAGTATCAATACAGCCGGAGATCTCTATCCGTGATTCACGGATGGTTTTCCCTTGTTCCCGTGTTAAGATTTGAGACAGTTCTTCCATTTTATCTGTCATTTTCTGAGCTAAACCAATTAGGGCTTCGTAGCGGCGCTTTGGGTTCACCGACCAATCACTGTCGAGATAAGTTTGGTGCACGGATTCAATTGTTTCCTTCACATCTCTCAAGTTGGATTTTTGGGAATAGCTAACCAGTTCACCTGTTGCCGGATTGTACGACTCAATCATTTCATTGGATGAAGACTCGACCCATTCTCCACCGATATAGTTGTAGTAAACCGGTATTTTCTTATCTACCGTTGTAGTCATTTTTCTCCTCCTAAACTTGATATCTACTATAAAAAAGGCAAGGGCAGGAACTATAGTTCCTGATCCCTACAATCAAATCCTATTTTAAATTCCCTTTGGTCTCCGGTATGATAACGCTTCCAATAATATAAATCAGATAAATACCGATGAAGAAATACATCAGAGTATGTGGAATGTTTTGAACTGACCCGCTTGCTAATGTGACAAATGTCGGCATCATGCCGCCCACTGCAAAGCCCATATTCCAGGAAAGTCCGGTACCAGTTGATCGAATGGAAGTTGGGAAACGTTCATTTAGAAAAATCAAGACGGGAGCATATGCAGCATTTCCTAAAAACACTACACACGCGGTATAGAGATATATGGAAGAAGTAGTTGATGCATCGGCTAATTGAAGGTAAAAGAATGGAAGCCCTACGACGTTTAACAATCCTATCCCGAGAAAAGTCTTCTTCCTTCCGATTATTTCGCTTAAATGTCCAACTAATAAGGCTGAAATAATAGTCACGATGCTTGAGGCAATGAGGATTCCTGACTTTGTGGCCGGCGATACATCGTTAATGATTGTTAGGAAGGTAGGAATGAAACCCGCCGTGAGATAATAACCGGCTCCGCCGCCAATCACGATCATGAGATTGACCAATAAAACTTTTATATAAGTTGTAAACAAGGTCTTAACTGGTTTTTGTTCGATTGTTTGATTCTTTGGTTTATTTTTTTTCTCCTCTTGGAGCTGTTTCCATAAAGGTGATTCATCTAGAGTTCGGAAGACAAAGAGGCCAGCGATAGCACCTATTAGACCTGTGAAAAACATTACTCTCCATCCCCATTCACCAAAAGCTTCACCAGGAAATATGGCCGATATGATGGTGAATGAGATTGAGGCGAATAAAGCTCCTAATCCTGCTCCGCCACCTCCTATGAGGCCTGACATTAAACCCCTTAACTTTGGAGGTGCAGATTCAGTTCCGATGGTATGAGTAGAGGCAACGACACCTCCGACAAATATGCCCTGGCAAAGACGAAGAAGCAAGAAGATTATCGTAGCGAATACGCCAATTTGGGGTACGGTTGGTAAGAGTCCAAAGACCGCGGTACTCAATCCGACACCCACTATGGCGACTGTCATCGCTTTTTTTCTTCCGTTTTTATCTGCATAGGAACCGAAAATAGCAGATCCGAGCGGTCTCATAAGTAATGTAACCGCAAAAGAAGCGTAAACCGCAGCCAGGGAGAGTGTCGGGTTGCTGCTAGGAAAGAATAACGCTCCAATAGTGGGGGTTACATACAAAAGAATAAAGAGATCATACAGGTCGAAGGACCATCCCAATAGTGATGCCATAGTTGCTGACATCAATTGTCGGTTCTTGCCCTTTTGAATAGCTAGATTTGTAACGACATCTGTTTGGACTGAGTTTGACATACGTGATCCCTCCACTCTTTTATTAGATAATTCATAATTTTTCCAACTTAAAAGACCGAAATTCGTCCTCGAATATTCAGGATATTACCCCCCGCAGCATATTGCGGGGGTACATTTGTGTGATTATTTCCCCGTAAAGACTGGTTTCCGCTTTTCTATGAATGCAGCCACACCCTCTTTGAAATCCTCCGTGCTTCTAAGCATTCCATACGCCCTGCCCTCTATTTCTAGGCCCGTGCTTAGGGGTCCTTCTTCCGCAGCGTTTAACACTTCTTTACATACACGCTGGGCTAATGGTGAAAATCTTGTCAACTCTTCAGCCAATTGAAGGACTTCGGCTTCCAGTTGATCTTTCGCAACTACTTTTGTCAGCAATCCCCACTGATACCCTTCCTCAGCAGGGATCCTTCTCGCCCTCATAATCATATCTTTGGCTCTCGTCAGACCGACTGCTTTTGCCACGCGCTGGGTTCCCCCGCTGCCTGGTATCATCCCTAAATTCATTTCAGGGAGACCAAGAAGTGTATCATCTGCAGCAATCCTGAAATCACATGCCATGGCGATTTCGAAGCCAACCCCGAAGGTAAAACCCTGGAGCTGGGCAATTACAGGTTTAGGTGAACGTTCTGGTGCTGCAACATTAACTCTTAAGCGTGATAGCTCTTCTGGATGGGCTTCCATAAATTGAGGGATGCTTCCTCCCGCGCTGAAGGCTTTATCCCCTTCGCCTTTAACAATGATAACCCTTACATTTTCATCCATATTTAATTCATCGAAGATTTTTGAAAACTGTCCCCGGGCAGTCATACTGATATAGTTCATTTTTTCAGGACGGTCAAAAATAATGGTAGCGATTTGTTTCTCACTGTTTTTTTCAACTCTGATATGATCGTATTTTGTTGCAGTTTCCATTTGGAATTCCCCTTTCGTATTACCCTACTATTTTATTTCCACTAAAATATAATTCAATTTCTCCATCTCTTATCTTCCGGCGAAGAATCTTGCCGACTGGACTTTTTGGGATTTGTTTTAAGAACACGTAATTTCGCGGTCTTTTGAAATTGGATAGTTTTGCGTTGCTTTTGCAATATTCATCAAGCTCCTGTACAGTGATGCTTGGATCGGATGGCACGATAAATGCAGCCACGATCTGTCCCCAGCGGTCATCCTCTTCCCCGACAACGGCAACCTCCGAAACCTTAGGATGCTTAGAAAGGACATCTTCTACTTCCAGCGGATGAATGTTCTCTCCCCCAGAGATGATCATGTCATCGACTCTTCCGACCACAAACAAGTCTCCATCATCATCGACCACACCCAGATCACCAGTGAAGTACCATCCTTCACGTATGGCCTTTTGGGTAGCAAGTGGTTTATTCCAATAGCCCTTAAATGCCTCATTAGAATCAAGATTTATGATGATTTCCCCAATTTCTCCCTTACCAACCTTATGGTGTGGCAGTGAATTTCCTTCAGCGTCAGCCTTAACAAGCCGGACGTTTTGGTGGAGGCCGGGTTTGCCGGCACACCCTGGTTTTTGGTGGACATATGGACAAATGGTAAACGTATAGATTTCAGTGCTTCCGTAATGGTTCACGAACACTTTTGGCTTAAATCGATTCATACATCTTTCAGTTAGCGCCGTTGTCATGGATGCCCCCGCATATCCGATTTTTTCAAGTTTGTCTAACGGGTAGTTTTCAAAGTCCTTGTGGCTTAATATGTCGTGATACAGGGTGGGAACTAAATAAAGGGATGTAATTTCTTCTTTACTTAGTAATTCAAGTGCCTCCTTTGCATCGAAATCCGGCAGGACAACATATTTTCCATTCAAGAAAGCGATTGAAAGTAGAGACCGCATCCCCATGGTGTGGTATAGAGGCATGGTGCCCAATGTACTTTCCCTGTCTGTATATTGATTTTGGATAATATGGGCAATCGCTGCGGAGTACTCATTCTTATGGCTTCTTGGCACACCCTTAGGCAGGCCGGTTGTTCCTGAAGTATAAAGCATCAATGCGATGTCCTCATCATGGATAACCGGTTCATTAAAGCTGCCTGGGCTTCTATCAACGAGCTCCTGATAATAGATATCAGCACCCTCTACAGCACCTAACCCTATTAAAATAGGATTTCCTTCAAAGGCTGCATTTAGAACGGCATCCTGGCTGCCTCTTTCATAAACGACTGCTTTTGATTCTGCGTCGTTGACACAATACTCCACTTCTTTGGCCGACAGTCTATGGTTAATAGGAGTATATACTGCTCCGAGCTTTTGAATAGCCCAGTATAGCACGATGTTTTCTAATCTGTTTTTTAAAACAAGTATCACGCGGTCATGCTGTTTGATCCCCATACGTTGTAAAGAGGCCGCAACCTTAATACTTTCTTTATTAAGCTGGTTATACGTGTATCTCTTTTCACCTTCCACTAAAGCGATCCGGTTTGGATATCGTTCAACCACAAATGCAAACATGGTTGATAGGTTCATAGATTCAACTCCCTTCTAAGAGATCGTCTCTTTATTTTCCTTAACTGTTTTTTCGATGGCTTTTAAAATGCCATCATATCCTGTACACCTGCAGAGATGGCCGGAAAGCATTTCTTTTAATTCTTTGGTGGTTGGTTCAGGGTTTTTTGACAGATAGTCGGAAGTAGACATTAAGATTCCAGGCGTACAAAAACCACATTGTAATCCATGGCACTCTTTAAAGTTTTTTTGCAGCGAGCTAAGCTCTCCATTGGGGCTAAGTCCTTCTACGGTCTGAATTTCGAGACCTTCTGCCTGTACGGCAAACATTAAACAGCTTCGTACAGCTGAACCATTTACAATGACTGTACAGGAACCGCATACACCATGCTCACACCCTACATGGGTTCCCGTAAGTCCACAATTCTCGCGGATGAAGTCAGTTAATAAGATTCTTGATTCAACTTCCTCAACAACCGCCTTTCCATTTATGGTAAGCCTCACTTGATGAACTCCCATTAAGTTGACCTCCTCGCGCGTGTGTAAGCGGATTCAAGAGTTCGTTTCGTCAAAACTGCGGCGAGATGTCTCCTATAGTCCGCTGAAGCATGCAAATCCGATTCAGGATCTACAGCATCTGCCACAATATCAGCTACCTTTTCGAGAAGTGACTCGGAAATCTGTTCCCCACACATGATGTTATTAGCCTCTTCTACTAAAAGGGGCACTGCTTCGACGCCACCCAAAGCAAGCCTGATTCTGGATATTTTATTCTGATCATCCAAAGCCAACTGACATGCTGCAGCAACCAAGGCGAAATCACCGTGCCGGCGGGATATTTCGTTAAAGGAATAACCCACCCTTCCTTCCCAAACCGGAATATGTACCTCGGTTAGAAGCTCAGTTGGCATGAGGTCTGTCGTCAAATAAGTAACGAAGAAATCCTCCACCTCCACCTTCCTTGTCTCCTCCGTAGAAGCGATTAGTATGGAACCACCAGAAGCCATTAAAGAAAGTGGAATTTCTGCGCTAGGATCCGCATGGACTAAGCTGCCTCCAAAGGTACCCCTGTTCCTTGTCTGAACATGCCCAATGAACGGGACGGCTTCGCCGAGAAGACCGCTCTTTTCCTTTATGAGGGAAGAAGCTTCAACACGGCTTTGTCTTGTTAACGTTCCAATCTTTATTGTTTCGTTCTCAAACTCTATAAAATCCAGATCGCTTATGTGATTGATATCAATCAGACAATCAGGTGTTGAAAGCCTCATATTCATGATGGGGACCAAACTCTGCCCTCCAGCGAGGATTTTCCCATCAAACCCTGACTCGTCAAGCAAAGAAAGAGCGGATTCTACAGTCTTTGGACGGTAATACTCAAATTTTGAAGGTTTCAAATTCTATCCTCCCTTCTTTCTCAAGCTTTAGATTCAATTCTTTTTAACTCATTGGCCAGTTTCTTGAAAAAATCCTGTATGATCAATTTAGCGACACCGCCCAGCATCCTTTGGCCAATCATCGCTACCTTCCCTCCAACTTCCGCCTCGTATGAATAGGCGAGTTCAGTGGAGGTCTCATTAAGTGGTCTAAGGTCGATAATGCCTGTAGCTTCGACATTCCCTGGCCCGCCTTCGCCCTTGACGATTAGCTTGTAATGCTTGGGTTTTTGTAGATCGGCGATCTCAATCGTAGATTCATATTTTCCTTTTACAGCTGCAATCCCGATTGATAGCTCGGCGTTATACTTATTTTCAGCTTCTAACTCCAGCTTTTTACATCCCATGATGCATTTTTGCAATACCTCCGGGTCAAGCAGTACGTCCCATGACTTTTCAATTCCCGCATCCAATTTCAACGTTCCTTGTCCATTCATATACTCACCTCGTTTATGTGTTGTGAACCTTTTGTTCCGAAAGCAGCTTCCAAATTTTATTTGGGCTTAACGGTAAAGAATCTATTGTGACACCAAATGGTTTTAAAGCGTCACTTACCGCATTTGCAATCGCTGCGGGTGCACTCATTGTATTTCCTTCTCCTAGCCCTTTTGCTCCAAGCGGAGTAACAGGCGATGGGGTTTCAATGTGCTTAATGGTGATATTCGGTATTTCCGGTGCAGTCGGACAGAGATAATCCATAAAGGTGCCTGTTAGGAATTGTCCTTTGTCATCATAGGCAAGTTCTTCGTATAACGCTCCGCCTAGTCCATGGACTAGGCCGCCATATATCTGCCCATCCACAATTAAGGGATTTAACAGTTTACCGGCATCATGTATGGTGATATAGTCCAGGATCTTTATTTCACCGGTCTCTGCATCAATTTCAACTGTTACCATATCTGCTACAAATCCATAGGTGATGGAGGAATTAATTAAATCATTTTCATCCGGTGGTTCTGCTATTTTAGCTGTATAATAGTACGTCTCATATATTCCGGGTTCCATTCCCTCAGGTAGAGATAATGGGTTCCAATGTGCTGAACCGGCTGCTCTTTTTAACGGCCACCGTATAGAAGAATCATTTTTTGAAACAATGGCTGCATTCTCTATATCAAGATCCTCTTCAGGAACCTGAAGATGACGGGCACCAATCTTTAATAGTTTTTTCTTCACTTTTTGGGCCGCCAGATACACTGCACTAGAACCAAGCGAGGCAAATCGACTAGAATAACTTCCGGAAGCAATGGACCAAGGACTTGTTGAAGTATCAAGCTCAGCTACTACATTAATTTGTTCCGTCGGAATTTGCAGAACATCCGCAACTATTTGGGCGCTGACCGTCTCATGGCCCTGGCCAGTCGGTGCAGTACTGATCCTCACATTTACATATCCCATAGGATCCATAGAAACTGTCGCCGCTTCCGTGCAACCAGATTTCGGCAGGGATGCTGCTCTTTCTTCTGGGGTTAGAGCAATTGTAATGTAACCCATATTCGACCCTGAAGGTTCAACAATACAAGCGAGGCCTACACCTAAAATCCTTCCCTGTCTTCTGGCATCTGCCTGCTTTTTCCTGAATTCCTCATACTTCCCGGTATCTAACGCAAGTTGAAACGCCCTCCCATAATCTCCGCTATCATAGATTCCGCCGGACGCAGTCTGGTATGGAAATTGTTCGGACATTATTAAATTTCTTTGAATGACTTCCGCCGGATCTAAATCAAGTTTAAAAGCAATCATTTGAACAATCCGTTCCAATGGAAAATAGAGTTCCTGGCCTCCATATCCCCTTATCAACCCGGTCGGTAATTTATTTGTCATGACAACAAACCCATCGATCATCAAGTTAGGAATATCATATGCTCCTGTAGTATTTGCATGGGTTCGATAAAGGCAGGCTGGTTCTGGAACACGAATATATGCTCCGACATTATCCAGCATCTTCATCTTAAGACCAAGGATTTTACCATCCTCTTTTACGGCGGCTTCAATAAAGGTTACCCTGTCTGTTCCACTAGAGCTTGCTGACAAATGTTCTTGCCTGTCTTCTATCCATTTGACAGGACAGCCAACGATCCGGCTTGCCACTGCTAAAAGAACCATGTACGGAAAGGTACCTGCCTTAATTCCGTAGCTTCCCCCGATATCTTTTGGGACAATGATTCTGAGTCTATTACTAGGGATTCTTAATGCTCCTGCCATTACAGACTGAATGATGAAGGGTCCGTGAAAGTTAGCATGAATGGTGTACTTGTCTGAACTATGTTCATATTCGGCAATAATCCCATACGTTTCGACAGGAGTAGCTGAATATTTTGGGAAATGGAATTTATGGGCAATGATTCGGTCCGCCTCATTGAAAGCACGGTCTACATCCCCGTAATGAAAGGATCGATGGTTTGCTATATTCGATCCTACATTTTCATGAAGCAATGGTGCATCTTCTTCAATGGTCTTTTCTATATCAACTATCGCTTCAAGCGGTTCATATTTTACCTTTACCAGTTCGGCTGCATCTTCTGCCACATACCTGTTTTTTGCGATAACTACGGCAACTGGTTCTCCCACATACCGCACTTTGTCTATGGCGATGGGATAATATTTTACAGGGGCACTTACACCTACGCTAAAGGGATTCAAGTACGCTTCAACTTCTTTACCAGTTATAATTCCTTTAATTCCTGGAACTAGTAAGGCTTCTGACACGTCAATCGACTTTATGATGGCGTGAGGGTATGCACTTCGAACAATTGCTGCGTGCGCTGTGTTTGGCGGTACACCAATATCATCAATGTACTTCCCTTGTCCGGTTAGCAATCTTGCATCTTCTACTCGGGTTACTGAGCTGCCAATACCATTATTCATCTAACTGACCTCCTCCCGAAGTAATTCCTGATAATCTGTTTGTGTATCAATGTCAGGCGTCAAATTTATTTCCATTTTTGAATAATACACTTGGTGTTCATATTTTTTGATTATGGATTTACCGCCTTCATCGCCATCTACAAGGTGCAGTTCAGAAAAAAGGCGCCTATCAAATAAAACCGGATGTCCTTTTTGATTTTTATAGCTTGATTGAACAATCAACGGTAATTCCGTGTGTTTAGAATAATCTTGTATGACTCTATCAATTTCTCGTGTTGTTATTAACGGCATGTCACCGAGCAAGAACAGTGCGGCTGTTGTATCAGAAGGCAGGGAGAGTAATCCTAGCTTTATGGAACTAGACATTCCCTCACTGGCCTTTTCGTTTAGAATAACCTTTTGTATACCAGGTACCATTGCTTCCGTTAATAGATCGGGAATATCAGGGTTTACTACCACCGAAATTCCGGATAAGCCCGAGTTTAGACCATGCTCTATCACATGACCCAATATGGATTTACTTTTAAAGGGAAGCAGGAGCTTTGCAGTTCCCATTCGCCTGGAGAATCCTGCTGCAAGAATAATGCCCCATATTTTATTGTTCACGGCATCGATACGGCTTCACGCTCCTTCTCAGCACCCAATGGAGGTCCGCCTTTCACCTTGCTCAATTTATGACCAGATCCACCACGGTGAACAAGCATGATTTCAGCTAAAATGCTTAACGCAATTTCTTCAGGGGTTTTTGAACCCAAATCCAATCCGATCGGGCCATGAATTTGATGAAGCTTTGTATTGGCACCAAGAGTCTCACTTGTCCTAATCAATTGATCTGTTCTTTTTCTTGGCCCAAGCACTCCTATATAGGACGGATCCATTTTTAATATGCCTTCTAGAATGATCTGGTCTTGTATAAAGTTGTGTGTCATCAGGACGACATAGGAATTTTGATTGATGTCTATTTCAGGAACCTTTCCAGCACGATATACCACTAGCATATCAGCTTCCGGAAACTTCTCCTTTGTAGCAAATGCCGTTCTATAATCCAATACGGTAACATGCCAATTTAATGTTTTTGCTATCCGCACCAATGGAATGGCATCTGGCCCGGCACCAAATACCACAAGTTTAGGGGCTGGTTCAGTAAATTCATAGAAGACCTCGAGATTGAATTTTCCCCCTACAAAGGATAGGTAATTCTTATGTGTAAGCCTTACACCGTTGTAGTCTTGAAGGATTTCTTGAAATGGAATGTTCGGAATTTCTTCGGATTCGGGGTCAACAACCCATGATGTCCCAATCAACGATATATCATTAGAATCTACTATGGTAATTCTGTGGAGAGGTTTCGTTTGTGTTGATAAAAAAAATTGGTCAATGACAGCTGCCTTTCTTTTGCTATCAGATGGAAGATAAGGCTCCAAAAAAATGTTCAGCTTTCCGTTGCAGCCCAAACCTAATCCCCACACGAGATCACCCTCATCTTGAAAATCATACTGAATGATCCTAGGAACCCCCGTAGCTAAAATTTCTTGGATATATTCCTTTAAGTCCCCTTCCACACAGCCACCGCTTAATAAGCCTGTTAAGATTCCATCTTCACTGATAAAGCATTTAGCTCCGCTTTTTTGATAGGTGGAACCTTTGGTCGAAATAATTGTCCCTATTATGCCTCTTAGTCCGTTACGTTTACATCTTTGTAACTCCTTGTAAATCTCCATCATCAGTTCACCTCCCTATTAGCTTGTAATTGTCACCCCAGAGTCCCAATGAAATTGTTCCCGATACTCGGTCGGCGTTTTTCCCACTAATTTTTTGAAGGCTGTAGCAAAATAGCTTGAATTGGCAAAGCCCGTATTATTCGCAATTACTTCAATTGGCAGTGACGATAAGCGAAGCATACCTTTCGCTTTTTGAACCCTAACGAACGTTACATACTCAATAAAGGTCATTCCCGTTTCTTCCTTAAATAGCCGGCTGAAATAGGATTGACTAAGGTAAACCCTATTGGAAATACTCTTCAAAGTTAATGGTTCCCCATAGTTCAGTTGAATGTACTGGATGGCACTCTCGATAGGATTTTTTAAATCTGTTACAAACTCACCAGAGGTATTATTAATCCCATAATGGACCTGAGTGCTGATTTCAGGAGGAAGGACCCTGTCAAACGTTTCAATGAGTTCATTCTTTGAGAGCGGTTTCAATAAAAAAGCAGAAAAACCTGAGTTCATCGCTTTTTGAACTAAATCAAACATTTTCAACTGGGTGATAACAATAATCGGCAAAGTTGGATATAGTTGAAGAGCCGTCCTCCCAAAATGAATACCATCCATATCAGGTAACGATAAATCCATAATTAGTGCACTTGGCTGACTTTGCTTTAGAAGCAGCGATCCTCTTTGAACGGTACTTGATTCATAAATGTTCAGAAAATGATATTTACTGTCCCTCAAAATAGAACATATCTCTTGCCTTGCCATTTGGTCGTTATCCACAATAAGCAATTCAGACAATCATTTCTCCTCCTATTTGAATCTTATTAAAAAGTAAATGAAAGCGGTTTCAATTTATTCTTTTGTTGATTTAAAATTTATGCTATTTTTTAGAATTTTCTAACTATTTTTATCGTATTTTATCATACACCCAGCCGGTTTTAATTTTTTGCTTTTCACCTTTTAAATATTTCTTTTCATCCCATCTATAGTTCTTTATTACGTTCAGAAAAAAAAGATGGCTCATTTAGACCATCTTTCTTTCTAATATGAGGGCAAAAACCGTGTCTCATCAGATAGGGTCGATTTCCTTTGCTCCCTTGATGACCCATACCACCAGCTTTGCCTCTTCTCTAGGGGTTCCTATTTGTTCCGATGGTTCTCTTTTAGGCAAAGATGTACCATACTCATCCCTTATAAAAATTGGCCAATGAGTTCTTACTTCTTTAATTTACCTAATAAGTCGGATAAACTTTCAACCGTATTGAAGAAGTGGTTATTGTGCTCTTTTTTACGCATCCTTTCGGATATGGCATACATTAGAGTATGGCTATAAATTACTTAGAGGGAAAATAAAAATATGAGTTCACTACTTGTTTCTTTAGAACAATATCGGACGGCTAAGGATTAAAAATAAAATTCGCAAACACGAGGAACAGCTACTATAATGCTGTTTAGAAATACTTGCGCATCTTTCCAGCGGTCCAGGAATTTATTATGTTATCGAATGTTAGTGGTGAGGATTAATTTAAGGTTTAACGAAGCCATTTACCTAAGTCCGTCCCATCAGTTAGTCTTTATATTATGTTCTGTTGGATTTTGAAAGATTGCATGAGCCATACACTTTTTCCTTCTTTTTATAGATGATCCTCTATGGAATTTGAAATGGCGACACACGACCAGGATGAGTAGAAAATTATCGAAAGATATTTAAACAATCATATGAATAGGCAAGGATTAAATTTCGTTAAACTAGCTTTTTATTTGATTTTATAAAAGAAATTTGTTGTCTCTACTAAAAAATGGCTACCCATCATAGGTAGCCACTTCAGGCTGTCGACAAAGTCGATAACCATTTTTTATAATTGCTAACTTATCAAATATATAGTGCCTTTGCCATAGGGAATCAACCAAATTAGGAACTAAAAAAGGAACAAAGCCCTCTTTTTGAAAAAAGGGGTCTGTCTACAATCTCAGGCCGAATCATAATGACCCGGCCTTTCTGTGAAACCATTATTGAAATCTTTGTGAGCTTGCATTATTGTACACATCCTGTGTTTCTTCGAGTGCATGCTGCACCTTCATGGCAGCTTCCGTCAGCTTGTCTGCCATCTGGTCTTTTACTTCAGAATGATTATCCTTCACCTGTGCCAGCATATCCACCGTCTGCTTACGGGTTCTTGAATCAAACAAAGTCAATAGAGTACCGGCAATCCCGCCCAGCAAAATTCCTCTTAAAAATAGACTCCTATTGTTAACGTTTTTTACTTTCCCTACTCTTCGTGCCATTTACATCACCTCTTAATGATAGCTATATTGATGTATATAACCTAAAGGCATGAAAGTGAAACATGGGGGACAGTCTCCCAATTCCCAATTGATTACGGACTTTTAGTCAGTGATAAGGCTCTTTTTTTCGTTTGTGATATAACGGTATGTTTTTCCATCCGCGGGGGCTCCCCTGTCGGTAAAGATGAATTCCAGCTGGAAGTCAGCGGCTGTTAATGGTTTTTTGCTGGAGAATAAGTAGTAGAGCCCGTCTTTAAGGTTGGAACCGGACTGTGATATGAACACTGGAGACGAAGCATTCAGCTTAAAGGCATCAGCCTCTTTATCCGGCAGTGCCCCTGCTGAAAGCTTAAGGATGCTGTACGGTTCGATTCTTAATTTTTTCTGATCATCTGTCAAATCTTTCTCCTGTATTTGTATACCATAATGATAATCCTGTCTGCTCTCATTGTAATATTCGCAAATGCTGTAGAAAATGTTATTGATTCCGCTGCCTGATATGATAGTGCTTGTTTTCGTAAAGGATATTCTATTTTCTCCGAGATTCTGCAGGTCCCTGATGTTCTTGCTCAGCTCAACAGCTGCAGCCTTGGACTTCTGCCGGTCTTCCACGGGTGGCCTGGTTGCTTTGGACACCGTTTTTCCAGTTTTAAAAAAGGCAATGACTAATATGGCACTAAGCAGAAAAATAAGGGTATACCATTTTTTCTTTGTCAAGACACCACTCTCCCTTCACTAAATTTTACCAGAAAGTTCTTTATCCTTATATATCAAAAAATATTCATTCCCGCTGTTTTTTCACGCCTTCCCTATTACGTTCCTGTTTTTTGTACAACCCTTGTATAATTTTACACAATTTGCCTTTTCTCTCTTCTTAAACCTGCACTTAAGCAAAGTATTATTTACCTCATTACTATAAACAGCTTATTTAATTTGCCGATATACTTATAGGATATAAGTCTTGTATAATGGATTTCGTAACCAGGACTTTAGGAGGAAACATCATTGAATATTAGATTACGGACATTTGTCGCCTTTATTATTACTATTGTAATATTAGGGCTAGCCGGTGTGCTTGCGTTCACAATCGGCCGGCATTCCGGGGAAAAGGTTAAGGCGGAGATCGGTAATACGTTGTCTGCCGCTGCTTATCAGATGGGAGACAAGCTGGATTTCTTTATGTGGTCCCGTGCAGGAGAAATTGAAATAATCAGCGAGCTTGCGGACATCCGGGATTTTGAGGATCCCGCCCGAATCAAAAAGCAGCTGGATCAGCTAAAGGCAAGCTTCCCTGCCTTTTCCTGGGTGGGCTTAACGGATAGTGATGGCAAGGTGACCGCTTCCACCGGAGATATCCTTACCGGTGTCGATATTTCCAAGCGTCCGGTCTATCAGGAAGGCATAAAAGGAAAATTTATAGGAGATGTGCATGATGCCGTCCTCCTGGCCCAAAAACTGCCAAATCCGACAGGCGAACCGCTGCAATTCGTCGATATCGCGAAGCCTGTTGTGGGGAGCGGCGGTGAACTGAGAGGAGTACTGGCAGCCCATTTAAGCTGGCAGTGGTCCCGGGAGGTTCAGGAGGATATTGTTAAACCTTACAAGGAAGAAATGAAAGAAGCAGAAATTTTCGTGGTAAGCAAAACGAATAATACCATTATCCTGGGCCCGAAAGTCATGGTCGGGAAACCGCTGAACATTGATGCCGTTACAACGGCGCAAAAAGGTTTGAATAACTGGAGTGTGGAAGAATGGCCTGATGGGAAAAGATACCTGACCGGCTATGCCTATGGAGACGGCTACAAGGACTATGCGGGCCTAGGCTGGTCGGTTCTGGTGAGGATTCCGGAGGAAAAAGCATTCCTGCCAGTCAAGGAGCTCCAGGCTTCCCTGCTTAAAATGGGATTGGCTGCCTCCCTGCTTTTTGGCCTCATCAGTTTCTTTTTGACCAGCTTCATCACAAGGCCGCTCCTCAGAATTTCCGATGCCGCCAATCAGCTTCAGGCAGGAAAAAAAGTGGATATCCCCCTTTTCAGGGGGATAAGAGAAATGAGCATCCTCTCATCATCGCTCGACAGACTGGTCAAAACGATGACCCAGGCTGAAACAGAGCTCGGACGGATGGAGACCCTTGCCCATCATGATGCATTGACAGGGCTCCGCAACCGGATCGCACTCGATACATACTTGGAAAAAGCCAGGCACCTGGCCATCGAAGGCAGGAGGGAAATTTTATTCCTATATCTTGATTTGGACGAATTCAAACAGGTTAATGATGTATTTGGCCACCATACCGGCGACCTTCTGCTGAAGCTTGCTGCCGAAAGGCTGATCGATTGTATTTCCGGGGAAGACGCTGTCTTCCGGCTTGGCGGAGATGAATTTCTTGTGGTACTCTCCTGCTCAGAAGAAGAACCCATCAAGGAGGGAGCTCTGACAGCAGAAGCAATCATCAGCAGGCTCTGCCAGCCTTTTTACCTTCAGGATAAAAAGCCTGTCTTTGTGGGCTGCAGTATCGGTGCAGCACTTTGGCCAAAGACTGACGAAGACCCGATCAAGCATATCCGCTCTGCAGATGAAGCCTTGTATATATCCAAACGGACAGGAAAAAACAAACTGAGCTTTCATAATGAAAACCAGCGTCGCTCCGGCTGAGAGCCGATGCTGGTTTTTTCTTTTTTGCAGACTTTTACGAGATCTTCCCGGCATCGAACTGTGATGTGGAACACCTGCCCTTCCAAGGAGAGCTTATGTCAAATTTATCGTTTTCTTTATACGTTTATGGTAAGGTCGATATATAGCTAATGATTTAGGGGTGATAATTTGTTAAGCCATCAGCACTCTTCTGCGTACCAAAACCTGGCTCTTCTGCATTCGGCCCTGGATGCCTCACAGACAGGAATTGTCATTACAGACCCGGATCTTCCTGATAATCCCATCATTTATGTGAATGAAGGATTCTGCCGCATAACAGGGTATGATTTTGAAGATGTAGTCGGGAAAAACTGCAGATTCCTTCAGGGTTCCATGACTAAGGATTCCGATGTTGAACTTATCCGGAATGCTTTGAAGGATTATAAATCAGCTTCACTCAATCTGCTGAATTACCGTAAAAACGGTGAAATCTTTTATAATCAATTAACCATTGATCCCGTTTATAATGAAAGCGAACAGAAATATTATTTTGTCGGTGTCCAAAAAGATATTACCAAGGAAGTCAGCTATCAGGATGAACTTCGAGCGGCACTCGAGGAAATTGAAGAACTCTCTACTCCCATTGTGCCGATCGAGGATGGAATATCTGTCATTCCCCTGATCGGAACTCTATCAGACCGGCGCGTGGACATACTTTATTCCACTCTTTCCAATCATCATACTTTTAACAGAGATCAATACCTCCTGCTCGATTTATCGGGAATCGCTGCATCCAACAGCCGGTTTGCCCATCATATTGGATCCCTACAAAAATGGCTCAGCCTGCTTGGCACAGAGCTCGTACTTTCCGGCATCTCGCCTGAAGCAGCCATCAGGTTGGTTAAACATACTGAAGATCTGTCTCATATCAAGGTATATCAGGATATAAAGACAGCAATCAAAAAGCTCCGGCCGCCGGCCTAAAAAAACGCCCTCTCCACAGGGAGAGGGCAGCCGGGTTACACCGTAAGCCTCATGATCCATTGTTCACCTCTTTTCCCTATCTTCCTTCTTCCAGTGTCTTCAAAACCTGTTCTATTATAGAGACTTTGTGCTGCTTCATTACGGTGATTCACGCCCAGAGTGATTTCATTACAGGAGGGGAAATGCTCCTTCACAAAGCCGGGGAGCTGCAGCAGACTCCTTTTGGCATATCCCTTGCCCTGATAAACGTAATTAATGGAAAATGCCGTCAGCAGCATGGCACTCTCATTGCTGCTGTATTCAAATACTCTTTCGGAAGAATGCAGCAGGAAAAAACCAACCGGCTCCTCACCGTTTACAATGACAACCCGGTTCTGACCTTCGGCGGCTTCCTCATAATCTGCAGGCATTCCGGTGAACTGTCCCTGCTCTTCCGGGAGGTCAAATTCCCCCAATGCCTTTTTATACTTTTCTTCGTAGAGCTTTAATTTAATACTTCCCAAAAAAAGGTCCTCTCCTGTCTATGACCCACCGGACTGCCTCCAGGAGGTCTTTTGCAATATAATCCGGCTCTGTTTCCTGCCAGGTATGACGGTATTCCCCGAGCGAGCCCATGCCCCAGCCCGTCTGGACAAGCACCTTGCCTGAGCCCGCTGCATGGGCGGCCAGCATGTCGGTGGATCCTGTATCTCCGATAACTACTGTTTTTGACAGGTCAAGCCCATGCTTATCAGCTGCCTCATGCAAAAGACCGGGCAGGGGTTTCTTGCAGGCACAATTCTCATCGGAACTGTGTGGACAGATAAAGGCATCATGGAACCCATAGGAATGGAATTCCCGCCTGAATTCATCCGCCAGCGCCTCCCCGCGCGATATCCTGTGCTGATTGGTATAGGCAAACATCCTGATTCCATGCTGATTCAGGAGCTCGAAGGCTGCTTTGCTGAAGGGGTAAAGCTCGAACCCGTTTGGATGGATAAAATGGCCGTTTCCTCCGATGGTGCCATCCCGATCAATGAATACGGCCTGGATCTTATTGTTCATAGAAGTCTTCCCCTTCTCATGAAGTTCTCCAGTGTGCCGGAATCCGGAACGCGCGGGGCAGTTTTGTATGACGGTCGCCCTTCGCTGAATTAACCTGAACCTGCGTCAGGAAAATGGCCCCCTGCAAGTCCGCACCGCTGATGTCGGCATCCCGCAGATCAGCTCCTATCAGATCTGTATAGCGCAGATTGGCTCCCCTCAAATTAGCCGCAATCAAAAAAGCTCCCCGCAAGTCAGAACCCTGAAGGTCAGCCTCTCTTAAATCTGCACCGATCCATTCCATCCCCTTCCGTCTTTTCTTTTTGCCGCTCGCAGCCGTAGAACGCCCTTTCCGGACCCATTCGCTCGTCTGCAGCAGCAAATCATTAATCAGGGAACGGTGACTTTGAAGGTCCAGCCCCACAATGTCAGCCGGTTCCATTCTTGTCAATTCCTCTGTCTTTTCCATGGCTGCATCCAGCTCCCTGTGAATGGGGAGGGTAACTGAAAGACCCCTCGCTTCATGAAGGTATAGAAGCATTTCATGCAGGTGCTGAACCACAGGAAACACATCAAACATCAGCCCTGACACCTGCGGTTGATCTATCCAGCTTTCCCCCTTGAAAATGACTTCAGAAACCTTCTGCCCAGCCCCGAAGCATTCATATACTGTACAGCCCCGGAAACCCTCCTCCCTTAAATTCCGATGGATTCGGCAGCGATACTCCTCGTCCAGATTCGGACACGGAGTTCCGCTGTTTTTATCGAAGGCAAAATCAGCTGACTTTGCAAAGGGCAGGGCCGTACAGCAAAGGCCAAAGCAGTTTTCGCAGCCGGATTGCAGGAAAGACGGTACAGAGAATGTTTTAGTTGATGCCTTTGACACGTTTGACACTCCTTTATTCATTTAAATCCACTTACAATCTCTCAATCTTGGATACAGTTAAAAACTCCATTCAAAAACGCATTTTTCCTTTTCTCCCCGTAAATATTGTTCATTGTACGGCGGAAGCGGGACGATTTCTATCAATCTGGCCCCGATATATTCACAGGTTTTCCGGGAAGGGATGTTATCCGGGTTGCAGGTGATGATAACCTTGTCCAGTCCGTGGGCAATGGCTGCCTGTTTGATGAGCAGGCACGCTTTTCCTGCATAATGATGGCCCCTGTACTCCTCCTTGACCGAGTAGCCGATATTGCCTCCATAATAGGTATTTTCATTAAAGCCGATCCTGAGGTCGATCTTGCCGATCGGGATATCGGAACCTGACTTCACGATGTGATAAAAATAAGTAGGCACCCAGCTGCGCTTCGGGTCCCCCTGCAGCCTTTTTTCAACAATCAAATCGATTTCATCGCCTTTTATCTTATTCAGCTGATCCAGAAATTCAAAATCCATGACAGCTCCTCCTATTTAGTCAAAATCCACTGAACGGCGTCTTCCAGGTCTACAGCGATATACCCGGCATGCACAAATGCCCACTCTCCGGTATATTCCCGGTTTTTGTATTTGGCGAGTGAAGAAGCACCCGCCCCTGTCTTTACCAGGATGCCTGAATTGCCTGCCTGCCGGGCTGGGAGCATATCCGTCCATCTGTCCCCGATCACCGCACAGCTTTCCAAGGGCAGGCTGTACTCTTCTGCTGCACGCAGGAGAATACCAGCCCCGGGTTTCCGGCAGCGGCATCCATCCCCATGCTGATGGGGGCAGATATAAGCCTTGTCAAAGCCAAATTCCATTAGCTCTGACTTGAATGCCCCTTGTGTGGACAGCCGTGCGGAAATACCGGGCTGGTTCGTAAAAGCGAATATCTTCCTCCCGCTTTCATTCAGTGCCAGAAGTGCCTCTCCTGCACCAGGATACATCTTGAACTGCCCTGGATATTCAATCTCGCTGCCTCCTCCAAGCGTCCCGTCCCTGTCTATGAAAACGGCTCTTATCTTCATGTCTGCACCCTTTCCAGGCGGACCTGCTCCTCTATAGAACGATTGAATGTTTTTTTAGGCTTGAGGCAGCGGCCCATCCTTCCCTGCCGTCTTTTTTGATCAGTACAAAGCCAGTACAGTTTTCATCCACAACTGAGACGATATCCCCTTTTTTGACACTGAGCAGGCAGCAGGCTACGTCTGTCCTGGCGGTACAGTTGCCGTCATCACTCATAATGATATATTCATTTTTCAAGTATAGTTCTGTGCCATTCGAGGCTTGGCGGCAGAGAGTGAAATCCTTCCCCCTCCGGAGGATTTCCATGTCATAGTTCGGATACTTGACCGCACCCTGCATGGTGATGTCGGCATGAAAATCTTCCTGTACCTCCATGGCTGGAAGTGAGTCTGCATAGGCATGCGAATATCGGGGAACTCCGTCCTGATACTGAATGATCAAGGCATTCAGCTGACCCGTTTGTTTCAGGACATTACCGCCGTCAATGGCGATGATTTTCTTTTCTCTATCGATATAAGGATTCTGTCCTGTTTGGACGAACGGATAATTGGACACCGGCCAGTGACCTACTACAACCACCTTCTCTGACATATGACTTCCTCCAAGAAATTCCGGCATGGTTAGAGCCGCTATGCGGGGTGTTTCCCTCCAATCCTCACGATTCTCTATGCCGGCATGAACAAAAATGAAATCCTCGGTTTCAATGGCCGTCGGAAGTGAGGTGATCCAGTCTATTTCCTCTGAATAATGAAGAGTCAGCAATTCTTTCACATCTTTGATTCTGGTATCCTTAGAGAGGACGAACCCCAGTTCAAGAAGCCACTCATTATATAAAGACTTTTCCCTGGCAATCAGATAGTCAATCAATTCCTGGTTTTCCTCCAAGAGGTGATCCATGATTGCCTCACAATTGCCCTCTGTCACATAAACATGAGGATGACTGCCGGCAAGTTCCCTGACATATTGGATCACTCCGCTGCTGCTGCTCCCCTTTTCACACAAATCTCCATTTATGATCAAGCAGTCATCCGCCGTGAAGTTTGTTTTTTCAAGAAGCTCCTGCAGCAGTCCAAGCTCCCCATGAATATCAGAAACAACCAGGGTTCTTCTGTAATTCCTGGTGGATAATTCTACTATTTTTTCCACAAATACTACCCCTTCTATTTGCACTATAATAGGGATATATTCGACAGAAAGATACAAATCCCTTCTCAGGCGCGCGTCTGTTTTATCCTTATAAATTCACAGAATCCCGGCCATACTGTCTGATATGCATATGAATTCTGGGTGGCAGATATTCTCGGAGATTGTAAAATGGCAGCGGATAAATCCTATTGTCTTCACTTCCAATTTAGGGTAGTATGGGAATATCAATTTGTGAAAAGGGTGACTTAGGGCGATGAACAACTAATCCTGCACTTAGAAAACATTCGCTAAAAAGCATATGCTTTTCGATTAATTTTTCTGGATAGGATTAGTGAGCCCTTTTATATGAGCCTGTGATGCAGCATGTGTTATGCTGCCATTCTGCCTGTAAAAAGCCTCCTGTCCAGAAATTGAATGGAGGTTTTTTTATGGAAAACACAGCAGTAGAAAAAGTGACGATGGGCGCATTGTTCCAGAACCGGGTGATCCGGACCATCCTGATTTCCGTTCTGTTCCTGCAGATCGGAATCTGGGTGCGGAATTATTCCATCCTCTTATATGTAATTGAAAAAACCAATGAAAATCCGGTAGCGGTTTCCATGATATCAGTGGCGGAATTTGCCCCGATTTTCTTGTTCTCCTTCATTGGCGGCACCTTCGCAGACAGGTGGATGCCGAAAAAAACCATGATCTGGTGCGACCTGTTGAGCGCCATGTCCATCTTTGTGGTGCTTATCACCCTGTTCTTTGGAAGCTGGAAGGTTATATTCTTTGCCACCCTTGTGTCATCGATCCTTTCCCAGTTTTCCCAGCCATCCGGCATGAAGCTCTTTAAGCTGCATGTGCCGCCGGCAATGGTACAGATGGGGATGTCCATGTATCAGACCGTTTTTGCTCTATTCATGATCCTCGGGCCGATCATCGGGACCTTCGTGTATCAGCGCTTCGGCATCATGGCTGCAATTTCGGTCATGGGTGCAGCCTTCCTGATCTCAGCTGCCGTCCTTGTGATGCTTCCTCCGGACCGGGCACAGGCAAAGGCAAAGGCCGGTACATCCCTTATGCAGGAAATGAAGGACGGCTTCCGTTATGTGAAAAACAGCCGGCCGCTCACCCTCCTTGGCGGTTCATTTGCTGCAGCAGGCCTTGCGATCGGATTAACACAGCCTCTTGGGGTATTCTTAATCACCGAACGTCTCGGACTCCCGAAAGAAGATCTCCAGTGGCTGATGGCCGCCTTTGGAATCGGCATGATTCTTGGCGGCGGCCTCACAGTGGCCCTGGCCAAGAAAGCCCTGCCCCAGCTTCTGCTGGTTATCGGAATGGCTGCCAGTGCCATCGGATTCATCGGGATGAGCCTTTCAACCGAACTCTGGCTCACACTTGCATTCCAATTTTTCGCCGGCGTGTTCATGCCATGCATCCATATCGGCATCAACACCATGATCCTGCAGAATACCGATGAAGCATTCATCGGCCGGGTCAACGGGATCCTGAATCCGCTCTTCATGGGCGCCATGGTCATCACCATGTCCATGTCCGGGTGGCTCAAATCCCACCTTTCCATCGTACTCATGTACGAAGCATCCGCCCTTCTGCTCGGGCTAGGAATCCTGGTCCTCATGCCGCTCATCCGGAAAGACCGCTCGGAGCAGCAGGTCAGGGAAGTTTAATAAATATCAAAAAAAGCCTGGGAGTTCTCCCGGGCTTTTCTTTGCTTATTATTGGAGTGTTCAATGAAATTGGTATAACACCAAAATATAATTTTCTTTATCGCTTACCCAAAGCTCAACCATAAAGAAGTACCCTTTAGGGAAATCATCTAAATATACATTATCATCAAGGCAGATATTATTTTTAAATTTTGAATTCCATTCAGACTTAACATCATCAATCAATAATTTTTCTAATTTACTTACTTGTTCTGTTTGATAGTTACAGATAAATATTTCTTCTATCAACCCATTAAAAATCATTGATCCAAGTTCCTGCAGCGTTGGAAGACCGGGTAGAATTTTATTTGATACCAATACTTCATTGTTATAAATCAGTTTTTTTCTATTATCTATAAAATATCCTTTTCTCCTCACAATGCTCAGCCTTTTTTGTTTATTTGCTGGGTGTTTTATCTTACAAAGAGTTTTTCTCTTTGACTAAAGGACTTAGTATGAAGAAACCGGATTGAAACTACCGGGATTATTACCCCTCACTCCAGCCACGCTGCCCCTTCTTTTTCCTGTTCTTAAAAACCACGCAAACGAAAAGAACGTCCCCCTGCTTTCTATCGGTGACATCCTCCTGTTTATCCTGCCAAGCCTATTCTAAGAGGTACGACCTCAACACTTCCAAAAACAAATCTTTCTCCTCAGTCGAGCATCGCTGTCTAAAAGTCCCTGCCCAGTGCTTCTCCCTGATGATAAGAAAAATCAAAACATCTTTCCCCTGGTCCTCCGTGCAGATATAATAAAGCGTTGGCTTCTTTTTTTTCCAAATGTTTCTACATATAATTCTTTTCTATTAATCTTTATCCTTTTTCCAATCCATTCGGATATCCCTCCTATTTAGTATCTGCCTTTCATATGCTGCGGTGGAGGCCGAGGATATGGAGTTTTTTGTAAGCGTTAATGGAAATGTTCGAATGAATTCTTCAAAGGAATTCCTCCTCTTTTTTCTTCATTTTACCATCTACTAGAAAATGATTTTAAAAATATTTATTAAGCCTGAAACTTTTCCCCATCAATCCCTGCTCTAATAGTTGAAAGGAGGGACAGGATATGAACGAAATTGAATTAGTGAAACGGGCTGTGCGTGGCGATGAACAGGCATTTACTGCCCTCATTAAAGCTCAGGGTGAAAAGCTGTATAAAACCGCTTTTCTTTATGTGAGAAATAAGGAAGATGCGCTCGATGTTGTCCAGGAAACGGCATATAAAGCCTATCTATCCCTTTCTGGACTAAAAAATCCGGAATACTTCGGTACCTGGCTTATTAAAATATTGATCCGATGTTCCTATACACTGCTGAATAAAAGAAAAAAGAGCTTCATGCCTGGCGATGATGTGATTAACGCCTTTTTGGACAGTGCTGATATTCCGCCACAGTCATGCCAGGACCTGCCAACTGCTCTGGAAAAGCTTGAAGGAAATTACCGGACTGTCATCATTCTTTTTTATTATCACGATTGGCCAATCAAAAGCATTGCCGAGGCGATGGAAAAGCCGGAGGGTACTGTGAAGACCTATCTAAGACGTGCCAGACTGGAATTAAAAACCATTTTGAAGGAGGTGCCCCATGAACAAATGGGCTGAAGAGCAGATGTCAGGAATTGAAGTGCCAATGGATGAAGTGATGAAAGCAATCGAAACCGGTATGGAGCGCGGCCGGCAGGAAAAAGCAAAGCGAAAATGGATATCCGGCAGGAAGGCAAGTGCAGCCGTATCAGCTGCGGCAGCGGTGCTGCTCTTCACCTCAGGCTTCCTTTCCCCGTCGATGGGTTCAGTTCTGGCAAGCGTTCCGGTCATTGGCGGTATTTATGAAGATTTCCATTCTGAAACTGGCAGGAAGCTTGAGGAAGCAAAGCTTGTTACATCACTGAATGAGAAGGCGGTCAGCAGCGGCGTCAGTGTGGTGCTGACTAGTGCCTACTATGATGGAAACCGGATTGGCATCACCTTTAAAGCCGAGGGTGACGGGCTGACCTCCGTTGTCACCGATTCAGGGCCGGCAGCCGGCTACAGCCATCAGCTGTTTGACGGTTCGGAGCAGAAGCAGTGGTCCGGGAGCATGGAGCCGCTGAAGAAGAAAGGCGGCAGCTATATCGGGGCACTAGAGCTTGATTATCCAGGCGCAGAACTTCCAAAACATTTCACGCTTCCCCTCACCTTCACAAGCATGGGCGGCCAGAATGGCACATGGAAATTCTCGGTGCCCGTCAAACAGCTCTCTGCTGAAAAAATTCCGTCAGCCGAAGCGTCTCAGAAAGCTGGGTATTCCTTTGAGATGAAATCAGTCATCCGTGCCCATGCGTCTGCGGTTCTAAATTATACAACAACAGTACCTGCCGATGGAGCTGAGGACAGCTTTGATGCCGAAGTGATGGATGATAAAGGGCGTGTGCTCCCGCTCAGCTCTGTAAGTTCCACACAGCTGGTGCTCGGTGGCAAGATCTCGGATGATGTCAAACATCTGATGATTTACCCCCGATTCAATCAGGACGAGTTTCCGGCCATACATCCGCTTCAAAAGACTCCTTTTGAAGTGAAAAGCAGCCGGACTCCATACCGGCTCACGGTGAAAAATTGGGAACGTGCAGGAGGGAAGCTTGTGGTACAGTATCAGCTTAATGATGTACCTGGCTCCATTAAGAAAGACGTAATACAAAACTTTGCCGATGTTATGAACCTTATTAGAACGGCAGATGCGGCAAAAGGACTGACCGGGCAGGAATTCTATGATCATCTGAAGCCTGAGTCCCTTATCTACGGTAACCGGGGGCGGGTAATAAATGAGAAAGAAGTTATCCTGGAGTCCACTTTTGAGACAAATGACGAGGAAAAAGATTTCTCTCTCATGGTACCTTTTGGTGTCCTTATGAGAAATGCCAGCGGTGTGGAGCTGCCCCCTGTTAAGATTGAATTAAAAAAATAGCAAGAAAAACGGCAGCGGTCCTTAGTCCGCTGCCGTTTGTCTATGTCTCTCCCCATCTTCCCCTTTTGGGAGAGGATCGGAAAATGGAGGACTTTCCCCCAGCAGCTCGCGGATATCTTCGTCAGTGAGGGCCATCGTGTTCCTGGATTCTCCGGCGAGGATGGATTCGGTGAGCTGTTTCTTTTTTTCCTGCAGTTCGTTCATTTTTTCTTCAATGGTGCCGCGGGCGATTAGCTTGATCACCTGTACTGTGCTCTTCTGTCCATACCGGTGGGCCCGGTCTGCCGCCTGCTCTTCGACAGCAGGATTCCACCAGGTATCATACAGCACGACCGTATCAGCACCGGTCAGGTTAAGTCCGGTGCCGCCGGCTTTTAGGGAAATAAGAAAGAGATTCCGCTCACCTCTATTGAATTTCTCACACAGCTGCACTCTTTCATGTGACGGTGTCTCACCGTCGAGATAGAAAAAGGGCATCCCTCTCCGGGCAGCTTCCCTTCCAATCATTCCAAGCATTTTCGTGAACTGTGAAAAAACGAGTACCCTTCTCCCGGCAAGCCTGGCTTCTTCCAGGATTTCCAGGAGCTGATTGAATTTCGCTGAACCGCCCTTATAATGATCGACGAATAAGCCAGGATGGCAGCAAATCTGGCGGAGCCGGGTGATTCCCGCCAGGATTTTGATCCTGTTTTTTCTGACGGTATCCCGGTCCAGATGCTTCAGGGTATCTTGACGCAGCTTTGCCAGGTATCCTGCATAAAGGGTCTTCTGCGCAGGAAGCAGCTCCTGTGTCTCCGAGGTCTCAATTTTTTGTGGAAGCTCAGGAAGAACATCCTCCTTCACCCGTCTCAGCATGAAAGGCCTGGCTCTTCTTGCAATCTGCTTTGGAGTGAGATAGCTGTATTCTCTGAGATCTGCAAACAGCCCGGGAAATACCACATGAAATATGGACCAGAGTTCGGTTATGGAATTTTCCAGAGGTGTGCCGGTTAGAGCAAAGCGATGGCCGGCCGTAATCTGTTTCACTGCCCTTGCCGTTGCAGTTCCCGGATTTTTAAAAGCCTGCGCCTCATCAAAAAAGACGGTATGAAAGGAGCGGTTTGCATACCAGGCGATATCCTTCCTCAGGAGCGGATACGATGTGATGATCACATCCATCCGGCCGGCTTCACCAAGCAGTTTCATCCTTTTTTCAGGGGTTCCATCCATGACTGCTGCCTTCACTCCCGGCATGAACCTCATCATTTCATCAAGCCAGTTATAGAGAAGAGAAGAAGGACACACAATCAGTGCCGGACTTCTGTCATTTTTAATCTGATCAAGCACCGATTCAATATAGACAAGAGCCTGTACGGTTTTGCCAAGTCCCATATCATCGGCAAGAATCCCTCCAAACCCGAACCCGGCCAGGGTTTTCAGCCAGACAAAGCCTTCCTTCTGGTACCCGCGGAGGACCGTGCTGAACCGGGGCGGAATCAGGACAGATCCGGGATCCGGCGTCTTCAGGCTTTGGAGCAGTTCCTTGAATGAATCCTCATACTTTAAAACGGCGGTTTCATCCATCCTGCTGAGCACATTCAGTCCTTCAATCAGCGGGATCCTTCCAGAGCTTCCCTGGATTGCTTCAGGTGATATGCCGGCAAGAAACCGGCCCATCTCCTGCATTTCCTTTGTCTCAAGTGATAGAATCGAGCCCTTCAGGCGGTAATATTTTCGTTTTTCTTCAATGGCTGCAAGGATTCCCCTGATCTCATCCTCCCCTAGACCATCCAGCTTAAAGGAAAACTCCAGCCAATTGGTTCGTTCCCGTTTAATGCTGATCCGCACCTGCGGCGGTGTACCAGGCTTAAAAAGCCGGTTCTTGACTGCCGTTGTGGCGTATACCTGGAGAAGATCCTGGAGCTTTGGGAGTATATGATGCAGGAATTGGTATTCCAGTGCTTCATTGTGCAGGTAATAGCCTTCATCTGTCCGGGAAAAAGAGCTTTCCTCCATGAGCTGCATGATTTCGTGCTCCTTTTCCTTATCGCGGATATACATATTCCCGGCAAACAGCCCATCATCCTCCTGTGGATTGATAACAGCATGCTCATAATGAAATTCAAGTCCCGCAAGCAGCCGGTTTTTCACCCGGTCCAAGTATAGCTTTGCCTTAAGGGGCGTCCTGGTAAGGATGGCAGATATATTCCCTGAAATCTTCACCTCTCCCAGGGCCTGCAGACCGCCTGCCACCTTTTCTAAAAACAGGTCCGCACTGGCCGCGGGAATCCTCATCCGGCTGGAGCCTGCGCCTCCAAGCATTTTTTTCAGGTTGAACAAGCGATGGCAATCTGCGCTGTCGAGGCTGTACACTCCCCCTTCAAAAATCACCAGCTGATGATCAGTGATGACAGCAGCCTTTTCCAGCCCCATTGCACTGAATGTCAGTCCCTGTTTCTCTTCCTGAAATTCAAAAAGCAGGGGCAGCCTGCTATCTCTAAAGGTGATCCTGTCATATAGCATGCCGCCCTGCTTCAGCTTTACATGAGGAGCTGATTTCAGCAGCTCAAGGATTTTTTGCAGATAGGAAGGCGGTACGATCAGAGTGCCTTCCTCCCCTGACTTCCCGTGATCAAGTAAAGCAGCCTCATCCTGGGCGATTTGGGCAAGGAGAGTTATAACAGAGTCTGATGCCTCATCAAAGCAATGCCTTTCAGGGTCATAAATTTGCGAATCGAACAGCACACAGCGCTGTCCCATTTTTACGCTGAGCAGAAAGGGAAGAAGGGCGGAAATCTGCCTGTCTCCTGCCTTTATGGATATGGCGAACTCATGGCTGCCGCCCGTATGGTCCGTCAGTGTGCAGATGAACTCTACATTAAGCTCCCTCCGGTTTTCGAAACGGCTGCGCCTGCCGCCCGCTGCAGGAACTCCGGAGTTGAAAAGCGATAACACATCCTCCGCCAGACTCCACGGGTCCTCCCCGCTTTTATTTATCAGGCGCGGACTTGTACCGGTTTGTCTAAAATCCCTGCAGGCCAGGAGAACGGCCGCGACATGCTGGCAGTCCTTCTGGAACGACGCAAGCGATGGACAACTGCAGGCCGTCACCATACTACCCTCCCCATCCTGCCTGATCGTCACATGAAACACTTCTGTACCATACACCTCAGCTTCGATATAAGACTCCCCATATGCTAAAAAAGCAACTTTATCCGCCCGGAAAAACGCCGCCCCCCTCTTGTAGGAAACACCTCCGCACCTGTCCATAATCATCCCATCCGTCAGCTTCATATCCAAACCTCTGCACCTTCCTTACAACTTCCGTCCATTTTCAATATTTCCATCATACCACAGAGCCAACGGAAGGTCAGGATTTCCCAATCTTTTACGGTTGGGACAGCACAGAGGTAACCTTTTCCTGAAAACAACGTCTATCTCCATAAAGGGTGTGTGCAAATGATTAACCGATGGACTTTATACCTGGTACTGCCTAACACTGCTTCTTGGCGGCTGCAGCAGAATTGAAACCAAGCTCTCTGAAAAGGATGCCAGGGCTTTGGTTATTGAAGAACATACTGGAGATATAGGAAAAGTGGAAATCGTTTCTGTAAAGACCAAATTCAATGAATATATCATTAAGTGGAAAAACACGGAGAACTGTGAGGAAGGAACGGATTATGTGAAGCCGGATGGTGAAGTCAAGAACGGCGCAGCTTCTATTTGCTAATTGAAAGAGCTGCAATAAGCAGCTCTCAGATTATAGACAAACCCATTTTTCGAATTTCAGTTGGAGAAAAAGGGGGTTGTTCCTTATTTAGTTATATATTTGGCAGATTTTGGACTCCAGTCAATAAAATAGACAATATCCGGATATCATAGGCGTGTTTTTTTCTTCCGCACCTTAGCTGGATGCCTCTGTGTGAAGGATTCTTTTGTACTTCGATAACTCCTTTACACAGAGGAAATAAATGCAGGATTGGGATTGGCATTTGCGCCAATTCATACACCTTTTCGTATTCCATGAAAACCACATACCACAAGAAATGCTGCCTTTTCAGATAGAGAACTCGATTGCTGCTGCCTCGTTCTCTATTACCTATTGCAGAAACGCGTTATAATAACGTGTCATAGCTACTGCAAAATCTCCTCTTGTAATTTTGCCGGCAGGAGTAAAACTGGCTGAGACTACAGGCTTTAGATCATATGGACCCTGTTTTAGGGAGAATGAAGCATTAAGAATGTTTAGGTCTAGAGCAAGCTGGACGTATCCTTTTAACTCTCCAGGAATATTGGCCTGGTCTTCAATATTTATTCTTTCATCTTTATATTGAACGGTTATCTGGCCGGTAAAGCTCTCGGCATCCTTCTGTAAGCCCAGGCTTTGTACTAATGAATAGGCGAGTTCAGCCCTTGTGACTCCGTCCTTAGGTGCAAATTTGCCGATGCCCTTTGATAATATTACTCCTTTTTGTACTTGCTGCTGGTCCCTGAACGCTGCGCCTTTTGCTGCTGCAGCCTCTGTATATGGCAGGTCCGCTGCTTCTACATCAGTGAAAGAATTCTTTCCGGCTGCTGGCAGTGACTGACGGATTTCCGCTCCCATGACCAGATACCTTGCCAGTTCGGAACGTGTTAACAGGGAAGACGGTTTAAATGATCCGCCGGTATAGCCGTCAAATAAGCGTTCACTCACACCCATTTTGATCGCTTCTGATGCAGGATGGCCGGCTATATCATTTAAACCGGTGAAGCCGCTGACCTTCGTAAAGGCTAATGAACCCTTCACTGTTTCGGGAAGTCCACTTCCAATTGGGTTTGCTTGATCTCCCCTGATTCCCCTGATCTCAGCTTTCCATTGACCGGAAACCGGGGATGAAACGGAAACAGTGCGGTCTGTATATAGCGGGAATAATAGACTTACCCCTGAACTGTATTCTTTTCCATCTGGTGCAATAAGGACGAGGTTAATGGGGTTGCCGGTCTCCTCAAGCAGTCCCTTTCCATCCACTTTTGCTACAAGGCTTGATAACCCTGCTTCAACTGTGAATGTATTTTGATTGGTGGATAGGGATGTGACGGGATTAAAATCCACCGAAAATTCTTTGCGTTCAGTTGATGATTGGACGTTACTGTTAAAGGTTTGGGATGCATTGACCGTTTTTCCGTACTCTTTTCCGTTATAGATTCGATCCACAGCCGCATAGGCATTTACATATCCTGATCCAACTTCCCAGGTTTCATAACCCGGCATGTTAGTCGCAGTTTGCTGCAGGATATTCTTAATTTCTGAAGGTGAAAGCACCGGATTTGCTTCAAGCATAAGAGCTACTATACCAGCTACATGAGGGGTTGCCATCGAAGTTCCGCTCATCGTTGTATAATAAGGAAGATAAGCAGGCGGAATCGTCTGTGCATCCTGTTCGGCAGCTAAGCTGGATACAGGTCCAATCACTCTGGTTGACACAATATCTACCCCAGGAGCAGTTATCGTCGGTTCATCCTTCCATGTCCACTCCCGGCCATCCGCAGAGAAAGTCCCTCCAACTCCTTTTGTTCCCCGTGAAGAAAATTCTGCCAATTTCCCATTTTTCTCACCAGCTGCAACGGAGATTACCCATGGCGCTTTTGCATAGGGGTTATGTGTATTTTCTCCTGGCCCTTCGTTACCGGCAGCAAATAATACAGTGATCCCTCGATCAAATGCTTTTTTGCTAGCTATGTTAATCGGATCATTCGGGTCGAAATCACCGCTGGATCCCCAGGAATTGGTGATCACTCGAATATCATATTGAGTCTGATGTGTGAGTGCATAGTCGAAACCGCCGATGCCATCCAGGACAAACAATGCGGCTCCTGAACCGTATCCAATTAAGTCCGCCCCTGGTGCTGCACCTTCGTATTTACCGGAAGACATTGCTCCAGTGCCTCCAACAGTTCCAGCAACATGAGTCCCGTGGCCGGAATTTGTATCCGTGTTCGGAACGTTCTCCTGGTATGTTATCGGAAGAAGTGTTGGCTCAAGTGCATTAAGGTTGGTGGAACCCAGTACGTTTTGGACCAGGTTTTTACCAAGCTCAATGTCCTTGTGAGTCCCGTCGACTCCGCTGTCATTGATGACTATCCCGATGCCCTTGCCTGTTACCGGATGGCCATTGTTGGCTTTTTGAAAACCCTGATCGGTTCTTACCTTATCCACTCCGGTTACGTTAGTGGCTTCTTCGTTAAAATAGCTCAGCTTTTTATTAAGGTAGACAGATTGAACTTCTCCGGATTCTGCCAGTTCTTTAATTTGAGACCCGGTTGCAATCACACCCGCAATCGGAAGTGATTTCATAGTTACCCCTGTTTTTATTCCGAGGGTTTTTAGGAGACCCAGCTGAGATGCTGATGGAGGGCCGTCCCCTTTGAAAGAAACGATAACCTGTAGAGAGCTTGCTGTTTCAAGAGCTCTTTCTATTAGCGGATCTACAATTCCTTTTGTTCCTTCAGCAGCGTATGCATCCTGCTGCCTCGATCCAAATTGCGGTAAAAATATCAACAGGGCTAAAAACACATAAATCCAACGTTTCATCTATTCTCCTCCGTTTTCAAAATATTTAAAACCTTAGTCTAATTATCCTTAAAAATTGGAAATCCATCTATTGCGCAAAGGTTCTATTTTGAACCTCCTGATGGAGTATTCTCATATACTACAAAGGATATAGTGTATATAGTACCTATTCACCTGCAAGCAGGGCTGGCTCGAGTGTGAGCCAGCCCTGATCATATCAATAGATTATTGTCCTATATGAAAAACTCTTTCAACTGCCCCAAAGGCGTTAACATAACCGCTTCCTGTTTCCCAGTGTTCATAGCCTGCCATCGGGGTGGCCGTGGATTGAAGAATGCTTTTAACCTCGGAAGGAGAAAGGGCCGGGTCTGCATCAAGCATTAAAGCAATAATGCCTGCAACATGAGGTGCAGCCATAGATGTGCCGCTCATGGTGGTGTAATAAGGAATATAGGCAGGCGGGATAAACTGCACATCATCCGCTGCACCTAAAAGCGGGATTGGTGCCAATACTCTTGTTGAAATAATATTAACTCCAGGTGATGTAACTGTAGGACTGTCTTCCCACATCCACGTTTGTCCGTCCACAGTTACCGTTCCTCCGAAACCTTTTTTACCTCTGGAAGAAAAATCTGCGAGATTCCTCGACTTGTCGCCTGCCGCCACTGTGACTACCCACGGGGCTTTTTTGTAATTACCGGAGATCGTGGATTCACCTGGTCCGGAATTGCCCGCTGAGAAAACGGTTGTAATTCCTCTGTCATACAGCTTTTTAGTAGCAACATTGATTGGATTGTAGGGATCAAACGCTGTTCCCGAGTCGCTGGTGTCGCCCCAGGAATTCGTAACTACACGAATATTGTAAGCTTGCTGATGGGTAAGTGCGTAA
This sequence comes from Paraperibacillus esterisolvens, assembly GCF_046237625.1. Lineage (GTDB taxonomy): Bacteria > Bacillota > Bacilli > Bacillales > DSM-1321 > Paraperibacillus > Paraperibacillus esterisolvens. Next base: position 1,682,008 of record NZ_CP143545.1, on the reverse strand, counting down.
TCAAATCCGCCGATGGTATCAAGCATTGCAAGTCCAGCACCTGAGCCATAGCCAATCAGGTTAGATCCGGGTGCCGCGCCTTCATATTTTCCTCCTGACAGCGCCCCTGTTCCACCGACAATTCCAGCAACGTGGGTCCCGTGGCCGGAGTTACTATCGGTATTCACTACATTCTCAATATACGAAACAGGTAATAATGCATCTATGGCGTGAAGATTCGTTGCACCCAATACATTCTGGACAAGATGCTGTCCAAATTGTAAATCCTTATGAGTTCCATCCACTCCGCTGTCGTTAATGAGCACCCCAATGCCTTTTCCGGTAACCGGAAGGCCCCCGTTTAAGGATCTTATGGTTTCATTGGTCCTGACTTGATCCACGCCGGTCAATTCGGTACTATCTTCATTTTCATACTGAAGTGTTTTATTTAGATAAATAGATAAAACATTTTTCCCGGCGGCGAGTTTGTTTATTTGTCCTTTCGTAGCTAAAGCCCCGGCAATCGGCAGCTTGTTAAACATAATTCCTTTAGTGATTCCCGCATCTTTAAGGAGCTGCAATGATTCGGGTGAGACTCTGTCTTCGTTTTTAAAAGTAATAATTACCTCAACCGGTTTCACCGAGTCCACTAATGTTTCACTCAGATTAGGATCAATAAACGCGCCGCCATCCTCCTCGGCTGTTGCAGCAGCGGGCAATAAAGGAAAAAACATTACTGAGATTAATAGGAATGCGGATACTATCCAAGCTTTTATTCTCATTTTTTCAGCTCCTATGCATTTTACATGTATTTTCTCATGATTGAGCAAAAACAACTATTCTGCATAAGGTGTAATAATAGATATACCGTAGTATTAACCGGCTTACTACTAAAGTAGTATTCAAAACGTTCCCCAGGCATAAAAACAGGGTTCCATATCAGGAACCCGGCGGTATGGGAACAAGCTGGTTCTGCACCGCATAAATTACAACTTGTGACCTGCTTTTCACATTCAATTTTTTTATGATCTTACTTACATGTATTTTAACGGTCTTATCGCTGATAAACAATTTGGCTGCGATTTCTTTATTGCTTAACCCCTCAAGAAGGCAGAACAGGACTTCCTTTTCCCTCTCTGTCAAAGCAGATTCTTCAGGCTTTGCCTGCTGGTGAAAGGACAGCAGTTTTTTGGTCATAGAGGGATGGATGAATGATTCTCCCTTGGCAACCGAACGAATTGCTTCGATAACTTGACCGTAAGGAGCATCCTTCAGCAAATACCCATCTGCCCCTTCCCTGATGGCAGACATAAAATATTCTTCATGGCTGTGCATCGTAAGGATTAAGACTTTGATATCAGGATATTGCCGCTTAAGGAGACCTGTTATTTCAACACCACTCTTCTCGGGAAGATTGATATCCATTAAAATCATACTTGGCTTACAGACCGGAACCTGCCTTAACGCCTCTTCACCAGAGACGGCTTCTCCTACAACCTCTATGTTGTCCTCCATTTCCAATATACTTTTTAGCCCGTCCCGCAACACTGCATGATCATCCACTAGCATGAGCCTGATCATGAATCTCCCCCCCTTCAAAACCCATTTTTGGCACCATTATTAATACAATTGTTCCTTCTCCCTCTTTGCTGTCTATTTGAAGTGATGCATTAAGCTTTTCGGCGGCATCATTCATTTGCAGGATGCCGAAATGCGGCTGCTTTTGAGCTTTGATCATTGCCTGGAAAAGCGAAAATCCCTTCCCATTATCCTTTACCTTGAGCAGAATATGGTCAGCCTGATTGCATAGCAGGACTTCAATTTTAGAAGCTCCTGCATGTTTTATAGCATTCTGAATGCTTTCCTGAAAAGAATCGTACAGGACTTTTTCTGCCATAGGGCTTAGATCAAAGTCTGTCCCTCTCTTTTCAAATTGTATGACTTGATTGTACTCTTCTCGGAGTGCATTTATTTTTTTGGTGATTGCTGCTACCAGTCCCGCTTTCTCAGTCGGATATGGCCTGAGGGCATATATAGATTCCCGCACTTCCTTTAAACTCTCCCTTAATCTGCAGACACTTTCGTCTACCAGCTTTAGGGTTTCTTCCGGCTTCTTGGAATAAATTTTCCCTGCTGTTTCCAGCTTCATGACTGCACCGGCCAATGTCTGTGCAATCCCATCATGAATTTCTCTTGCTATTCTGTTTCTTTCCTCAAGGATTAAGCGTTTTTCTTTTTCAGAAAGAAGCATTTGTGTTTTAATTATTGCTGCCAACTGGTTAGATAGAGTTGCCAGTGACTGAACATCTTCATTGGTAAAACTTTTTGTCCTGCTTCTGGCAACAATAAACATACCGACCGTTTCGTTCTCTACAACCAGCGGAGAGTAGACAAAAGATTTGAGGTCACTGTCAAAATAGCCTTCAGCAATCCCGATATTTTGTTTGCGGTCGTTATAAAGAACGGGGTGTTTCATCGACTCGAATTGATCAAATCCTTCTGGCGCCAATGAATGAGGTACCGAGGTTCTTCCTTCCTGAAATCTTTGCTGCCATATCCCTGTTTCTTTTATCCATAAAATACATGCTTCAACATCCATAAAATGAAAGAAACTATCCTTTAAAGTTGAATGCCACTTTGACTCAGGAACAATATGGTTTAGTTCGGTCGTGATTGAGAACAAGGCTTTCAGCCTATTCTTCTCCTGCCTAAGCCGGGCGATTGTTGAACTTAATAAACTAAGTCCCACAAGAGGTGAAAAGAAGAAAAAATAGGAAAACACATCAATTGTCCCGCGGTTCTGGCTGCCCAATGTGTAAAGCAGAATTCCATATAATAAAGAAATAATCAAATTATTGATTTCGGTAACCGTTTTGTGTTTCCACATTTTCATGGAATATGGCTGGGGACGAATGACTAGTACTAAATCAACTATTAAATTGTTAAAGATGAAGAAGAAGAATAATAAAATCCCAAATTCAACAATACCTGCCACCACTGGTGATGGCAACCCAGCTTCAGCCATAGGACTGAAAAAAGAAAGAATGGAAGTACTCAGCATAATGCTTAAAGCCAGTTGAGCGGGATTAAAAAGAATAATCCTTAAAGGACGACGGTGCAGCAGATTAACCACCAATACCACCAGCGCATAGCAAAGTGCAGTATAAGGAGTGCCAAATATGGTATAAAGAACATATACCAAAGGAAATGAGATAGCCGTGAACCCTTTCCAAACCGGCATTGGATAATACTCGCTTATAAACAGGAAAACAATGAACAATAGTAAAATGACCGGCTCTTCAGGAACAGTAAGAGAAAGAGCTGATGAGAAGATTGACAACCATCCCGCCAACGTAATAAAACCAAGAAAAACCTTTGAGTATTTCTCCCTGGTCTGAAAATCCACCATACCTATTAAAGGCACCCCCTGTTGTTTTGAATATTCTGTAATTTATATTTTATGATTTACCACAGTAAAACACAAATAAAAAAACCCTGCACTAGTCGAATGGATACCACTAACCAGTGCCGGGCCAAGTCCAAATAAGGACTCTGTTAATGTATATTATTGCAGATGGTTATATAGATGCCTATTCATCTAACGGGCTATTCGCGTAGTTCAAAAGTAGTATTTTTTCTTGTTGAAAAGGTTTGAGTTCCCATTCATATGTTCATTCCTATGGTTTGCTGCTCCTTATAATTGGTTCTATACATATAACTGGATAGTTATTGGCATATGTATTAATCATTTTGTGAAATGATACCCTCTATTTCACCTCGATATGGATCTAAGATAAGAATAGTCTTAGAGTCAGCGAAAGTTTGCTTTACCTCTGATGTTTTTACCAGCATCGCGGACTGGGTTTTCCAAAAGATACTTATTTCATCTAAATATATTTGCCCGCTAAAGAAAAAAAGCAGAAATGAAAGTAGAGGAAGCTATTCAGAGAATGCGGTCATCCTTTCATTCCAGCATAAGTTAAAGGAATAGTCATTATTACTTCCACTTGAGCTGGTTAGACAGCATGATGGCCAATTCTTCAGATATGACTTTGCAGGAGCGTATATAAGAAATATGAGGCTGCATATACCAATAGTTGGTACAGCCGTGAGTGTTAACTTGAAATACTTTTATTTGCCGTTAACAGGAAAAAGAAAAATCCTTCATGCGCTCATGAAGGACTAAGTATATATGGCTTCCGTCGAAGCTTGGCCTATTCATGCCAGCCTTAAACGATTTTCCGGTGCGGTCCAAGGGCATTGCGCTTTGTATATTTGTTGGCGACGCTTGAGGCGCCATATGAGTTCGGCTTGATCACCGGCTGCAGGCCCATTGCCTCGATACGCGCGACCATTTCCCGCACAAATTCCCTGGTTTTGTTCCGGCTTCCATTTCCAATATCAATATGGCCTTCAATTGTAAAACCGGCCCCATTATAAATGTGTGGCAGAACTAAGTTTATCAATACATCTCTATGCTTCTCTGTAAAAAGGGCGGCCAGCTGTTCAGTCAGAGAGGTTTCCTTTGATATGCGCTCGTGCAGGTGCAGCATCTTGCGGGGGATAATTTCCTTGCGGCTGCACATCCAGGCGCCCTTTCCCTGTCTGTGGATGATGATAGCTGTTATAAAGACGGTATTCCTTTTGTGTACCTGCGAATCGGTGCCGACGATCAGGCGGTAATTGCCATGCGGCTCCTTCTGTATAAACTCGACGATGCGCTGGAATACCTGCTCAAATGTCATATTGCTTTCTGAAAGATTGTGGAAGTGATACGTATTTACCTGTTCCTGTTCCATTGATTCTCACCTGCCTTATCCTTTCACAGGATGAAAGGGTTCTTGCCTCAGCCGAAATCTTACACCAGCCATCTTAGTATATTCATTCCTTGTTTATTTCAATATATGAAAATTCAGGTTGAATGAACCAAAGCCTTTTTTAATGAAAAAAAGAAGGATGCATGAAAGCATCCTTCTCATTAAACCATCAAACAGCCTGTGAGGAGCCGGCTGGTTCGTTCACTTCCATCCAATCTTTTCCTTCCACCGTGCGCGCGACAAGCATCGCGGATGCATTGTCTCCTGTTGCATTCAGCATGGTGGCTGGAGCATCGATAATTGTGCTGATTGCCGCAATAATCGGCAATGCTTCCATCGGAAGTCCGTAAAGGGAAATGATAAGCATTTCAGCCACCATGCCTCCACTCGGGATCGCCCCCATCACCGTTCCGCCCAGAACGGCAATCATGACAGCATAAAGAATTGTATCCACTCCAGAGAAGTTCATATCGAACACAGAAAACAGAACAGCGATTTTCAGGATCACACCCAGCACGGAACCATCCTTATGCATGGAAGCACCGAGCGGAAGAACCGTGTCGCGGATGTCCTTCGGAATGCCGATTTTCTGTGAAGCTTCGATATTGACGGGCAATGTGGCCATTGAACTGCATGTCGCGACCGAAGTCACGGAAGGTGCCACCATATTGCGCCAAAATACTTTTATACCCTTCCGGCCGCCGCTGTAATACGCATAAAACGTATAAGCTCCCGCAAAGAACAGAAGCGCTACTATAAAGTAAAGAAGGGTGGATTTAAGATACGTCTGCAAAAGGTCTGTACCAAATGTCCCTACCAGGTATGCAAAGTATGCGCCCAGCCCAATCGGTGCGTAATACATGATGAAGCTGATCATTTTCATGAAGACCGCCGTGCCGGCACTCATGAACTTAGCAATGCTGCGTGCCGGTTCTCCGACTGCAGTGATCGCCATTCCCAAGAGAAGGGAAAACACAATTAAGCTCAGCATATTCTGGCGGGTGAACAGGTTGATGAATTCATCTGTCGTAAATGATTTTACAATCTGTTCTGCTGCCGATACCTTTTCTACTGACTCAGGCTTAGACAGAGCCACATTCATTTCCACAGCTGAAGGGAAAAGCTTGACGGCCGCTACCATCACCAGAGCAGCGATCAGGCCGGTTACAATGAAGACTGCGAAGGTTGAACCGATGATTTTTTTGAAACGGCCGGCACTGCCCATATTGGCAATGGATGATGTGACCGAGAAAAACACAAGAGGGATGACCAGAGTGAACATCAGGTTCAGGAATATATCTCCTAACGGCTTAAGAACCTCCGTCTTATCACCAAGCACGACTCCCAAAATACTTCCGATGATGATGGATGCGAGCAATAAAATCTGAAAACGATAAGAAGACCATAACTTTTTCAAAACTAAAACTCCTATTCATTTTAAGCTAAAGCATTGGCTTTGCCGGACCTTATCCTAATTATATAGAATCCATGGGTAAATATCTGCCTTCTGCTAAAATAAACCTTTAATATCGCTCACATCGTTAACAAGGTTAATGTTTTTACCAGGAGTTTCCCCTTTGTTATAATGGTAGGGCATGCAAAGAAACGGCAATAAATAAGCACTCATAAGTATTCTTATTTTGAATGGAAGTGAACCTTAGATGGAAACCTGGAAGAAAAATTTATGGGTCCTTTGGTTCGGTGTGTTCATCACATCAGCCAGTTTTTCAATGGTTATACCATTTTTGCCTCTGTTTATGATTCAGATCGGTGTTCAGGATCATACAGAATTATGGTCCGGACTTATTTTCAGCGCCGCCTTCCTCGCCGGCGCTATTTCGGCCCCGTTCTGGGGATCGCTTGCTGACCGATATGGTCGGAAGCCGATGATCATCAGGGCGGGCTTCTTCCTGTTCGTCATTTATACCCTGATGGCTTTTGTAAACAACCCCTATGAAATTCTTGGCCTCCGGGTAGCACAGGGTCTATTGACCGGATTCATACCCGGATCGATTGCCCTAATCGGGACCAATACGCCAGAAAAAAAGGTCGGATACGCACTTGCCGCCATCTCCACCGGAACGGCATCCGGCAGTATCGCCGGCCCTCTGATTGGCGGGACGATGGCAGAACTCCTCGGCTACCGCCTCTCCTTCGTAAGCGGCGGCCTGCTTGTGTTCATCGCCACACTTCTTGTTTTTTTCCTTGTTAAAGAGGAGAAATTCACACCTTCCAAGGTGAAAAAGTCCTTCAGGGGGGACATCAAGAATGCGGCTTCCAACCGCCCGTTCATGCTCGTCCTGCTGTTGACCATGATGGCAGCCTGCTCTGTCATGATCCTGGAACCAGTGCTGCCCCTTTATATCCTGGATCTGGATGGTTGCTCCGCCAAGGCCAGCTTCCTGACAGGCTTAATATTCTCTATCCCGGGAATAGCCAGCATTCTGTTCGGCCCTTACTGGGGAAAACTTTCTGATAAAATTGGATTCAGGCAGGTGCTCCTGTTCGGATTGATCGGCGGAGGGGTCGGTTCAATCGTTCAGCTTTTAACTGACAACGTATGGGGCTTTTCCATTATCCGCTTCCTTTTTGGGGTCTTCTTCTGTGCGGTATTCCCTGCCCTTAACGGTTTGATAGTGAAGCTGACCACACCGGACACCAGGGGCCGCGCTTTCGGTCTCAGCCAGACGGCCAACCAGATCGGCGGCATGCTCGGACCTCTGCTCGGCGGCCTCATCGGGAGTCTTGTCTCCAATCATTATGTTTTCCTATTCACCGGCCTGCTTCTTTTGATCGGTTCAGCAATGGCCATGATGTTTACCAAAAGGCCGCGGAAGCAGAAAACTATTGTCAGCGGCAGATAAAAAAGACTCCTGGGAACCCAGGAGCCTTTTTCTTATTACCCTTAATAAGCAACGGCCAGCTCTTCCACAAGGCTGCGGAAGGTGGCGAGCGCCGAATCAATGGGTTCAGGAGCAGTCAGGTCTACTCCTGTCTTTTTAAGCAGTTCGAGCGGATACTCCGAACTTCCGCTCTTTAAAAAGGCCAGATAGGCTTCCTGTGCCCCTTCTTCCCCGTTCAGCAGTTTTCCTGCGATAGACAGGGCTGAGGCAAACCCGGTCGCATACTTATAAACGTAGAATGGCCGGTAAAAATGGGGAATTCTTGCCCAGCCGTATTTTGCCTGTTCAGTCAGCGACAGGGCGTCTCCGTTATATTCCCGTGTTAACCGCTCAAATATGCTGCTGAAAACCTCCGCATTCAATGGTTTCCCATGTTCTGCATGCTCATGGGTCAGCTTCTCAAATTCAGCGAACATTACCTGTGTAAAGAAAGTCCCCTTGAATTGGTCAATAAAATGGTTCAGCAGATATTTTCTCCTGTCGCCCTCGGCCTTCTTCAGTAAATGCTGAATGAGCAGCACTTCGTTCACAGTAGAAGCCACCTCTGCCACAAAAATGCTGTAGCCTGCAGAAATGCGCGGCTGATGCTGGCTGCTATAATAGCTGTGCATCGCGTGGCCCATCTCATGGGTAAGCGTGAAAAGGCTGTTCAAATCATTGTGATGATTCAGCAGCACAAATGGATGCACACCATATACCCCCATATTGTAGGCACCCGACCGCTTGCCCGGCGTTTCCCACACATCGATATATCGCTGATCTTTAAAAGATGCCAGTGTTTCCCGGTATTCGCTTCCAAGAGGAGAGAGTGCCTCAAGCATCATTTCATATGCTTCCTCAAACTCGATATCCTCCTTAACACCTTTTATAAGGTCTACACTTTGATCATAAGGAGCAAGTTCATCAAGACCAAGAAGCTTCTTTCTCACTTCATTATATGAATGGAGCGTATCTATATTTTTTTTAGCAGCACTAATCAGATTTTCATATACCTCTCCTGGCACCATATCACCGAATAAGCCTTTTTCCAGAGCTGAAGGATATTTTCGCACCTTTGCCATTGCCACATTATTTTTAATATTGGCGGACAAAGTCGACGCAATGGAATTCTTTAGCTGCACATAAGGCATATAATAAGCCTCATATGCCTCCTTGCGAACTTCCCTGTCCTCATCCTCCATCAGCTTGGAATACATTCCCCGTGTCAGCTCTTGCTTATTCCCTGACTTGTCTGTTACCTCTCCAAACTTTATGTCGGCATTATTCAGCATATTGAAAGTTTGTCCCGGAGCCGAAAAGGCCTCACCCAGCTGGGAAACCACTTCCTCTTGCTCCCGGCTCAACACATGCCGCTTGTAGCGGTATGACCGAAGCAGGCTTTTTTCAAAATACTGTAGTTCCTCTTCCTCTGCTATATATCCCTTCAGTACCTCTTCTTCCAGACTCAGTAGGAACGGCATAAAAAAAGACTCTGCCTCACTGTACCTTACATTCAAACCCGTCACCCGGTCTACCAGCGACTGTGCGCCAGAATCCCTAGTATCCAGATCCGAGCTCAGCCTGGCATACACATACACATTCGTAAAAATAGCAGAAATCTCCTCTTCTCGTTTCAGAAAACGGAGCAGATCTGAGCTGCCCTTTATATTCCCGTTGAATTCCCTCAAATCATTAAGCGAAATTTCCACTTCCTGATAGGCCTTCTCCCATTCTTCCGCCGATTCAAATAAATCTCCGAGATTCCATTGATGCTCAATCGGAGCCTCTTCCCTGCTTTTATAAACCTCCATATACCAACACCCCTTCTGCCGACCATAATCAACCTTATTCTGTAATGTGTTCATTATACCTAAAATAGTGTTGGAATACGTGGAGAATGTATTTTGGGGTTTGCTGGAACAATGGTTTGGTGACTTGGGGCTAAAATTGGACATTTGATTTACATCATGGGATTTCATTTCCATTAAGCTTTTCATTTAAGTTTAGTTTTAAGTATCTTGCTGCTGTTAATGGCACTAATTCTTTGTTTAGAACCATTTCTAAAAATATGGAGGTTAATTTTAGTCTTAATTTTCTTTTATGACCATTCTTAACGTTAAAGAGTCTTATGTCGGTCTTAACTTTTTATTTAGAACCATTTTTTGCGTTTTGGAACCTGTTTTTGGTCTTAACTTTTTATTTATGACCTTTTGTAGCGTTCTGGAGACCAATTTAGGTCTTAACTTTTTTTTAAGACTATTTTTTACGTTCTGGAATCTGATGTTGGTCTTAACTTTTCAATTAAGACTTACCATTCTGGAGATTATTTTAGTCTTAACCTTTTATAATGAATAGTTATTGAGTATGCAGAAACACACGTTCGACTCATCTCGATTATGTGTTATAATATTGTTGATTTACTATAAAGGGGGATAAATTTGGGAAAAGAAAGAGAAATAATAAGCTATTTTAGTACATACTCTTCTTGGCTTGACACTTTAAGAGGTATTGATGAAACATTATGGTCGATGCCGGTAGCCGAAGGCAAATGGGCTGTAAGTGAAATAATAGCCCACATTAAAAATTGGGACGATCATTTGTTATTGAACGTCATCCCCTCTGTATGCAGCGGGATGGGTATGGATTTTCCTGAGTTTGATTCCTTCAATGAAAACGCATCCATGTACGCAAAATCAGGCATATCTCAAACCCATCTATTAAATGAATCAATGACTTCAAGAGAACGGCTGGTGCAAAAGCTAAGCGAGCTATCAGCAGAAACCTTACATACATCAACCACCGCTAATGGTGTATTGCACTGCCCTCATACCGGAACACCCTATTCGCTGATATATATTGTAAAAGAATTCACGGACCATGATATTCATCATAAGAACCAAATCACAGAATTTCTAAATGAAAAGAGCCTCCAGTAATTTTAAGCTTTTTATTGTAGTTCCTTCAAGTATATACAAAAAAGACCAGCTTCTCAGCTGGTCTTTCTTTAATCTGCCCGGCAGCGTCCTACTCTCACAGGGGGAGAGCCCCCAACTACCATCGGCGCTAAAGAGCTTAACTTCCGTGTTCGGGATGGGAACGGGTGTGACCTCTTTGCCATAACTGCCAGACAGATATGAAGTAACTTTCGTTCCTTCAAAACTAGATAACAAAGGCTGATCTGCATTACATTTTCGAGTATAAACAAGATAGGTTAAGTCCTCGATCGATTAGTATCTGTCAGCTCCACGTGTCGCCACGCTTCCACCTCAGACCTATCTACCTGATCATCTTTCAGGGATCTTACTAGCTTGACGCTATGGGAAATCTCATCTTGAGGGGGGCTTCATGCTTAGATGCTTTCAGCACTTATCCCGTCCGCACATAGCTACCCAGCGATGCCTTTGGCAAGACAACTGGTACACCAGCGGTGCGTCCATCCCGGTCCTCTCGTACTAAGGACAGCTCCTCTCAAATTTCCTGCGCCCACGACGGATAGGGACCGAACTGTCTCACGACGTTCTGAACCCAGCTCGCGTACCGCTTTAATGGGCGAACAGCCCAACCCTTGGGACCGACTACAGCCCCAGGATGCGATGAGCCGACATCGAGGTGCCAAACCTCCCCGTCGATGTGGACTCTTGGGGGAGATAAGCCTGTTATCCCCGGGGTAGCTTTTATCCGTTGAGCGATGGCCCTTCCATGCGGAACCACCGGATCACTAAGCCCGACTTTCGTCCCTGCTCGACTTGTAGGTCTCGCAGTCAAGCTCCCTTGTGCCTTTACACTCTGCGAATGATTTCCAACCATTCTGAGGGAACCTTTGGGCGCCTCCGTTACTCTTTAGGAGGCGACCGCCCCAGTCAAACTGCCCGCCTGACACTGTCTCCCGCCCCGATAAGGGGCGCGGGTTAGAATTTCAATACAGCCAGGGTAGTATCCCACCGATGCCTCCACCGAAGCTGGCGCTCCGGCTTCAAAGGCTCCTACCTATCCTGTACAAGCTGTACCAAAATTCAATATCAGGCTGCAGTAAAGCTCCACGGGGTCTTTCCGTCCTGTCGCGGGTAACCTGCATCTTCACAGGTAGTATAATTTCACCGAGTCTCTCGTTGAGACAGTGCCCAGATCGTTACGCCTTTCGTGCGGGTCGGAACTTACCCGACAAGGAATTTCGCTACCTTAGGACCGTTATAGTTACGGCCGCCGTTTACTGGGGCTTCAGTTCAAAGCTTCGCTTGCGCTAACCTCTCCCCTTAACCTTCCAGCACCGGGCAGGCGTCAGCCCCTATACTTCGCCTTGCGGCTTCGCAGAGACCTGTGTTTTTGCTAAACAGTCGCCTGGGCCTATTCACTGCGGCTCATCCGGGCTATTCACCCAGATGAGCACCCCTTCTCCCGAAGTTACGGGGTCATTTTGCCGAGTTCCTTAACGAGAGTTCTCTCGCACACCTTAGGATTCTCTCCTCGCCTACCTGTGTCGGTTTGCGGTACGGGCACCCTTCATCTCGCTAGAGGCTTTTCTTGGCAGTGTGGAATCAGGAACTTCGGTACTAAATTTCCCTCGCCATCACAGCTCAGCTTATGTGAAAACGGGATTTGCCTCGTTTTCAGCCTAACTGCTTGGACGCGCTAATCCAACAGCGCGCTTACCCTATCCTACTGCGTCCCCCCATCGCTCAAACGATGAATAGGTGGTACAGGAATATCAACCTGTTGTCCATCGCCTACGCCTTTCGGCCTCGGCTTAGGTCCCGACTAACCCTGAGCGGACGAGCCTTCCTCAGGAAACCTTAGGCATTCGGTGGAAGGGATTCTCACCCTTCTTTCGCTACTCATACCGGCATTCTCACTTCTAAGCGCTCCACCAGTCCTTCCGGTCTGGCTTCTCAGCCCTTAGAACGCTCTCCTACCGCGGACACCCTAGGTGTCCACCCACAGCTTCGGTGATACGTTTAGCCCCGGTACATTTTCGGCGCAGAGTCACTCGACCAGTGAGCTATTACGCACTCTTTAAATGGTGGCTGCTTCTAAGCCAACATCCTGGTTGTCTAAGCAACTCCACATCCTTTTCCACTTAACGTATACTTTGGGACCTTAGCTGGTGGTCTGGGCTGTTTCCCTTTTGACTACGGATCTTATCACTCGCAGTCTGACTCCCAAGGAAAAGTCATTGGCATTCGGAGTTTGACTGAATTCGGTAACCCGAGATGGGCCCCTAGTCCAATCAGTGCTCTACCTCCAAGACTCTTAACACTTGAGGCTAGCCCTAAAGCTATTTCGGAGAGAACCAGCTATCTCCAGGTTCGATTGGAATTTCTCCGCTACCCACACCTCATCCCCGCACTTTTCAACGTGCGTGGGTTCGGGCCTCCATTCAGTGTTACCTGAACTTCACCCTGGACATGGGTAGATCACCTGGTTTCGGGTCTACGACCTCATACTCATTCGCCCTATTCAGACTCGCTTTCGCTGCGGCTCCGTCTCATCAACTTAACCTTGCATGAAATCGTAACTCGCCGGTTCATTCTACAAAAGGCACGCCATCACCCGTTTCCCAAAAGGGACATAGGGCTCTGACTACTTGTAGGCACACGGTTTCAGGATCTCTTTCACTCCCCTTCCGGGGTGCTTTTCACCTTTCCCTCACGGTACTGGTTCACTATCGGTCACTAGGTAGTATTTAGCCTTGGGAGATGGTCCTCCCTGCTTCCGACGGGATTTCACGTGTCCCGCCGTACTCAGGATCCACTCTGGAGGGAACGAAGTTTCGACTACAGGGTTGTTACCTTCTTCGACGGACCTTTCCATGTCTCTTCGTCTACCCCGTTCCTTTGTAACTCCGTATAGAGTGTCCTACAACCCCGAAAGGCAAGCCTTTCGGTTTGGGCTACATTCCGTTTCGCTCGCCGCTACTTGGGAAATCGCATTTGCTTTCTGTTCCTCCGGGTACTTAGATGTTTCAGTTCCCCGGGTCTGCCTCCATCACCCTATGAATTCAGGTGAAGGTACTGTTCCATTACGAACAGTGGGTTTCCCCATTCGGAAATCTCCGGATCAAAGCTTACTTACAGCTCCCCGAAGCATATCGGTGTTAGTCCCGTCCTTCATCGGCTCCTAGTGCCAAGGCATTCACCGTGCGCCCTTTCTAACTTAACCATAGATACGGCTGACGATAAGCTTCGTTCTTCTTCGTCAGCTCACTCGTTCACATCCTCACGTACGTAAAGTACGCTCCGGTGTTCACTCGATCGCTTCCTCGAATAACTCGCTTCTCCTCCGCCTCAGAGAGTGGGAGAAGTTTCGCTTTATCATCATCGAATCATAATAAAACAATAAAACTTAACTCGGTTTATTACTCGATGCGGTAAAATGACGCAAATCATTTTTGCCTTATATTGTTATCTAGTTTTCAAAGAACGAAAAAATAAATGATAAGCTTCGCTCTTCTTCGTCAGCTTCACTCATTCACATCCTCACGTACGTAAAGTACGATCCGGTGTTCATTCGCTTGCTTCCTCGAATAGCTCGCTTCTAATTTATTTTTGGTTTTGAGAGAATGCTCCCTCAAAACTGAACGAAACAAGATCGCTTTTTCCTTAGAAAGGAGGTGATCCAGCCGCACCTTCCGATACGGCTACCTTGTTACGACTTCACCCCAATCATCTGTCCCACCTTAGGCGGCTGGCTCCATAAAGGTTACCCCACCGACTTCGGGTGTTACAAACTCTCGTGGTGTGACGGGCGGTGTGTACAAGGCCCGGGAACGTATTCACCGCGGCATGCTGATCCGCGATTACTAGCGATTCCGGCTTCATGCAGGCGAGTTGCAGCCTGCAATCCGAACTGAGAATGGCTTTATGGGATTCGCTCGGCCTCGCGGCTTTGCTGCCCTTTGTACCATCCATTGTAGCACGTGTGTAGCCCAGGTCATAAGGGGCATGATGATTTGACGTCATCCCCACCTTCCTCCGGTTTGTCACCGGCAGTCACCTTAGAGTGCCCAACTGAATGCTGGCAACTAAGATCAAGGGTTGCGCTCGTTGCGGGACTTAACCCAACATCTCACGACACGAGCTGACGACAACCATGCACCACCTGTCACTCTGTCCCCCGAAGGGGAACGTCCTATCTCTAGGAGTGTCAGAGGATGTCAAGACCTGGTAAGGTTCTTCGCGTTGCTTCGAATTAAACCACATGCTCCACCGCTTGTGCGGGCCCCCGTCAATTCCTTTGAGTTTCAGCCTTGCGGCCGTACTCCCCAGGCGGAGTGCTTAATGCGTTAGCTGCAGCACTAAAGGGCGGAAACCCTCTAACACTTAGCACTCATCGTTTACGGCGTGGACTACCAGGGTATCTAATCCTGTTCGCTCCCCACGCTTTCGCGCCTCAGCGTCAGTTACAGACCAGAGAGTCGCCTTCGCCACTGGTGTTCCTCCACATCTCTACGCATTTCACCGCTACACGTGGAATTCCACTCTCCTCTTCTGCACTCAAGTCTCCCAGTTTCCAATGACCCTCCACGGTTGAGCCGTGGGCTTTCACATCAGACTTAAAAGACCGCCTGCGCGCGCTTTACGCCCAATAAATCCGGACAACGCTTGCCACCTACGTATTACCGCGGCTGCTGGCACGTAGTTAGCCGTGGCTTTCTGGCCAGGTACCGTCAAGGTGCCATCAGTTACTATGGCACTTGTTCTTCCCTGACAACAGAGTTTTACGATCCGAAAACCTTCTTCACTCACGCGGCGTTGCTCCGTCAGACTTTCGTCCATTGCGGAAGATTCCCTACTGCTGCCTCCCGTAGGAGTCTGGGCCGTGTCTCAGTCCCAGTGTGGCCGATCACCCTCTCAGGTCGGCTACGCATCGTGGCCTTGGTGAGCCGTTACCCCACCAACTAGCTAATGCGCCGCGGGCCCATCCTTGAGTGACAGCCGAAACCGTCTTTCCTCTTTCCCTCATGTGAGGGAAAGACCTATCCGGTATTAGCTCCGGTTTCCCGAAGTTATCCCGATCTCAAGGGCAGGTTGCCCACGTGTTACTCACCCGTCCGCCGCTGACTTCAGGGAGCAAGCTCCCATCCATCCGCTCGACTTGCATGTATTAGGCACGCCGCCAGCGTTCGTCCTGAGCCAGGATCAAACTCTCCGAAAAGTGTTCGATATAGCTCATAAAGTTTAAAACTTGTTTTGTTTACTTCCATATAGGAAGTAACTGGCGTCTTGTTTCGTTCAGTTTTCAAAGAACATCTTAGTCAATATTAGTCAGTCGCTTGTAAGCAACTTAATAATAATAACATGTATTTCATGGTGAGTCAACACTCTCGAAAAAGTTTTTTCAGCTTCTCTTTTCGAGCAGCTTTTATATATTAACACCGATATGCACCGGAGTCAATAACAATTTAAAATCCTTTTCGGCTGACTCTTCAGGACCCTGAAGGTCCTAAGTCAATAAAAAAAGATCTGCAGGAAGCGGATCTTTCCTTACTGCCCGGCGGCGTCCTACTCTCACAGGGGGAGATCCCCCAACTACCATCGGCGCTAAAGAGCTTAACTTCCGTGTTCGGGATGGGAACGGGTGTGGCCTCTTTGCCATAACTGCCAGACAGATATGAAGTAACTTTCGTTCCTTCAAAACTAGATAACAAAGGCTGATCTGCATTACGTTTTCGAGTATAAACAAGATAGGTTAAGTCCTCGATCGATTAGTATCTGTCAGCTCCACGTGTCGCCACGCTTCCACCTCAGACCTATCTACCTGATCATCTTTCAGGGATCTTACTAGCTTGACGCTATGGGAAATCTCATCTTGAGGGGGGCTTCATGCTTAGATGCTTTCAGCACTTATCCCGTCCGCACATAGCTACCCAGCGATGCCTTTGGCAAGACAACTGGTACACCAGCGGTGCGTCCATCCCGGTCCTCTCGTACTAAGGACAGCTCCTCTCAAATTTCCTGCGCCCACGACGGATAGGGACCGAACTGTCTCACGACGTTCTGAACCCAGCTCGCGTACCGCTTTAATGGGCGAACAGCCCAACCCTTGGGACCGACTACAGCCCCAGGATGCGATGAGCCGACATCGAGGTGCCAAACCTCCCCGTCGATGTGGACTCTTGGGGGAGATAAGCCTGTTATCCCCGGGGTAGCTTTTATCCGTTGAGCGATGGCCCTTCCATGCGGAACCACCGGATCACTAAGCCCGACTTTCGTCCCTGCTCGACTTGTAGGTCTCGCAGTCAAGCTCCCTTGTGCCTTTACACTCTGCGAATGATTTCCAACCATTCTGAGGGAACCTTTGGGCGCCTCCGTTACTCTTTAGGAGGCGACCGCCCCAGTCAAACTGCCCGCCTGACACTGTCTCCCGCCCCGATAAGGGGCGCGGGTTAGAATTTCAATACAGCCAGGGTAGTATCCCACCGATGCCTCCACCGAAGCTGGCGCTCCGGCTTCAAAGGCTCCTACCTATCCTGTACAAGCTGTACCAAAATTCAATATCAGGCTGCAGTAAAGCTCCACGGGGTCTTTCCGTCCTGTCGCGGGTAACCTGCATCTTCACAGGTAGTATAATTTCACCGAGTCTCTCGTTGAGACAGTGCCCAGATCGTTACGCCTTTCGTGCGGGTCGGAACTTACCCGACAAGGAATTTCGCTACCTTAGGACCGTTATAGTTACGGCCGCCGTTTACTGGGGCTTCAGTTCAAAGCTTCGCTTGCGCTAACCTCTCCCCTTAACCTTCCAGCACCGGGCAGGCGTCAGCCCCTATACTTCGCCTTGCGGCTTCGCAGAGACCTGTGTTTTTGCTAAACAGTCGCCTGGGCCTATTCACTGCGGCTCATCCGGGCTATTCACCCAGATGAGCACCCCTTCTCCCGAAGTTACGGGGTCATTTTGCCGAGTTCCTTAACGAGAGTTCTCTCGCACACCTTAGGATTCTCTCCTCGCCTACCTGTGTCGGTTTGCGGTACGGGCACCCTTCATCTCGCTAGAGGCTTTTCTTGGCAGTGTGGAATCAGGAACTTCGGTACTAAATTTCCCTCGCCATCACAGCTCAGCTTATGTGAAAACGGGATTTGCCTCGTTTTCAGCCTAACTGCTTGGACGCGCTAATCCAACAGCGCGCTTACCCTATCCTACTGCGTCCCCCCATCGCTCAAACGATGAATAGGTGGTACAGGAATATCAACCTGTTGTCCATCGCCTACGCCTTTCGGCCTCGGCTTAGGTCCCGACTAACCCTGAGCGGACGAGCCTTCCTCAGGAAACCTTAGGCATTCGGTGGAAGGGATTCTCACCCTTCTTTCGCTACTCATACCGGCATTCTCACTTCTAAGCGCTCCACCAGTCCTTCCGGTCTGGCTTCTCAGCCCTTAGAACGCTCTCCTACCGCGGACACCCTAGGTGTCCACCCACAGCTTCGGTGATACGTTTAGCCCCGGTACATTTTCGGCGCAGAGTCACTCGACCAGTGAGCTATTACGCACTCTTTAAATGGTGGCTGCTTCTAAGCCAACATCCTGGTTGTCTAAGCAACTCCACATCCTTTTCCACTTAACGTATACTTTGGGACCTTAGCTGGTGGTCTGGGCTGTTTCCCTTTTGACTACGGATCTTATCACTCGCAGTCTGACTCCCAAGGAAAAGTCATTGGCATTCGGAGTTTGACTGAATTCGGTAACCCGAGATGGGCCCCTAGTCCAATCAGTGCTCTACCTCCAAGACTCTTAACACTTGAGGCTAGCCCTAAAGCTATTTCGGAGAGAACCAGCTATCTCCAGGTTCGATTGGAATTTCTCCGCTACCCACACCTCATCCCCGCACTTTTCAACGTGCGTGGGTTCGGGCCTCCATTCAGTGTTACCTGAACTTCACCCTGGACATGGGTAGATCACCTGGTTTCGGGTCTACGACCTCATACTCATTCGCCCTATTCAGACTCGCTTTCGCTGCGGCTCCGTCTCATCAACTTAACCTTGCATGAAATCGTAACTCGCCGGTTCATTCTACAAAAGGCACGCCATCACCCGTTTCCCAAAAGGGACATAGGGCTCTGACTACTTGTAGGCACACGGTTTCAGGATCTCTTTCACTCCCCTTCCGGGGTGCTTTTCACCTTTCCCTCACGGTACTGGTTCACTATCGGTCACTAGGTAGTATTTAGCCTTGGGAGATGGTCCTCCCTGCTTCCGACGGGATTTCACGTGTCCCGCCGTACTCAGGATCCACTCTGGAGGGAACGAAGTTTCGACTACAGGGTTGTTACCTTCTTCGACGGACCTTTCCATGTCTCTTCGTCTACCCCGTTCCTTTGTAACTCCGTATAGAGTGTCCTACAACCCCGAAAGGCAAGCCTTTCGGTTTGGGCTACATTCCGTTTCGCTCGCCGCTACTTGGGAAATCGCATTTGCTTTCTGTTCCTCCGGGTACTTAGATGTTTCAGTTCCCCGGGTCTGCCTCCATCACCCTATGAATTCAGGTGAAGGTACTGTTCCATTACGAACAGTGGGTTTCCCCATTCGGAAATCTCCGGATCAAAGCTTACTTACAGCTCCCCGAAGCATATCGGTGTTAGTCCCGTCCTTCATCGGCTCCTAGTGCCAAGGCATTCACCGTGCGCCCTTTCTAACTTAACCATAGATACGGCTGACGATAAGCTTCGTTCTTCTTCGTCAGCTCACTCGTTCACATCCTCACGTACGTAAAGTACGCTCCGGTGTTCACTCGATCGCTTCCTCGAATAACTCGCTTCTCCTCCGCCTCAGAGAGTGGGAGAAGTTTCGCTTTATCATCATCGAATCATAATAAAACAATAAAACTTAACTCGGTTTATTACTCGATGCGGTAAAATGACGCAAATCATTTTTGCCTTATATTGTTATCTAGTTTTCAAAGAACGATGAAAATAAATGATAAACGCCGCTCTTCTTTCGAATAGCTCGTTTCTAATTTATTTTCAGGTTTTGAAGGAATGCTCCCTCAAAACTGAACGAAACAAAATCGCTTTTTCCTTAGAAAGGAGGTGATCCAGCCGCACCTTCCGATACGGCTACCTTGTTACGACTTCACCCCAATCATCTGTCCCACCTTAGGCGGCTGGCTCCATAAAGGTTACCCCACCGACTTCGGGTGTTACAAACTCTCGTGGTGTGACGGGCGGTGTGTACAAGGCCCGGGAACGTATTCACCGCGGCATGCTGATCCGCGATTACTAGCGATTCCGGCTTCATGCAGGCGAGTTGCAGCCTGCAATCCGAACTGAGAATGGCTTTATGGGATTCGCTCGGCCTCGCGGCTTTGCTGCCCTTTGTACCATCCATTGTAGCACGTGTGTAGCCCAGGTCATAAGGGGCATGATGATTTGACGTCATCCCCACCTTCCTCCGGTTTGTCACCGGCAGTCACCTTAGAGTGCCCAACTGAATGCTGGCAACTAAGATCAAGGGTTGCGCTCGTTGCGGGACTTAACCCAACATCTCACGACACGAGCTGACGACAACCATGCACCACCTGTCACTCTGTCCCCCGAAGGGGAACGTCCTATCTCTAGGAGTGTCAGAGGATGTCAAGACCTGGTAAGGTTCTTCGCGTTGCTTCGAATTAAACCACATGCTCCACCGCTTGTGCGGGCCCCCGTCAATTCCTTTGAGTTTCAGCCTTGCGGCCGTACTCCCCAGGCGGAGTGCTTAATGCGTTAGCTGCAGCACTAAAGGGCGGAAACCCTCTAACACTTAGCACTCATCGTTTACGGCGTGGACTACCAGGGTATCTAATCCTGTTCGCTCCCCACGCTTTCGCGCCTCAGCGTCAGTTACAGACCAGAGAGTCGCCTTCGCCACTGGTGTTCCTCCACATCTCTACGCATTTCACCGCTACACGTGGAATTCCACTCTCCTCTTCTGCACTCAAGTCTCCCAGTTTCCAATGACCCTCCACGGTTGAGCCGTGGGCTTTCACATCAGACTTAAAAGACCGCCTGCGCGCGCTTTACGCCCAATAAATCCGGACAACGCTTGCCACCTACGTATTACCGCGGCTGCTGGCACGTAGTTAGCCGTGGCTTTCTGGCCAGGTACCGTCAAGGTGCCATCAGTTACTATGGCACTTGTTCTTCCCTGACAACAGAGTTTTACGATCCGAAAACCTTCTTCACTCACGCGGCGTTGCTCCGTCAGACTTTCGTCCATTGCGGAAGATTCCCTACTGCTGCCTCCCGTAGGAGTCTGGGCCGTGTCTCAGTCCCAGTGTGGCCGATCACCCTCTCAGGTCGGCTACGCATCGTGGCCTTGGTGAGCCGTTACCCCACCAACTAGCTAATGCGCCGCGGGCCCATCCTTGAGTGACAGCCGAAACCGTCTTTCCTCTTTCCCTCATGTGAGGGAAAGACCTATCCGGTATTAGCTCCGGTTTCCCGAAGTTATCCCGATCTCAAGGGCAGGTTGCCCACGTGTTACTCACCCGTCCGCCGCTGACTTCAGGGAGCAAGCTCCCATCCATCCGCTCGACTTGCATGTATTAGGCACGCCGCCAGCGTTCGTCCTGAGCCAGGATCAAACTCTCCGAAAAGTGTTCGATATAGCTCATAAAGTTTAAAACTTGTTTTGTTTACTTCCTATAAATAAGAAGTAACTGGCGTCTTGTTTCGTTCAGTTTTCAAAGAACATCTTTAGTCAATATTAGTCAGTCGCTTGTAGGCAACTTAATAATAATACCACTCACACAACAATGTGTCAACATTTTTTGATTATATCCTAAGCAGTTAACTAAAACAGCTTTGGTGTATTAAAAATAATAACATCTTTTTCCTGATCAGTCTATAATAAATACACAGGATTATACTGGTAAATAATGCTAAAAAGTGCGGGTTATATAAGTCCAATATAGTCACCTATATTTAAAGTAAACAATGTTTAAAGTCAAAAAACTCCCTGTTTCTTCTATAATAATTAAATTACAATTTACCACAAGACCGTGCTTAGAAAAGAGAGGTCCCCAAAAGCACAAAGATTTAAGCGTCCAAGGCTTTGATAACAATATACAACAAGAAATTTTCGTAAAAAAAGCCATCTCAATTAGATGGCTTCCAAGGACTAAAGTGTTTTCTTCTTTTTCTTCTCAAAGGGTGTAACTAAGCATCTTTGCAGTTTAGTAAGCGGCAAAGAGCACGTCTGATTCTATCTCTTCTTTTCTTTTGCAATTTAATCACCTCCTTAAAAAGCTGTTCTGCTCTTCAAAGGTTCTTCTCGGCCTTCCTTGGCCCTGATCTCTGCGGCAGCCAGTCATCTAGATATTCAGGCAGACCATTTGTTTTGCTCAATGTAGTGTGCCCTCCGGTTAAAGCCAGGTAAGTTTTATCGTCACTCGCAAATAAATCCATGGCCGGCTTTATCATGTCTTCTGGTATAAGCTGATCCCCCTTCCCAGCAATGAGAAGCAGATTCGCAGCAATATTTTTGAATGATGTCCTTTTGCCCCTGATATTGAAACAACGTGACATCAGCTGATTATCTTTTACCAGTCCGTTGAGCATTTGTTTCATAGCTGCTGACGTTAAAGGAACATGATCGATTGTCCACTCGTTGAATCTTCTCCATTTTCCAACGTATTCTGGATTATCTATGTTGCTGAGTAAGGATAAGTAGATGGAAGAATGGATTGGGGATGTCATCAATGATATTCCCCGGTTTACCATGGAGCCAGGGACAACATGCAATAAGTCCAGAATTTCAGTAAAATCGACTTCCTCTTCTTTCATAGCTCTGACCCATTCGTCAAACTCCGGAAGAGCGTCAAAATTAAGCGGCGGCGTAATCAAAATCAGGTTCTTTATTGGTTCTTGTGCAATTGCTGCATACATGGCGGCAATTGTCCCGCCCAGACAATAACCTATTACTGTGAGTTCTCGGGCTTTAGAGTGGCGAAGTACTCTTTTTGCTGCCGGCTGGATATAATCCAGAATATAATCATCAATATCGATATCGCTGTCCTCATAACCAGGACTGCCGAAATCCAGGAGGTAGACATCAAAGCCTTCATTAATGAACGCTTCAATCAAGCTGTTTCCAGGGCCTAAGTCAAGAATGACCGGCTTATTGATCAATGAATACACCATAAAAACAGGAATGCTGTATTTTCTTCTTTTTGGGGCATAATACCAAAGAGAGGATTTATTTTTCTTCCATACTGCCTCCCTTTTGGTTGTTCCCATTTCAGGAAGAGGTGAATTAATAGCGCTCCGGGCTTTTTTAAGGCGGGCAATAAAATCCTGTTCAGGCTTAAGACTCTTTTTCTCCATAAATCAGGCCTCTTTCCTTTTTGGCCGGCGAATGAAGGTGATTACTTCACTCCTGCTTTCCTTGGCTTTTTTCCTCTTCTTTGATTTTTTGCGGCTCTTACTTTCTTTCTCAAACCGCTCTGATAAATTGGTCAGTATATCTTCAATATGATCGATTTTTTCTTCCATTTGCACCTGCATTTTAGCGATATTTGCGATATCCCTCTTCGTAGGGAAGTTTCCAAGGGCAGACATTGTTTCCATTGACTCCTTGAATTCCCTGGCATATTTCGAAAATGAGTAGTTTTCTTCATGAGCTCTTTGTATCAGGTCACGCTGATTCAAAAAATCTTTAATTTTTCGATTTACCTCATTTTCTTTTTGTGTTTCCATCCTACGGAGGGCATCGAGATACCATTCTTGGCTTTCCTTGCTCATTATGTTATCCCCTCTGCTTTTTTTCTCTGCTTTTTCGTTTATAAAGGAACGAATAATCCATAATCAAAGATGACTACTTTTCCCTGCTTATTTATGCCGGCATTTCCCGGCCTTAGATCAATGGGAAGTATTTTATGTTTTAAAAATTTGCTCTGCATACTTAGAAGCTGCCGAAGGCTTGAAGTGTGGTGCTGCTGGCTGCAGTCTGCCTTCTCCATTACAACCCACCCTTCTCCCCATTCAGCAACGGGACAGAGATATTGTTTTATCTCGGGGCTGCTGCTATTGAATAGATAGAATTCCCTTCTATTGCTGACAGCTCCGACAGCAGAGAGGGGAATCTTCAACACGAAACCATTTTCCATATCAAAAACCATCCTGTTCTGCCCTATGCCCAACTTTTTATATGGAAGGTTTAATATGTCTACAGCCGCTTCAGCTTTACTCATAGAAGGGCTCCATGCATACCGATACATCGTCTCCAGCCATAAATCTATAGAACGAATTTCTTCTGGTGATAAGAAACGGCTATCTCTTTTCTGATTCTTAGTTGTACCTTTTTTACTGGACAAGGGTACAGCCTCCTCCTGCTTATTTTTCCCTTTTCTCAATGACCATGCGCAGGCCGCCCTTTGGCCGCAGTGTAATGGAAGGGTAAGGTACTACGGTCGTTTTATCGGCAGGCCGCAGTCTATACTTGCTTGCAATAACAGCAAGGACGAGGACGGCTTCCATTAAGGCAAAGTGGTTGCCGATGCAGACCCGGGGCCCTCCGCTGAATGGAAAGTAGGCATAAGCCGGGATGGTCTTGATGAAATTGTTTTCAAATCGTTCTGGACGGAAAACATCTGGTTCAGGAAAATATTCAGGCTTGTTGTGGAGGACCCACTGGCTCATCATGATGCTGTCGCCTTTTTTGAATTGAAGTCCCCCGATTTCCACATCCTCGATCGCTTCGCGCCCCACTATAAATCCTGGTGGATATATTCGCATAGATTCCCAGATTACATTCTGAGCATAAGTAAGTTTTGTAAAATCTCCAGGCTCAGGTTCGCGTCCATCCAGGACCCTATCCAATTCTTCGAACAACTTTTGCTCTGCTTCCGGGTTTTGAGAGAGAAGATGAAAGGTCCATGACAGGGCATTTGCTGTAGTTTCGTGGCCCGCCAGGAAGATCGTCATCAGCTCATCACGTACTTGCTGATCTGACATCCCTGTTCCATCCTCCTCATCCTTTGCGTCTAAAAGGATGGTAAGCATGTCCTCATGTTTCTGGGTATCTTTCCTTCGTTCTTCAATGATTCGGTATAGTGTTTCATCTAATTCCTTTATTGCTTTTTTATACATGCGATTTTTTTTAGTCGGCACCCACAGAGGCGGTGTAAAAAGACCTCTCATCCTGCTCGATGAAACTCTCATAGCGGTTTCAAGCGGCTTTCCAAGCACCTTATGCCCATCTTGAAAATCAACACTAAACATGGTTTTAGAGATGATACCAAGCGTTATATCCATCATATCCTGCGTAATTACACGTTCCTCACCATCGTGCCACCTTGTTATATATTCCGTAGTGACATCAATCATGTCCTGGCCATAAGATGCTATATGCGTTTTTTTAAAGGCAGGCTGTATCAGCCTCCTCTGCCGCATATGCAGATCCTTCTCGCTAGTAAGCAGGCCTTCTCCAAGTATTGTTTTCAAAGAACGCATGTCTCTCGCTTTAATGAATGATTTCTGTTTCGTTACAAGCACCTGTTTGATCATTTCCGGATCAGACAATAGACACACCGATTCAGTTGGACCAAACCGGATTTTTACCGCATCGCCGTATCCCGCTAATTCTCTCAAGAATCGTAAAGGATCAGCCCGAAAATCCTTTAGATTCCCGGTAATCAGCTTCCCTTTCGGCCCTTCCTGGAAGCTTAGGCCACCTTGATCACTCATTCAGGTAACACTCCCTTCGATAAGTAATTCTCAAAAACATCATATGTAGATTAAACACAATGGCTTGTACTATAGCGGATATTTGAAGGATACACCCCCCATTTACCCTGTGGCCGCTTCACCTTTCTTCCCACTTTTCCAAAGGGGCCAGCCTTGGTACCCGCGTTCTATTTCCCTGTTTACAGGCAAAAAAAAGGCCGCCGGATGGCAGCTTAGCAAAGCAGTCTAATTGGTATTTTTAAAAAGATTAAAAGTGGTCTAAAAGCAGGCCGCTGAACGCTTCTGGAGATTCTATCTGGATGAAATGCCCTACGTTTGGAATGATATGAACTGTTGCCTGGGGCAATGTTTCTGCTTTTAATTTTTCAGCAAACTCTACCGGCACATAGGGGTCATCCTTACCCCAGATGATGGAGACCGGGACCATTAAACCAGACAGCATGCCTTCGTATTCCAGGACCTTGTCCTTGTTCCCCGACCGATAAAGTTCCAGTACCACTTCCCCTGACTCCGGTGAGCGGAAGGCTTTGTGGAAATCCCGCAGCGTTTCCTCATTAATTCCCGGCGCAGACTTCCTCATTCCTTCGGCGAATTTTTCCCAATCGGTCATTCCTTTAATAACTCCTTCACCCACAACAGGTGTTCTCCAAAGCTTTGCTAGCTTATGCCAGCTGTAGTCCTTAGAAATGGTTGTATTCGAGGCCGTGATGCTGAGAACCCGTTCCGGATGGCTGCCTGCCCACGCAAGCCCGATAAGCCCTCCCCAGTCATGGACGACGAGATGAACCTTTTCAATTGAAAGTTCATCGAGAAATTCCGACACAAACTCGACGTATCGTTCCCAGGTTGTTTTTTCATTGAATCTGACGCTGTCCCCAAAGCCGGGCAGGTCAGGTGCAATCCCGCGGAAGCCTTCCGATACGGCGGCAGGCAGGATTTCACTCCAGACCATGCTCGACTCCGGCACTCCATGCAAAAAAAGCACGGTAACCCCATCCCCCGGACCCACTTCCAGATAGCTGACTTTTCTTCCCTCTGTTATCAATTGCTTTTTTATCAAATTGAAATCCTCCCCGGTCACATTTTCTAACTTGTCCTTCCCTATCATCGTATGTCTGTTGCAGCCGCATGGTCAGTCAAGATATTGATCCGGCTGTTGAAATTATTAAGAAGGGTTCTCACTTGCAGTCGCTTTCATATTTAGCTTAGTATATAGTGCTGTGTATTCCCTCTATTAAATCTGTACAATCTAGTGAAAAATCTTTATCACATAATTATACATAATGGATTTATATGGATTTTTTTGTTTATTTTAAAAACTAACTATTTTGAAATATTAAAATTCTTAATAAAAAGTTCAGAAAAACTTATATTATGTATTTAAAATTCACAAAATATTATTTACATCCCTAAACAAAAAAGTTATTATAGAATAACTAAAAGGAGGAGAAAGTATGTCATCTATAAATAAACAGAAAATTGTGGATAGTGTGCCGCAGCAAGGATTTTTCGGCCAGCCGAAAGGCTTATTCACGCTATTCTTCACTGAGTTCTGGGAGAGATTCTCTTATTATGGCATGAGAGCCATTCTTGTTTACTATATGTACTACTCGGTTTCTAAGGGCGGCCTCGGACTTGATGAACAGACAGCCCTTGCTATCGTCTCCATATATGGCTCCCTGGTCTACATGTCCGGGATAATCGGCGGCTGGCTGGCTGACAGATTGTTCGGTACTTCAAGGGCCGTGTTCTACGGCGGAATACTGATCATGTTTGGACATTTAGTCCTTGCCATCCCTGGCAGCCTGGCGATGTTCTTCATCTCAATGGTCCTCATCGTACTTGGTACTGGACTATTAAAACCCAATGTATCAAGTGTAGTTGGTGAGATGTATGCGGAAAATGACGACCGCCGCGATGCCGGCTTCAGTATATTCTATATGGGAATCAACGCCGGTGCTTTCCTGTCACCACTCGTCGTTGGAACTGTAGGGATGAATTACAGCTTCCACCTAGGTTTCGGAATTGCTGCAGTCGGGATGCTTCTAGGCCTTATTGTCTTCGTTCTTACAAAAAAGAAGAATCTTGGTCTTGCCGGTACAATCCCTTCTAACCCGCTTGATCCATCTGAAAGAAAATCTGCATTCACGAAAATCGGCATCGGTGCTGTCATCCTTGCGGCCCTGATTATCTCAGCATCTCTTACAGGCGTGCTGACCATTACCCGCCTAATTAATATCATTGCTATTCTTGGATTCATCATCCCTGCGATGTACTTCTTCTTTATGTATCGCAGTCCTAAAACAACATCTGATGAGCGTTCCCGTCTGCTTGCTTATATCCCATTATTCCTGGCAGCAGTCATGTTCTGGTCCATCCAGGAGCAGGGCGCGACCATCCTTGCAAATTATGCCGATAAACGCACACAGCTTGAGTTCGCAGGAATAAAGATTAACCCGGCTTGGTTCCAGTCATTGAATCCTTTATTTATCATCACCCTTGCTCCTGTTTTTGCATGGCTGTGGGTGAGACTTGGAAAACGCCAGCCGACAATACCGCAAAAGTTCTCACTAGGTCTGCTTTTTGCCGGTTTATCATTCCTGGTCATCCTGCTTCCTGCATATTTCGGCGGAGAAGATGCTTTGGTTAATCCACTATGGCTCGTACTGAGCTATCTGATTGTAGTTCTTGGCGAGCTTTGTCTGTCCCCTGTTGGACTTTCTGCTACAACCAAGCTTGCTCCTGCAGCCTTCTCAGCTCAGACGATGAGCCTCTGGTTCCTTGCCAGTGCCGCTGCGCAGGCATTGAATGCACTTCTTGTTAAATTCTACACGCCGGCAACTGAAATGGCGTACTTCGGAATCATCGGTGCTTCAGCCATCGTACTAGGTTTCATCCTATTGGCTCTATCCCCTAAAATTCAGGGGTTGATGAGGGGCGTTCGTTAATAAGTTTTAAAGTACAAACACACGAGAGGCAGTCCAGCTTGGAATTGGACTGTCTCTTTTTTAAAGAAGAACGGAGAAACCAAAAAATTGAGATCATTTTTATTAAGGAGTTGAAAAAAATGACCGCCAGAAACATTGTATTATTCATAGCTCAAAGCCTGGATGGATATATCGCAGCAAAAGATGATTCACTACAGTGGTTATTTGATGTCGAGGGCGAAGGAGATAATGGCTACTCAGAATTTTATGATGGGATAGACACCATCCTGCTCGGCAAGAGGACTTATGACTGGATCATGGAACATGAGAATGGGAATTTCCCTTACCAAAATAAAGAATGTTATGTCTTTTCACGATCTGAAATTAAAAATACTAATGCTGTTACTTTCGTGAATGAAGATATCTCTGCTTTTACGGCTAAATTAAAAAAGCAGGAAGGAAAAAGCATTTGGATGGTAGGCGGCGGAGATTTATTACATACCTTCCTAAAGGAAAACCTAGTGGATGAATTAATCGTGACTATAGCTCCTAAAATCCTCGGTGAAGGAATTCCACTATTCAAACCGGATGATTACTACCTGGATCTTCTCTTAACAGGCACCAGGACTTTTAATCAATTTGTTGAGTTACACTATAAAGTTAAACGCTGATATAAAGACAAAAAAGCCCATCTCTGGGCTTTTTTCCTTATGTTATTTCCCCTTCTTCACTTCGTGAAGCAAATCCGGGAAATTGGTGAACATGCCGGTCACACCCCAGTCAATCAGCTTCTGCATGGTTGCCTTGTCATTTACTGTATACGGATGGATTCCGAGACCGCTGTTTACCACCTTCTGTACATAGTCCTCTGTCAGATAGGTATAGTTGGGGCCGACACCTTCTGCATATGACTTGATTGCAGCAATTTCTGCATCGGTGATAACAGCCGTACTCTTATAGGACAAGAGCTGTATCAGCCTCACAGACGGATCCAGGCTGTGCATGATCTGCAAACTTTGCGGACTGAAGGACTGGACCAGCAGCTTTTCTTTGTCAATTCTGTACTCGTCGACAAGGCGGAGCAGCTCCTTCTCCATTCCTGGATATACTTCAGGAGATTTGGTTTCAATATAGTAGCTTTTGTTTTTTCCAAACTTTTTGAACACCTCTTCAAGAGTCGGCACCTTCAGTCCCGCATAGTCGGGATTTGCAAATTGCGGGTACTTTTCATTGAACCAGCTGCCTGCATCCAGTTCCTTAATTTCGGAGAGTGTATAATCCCTGACGAGCCCAGTGCCGTTGGTGGTTCGGTCCAGCGTCTCATCATGCATGGCGATCAGCTTTCCATCCTTGGTCATCTGGAGGTCGATTTCAATATAATCACCATGAAGCTGATCTCCCAGTTTATAAGAAGTGATGGTATGCTCTGGAGCATAGCCTGAAGCACCCCTATGGGAAACATTGACGATATCCGGGTATTTCTCTTTTGCTGCTGCCGCGAGCGGACCAGAGGCCAGACTTATCCCCATTACCAATGCGCCGACTGCAGAAATCCATTTTCTTTTCAAGTTCATCTCTCCCATCTCTATTTATCTTCCTTTCTAGCATAGATAAAAAATATAAAGCTTCCTTTTCAATTACATTAAGATAGTTGCGTATTTAGGTAAAAATGTGTTAAGAAAGCGTTTTCATTTTTCCGAATTTTATCTACTCCCTTCTTACTTCTAGTTTTGTCTACGTTTTACCTTGGTAATATATTACTAAATTGTACCGAACGCTTGAGATTCTCTCTGCAAAAAGGCCCTCATAATTTTGATATCTACTCTTTTTTCTGCAAATTTCACACAAAAGAATACAAGAAGGGTAAAATGATCAAAAAAGGAAATAAATACATGTTGGGGGATTCACTCTTTTGAAAAAGAAAATTTTCATTCTCTTATTATCGATTATTGTGCTGATTGGAGGTATTTACATTTGGTTTGTAAAAAGGCATGAGTTTACACAGGAAAAATGGAATCATGAACCTTTAGAAAGAATGGATATCGTTTACGATTTATTATCCACTCATGATCTAATTGGAATGCCCAAGGAGCGTGTTATGCGATTATTAGGATCAGATAGTGACCCCGCAGCAGAGGGAAAGGGAATAAGATACAATCTAGGACCTGAACCCGGGTTATTTGGTTTATTCAGCATAGACGACGCCTGGTTAGTGCTTTATTTCAACAAGGACAACCGTGTCAGTCATTATGAAGTTACTGCCGATTAATGAAAAAGCTTAAATGGATACTCTCCCACTGCAGGCATTTCGGTTAATTTGAAAATGCCTGTCTATTAACTTAATCAATCAAGAATGGCTCCTCCTGTAAAGCTGATAACAGGGTATGTATGTTTTTCCACGCCGTACCAGTCTTCTTCTTTGCTGTCTGTTATCTTTAAGACGATGGCATTATATGTATCTGACAGTCTTTTGAATGAATCGGCTGCCATTTTCTTGGCATCGCTGCTCCGGAATTCTCCATAATTGACAAGGACCACTCCATTCCTTACCTCCATCTGTTGAATAGAAAAAACCGGTACATCGTCAGCTCTGCCAGGAAAACTCTAAAGTATCTGCCCTCCTGCAACAAGCAAAATCAGGAAGAGCAGCAGAATGAGAAATTCACCCTGGTCATACCTTCATTCATTTCATCATATATCAACATATTTCAACATATTAGCATTAAACTCCATATTAAGGATGTGAAAAAAGACCAGATCATAATGACCTGGTCTCTGCCTTTTATCTATTCTACAAGAATATATTTGTATTCGGGTCTTCTTTAATGCTTCTGCTGTATTCCTTACGGGCAATACCGGATTCATTGGCCGCGTCGATGACGGCCTTACGCACGGATTCCACAACTTTCTCATTGAATACACTTGGAATGATATAATCGGCATTCAATTCACTTTCATTGATGGAGTCAGCGATGGCTTTGGCGGCCGCAAGCTTCATCTCCTCATTGATGGAGGAAGCGCGGCAGTCCAGTGCTCCCCTGAAGATTCCCGGGAAGCAGAGTACATTGTTGATCTGGTTCGGATAATCCGAGCGGCCGGTCGCCATGACGCTGACGTAAGGCTTTGCCACCTCAGGCAGGATTTCCGGTGTCGGATTTGCCATGGCAAATACGATCGGATCCTTGCCCATCTTTTTCACGTCCTCGACTTTAAGAACGCCAGGGCCGGAAACGCCGATGAAAATATCTGCGCCGCCGATTACTTCTGAGAGCGGTCCATGTTCCTGATTCGGATTGGTGTTTTGTGCATACCAGTTCCATTCCTGGTTTTCATATTCCTCTGTCCTTACAATGGCACCCTTTTTATCGACTCCGATGACATTTTTTGCTCCGGCGCTCAGAATCATTTTGGTGCAGGCGATGCCGGCTGCCCCTATTCCGCAGACTACAATCTTGCAATCTTCTATCTTCTTGCCCACAACTTTCAGTGCATTAAATAGACCTGCCAGGATCACGACAGCGGTTCCGTGCTGGTCATCATGAAATACCGGGATATCAAGCTCCTCGCTCAGCCTTCTTTCAATCTCGAAAC
This sequence comes from Paraperibacillus esterisolvens, assembly GCF_046237625.1. Taxonomy (GTDB): domain Bacteria; phylum Bacillota; class Bacilli; order Bacillales; family DSM-1321; genus Paraperibacillus; species Paraperibacillus esterisolvens. The sequence continues at coordinate 1,650,162 of NZ_CP143545.1, read as the reverse complement.
AATTCGGAGAGGCGATATCCTCCAGGTTGATTCCGCCAAAAGCCGGTTCAAGGGCTTTGACCACCTGGATGATTTCCTCCGGGTCCTGGGTGTTCAGACAGATCGGAAATGCATCAATATTTGCCAGCTGCTTGAACAGCATGGCTTTTCCTTCCATAACCGGCATCGCAGCTTTCGGGCCGATATTTCCAAGGCCGAGCACAGCAGAGCCATCGGAAATTACAGCAATCGTATTCCTTTTGATTGTCAGTGTGTTTGCGAGCGTTTGATCCTTATGTATGGCCGTACATACCCGTGCAACTCCAGGTGTATATACCCGGGAAAGGTCATCACGGTTTTTGATGGGCGTTTTCAGCTTTGTTTCAATCTTGCCGCCAAGATGGACAAGGAAGGTCCTGTCCGAAACATGGATAAGCTTGACTCCTTTTATATTCGTAACTTCCCTGACCACAAGATCGCTGTGTTCCTGATCGAAAACAGTTACGGTAAAGTCGCGGACTGTCTGGGTTTTTCCCTCGCTGATCACATCAATTGCAATGATGTCGCCTTTCAGGCCGTTGATCAGTGTCGCAATGGTCCCGAAGTTTGCCTTGTCTTTATCAATTTCCAGGCGGAGAATTACATTAAGGTTTGCTCCTCTAGTAGCGGTCATATTTTTTTGGCTCCTTGCCTCTATTTTATTGTTTATACTACTCTATTATAGTAACAAATACTTTCTAATTTCAAAGAAAAGAGAAAGCGATTGCAAAAAAAAATGCGTTACTCGTTTTTCATCCCCTGAGAAACGGCTTCCGTCAGGAAAGCTTCAAGCTCTTTCTTTTTAAACTTACCGAGCCATTCTGCCTGATTTATGGGAAGAACTGCGGCAAGCTTCACTTTAACCATCGGCATTTCATACTCCCTGATTTCGGCAAGCGACAGCCCCTCTTCGATATCGGGAAAATCCGCCTCATTCTCATCGATGACAGGGATACCCTTATATTCATGAGGGTCATCCAGCTCACAATAAATATGCAGTCGCGGAAGCCGGCCCTTTCCATTCCCTTTATGCATGATGGTATTAAGATAGCTGCCGTTCGTCAGTTCAATCTCGACAATCATATTATCCAATTTTTCATATTTTGCCGCCGTAATCTCGCCTACTACACACTCCAGCTCAAGGCTATAGCCGCCAGAGGACTTGAATATGTAAATGGAAGCATTGAATACCTTTATTTCCTCTCCGTCTATCCTTAAGGATGCAATACCGGCCATAATTGTTCCTCCCCTCTTGTCCTCCCGGGCTGAAGGGGCCATCTGGCTTTCGCTCTTCTGCCTGCCTATATTATAAAACTTTCTATCATTCTTATAAAACAAAAGACATAAGAAAACGGAAGGGAATGTCCCTTCCGTCATTTGGCTGCATTACAGGTTCCTTCTGTAAGACTCGTTTGATGATGCCATCTCAATTCTGGCAGAATTTTTGGCTGCCTTGTTTTCTTTCCATCTTTCAAGCAGTTCCTTGGCGACATTGGTCCACTTGATGATATCGGCAATACGGTCCTGGCTGCCATCAATTCTTGTTTGTGCCTTAGTTGATACATTTTGAAGTGAAGAGTTAAAGCCCTGCAGCGAATTGCCGACTTTCTTTACATTCACAAAGACGGTATCAAGATTTTCTGATTTCTCCTGAATGTTTTCAGCAAGGGTATTTGTTTTATGTAACAGCTGAGCCGTTTCGGCTGTTACTCCCTGAAGCTGATTTTCGAGTCTGGAGATTGTTTCAGATACGGTATACATCGTTTTTTCCAGGGCTTTAAGAGTTTTCGTTAAGTAGACTACTAAAAGTACAAATGCAACTGCTATTACAGCGACACTCAAATACAAAATGATTTTCATGCTGCACCTCCTTGTTTTATAGTTTAAGTAATACCCGTTTGCCCCTCTTATAAACGGCTCCGCTAAGTTTTTATACATGCCGGCTTTTCCTTTCCGGTGAAAATGGGCCAATAGGAATGGTGCCTCCCGAAGGGAGGCACCATGATCTCCATTTTATCCTGGCAGCTCCTCTGCCGTGACCCGCCTTCCTTTTCTCGCTGAAATCGACGCAAGCTCGTTTAAAAGGCTCAGGCGATAAGCATCTTCACCGGTAATGGAAGGCTCCCTTCCTCCTGCTATGGAAGCAGCCCATTGATCGATTGGCATCTCCAGGGAAGAAGGGATATCAGGAGTAAGCCAATCCTCACCCAGCTTTCTGCTTTTTATTTTTACCGCTTTATCTTCAATCATGATCGTCCCCTCGGTGCCATAAAGCTCCAGCTGGAATGGACTTCCATACGAAACAAAGCCTGTTTCCAGGATGGCGAGGGCTCCTGATTCGTACTCCACGATTGCAGCTGAGTTCACATCCACCTCATGGCCATGTTCCTGGAATACCGCTGTAACAGCCGAAAGCGGACCGCAGATTCGGTTCGCAAGATAAATGGGGTGTGCTCCCAGGTCGATGAATGCTCCTCCGCCGCACTCTTCTCTGTCAAAGAAGTGGGCAGGAAGCCAGCCGCCGCCTTCCCCCTCACTCACTGCCCCATTGTGCGCCATGCGGCAGCGGATGGTCGTTAATTTCCCCAAAAGCCCGTCATCAAGCGCTTTCTGGGCATATAAGTAATATCCTTCCACAAGTCTTGGCAGAGAAATCACAATCCTGACACCGTGCTCTTCCACCTCCTGGAGAATTTCCCTGGCATCACTGGCAGATAGGGCAAGCACCTTTTCTGTGAAAATATGTTTTTTATTGGATGCAGCAGCAAGCATGATCCTTGTATGCATATTGGTCGGAGATGCTACAATCACAGCATCAATCTCCGGATCAGCAAGTACTTTCTCCAGGTTTTCTTCATACGGCACACCCAGGGATTCCGCCCACTCCCTGCCCCGCTCCGGATTTTCGTCCCATACTTTTTCAACTGAAATCAGGGGGGACTTCATCGCTGCGTCTGCATATTCATCGGCATGGACATGCCAGCGGCTGAGTAATGCTGTTCTGATCATAGGCTCACCTTCTCTTAAGTATTTGACTCTCTTAAAGTATACCTAAAGGGCAGCAATGGAGTGTAGCCATAAGGCAGTTCCATTGCTGCAAAACTTTCACTCGATGAATTGTAGTCTGGCTGGCAATATAATATGATAGTTTACAAAACTGTTTAAATTAGGAGGAGCTTATGAACGAGACACTCGCCTGCAAGGATATCATTTACGCATTCAGCAAAGACAATCATCCGGTCAAAATGGTAAAATCCGGTACAACCATTGCTATTGAAACATATGACTGCTTCAAAAATCAGCTGAATGCGGACAATCTTGAATTCATGTCCCTAAACTGGGATGAGATCAACCCGGCCACAGGTCCCATTTTTATTGAGGGGGCCGAGCCTGGCGATGTGCTGAAGGTGACGATAGAAGACATTGAAATAGCGGACAGCGGCGTGATGACTGTCGGACCCGATCTTGGTGTGATGGGACACCGTCTCGATGCATATGAAGCCAAATTGATTCCCATTCGAGACAAGAAAGCGATTTTTAATGAAAAAATAGCCATTGATATCAACCCCATGATTGGCGTGATCGGCGTCGCACCGCCGGGTGAGCCGGTCTCCTGCGGTACTCCGGGCAGGCATGGCGGAAATATGGACACCACTCTGATTGCACCGGGCGCCGAGCTGTATCTGCCTGTCTTTGCAGAAGGAGCCCTGTTTGCCCTCGGTGACATGCATGCAGCCATGGGGGACGGGGAAATTGGCGTATCCGGCATAGAAGTGCCGGGTAAGGCGACCGTGACGCTTGAAGTCATCAAAGGACATACCCTCACCCATCCGCTCGTCATTAACGAAGAAGGTACCGCTATCCTGGTTTCAGCTGAAACACTGGATGAAGCAGTAAAAACAGCAGTGGAAGAAATGCTTCATCTCCTTCTTCCCCATGCCGGCCTGTCCTTGAACGAACTGACCATGCTTTTCAGTGCTGCCGGCCAGGCACAAATCAGCCAGATTGTCGACCCGCTCGTGACAGCGCGGTTTTTTATTCCTGCGGCGATTTTGGAGGCTTGTGGTATTGAGCTGTTTAAATCGTGAGAAAGAATAGATCCTCCCTCGGGAGGATCTATTCTATAAAAGCAGTATATTTCTTCCACTGATATCGAATGGTTTTTCCAAAATTTACGATTAACATTGAGATTATTAGAAGTTGTAGAAGAAAAAAGGATATAAATGGTAATATAGCGATAAAAAGCGGGGTTTATATGCGAAAACCTTTGTTGATACTTTTGTTAGTACTTTCAGTTTTCCTGGCGTCGTGTTCACATTCGGAAAAAATTACATATGAGGGCAAAAGCAAGTTTTGGGACATCACATTTATGGTCACAAAGGCAGACGGTCATTTACATACTCCACTATTCAATACATCGGGAAAGAAAATTCACCCAAAGATGCCAATATAATACTCAGATTGGACTTCAAAGACGGTATGTATGAAGAGTATACCAATTCGTACCTGGTTAATAATCAAAACAAAAGCGGCGAGAAAAGATGTCGGAAAATTGTACTGATTTTAAGAAAAAGGACAAAATTAAGGCAAACATCATGTGGGGCAGGAAATTTGAAGATATTATCTTAACTTCAAAAAAATTATCATAAAGATTCTATAAACAAGGCATTTAGAGGGCAATCAGGCTCTCTAAATGCCTTGTTTGATAGGATTTTGGGACCCTCACTTTCAAGGCTAAGCAGGCAGTTTGACAATAAGCAGAAAGAGAAAAGCCGCTTCTTAATATCACTCAACTACATCAAAAATCCCCAAAAGTTAGATTTCACCTCTTACTTTTGGGGCGCGGGCATTTTATTTAAGAATATACCGCACACTTTATATGCAAAATTGCTTTGCTATGCTCACAACTATAATGATTAGTGGTTATGATAATGCATTAACTGCCCTCTCCAGCCTCTTCATGCCTTCTTCAACAATGGAACGCGGACAGGCAATATTAATCCTCAGGAAGCCTTCTCCGCCTTCTCCAAAAATATATCCATGATTGAACGCCACTTTTCCTTCTTTTTTCATATGCTGCTCCAGCTCCTTGGCATCAAGCCCGAGCGAACGGCAGTCTACCCATACCAAATAGGTGCCTTCCAGCGGGGAAACGATGAGCTTGTTCAAATGTGTTTCCAGGAATTTTTTTATATAGTCGTAATTGCCCTGCAGATATTCCAGCAGCTGATCCAGCCAGTCAGCGCCTTCCCGGTAGGCACTCTCTGCCGCCGCAATTCCGAATGTGTTCATGGACCCAAGGAAGTGCTCTACCATGCATTTCTTGAATTTCTCCCGTAAGCCGGCGTTTGGAATAATGATATTTGACGTCTGCAGCCCCGCCAGATTAAACGTTTTGCTTGGTGCTGTGCAGATGATTGAATTCTGCTCAAACTCCTCGTTAATGGAAGCAAAGACCTTATGCCTGCAGCCCGGCATCACCAGGTCTGCATGTATTTCATCTGATACGATGAGCACATCGTTCGCAAGACAGATCTCACCCAGCTCCCGCAGCTCCTCTTCACTCCATACCCTGCCAACGGGATTGTGCGGTGAACAAAGAATCAGCATCTTAACACCAGGCTTCAACTTTTCTTTTAAATCAGCAAAGTCCATAGTGTACCTGCCAGCCTCGTTCTGAAGCGGATTGACTGTCAGCTCCCGCCCGTTCATTTCAACCACTTTGGCGAATGGGTGATAAACAGGGCTTTGGATCATTATCCCGTCACCAGGTGATGTAAATGCCTGAACAATGATATTTAAAGCCGGCACCACCCCTGGTGCATGGCTGATCCATTCTTTTTGGATATTCCAATGGTGTCTTGTCTTCATCCAGTCAATGACGGCGTCCCAATAGGAATCAGTTCCGCCCGTATAGCCAAAGATTCCGTGCTCTGCTTTTGCCTTCAGGGCATCTATGACAGGCTGCGGCACCTTGAAATCCATGTCAGCCACCCACATTGGCAAAATATCTTTGTCGCCAAAAAGCTGTTCAGATTGATCCCATTTCACTGAACCTGTATTTGTTCTGGGAATATGTTCGTCGAAATTATATTTCATGTCTTTTCCTCCTTAGGCCTTATATCCAAAGCGGAAGTATGTATGTATGGTTATCAGTACTTTACCGGATAGTGGACCACTTAAGCAACTAACGTGATCAGAAAATAAAATAACCCGCCAAAGGCGGGCTGAGTAAAGATGCAGATTTATACGATAAGCATGGTCAATAGGAGTACAAAGGACAATCCAATATAACTGGCCCCGGAGTATTCCGCTGCTGCAGAGGCTAAATGGGAGCTGAGTGCCGTCCCGCCCAGGATCAAATCAATTCCAATCACGGCAGCAATCACCGGAATGGCAAGCATTGAACGTTTCCTGATCAGCATGACGGCCCCAATGATGCCCGCCGCATAAACTGCACTGATTAAATAAATCATATACTCCATCTCCTCATACCCTTTGGGATATCTTAATGTATTCTTTTCATTGAGCTAAGATAACTCTAATTTCTTAACTTTTCCTTAATATATTCTTCATGCCTGCTGTTTCTTCCTTCAATTACCCATACCGCGAAAAAAGAGGCTGTAAACCTGTCAATAGGGCTGTTACACAAATAAATCGGCCCGCTCCCCAAGTAAACCGGCCGCTCTCGCAAGTAAATCTGCCCATCCGGCTAGGAATACGCATTCAAGATCGATTTAGTCATCCTCTTGCCAGTTAACTGGGTCGCTTTTGATGGAATATAAGCTAAAAATCTGAGTAAACGAGCTTAAAACGCCCAAAACTTATGTGGATCAAACGCATCTCTTTTGTACAATTCTGCGCATTCTACACATCCGCTCTGCTGATAAAAAAAGAGGATGTCCCAATCTTCCGGGACTTCCTCTAAGATTTAATGGCGGGCAGCCGCCGCTTCACTGCGTTCGCTGCCTGCTTGATTCATGATGAAGAAAGAAGTTATCAGTGCCAGGATGCTGCCAATAAAGCCAAATATAAACAGATGATGAATGCCATCCATTGCGGTCTGGCCGTTTGTGAGCAGGGCACCCATGATGGTCACGCCGACGGCGGTACCCATGTTGCGGCAGAACATGAAGAAGGAGGTGGAAATCCCTTTTTCATGAGCCCCGGCCAGCTGCTGGGCTCCGATCATGCCGACTGTCGAGAGCAGGCCAAATGCCAGCCCCTGGACCGTCATGATCGCAAATACATACCAGAATCCATGTCCTTCATTCAGGAGGATCAGCATGAGTCCTGACAGCAGCAGCAGCGCATTGCCTGCAATGAGCAGGATCCGGTATCCGTATTTCAGGATCCATTTTCCGGCAGGCACCGCGACTGCCATCCAGCCGATGGCTGTCCCAAGCAGGGCGACGCCGCTCAGGAATAATGACATCCCTGCTACATTCTGAAGGAACAGCGGAATGTAGCTTGAAGTGCCGAATAGGGCAAGTGTCCCGATCAAAGCGTTGATGTTGATCCAGGAAATGGTTTTGTTTTTAAAGAGCGATAGTGGCACTATGGGCGAAGGCTGCTTCTTTTCAAAAAAGTAGAAGATGACCAGCAGCACAAGCCCGCCTGCAATGTAGACCAGCTGATCTGAGCTGATTACGGTCACAAGCAGCAGCAGTGAGACGCCAGCCGCAAAAAGGGCAGCCCCAGCATAATCCACGGATGCCCGCTTTGGCTGGTATCGTTCCTCATAAGGCAGCAGGGTCAGGAATGCAATGATACAAATTGGCAGGTTGATGAAGAAGATCCATCTCCAGGTCATATATTCGATGAAAAAGGCTCCAAGAAGCGGTGCCAGTACAGCTGACAGACCCCACATCGCTGTGAACAGCGCCTGAATTTTCCCCCTCTTTTCAACTGAAAATAAATCGCCTGCTATGATGGCCGGGAAAGGCATCATGAAACCAGCTCCGATTCCCTGCACAGCCCTGAAGATAACAAGCTGAAGCATGGAACCTGAAATACCGCATAATAGGGATCCGGCCAGGAATAAAAGGATTCCCGCTGCGAATACCCTTTTCCGTCCAAACAGATCGGATAGCCTGCCGGCCACTGGCGACAGGATGGTGGTGGTAATCATATAAGATGCAAACGACCAGGCATACAGATCGAACCGGCCGAGTTCATCGGCAATGATCGGCATGGTCGTGTTCATGATCGTCGTGTCCATTGATGCCACCAGCATGGCAAGGACTATGCTGATCATAACTGAAGTTCTACTTTTCATTATTTCTTTCTCCCTTACTTTAATTAGCACTGTATCTCTGACATATAGTAACAGGTATGGCCGTTTTTTTCCTTTCAGACATCCTGAAACTGTTTATTCACATACAAGAACCTGTCTTGCGAAATTGGCTTTGCGTGCTACACAGCGGTCCTTGATTACAAAACCGGCTTCCTTGATCATGGAGTCTACGGTATCAATGCTCACGATGACCGCTTTTTTTGAAAAACGGCGGGCATGCTTCAGGATGGCCAGCTGATCCTCGGGGGTGGCATGGGTATAGAGGTTGTATGGCATATCGATGATCGTCACATCATATTCCTTATCCACCTCGGAAATCGGCCCGGTCGTCACATTCCCTGCCAAACCAAAATACGCGATATTCTCACGGGAGCCATCCGTAACCAGCGGATTGATGTCACGGCCGTCAATATCAATCCCCATCGACAATGCCTCGACCAGCACAGTACCGATTCCGCAGCAGGGATCAATAGCCTTGATTCCTTCGGGGTGCGGCACAGCAATGTTGGCAACAGCTCTTGCAACCCTGGTGCTCAGAGCCGTCGAATATTCACGCGGCTTTTTTAAATGATGCAGCCAGACCGCCGTGCTCTGTTCCATGCGCCCGAAATACCATCTTCCTTCATATACCACGATTCCAAACAGGATGTCCGGATTCTTAATATCAGCATCCCCTGGCATTTCCCAGCCGATGCTTCTCTCTATATGAAGTCGTTGTTCATAGGAGACCTTGAAACCGGGATCCTGGATTTTGGCGAACTGAACCTTAAACGTTTTCTCTTCCGTATAAAGAGTTTTAGCCGGCTCCAAAAAATCCTCCCAGCTCTCCCCCTCAAACATGATCTCAATCCGCTCCTTCATGAACGGACTTCTGCTTGGGTCAATCCGGATATCATTCTTGATGACCATCGTATACTCGCCTGGGCCAAAAAAAGAGCGCATCTCAAGTTCGCAAAGTGAGCGCTCTTCTTCCATCGCCACATAGGTGTAAATATATTCCACTTTTTTCACTTTTACTTCCATCCTTTTATCCATGATATCTCAATCATACAGCTTATCATACTATCCTCTTTTTCACTACAGCTTAATTGTTTGTATACAAATTATATTTACACCAACAATATCCTCGTATATACTTAACAAAGGAAATCATTAGGAGCTGAAGGAAATGCTGAAAGACGAAATTGGATTCACGGCCTCCACGACGAGCAAAATGATCAGGAGCCTGGTAAACGGAACGTTAAAACCATATGGGATAACAGCGGAACAGTGGACAGTCTTAAAGCATCTTTCATTTGTCGACACGATTAATCAGAAGGACTTATCCATAAGAACAGACAAAGATCAGGCAACCCTGACCAAGATCCTTGACCTGTTGGAACACAATGGCCTCATCTCTCGAAAGCCAAATCCTGAGGACAGGCGTTCTTACCTGATTGAAATCAGCGACAAAGGGAAAAACCTGGTAAATACTGCCCTGCCGCTTATAGAGGAACTTTATGAAGACATCCTTGCCGGCCTGTCAAAAGAACAAATCGAAACCTTCATGGAAACCCTGCACACTCTCCAGGACAATATAAGGAAATTGAAATAACCGTAAACGTTATAGAAAGAAGGAATACCATTGACACAGCCAGACACAGCACAGCACTCCAAACTTTGGACAAGACAATATACACTGATCATCCTTATCACCTTTATCTTCTTCCTGAGCCTTCAGGCATTGATGGGTGGATTCCCGGCCTTTGTCACCGGAATTACGGAGGTACCATCAAAAGGCGGCCTGATGACAACATCATTCATGCTCGCTGCCATCCTTACTCGTCCCTTCATCGGCATTCTTATGCATAAAATTCAGGTAAAAATGACCCTCATTCTTTCCATGTTCTTCGTTTTGGCAACAATCATAGCAAGCTTTGGCAAAGAAACCTTTGCAGTCCTGATTGTACTTCGTATCCTTCAGGGAATATGCTTCGGAATCATTACTACCCTGCTTGCCACCCTGGCCACCAGCATGATCCCGGACGGGCGGCTTGGTGAAGGAATCGGCTTTTTTGGGATGGCAACAAGCCTTGGTACCTCTTTCGGTCCGATGGCAGCACTTACCATTGTCCATTCTTCATCCTTCAACAACCTGCTTTTGTTCACACTAATATTGATTATTCTGTCCCTTGCAGCCAGCCTGCTGATTCAGAGCAAGAAAAATGAACCTTCCATTAAACCAGTCCGGAATTCCAATCTGCTGGCATATGCCTTTGATAAAAGGGCGCTGCTGCCGGGCATTCTGGTCAGTTTGTTTTATGTAACCTTTTCAGGAATCGTCAATTACATCGACGGCCTTGGAGCTGCCAACGGCTTTGGCGGAAGGGTCTCCCTATTCTTTCTGATCATTGCGGGTATGATGATTTTAACAAGGCCGGCTACCGGTAAAATTTATGACCGTTTTGGACACAGATTCCTGGTTTACACGGCGAGCATCTGCGGTATCACCGGCCTGGTCCTGCTGACCATGACCCACAGCTTCCCGATGCTGTGCGCGGCCGCCATTTTTTACGGAGTTGCGTATAGTGTGATGCAGCCGACCTTCCAGGCCTGGGCGGTAAGCCGGGTGAGTCCTGATAAAAAAGGAACAGCGAACGCCATGACTCTGAATTTCATGGACTTTGGCATGGCCCTGGGTGCAGCAGTCATGGGTAATGTGGCTGTCCACACCAGCTATAATGCCGCTTTTGGCTTCTCAAGCTTCTTGATCGTAATCCTGCTCGCCATCTATATCGGGGTACGGGCTGCAGGCAGAAGAGCTCTGAATACAGCTGCTTAACAAGAAAACCCGCTTTCCAGTCTGTTTCTGGAACCGGGTTTTTTTATATTTGAATCTAGCTGCCCTCAAATTACCGGCACCTCCTCTTTTAACCTTGACTGCATTTCAGCATAAAAACTCTGAGGTTCATCCACATTCAGGACAACCCGGTTCACTTTCCTTTTCAAACCAAACATCAACGTGACGTCTTGTTCCTTTTTCAGAACCAGCTCAAACATTGGTTTTTCTACAATAAAATCAGCAGCCCTGGCATCAAATAGGGTTCTTGATTCTAATTTTGTAAACTTGTCCGGACCCTCATAATTTTTGAACTGTTTTATATTATCCAGCGGGATATCCATGCTCTTTGCCAAACCAGTCTGCACATATAACCGCTGATCATCCAAAATATAGGGAGTTAATCTGGATGCTTGAATTTCACCGATAAAATAAAGAACTCCATAAATATTCAAAAACAGTAGAATGTACGCTGCTATTTCGTTCCATTGGTGTAAAAAGTAATGCAGCCCGATTGATTCCACGACCGTCGCATGAATCAGCATGACATACACGGCAATTGTACTAGTCTTCCTGTGGTAAGTGAACGGCATTCCCTGTGTGATTTTCACTTGTTTATGCCAGGAAAATAAAGAATAGTAGAAAATGGACAGCTCAGAGAGAAAGATATAAAGCGCCCGGTTGTCCGGCAGATGTGTATCCAGGGATGTTTTTAGGTTATATAGAAATAAAGAGTCTTTACCACTTAATCTTTTATACTCTTTTTTCAACTTTGGGATCCTGGAAAGTATTTGGAATAGAATGAAGGCTTCAAACAGAAAGAGCAGCCCTTCTGAGAACACAGCAGCATACCTCACAAAAGGAAATGACTGCATATGACTGCCTGGAATAATAACCAGTGCCAGCGCATAACCCGCTAGCACAACAAATCCTATGTATTTCAGTGAATATCTCTTTCTAAATACAAAGATGTACGTTAGGAGCGGAATGACGAGCATAAGATCCATGAGAGAACCAGCCACTGCTCCATCTGGGACAGGCTGAATAGAAGGCAGACGATACAGCAGAAAATTTGAGAAGAGAATTAGGAGTATTAACAGTGTATACCAGAATAGTCCGCTGTTTTTTCTTACCATTAGCATTTTGAATCACCCCATGCATTCATTATAAATGAAAAATATGGAAAAAAGATGTGGCAGATTGTTGAATGTTTAATTTTTATCATAGCTGCCAAGTTGTCGTATAAGGATGATATGCGTTAGGATAGGGAAAACATACAACAACCAGCATTTTGGCCGGAGAAGGAGATTAGCCATGAAAATAGCAGGCATAGTACTGGCTGGGGGCAGGTCCTCAAGGTTCGGGAAGCCAAAGATGTTCGAGGAATACAGGGGAAAGCCTCTCTATGAATACAGTCTGGATGCTATCAAGCAGAATGAGCTGGATTCTGTCATCATAGCGGCCCATCACTCACTCATCCCGCAATTCAGGCGCGATGATGAAGTGATGTTTGTAGTAGAGAGCGGATCTGAATATCAAGGCCCGCTGTATGCCATGCATCATGCGATGATTGCAGACGAGGCGGACTGGTACCTGGTCTTATCCTGTGACATCCCATTTGTCACCCCTGAGTTTGTCCGGTATCTTTTATCTTTTATTGAGGAAGGAACCCAGGCTGTCATTCCCGTTGAGGGTGATAAAATGCACCCCCTTCTTGGTCTGTATCACCATAGCTGCATTGGCGAAATGGAGTCTATCCTTCATGATGGCGGGCGGAAGGTCCGCCTCCTGTTCGAGCGGATCAAAGTCCAGGAAGTCCCTTTTGAAGAAGGCAATCTTGTTTTCATCAACATCAACCGTCAGGAAGACCTAAACCGGCTGTAAAAAAGGAGACCACTCAGGACCGTCTCCTTCCTCAGTATTGAGCTGGACAGCCGCCGTCTATCAGAAGTGTAGTGCCTGTAACGAATGATGCATCTTTGCTTGAGAGGAACAGGACAGCTTTTGCCACTTCCTCTGCCCTGCAAGCGGCCCATAAGGTGAAGGCTGATCAGTTGTTTCTTGGCAGCCCAGGTCCTCTCCCCTCGTTCACACTGATGGGCGTCTTTCGCATAATCAATGCCAGGGGACTGTGTAATCCACCCCGCCTTTTGCTGAAGATGGGCAGTGACGCCTCTTTTGCCGGCAAAGCTGTAGATGGAACCGCAATTGAAGATGGCACCTCCAGTGCCTTGCTGCAGCATCTGCTCATTGGATTCCAGGAGAAGCCAGGCAGCCAAAGACAGAGGCGGTATTGATGATGACTCCTTCGGTCTTCAATTCGCGCATTTTTTTGCCAGCCGCGATGATTCCGTGTGCGACTCCATGCTGATTCACATTAATGACACTGTGGTAATCCTCAAGGTTCTGATCCAGGACCGGTGTGATTCGTCCGATACCTGTATTATTGAACATCACATCTACTTTGCCAAAAACCTCGGCAGCTTTTTCAACATGTGCTTCTACCTCCTCATAGATAGAAACATTTGTTTTTACAAAAATAGCGTCTCCGCCCTTTGATTTAATCAGATCAACTGTTTCTTCACCAAGCTCCTCATTAAAATCCCCTGCCGTCACCGAATCTCCTTTAGAAGCAAATTTTAAAGCAGCCGCACGGCCGATCCCGCTGGCCCCGCCTGTGATAATGATAGATCGCTTGTTTTCCATGAGTTATCCTCCTTTTTCTATTTAACTAATAGATTAACTCCCTTAATTTGGACCTCAATATGTAAAAAACTTATATTAATTGTCTGTTTCTGCTAAGCGGAAGCAGGTCTTTATTTATGTTTCCTAAGTATTATGATTTTTTTTATTTGAATAAATGATGTATGATAGTCTTAAAAAAGTACCAAGGGAGTAAATATGGTGAATTTCAAGGAAAAGCTTTATGATTACATAAAGCTTTCAGCTAAAGATATGACTTTAGAATGGCTCAGTTCCAGAAAAATTGAAGATTCCATTTACTCTAAAGATGCATCTGAGACTCAGACTCAAGAATTGTTTCAGAACAATCAAGATTTTATCACAGTAATAGCAGATAGATTGATTGGAATGGGAACTGTTATAAATTGGGCGGAACAGATAGGAAGAAACAGAGCTACATCTAATACTCCGATTTCTGAAGTTATCAACCACTTCAAAGTCTTTCGAACCATTTTTTTAAAACGAGTTGAACTATATGCTTTAGAATTTCCATCTCTCACTATAAAAGAGTTTAATAATGCCTGTATTATCATTAACCAAACTTTCGATGAAGTCATAATAATATTCACAGAACAATATAAAATTTTCCATGATCGTTTAGTTGCTGAACATAGGGCAAAAATTCTGGAAATCAGTGTTCCGGTAATTCCACTTGTAGAAAATGATATTGGTGTCCTTCCTTTAGTAGGAAATATAGACACGGAACGAGCATCTATACTTAAAGAACAAAGTATAAGACAAGCAAGTCAACTTCAATTAAATGTATTAATAATCGATGTCTCCGGTGTCCCAGCAATTGATGAGTATGTCGCGAGTGAACTCTTTATCATAGTAGACACACTTAGCTTGTTAGGTATAGAATCTGCAATTACAGGAATACGTCCTGAAATTGCTCAAATAATTGTCAAATTGGGATTAACCTTAAAAAATTGTAAAACTTTTAGTAAACTGAAAGATGCTTTAAGAGACTTTCAACGGATATAAATATAATCAAGGAATACTTCTCGTTAATTTCTTATTATTGGGAGGGGCATAATTCTCCATAATCGTCCCTCCGTCCCAATTCTTCTTATAAAATCCCCATTTTAAAACCCATAAAATGTGTTTCACTCTTTAAAACTAACCTGCCGCGTTAGCATAATAAGAAAAAAGCCGCCAAAATGACAGACAAACTTTTTGTCTATTTTTTTATGCCTTTTTTCTGGTTTTTTATTATGGCAGTTTAAAGGTAATCCTTCACAATATCAAAAGGAACCTCATCGTGAGAACTCCGGAGTAATTCTTTTATTTTAAAAAACAGGTGCACTACCCGTAGTTGGTAATACACCTGTTCATTCAGTCCTTTATTCTAGAACTTTCTTCTTATCTAAACGGTCTTTTAAGAATACTTGAGGCATTTCTAATTCTCTTGATATTATTTGATTCTTTGGCATGCTTTACAATAAAAGTCTATCTTATTTCTGAGTTACCATAAAGAATCATAACAACACAATAAAGAAGGCAATTCAGTTTATAGGCTGATCTTTAACCTATATGATGAAGAAATGAAAACGACAGCAAATTAACCACGTCTTCCTCCTCTTCCACCTCGTTTTCCTTCAGTATTGCGTTTTAGAGAAGTTAAACTCTCTTCACTTCTCTTTAAGAATTGAGACACTTTATCTTCAAAGCTTTCTCGTGGTTTAAAGTTTCCATTAGAACGATCATTCCCTCTTCCTTGAGCTGGGCGAGGACGCTGCTTATAAGAAGATTGCCCTTCAGGTTTATCTACGGTTTGCTTAATGGATAAGGCAACCTTCCCTTCTTTCTCACTTAACACTTTAACTTCAACCATATCGCCAATTTTCAAATGATCATTTACATCTTTAACATAGCTATCAGCAACTTCACTGATATGCACAAGACCTGTTGTTCCTCCAGGTAATTCTACGAATGCTCCAAAATTAGTGATACCAGTTACTTTGCCTTGAACCTTACTTCCTATTTCTACTGACATTAATGTAATGTGCCTCCTCGATATTTATAAACAGCTTATTATAACAAAGAAATAGTTGAAATATCAAATTAGAAGCTTATAGATTGGTTCCGCCATATATGACTTCAACTAACGCACCCTTTAGTATAAATGCTTTTTTTACAAGCAAAGGGAATAAGAGCATGTAATTTTCCTCTTCTCCTTATCTTAATTGTGCAAATATAGGCTTTTACTATCCGAACCACAGCCTTTACTATCCGAAATCAATTTTTTACTCTCCGGAAGATGATTTTACTATCCGATCTTAGGATTTACTCGCCGATACGGGTCTTTACTCGCCGTTCATAAGCTGGCTCATTGCTTATATAAGTTTTTGGCTGTTTTTGAATATATTGCTGCTTTTGATCATGAGTATTGATTTCCGCTCCAGGCACTCGCTTTTAGCGGCCGCGCAGTGAGCCTCCCAGGCTTTGCCTGTGGGATCTCACCTATCCCGCAGCTTCCGCATTGAAATGCGGAGAACGGTGACTGCTAAATTCACTGGTATTAAAAGCTCATTGCTGCTGCGACAGAAGCTTAGTCGCACTTATGCGAAAGCCTTGCATAAGGCGAGCAGACCATAGGATGCGGTCTTCTTCCTGTGGACTGCTTGACTTATGACTCGAGGGTCAAAGTCATGGAGTCTGGATCAGTAGTCTCGCGCCTTCCCGCTCCAATTATGTTTAATAATTAAATTTCCTCACAGAATTCTTCAGAAAAACAACAATCGTTTAGAAAAGAGCCTATTTTTTCACAACCGGTATATAAATATCAAAATGCGGATCTTCAGGATCGCGTTCTACCGGGCAGTATTCATGTTTAATGGGCATGTAAGGATCGAAGTATTCTACACCCGGCTCTCGATAGGCCGTGTATTCACTATCGAACAACCATTGATGCAGGTCTGTATAAGTCTTCTCGATATCATTTCCCTTGTTATGTACTGCCTTTACATAGGTCCATTCAGGGATCCTGATTTCAAGCATCCCTTCTGGCAGCTCCTGCTCCTCACTCACTTGGTATACCGCATAATGGGCGAATCCATTTTCTACTACATGATAAGACAAGCCTAATTGGATAGACGGATTCACTCTATGCTCCAATTCACCTGCACGATCCTCAACCTGCTGGATGACATTCTTCAAATGGGGAACGGTTTCTGCATAAGTTCCCTCCCATTTCATTCCTGCAGCCCGGTAGGCTGGCAGCGTTACGATTTCATAGTTCATTTGATTTCCTCCATTACATTTATGTATTTCTCACCTTTATATTCTTCGATAATTATTGCCAAAACCCTTTTTCACTGCAACAAAAAAGCACACCACGGTTAAGTGATGTACTTTTGATCATTAAACATTACTTATTTTATATATCAAAATAATTTATGCTTCGGTCATTTTGACAGTTTTCACAAACATGCAGAATCCGGGCCTTGGTTTCTTCCAATTCTTCCTGTTCCATCTCCTGCTCACTGCCGCATAATTCACATATTTTCAATTCGGCTGCCTCCTATTCCTTAAAGGGCAGGTTCTCATCCTGGGTAAGGATGTCATACCCGCATTCTCTGACTGCCTGCTGAAAATCGAGGAAGGAAGCCGCGTTTTTATCATAGCCGATTCTGGCTTCTCCGCTTTCCAAATTCACATCTGCCCGGAGCACACCCCAGACATCATTTAAGGCATGAACGATCTCTTCCCTGTCTTCACTTGTCAGGCTGCCCTTAATTTTGATTACCCCTGTTTCTTCCAAAGTTATAACCTCCGTCCTTAATGAAGATCCTGGTTGGGGTGCTCAGTAAATGATTCGCCCATCCCGTGCAGGAATTCCACCATTGAAGTCATTGCTGTCTTGATTTCAGGATCCCTCATGGATTTCCCCAGCTTCCACAGGCTGTGCTGTTCATGGGAGTCAATGCTTTCTCCCATCCGTTCGAGCCCTTTGGTGACGCCGCCGAGCACAGTCTGAAGTTGGCCGGGTTTTAGCGTTCCCATGAAATTGAACAGGAAGATCGCATTCTTGATAGTATTATGCATGCCCGGCTGGTTAACCTGCTTCATAGCAATCACGCCTACATCGGTCCGCTTTTCCAGGATGGCATGAAGGGCGTCCAATACACCGATGGACTGAAGTTCCTTTATTATGCCGAGTGCCGACAGGATACCCTCCTTATTTTCTGCAAGAGCCTTCATGATGTCACTGAAGGCTTCTGCCTGCACTGCTGCGGGATCGGGTGTGCTTCTGTTAATTTGCCTGATCGCTTTGGCCATATTCTTCACCTCCGTTTCCAAACAGCTCTTGAATCGGTGTGAAGTCCCGACGCTGCCATTTTTCTTCCACCCTTACGCTGATTTGCGGTATGCGATTCCCGTACCGGTGATTATGCTTCGGAAGCGGAGGCTCACCCGCTGCTTCTAGTACTTCCATCTTCACCCCAATTTCCTTATATGCCGGTGTATGGGTGACAGCGTCATGATGGCTGCTGGTCAAATAGTTAACAGCTTTACGGTCATGAAAGCTGTTCATCGTCAGGTAGACTTCATGCCCTTTCACACGGTCGGTGACGATGGTTCTGACTTCTACCTCGCCGTACGGGGAGGTCAATCTGACAAGGGATCCGTCGCCGATGCCCCTTTCCCTGGCCAGGCGGTAAGACACTTCACACCATGGTTCCGGCACCTTATGTGTCAAGCCGTCATTCCGGTACGTCATATTTCCTTCGTGGAAGTGCTCGAGCAGGCGTCCATTGTTCAGATGCAAGTCATACTCGGGTCCTGCCATGAACGGAGGAGTCCAATCAACCGGGAATAATCTCGCTCTTCCATCCTCAAAAGCAAATTTTTCTTTATATAGAAGCGGAGAATCCGTCCCGTCTTTATGAACCGGCCACACTTGGCTTTTAAATCCTTCCAGGCGCCCGTAGCTGACACCGGCAAAAATGGCGGCAAGGCTAGCTGCTTCATCCATGATTTCTGAAGGATGTGAGTATTTCCAGCCGGCGCCCATCCTGTTCGCAAGATCAACGAATATCTCCCAATCCGGCCTGCTGTCTCCAAGTGGATCGAAGACTTTGTAAAACCTTTGAATCCGGCGTTCTGTGTTGACGAAGGTCCCGTCTTTCTCAAGACTCGGAGCTGCCGGAAGGACGACGTCTGCATACTGGGCTGTTTTTGAAAAAAAGATATCCTGGACAACGAAGAAATCGAGTTCCTCAAAGCTGTGCTGCACATAATTCGAATTGGCATCCACAAGGGCCATTTCCTCGCCAAACAGATAAAGGGCCTTCAGTTTCCCTTTTGAAATCGCCTCAACCATATGGTGGTTGTCCATGCCCGGATCCGTTGGAAGATTGACTCCCCACGCTTTTTCATATTTCTCCCGGATTTCTGCCTTCTGAACCGGTTCGTATCCTGGGAACCAGGAAGGCATGGTGCCGAAATCGCAGGCTCCCTGCACATTGTTATGACCGCGCAGCGGATAGGCTCCCGTACCGGTGCGTCCGTAATTTCCAGTAATCAGAAGAAGGTTTGATATCGCTGTGCTTGCGTCAGTCGCCCCTGAGTGCTGCGTAATTCCCATCGCCCAGAGGATGCACATTGATTCGGCATCATGAATCATTTCAGCCGTTTTAATGAGCTCGGCCTGTGTAAGCCCGGTCATTTCTTCGGCATAACTTAAAGTGAACTTATCCAGTGTTTTGATATAGTCGTCCACACCCGAGACTCTTTCTGCCAAAAACTTCTCATCATGCCAGCCCTGGTCAATGATGTATTTGGTCAAGGCCGAAATCCAGATCAAGTCAGAGCTCGGTGTTGGGTGCAGGATGAAATCAGCCCGTTGTGCCAGTTCATGCTCGCGGATGTCCGCCACAATCAGCTTCTGTCCGTGTAGCTTATGCGCCCGTTTTATCCGTGTAGCTAAAACAGGATGTGATTCAGCCGGATTGGCGCCGATGACGAATACTAAATCAGAGCGCTCGATGTCATGGATGGTCCCCGAGTCGCCGCCCAGGCCGACCGTTCTCAGCAGCCCGGCAGTTGCCGGCGACTGGCAGTAGCGGGAACAATTATCCACGTTATTTGTGCCGATCACGGCACGGGCAAATTTCTGTGCGAGATAATTTTCTTCATTTGAACACTTGGATGATGCAATCACACCTATGGAATCTGCCCCATGCTCTTCTTTGATTTCCGAAAGTTTTCCTGCGATTAAATTCAGCGCTTCATCCCAGGTTGCTTCTTCAAATACCCCATTTTTTCGTATGAGCGGTGTGGTCAGACGCTCCTCGCTGTTTACAAAATCCCAGCCCCATTTCCCCTTCACACAGGTAGAGATGCCGTTAGCCGGGGCGTGCTCAACAGGTTCAATCTTGAGTATCTTCCGGTCTTTAGTCCAGATTTCAAAGCTGCAGCCCACTCCGCAATACGTGCAGACCGTCTTGGTGCGCTGTATCCTGGCCGTCCTCATGGCTGCCTCCACCTCGGATATGGCGAAGATTTCTTTATAGCCGGGCTCCACTTCCTTGATTAAGTCAATCATCGGTTCAAGGATCGGGGCAGGAAGCTTGGTCAGGAACCCCGCTTCACCAAGCATGGACTTTTCCATCAAGGCATTGCAGGGGCAGACAGTGACGCAATGGCCGCAGGAAACGCAGGACGATTCATCTATCGGCACATCATTATCCCAGATGACCCTAGGCCTCTCCCTGCTCCAGTCAATTGTGAGTGTTTCGTTCACCTGGAGATCTTGGCAGGCCTCGACACATCTTCCGCAGAGGATGCACTGATCCGGCTCATACCTGTAAAAAGGATTGGAATTATCCGGAGGATAAGGCTTTGCCTTAAATTCATATTTCTGGTGCTCAATTTCAAGATACTCGGCAGTATTATGTACCGTACAATTTCCGTTATTGTTGTCACAGACCGTACAATACAGTTCATGATTTTCAAGAATCCTCGACATGGCCTCATATTGGGCGTCCATGACCGGCTGTGACAGCGTATCCACCGTCATTCCCGGCTGAACCTTGGTCGCACAGGAACGCACAAGCTTCCCATCCACCTCGACAAAACATGTATCACACGTCTGGATCGTCCCAAGATTCGGATGGTAACAAATGCTCGGGATATACAAACCATTCGCCTGTGCAGCCTGTAAAACCGACTGGCCAGGCTCCGCCTCAAACTCCTTATCATTTATCCTGATCGAAAACAAATCATCAGACACTTTCATTACCTCCCAACAAATCTCCGCCCTTCCAAGCGTTTCCCCTAGTATTCCCAACTCCTCAAAAAAAATAATCACAGATGGGGGACTGTCCCCCATTTCCCCGCCTTTAACACTGTGCTGCTCATGATATTCAGGATTGCCACGGCTTATTTCCCAAAAAGATGATGTATGGATAAGGGGCAATTGCGGAAAGTCTATTAGGAATGAAGGTGAAAGGCAGGTTTTGCAGAATGGATAAGGAGAAGCTGTATCAGCGCATGGTATCCATGATCATGAGCTCTTCGAAGAAGCCAAAGTATATGAGCATTTCAACGGTAAAGATTGCGGATATTCTTGAAATGAAGGTCCGCGATATCGATCAGGGCATCAAGGAGCTTGTCGAGGAAGGCAGGCTTAAACAATCAAAGCTTGAGAAGCCGCCGCATAATACGATTTATCTGCTTCCATAGAACAGCTGCAAAAAGGACTGCCGGGCAACAGCCGGCAGTCCCTTTTTTCTATGATGAAATCGCCTTCCATATTTCCTCAAGACCTGGAACTTTTCTTGTACTAGGATGGACTAAAAAATTAAATTAACCGACCTTCTTACTCCTGCTATTACAAAACCCATGAAATATTTCTGTCTCAAAGGAATTGTTAAAAAAGTTGTCCATGAAATATGCGGGATAGCACGAAGATAATGATTCCACAAAACACCAATCTTAATTGCTTTGTTTTAGTTTTCTGTTGATAATTTTTCTTATTTTTCATGTCAATAATTAACATATTCATTACGCTACCAAAGATTATTAAAATTCCTAAAAATGACATCAGATAAAAAACAATATCCTTCATTTTTTCTCTCCTTAATTTAAGGAAATTATTTAGATTACTTTAAGCGCAGGTAAGAAAATGTAACCTCTGCACAAAATAATTATTATAAAGAAACCCACAACACCCCATTTTGCTTTTCCCGTAAGGCTTCAATACAAGCTGACCCTATAATAATCATGAAATTCACACCAATAAATACTACTATTATTGGTGAACTCACAAATGAGTGTAGAACACCAAGACGCTTATGATGACAAGTATAGTACCGAGTTTATTTTTCACTTTAGGCCGCCTTTTTACAGTTTGATTAATAATCCTTTTCTTCTTTGGAGAAAATCAAGTCGAAAAAAGCTAAACTTAGTGACACTCCCAACGGCGTTCCAAAATCATATAGATCAATTTTTGAAGGCTGAAAGAAATATTTAAATATATATGTACAGGCACTAATAAGAATAAAATATATTACAAATTTAATTACTCTTTTCCTTATTTCTACCCATTTTAATTTCCTCATATTATATAAAACTAAAATAATGAAATAAATGAAAGATAAAAGAAGGATAATAAGAAAACCAATTATAAAAGCAAAAGCAAAATCATTATTAATATCTTTATAAACAATAAACAACATGATAATAGTTCCAATAAAAACACTAGTGTATATGATGTATGGTAAATTGTTCTTCATTTTTAGTCTCCGTTTAAGTACGCCGAAAGCATCTATTCATATTTAACAGGGAAGAGAACTTCTCATATTCGAAATTACAACAATACTATCTCCAACATGACCTATCCAGAAGAAACTAGTATCCTCATCTAATGTTAAAACTACTGTGTCTCTGATCCCCTTTTGACTAAGTTCAAGGGCTTCTTGACCACCGGCCTCCATTTTTATATGCCAATCATACAACATTGTTTAACTGGAGATTTTAAAGAGGGCTGCAGTCTCAATTAATGTCGCACCAGTTTTGAACCATGCAGTTTAGTACATCTAGTTTAAAACTAGCAGGACCGTTTGTATAGGTGTTTCAGCCCATATACCCATGTCATTCAAAGTATTACAACCAATATTGAATTCAGGCTCAGGGAACACCGGTTCGTTTTACAATATCGCCTTTAGATATTATTTTTTCGTTATAGCGCCATGAAGGATATTTTATTTTATAACACTGGTATATTTAGTCATAAATAAAAACTGCACCTCCAATTATTAGTTCATGTCTAACAATTGGGGTGCAGTTAAGCACGGCTTGCTTTCCCGCTTTATATAATAGATGATTTCTTTCTCGTCCCATTTTGATATACAAAATAATTGGCAAACACTTTGTTCCACTTAGCCTTTTCTTTCCTATTTGTATACAGAAGTTTACCGAGTTTGATCAGCTTCATCTTCAATGGGATCAGCTCTCTTCACTTTTTTAATCCATTATTACCCTATTTAACCAAAAAGCTACCTCTTTTCTGGAAAAAATTTAAAAATAGGGAGGAAAGAACTATAAAATACGATTAATCCTTCATGACAGCCCTTGCTGCATGATATCCGCTGAGCGCGGCAGAGAGCGTCCCCGGACCGGGAAAAGCCTGCTCACCGGCAATATAAAAGCCGGGAAGCGATGTACGGATGCTAAAAGGCTTAAAAATAGCATTTTCCACAGTCATCGGAAAGCCGCCCACCCCTTTTTTGCCTATAAAATTCTCATAAGTCAGCGGCGTGCCGGCCTCTGCGGAAATCAGATGCTTAGAAACCGGAATGACTCTGTCCAAAATGGAAAGGAGCTTCTCCTGCAGCCCTGATTTTCGTTCCAGGTACCGAGCTTTGTCCAAGCCTTCCCAGACACTGATTTCACTATGTACAGAAAGAGTCATCATCACTTCGTCCTCCACAGCTTCTCCGGCAGCATTACTGCTCTCGTGAAAGGTAACATAAACCGGGCCGTGGAGGCCTGGTGAAACCTGGGCAAGCGCTGGCTCCGGCATAATTTGATAAGCAAATGGAAAGTTTATGCCTTCCAGTGTCTCTCTGACACGGCCAGAGAGGATACAATCAAGCCGGAAAGCTCCCCAGGCAATTTCGCTTTTCTCACTGATACTGGTTCCGGGGCCAAAGGAGACACCTGAATTATTAATAACAGCATCAAATTCTCCGCTGACTTTCCGGCCGGCTGCCTGCCATTTTTTCCTGCAGGAATCGTATTCAAGGCTTTTTAATGGGGACGCCGTCAACACATGGCCTGAATGCTCTATGATTTTATCCGCCAGAACCTGGCTGATTTCTCCGAGCCCCTTTTCCACCGCAAAGCTTCCCTGCCGGTAGATCGTCAGCGCCAGGCTTGATGGAAGAAGGGCCGCATGCTTCACATTTGTCTGGACAGCATCAATCAGCTGGGCATCAAGAAACTGCCGCAGCATTTCGATATGCTCAATACTGTGCTTCTTCATAAGGTCTTCCACTGTCCAGGATGCATACCTGGCAAGCCGGAGCATGGAAGCCGGGTGCCGGAGCGCATGGCTGGGAAGCGAGCCCATGTCATGAAGCTTCCTTAGCGGCAGGGATACTCCCGTGAGAGAAACGCCATGCACATCCTGTCCGATTTGATGAAGGTCTGCCCAGAAATTATGAACACCTGCTTCTCCCGGAAATACCCGTTTAAGCTCCTGTTCCCACAATTGGGGATCCTGGTAAATGGATATACTCCCTCCAGGCAGAACCACATCCATTGAATGGGATAAAACTTTCGCTGGCAGGCTTATGTCCAGGCTGTCAAGTATCCTGCGCAGCAGCCCGCCGGCCTCCAGCCCAAAACCCACTGTAGCACCAGAGGGGAACCGCCTGCCTTTCCGAACATACCAGCCTGCCGATCCACCGACTGTCACAGCTTTTTCAAATACCGTCACTTCATAGCCTTGCTTTGCAAGAACAGCCCCTGCAGTCAGGCCGCCTATCCCGGCACCTATCACACAGACGGATTTAGGCATGGCCCATTCCCTCCCGAAGCATTTTTATTAAGTACATCCTCTTAAAATTGATGATTATCTATTATAATGCCATTTAGCTTATATTCCTTTTTTTAAGCTTCAAACCTTAAATCACTTTGAATAACGTTGGAACTGATACAGGCAATGGCATTTGGATGAAAAAATTTAAATTAAAGGATTACAAAATCTATTTATAACCCGCAAAACAGTACCTGACATACCGGATCATTTTTTACTGCCTTGCTTATTATGTATTTCTCCAATACTAAACAGCTTTCTCATTAATCCCCATATAATTCAGGACCCCTGCCAATCCATCTGGCAGGGGTTTATCATTATATTGAAGCACTCTGTCCGGCATCCGTGAGCCTGACCTGGCCCCAGTCCGTCCGGTAGTATCTGGCTAGGAGGGTCAGTCCAAAGACTGCCAGATATGTATAAAGGGCAATCCAGGCTCCGTAGCTGGACAGATTCAGAACATTCACCATCAGATAAGTGAGCGGGATGAAGAATCCCCAGGCAAGGACAAGCGATGTCCTGAGGAGGAATGTGGTATCACCAATCCCTCTCAGTCCGCCTGAGAAGAAATTGAAGAAGCCGTCAAATATCTGCATAAAGGCCGAGATCATGATCAGGCTTGCGGTCAGTTCATATACAGCAGGATCATCTGTGTAGATCCGGGCAATCTGTTCGGCAAAAAAGAATTCAGCCGCCCCAAGCGTCAAAAGGAAAATACTTCCCATGACCGCTGTTTCAGTTCCCATGGCCCTGGCTTTTTCCGGCTCTTCGCGTCCGATTTCCTGGCCTACCAGGATGGTGGCAGTCGAGCCAAAGGCGGCTGCCGGCATGAACCCGAAGCTCATGATGCTGAGAGCTATTTCATTTGCAGCGAGGGCATTTGTCCCGAGGCGGGTAACGAATGCCGTGAATACGAACATGGCCATGCTCTTGGAAAATTCCTGAGTGCCAAGCTTTGTGCTTTCCTTCAGCATCAATTTAGATTCCACGGCATTAAAGGATGGCCTGGCGAACATTTTATATTCCTTGAATAAGACTGCCAGGAAGGCTGCCGCACTCAAACCGCAGACCACCACTTCGCCAATGAACAAAGCCCAGGCGGCCCCTGCCAATCCCCATTCCGGAAAGCCAAGATTTCCATACGTAAGGGTATACGTGAAAAAAATCATCGCTGCATTCCCGAGAAGCGAGGTGATCATGGGTGTCCGCGTATTGCCGATTCCTCTGAAAAAACCATGCAGCGCAAAAGACAGAATGGAAAACATCATCGCAAAAAAGCGGATTTTCAGGTAGGATGTTCCTTCCTTCACCATATCCGGTGCGCTTCCGAGCACTTTCAATATCAGCTCTGCCCCGGTAAAACCGACGATGAACACGATCAGTCCCGCTATCAGGCTTTGTGCGATGGCTATGTAGGTCCGTTCAATTCCCTTTTTCATATTCCCTGAGCCAAAGTTCTGTGCTACGAGATAGTTGACCGTATGGCCTATGCCGGAAAACATGGCCCAGGCATTATACATGATGATATTGGAAACGCCCACTATGGCGATGGCCAGAGCACCCAATTTTCCCACCATGATCAGATTAATCATGCCGGTGACCGTCATCGATGCAAAGGAAGCAATCGAAGGAATGGCGAGCATTAAAATAATCTTCCAGTTTTTCATAGTGCTTCCCTTCATTCTCATATTCTATTATTCTGTTTTTAATTCCCATTTATCATACACCAATCCTGAATCGTCCGGAATGGTTTTTTAGGATTCATTTTTATGTCCGAAAGATTAATCTTATGTATCAATAAATCAATAAAACTAACGTGATTTTTCTGATTGCAGACTTTGCATGGAAAGGAACCTGGCAAAGAGCAGGAACAAACACAATAATACTGGGGACCTGAGTAAGATTCAACATAAATCAAGAAGATATATGATGTTCTCCTTGCAGCAGGTATGATACATGCAGCTCCTCCCCTTTTCCACAAAAAAACCACCTGTCGATAAACAGGCGGCTCCATTATAAACTTAACAAATTGAATCGGTAGGCTTGGGATTTTTCAATCCGAATAATGGGCGGATAAATAGGGCCAGGAAGGTTCCTGCCATTGCCATTACCATCCATACCCAGCCGTGCAGGCTGAAGGAGGCGATGCCGCCAAAATAGGCTCCGATGTTACACCCGAAGGCAAGCCTTGCTCCATATCCCATCATGATTCCGCCAACAATTGCAGCTCCGGCGACACCGGGCTTTATTTTGCCAGGCTTGAAGGTGCCTTGTGAGGCTGCCGATATGAAGGCGCCAAGGATGATGCCAAAGTTCATGACACTCGTAGAGTCTGCGAGCACCGTTTTTGTCAGCGCTTCTCCGTTTGGACCTGAGAAGTAGCTCCAGCTCGATACATCCGTTCCCATGGCCATCAGTGCCTTGCCTCCCCAAAGGGCAAAGGCGCTGGTGATGCCCCATGGATTTCCCCTGACAGTAAGGGTAAGGGCGTTCAGCAATGCTAAAACAATAGCTGCAGCGAAGAGCGGCCAGGAACCGCGGACGATTTTTTTCCAGCCTGCCGTAGTAGGCAGAGGCTTCATCATCGGCGGGTTTTTACGTTTGGCGATCTGGGTGGTAATCCAGTAGATTAACGCAAATGCCGCCATCTGTACGGCCCACGCACCGAAATATCCGAGGCCGGTTGATTCAGCAAGGGAAATCGGTGGCAGTGACGGGGTATCCTCCATCCAAAATTTAAAATGATAAGCACCAAGCACAGATCCTGCAATGAATGAAATCAGCGTCAGGATCATGGAGGAAGAACCGCCGCCAACCGAATACAGAGTTCCGGAAGCACAGCCGTTTCCAAGCTGCATGCCGATTCCAAAGATAAATGCACCGAACAGGACGCTCACACCGACAGGGGAAACATATCCCTTGGGAGTGATGCCGGTGAAACTAAATCCGGTACTTAATATGATGGCAAATAGTGTTGAAGCAATCGCTAGCATCAGCATATGCGCCTGCAGGCCCTGCACATTCCCGACTGACATCAGCCTGCGGAAGGCAGATGTAAAGCCAAACCGTGCATGCAGCAGGGTCACTCCAAGCATTAACCCTATAATAAAGAGAACACCCTGTGTCATGCCGGCAGCATTGACGATGGCTGCAAACAGAATGACGGAAGCCAGAATGCCGGCAGCGACCAGCGGCTTCTGCACAGGCTGAAGGTCGGCATTGATTGTAGTTGCCCCTCTATTTGACAAAGAAGTGGAAGTTAAACCAGGTTGAGCCATTCCATTCACTCCTAATCTTATAAATTTAGTAGGATTTAATTTTTCCATTTTCCTATCTTAGTACATTCCCTTACAAAGCACAAATGTTTTAACTCGTAAAAAAAGCATGAGTTTTCTACCCGCAGTCCATGAATGGAAAGGATCCTGGACCAGAGCAGGAACAAATACAATCAGGCGGTTGAGCGGAGCATGGTGCAGGCAGGCATGCCAGGAAGACCATTGATGTGAACATCCCGCTGCAGGAAGCCTCCTGATACATGCAGCAGCTCCGCCCCTTTTCCACAAAAAAACTGATCCATTTCTGAATCAGTCTCTGTTCCTATCCTGTTTCTCCAGCACGGCAATAAACTCTCTCAAATAGTCAGGCAGATCCGGCGGCCGGCGGCTCGACACGAGATGGCCGTCGGTAATCACCGGCTCATCCACCCATATTGCACCTGCGTTTTCCATATCATCCCGAATACCCGGTGTGCTGGTCACTTTCCTGCCTTCCAGGATTTTAGCAGATATCAGGACCCAGCCGGCATGGCAGATCTGGCCGATAGGCTTTTTAGCTTCATCCATTTCTTTTACAAGACTGATCACTTCCGGGAAACGGCGGATCTTATCCGGTGCCCAGCCTCCAGGAACAAGAATGGCATCATAATCCGCGGCGTTAATATCACCATAGGCAAAATCGGATTCTGCCGGCACCCCGTATTTGCCCTGATACGTCTCTCCCGCTTTTTCACCGGCCAGGTGAACCTCGGCTCCTTCTTCCCTCAAGCGGAGAATTGGATACCAAAGCTCCAGATCCTCAAATTCATGATGAACCAGGCTGATCACCTTTTTACCTGATAATCTCATATTCAGCCTCCTCAATTTTCAGTATAATTTGTATTAACTTTTACCTTCTATCCCTGCCTATTATACATTGACAAGCGCTTTACTACGAATGACTTGTTTAAACATGTTGTTATGCGGCCTCTTCGCCTAAAGGTCAGCTTCCAGTAAGGTTAGTTCAAGAAGGAATATCAAACCCGAAAATAGAATAATTTATAAAAATCCTTTATTGAAGGGAGTAAAATATGTTTGTCTCAGTTACAAGGCTTCGTTTAAAAGGCAAGAGAAAGTTACCTCTCTTTTTTTGGCATACTCTGAAATCGAAAAGTCAAGTTAAGAAATCAGAGGGTCTTTTGTATTCTTCGTTGAATAATGAAGGTTGGGATACGTACTGGACACTAACAATATGGGAGAACAAAAATACTATGAAAGAGTACAGAAATAAAGGAAGTCATATAAATGCAATGAAAGTATCAAGAAAAATTGCAGACGAATTAGAGTTTATTAATTGGGAAGCAGGTGATAATCCTACTTGGGATGAATGCAAGGAGCGCTTGCATCATAAATATGGCAGAAAATTAGTTAAGTAGGAGTAGTTCTTCTTCAAAATGAGTGCGTTAGTTAAACAAGTTAGCAGAAAAAAGGGCTTTGTATAAGTCCTTTTTCTCTTTAAGTAAATATCAACACTATCAAACTTCCGTTTAAGAGCTTCTTTCTCCTTGAACTCGCAATGCTTCCTGTCCGGTTGCAGGTCTGATTAGTGTGACCATGATATCTAATTTCACTGCTGGGTGTTACTGCAGCTTCTCTTTCCTCGCAACCTGATTGGTCGTCCGCTACTTTCTCATCTGCTTTTACATTCTATTCTAGCGCTTCATAAAATTCGTTGTGTCTTCGTATGACCTCTCTTCAGGAGTCATCTCTAACCCCCGTTTACTAAGAGGTGCCCCGGGCCTGTATGAGCGCCCAGGACTTTTATTTCATATAATACTCGTACTGTTCATTTTCAAAAGGTTTCCTTTTTTTATTTACTATGGAGGTAATTCCCATTTATACTTTAAGTAAATTCATAAATAAGGAGATTACTATGAAAACCTCTGTCCCTTGTCCAAATTGTCAGGAAGCAATAACACTTGAAGATTTTGAGGATTTCTCATCACCCTTTACCATGAAATGCCCATACTGCAAAGCTAAATTAAAAGAAACAAAGGTTACGCCATTTCTTTTAATTGGTGCTATAGCAGTTATCCCTTTATTCATTTACTTAACAGAGAAATTAGTATCTTTGCTTTCTGGCATAATACCTGTTATTGAAAAAATACCTTTTATTATTGTATTTATTGGACTGCTATATCCTTTGTATGCCCTTTATGAGCGAGTTAATGGACTCATTATGTTCAATAAAGGTAATTTGCATTTAAAAAAACCACAGAGTTAAGCGTGTTATATCACGCTTTTTTTATTTTTGAGATTCACAATACTTCCCTTCTCATCCATCTCCATCTGCCTGTCAACTTCCACAGTGCCATCACCCTTGATTTTGTATTCCACATCTTTATGCTGCTCTTCAAGCTCATCAGTGCTGGAGCATTATCCGGCCGGCTCTCCATCACTGCTTTAGGAGTTTGATAGGAGAAGGTTAAAACAATCAAGAAATACTGACCTTATTTGTTATATTTCTCGGCGATCCTGTGCTTTTGAAGATTCTCATTTACCTTAGCAGCTGAATCAATTTCTTCTGCCTATTCACGTGTATCTGCAAAATGTTGTTCTTTTTGGTTAAGTTGGATTTTTGTCGTTTTATTAACTCCATTATTATCTGATTTGTTAAATCCTACCCTTTTTTACTGTAAACTGGTAAAATATTATTCTGACTCAAGAAAAGAAGGAGTATTGAAATGATTTACCAATGTACTTGTAAAACACCTACTGAAATTGAAGAGAGAATTGATCAGCTCCGTTCAGAAATGATTCAATCTGGCTCAACAGACGGTCTATTAGCTTCAAGTACTATAGAACTTAGCAGGCAGTTGGATGCATGTATTTATAAATATCAAACTATAAATTCAGACTGTAGAACTAATTAGCGAGAGCAGGCTTATATCGATTATTCTTCACTCACATCTCTGGAAGATTTGCTCTTACAGGAGCATCAGCAAACGGTGGTGGACCTGCATTGCCGCACCTGGCAACCTGCTGAAACTTTGGATACGCCTTCCCGGTATTATCCCGATTAATGAGGTAATTTGATGGAAACCCCTGGCCGGCGTATGATTCGTGTAGTTGCAGCATCCTCATGCCGACATCTAAAATTTGATAATCCTGGCCTCTTAGGGTAACCAACCCGAATCTGTCTCTTGTTGTGACGGTGTGTAATGGTTCATTTAATCTCTGTCCCACGCTTGCCCCGTAATAGGCCACTATAAAGGCTTTTACAAAGCAAAACGGTTTGCTGCTGAAATGGTGTAAATAGGTTCTCTTAGTGACTGCGCCCGGTAACAAACTCCCCATTTTTATAACACCAGTCTGAATACACTTCAAAAAGTTCTTTTGCAGATATTCTTGTAGTTGGATATTCACATGTTTCTCTGCAGCTGAATTTTCTCATTAAGGATTAAACTTGAGAATATCTAAAGAAACAGATATATATAAAAATGCCTCACAGCTGGTGTTCAGGCGTAAATCCTGTGTCTGTTTTTATAGTAGATTTAATTTATTTATAATAATTACAATTAAGTATTGATTTTTAATTAAAAAATGGTATTATTTAATAAATTGAAAGAAAAATTAGATAAAGGCGGGGATTTTATTGACAACTAATAATCGCTTAACCACAAGCTGGGGTGCTCCTGTCGGGGATAACCAGAACTCCCAGACGGCCGGTCACCGCGGTCCTACTCTCATTCAGGATGTGCATCTCCTTGAGAAACTTGCGCATTTCAACCGCGAGCGGGTGCCTGAGCGTGTTGTGCATGCGAAGGGTGCTGGGGCACATGGCTATTTTGAAGTGACAAATGATATATCTGCTTATACAAAAGCAAAAGTCTTTAATGAAATCGGAAAACGCACACCTCTGTTCATCCGTTTTTCAACAGTGGCAGGCGAGTTAGGTTCCGCGGATACAGTAAGGGATCCGCGCGGCTTTGCGGTAAAGTTTTATACAGAAGAAGGAAACTATGACATTGTCGGGAACAATACACCCGTATTCTTTATCCGCGATGCGATTAAATTCCCTGACTTTATACATACTCAAAAAAGAGATCCAAAAACACATCTTAAAAATCCGACTGCTGTATGGGATTTTTGGTCACTCTCCCCGGAATCCCTGCATCAGGTAACTATCCTGATGTCTGACAGAGGAATTCCGGCAACGCTGCGCCATATGCATGGTTTCGGCAGCCATACCTTTAAATGGGTGAATGAACTCGGCGAAGGCGTCTGGGTAAAGTATCACTTCAAAACCGAACAGGGAATCAAGAACCTGGACGTCGACTTAGCCTCGCAAATTGCGGGGGAAAATCCGGATTATCATACCGAGGATTTATTCAATGCGATAGAATCGGGTGATTTCCCGGCATGGAAGCTTTATGTGCAGATCATGCCGCTCCAGGATGCAGATACCTATCGTTTTGATCCTTTCGATGTAACTAAGGTTTGGTCTCAAAAGGACTATCCGCTGATTGAAGTCGGCCGGATGGTGCTTGACCGGAATCCTGAAAATTATTTTGCGGAAGTTGAGCAGGCGGCTTTCTCACCCGGCACATTGATTCCTGGTGTGGAGGTTTCCCCCGACAAGATGCTGCAGGGAAGATTGTTTGCTTATGCCGATGCCCACAGATACCGAGTGGGGGCCAATGCTAATGCCCTGCCGATCAATCGTCCAAAGTCAGGTGTCCATAACTATCAGCGTGACGGTCAGATGAGATTTGACAGCAATGGCGGAGGTTCAGTTTATTACGAGCCGAACAGCTTCGGAGGGCCGTCAGAAACAGCCGGGAACAATCCTGCCCCGCATCCGGTTTCAGGCTTTGCCGGCAGCTTCTCCTATGACCACAATGATCACTATACCCAGGCAGGCGATCTCTACCGCCTCATGAATGCTGATGAGCGCACCCGCCTGATCAGGAATGTGGTAAATGCCATGAAGCCTGTCGCCCTTGAGGAAATTAAAGTGAGGCAGATCCGGCACTTTATGAAAGCAGACCCGGAGTATGGTGCACGAGTGGCTGAGGGTCTAGGGATCAGCATCCATCAGAATATATAACAACAAAGAGGGTATCCGTATGTATGGATACCCTCTTCTTTAATTTACCTCTTTTCCAGACAGGAATAAAAAAATGATTTTAAACTATTATAGATTTACAGATTTCATTGAATTCACATCATACCTGAGCCCGCTTGCTGCACCAATCGGGGCTGCATCGTCTATTTGCTGCAGTTCCTCATCGGTCAGTGTGATCTCAGCGGCTGCGATGTTCTCTTCCAGATACTTTCTCCTTTTCGTTCCGGGAATAGGCACAATATCTTCGCCTTGTGCCAGCAGCCATGCCAGGGCAAGCTGGGATGCCTCCACTCCCTTATCCTGGGCAATTTCCTTGATCCTCTGAACCAGCTGGATGTTTTTCTCAAAGTTCTCACCCTGGAAACGCGGGGAATGACGGCGGTAATCATCTTCAGCCAGGTCTTCAAACTTCTGAATCTGTCCGGTCAAAAAGCCGCGGCCGAGCGGGCTGTAAGGCACAAAGCCAATACGCAGCTCACGGACAACCGGCAGAATTTCATCCTCGACTTCCCGGCTCCATAAAGAGTATTCTGTCTGCAGGGCCGTGATAGGGTGGACTCTGTTCGCCGCCCGTATGGTATCCGGCGCTGCCTCCGACATGCCAAGATAGCGCACCTTGCCTTCTTTCACAAGATCTGACATGGCCCCGACCGTCTCCTCGATTGGTGTATCGGGATCAACACGGTGCTGATAATACAAATCGATATGATCCACACCTAAACGCCTAAGGCTGTCTTCACAGGCTTGCTTCACATATTCCGGCCGGCCGTTCACGCCCTTGAAGCTGCCGTCCTCTCCCCTTACATTGCCGAATTTGGTAGCAAGGACCACTTCATCCCTTTTGCCTTTCAGCGCTTTTCCAAGCAGCTCTTCATTCTTGCCTACGCCGTACATATCGGCCGTATCCAAAAAATTAATCCCAAGTTCTATCGCCCGGTGTATAGTCTTGATAGACTCCTCATCATCCTGGCCGCTGTAAAAGTCAGACATGCCCATGCATCCAAGACCAAGAGCAGATACCTCAAGCCCGGCTGCACCAAGTTTTCTCATTTTCATGTTACTGCCCCTCTCTTTTTATCAAATCTTCCATGGATTATTTGTACCGACAGACTCTCTTCTATTCCCTCCTATTCCCTTCAAAAAACACTTTCATGAGGAGTATGCAGACTGTTGAGCTCTGGATTGGTTACCAGGAGTCCTTCATCGTGGTGATGAAGGACTTTTACACTCTGATTCGATCGAAAAGAGGTCTTCATCGAAGGTATGAAGACCTTTTTCACCCTGATTTGATCGCCAAAATGTCTTCATCGAAGGCATGAAGACCTTTTCCACCCTGATTCGATCACAAAAAGGTCTTTATCATATTAGGACTAATCTCCCAACATTCCACCCAAGAAAAAAACAGCATTCACTGCTGTCTTTTTTCTTCCTTCTCTTTTCTAGTCGGATTTTCAGCGTTGTCTTCATCGAAAGCTGAAAGATCGTAGCCTTCAGGAAGCTCCCGGGCGCGCTGAGTTTTGGTGCCGAGTGTCTGCTGGTAGGATACCGGCCTGTTTTCTGTCATGCTTACCACCTCTGGATTAAGATGCCCAAAGGGGGCCAGGCTTATTATTTTTTTGCTTTATGAACCTTGAGCTGCTTGCCCTTAATGGTGGTTGTTTTCATGGCATGTAGGACAGCATGTCCTTTTCCATTCAGGATTTCTACATATGTTACGTTTTCCTGAATGGTGATGATCCCAATGTCTTCGGCACTGATTCCCGGCAGTTTGGCAATGGTGCCCACGAAGTCGACTGCCCTCAGCTTTTTCTTTTTGCCGCCGTTAAAATACAGCTTCATGATATCTTTATTCAATTCTTCGCTTTTATCTTTTTTCAGCAGGGGCCGTTCATTGAGTTTTGCGGTGAACGCTTCCCGGGCATCCTGCACTTCCTGTTCATCCGGCAGCGCGGACCTTGTGAGGGAGAAGCCGATATACTCTTCAATTTCTCCGGCAAGCCTCTCTTCCCTTTCGGTCATGAGGCTGATGGCCTTCCCGGCTTTCCCGGCCCGGCCGGTTCTTCCAGTCCGGTGTACATAGCTTTCCTTTTCGAGCGGCAGGTCATAGTTGATAACCAGGCTGATATTTTCAATATCGATTCCCCTCGCGGCCACATCTGTGGCCACCAGGTACCTGAAGTGTCCGCGCCGGAAATCATCCATGACGGCAAAGCGGTCCTCCTGGATCATGCCGCCATGGATTTTGTCTGCCGGATAGCCGGAACTTTCGAGCTGGCTGAACAGCTCGTTGACCCTCTCCTGCGTTCTGCAGAACATGATGCAGCTGTCAGGGTTTTCTACTATTGTGATCCTTTTCAGCGCCGAAAGTTTTTCGTCTTCATTTACCTTGATGAGCACATGCTCTATTTTATTTCGGGCCGTTCCTGCTGATTCAATCTCGATTTCAGCCGGGTCCTTCATATACTTCCTTGCCAGCCCTTCAATTTC
Organism: Paraperibacillus esterisolvens; assembly: GCF_046237625.1. Taxonomy (GTDB): domain Bacteria; phylum Bacillota; class Bacilli; order Bacillales; family DSM-1321; genus Paraperibacillus; species Paraperibacillus esterisolvens. The sequence continues at coordinate 1,614,372 of NZ_CP143545.1, read as the reverse complement.
CTCAGGCAGGGTCGCCGAAAACAGCATGGTAACTCTATCGGCAGGAAGTTCTTTGATGATGGCTTCTACCTGTTCGATGAAGCCCATATTCAGCATTTCATCTGCCTCATCTATGACCAGGTACCTGATTTTATCAGTTATAAGTGTCCCTTTTTGGATATGATCAAGGACCCGGCCAGGCGTTCCTGCCACTATATGGGTCTTCTGCTTCAGGGCCAGCTTCTGCCGCTCAAACGGGGATTTTCCGTAAACGGCTGCGGCATGGATCCGCTTATATCGGCCAATATTCGTAAGATCTTCTTTAATCTGGACCGCCAGCTCCCTGGTTGGAGTCAGCACGAGTGCCTGCGGCCTGTTTTCTTCCCAGCTCACCAGCTCACAGAGAGGTATCCCGAATGCAGCTGTCTTTCCGCTGCCTGTCTGGGACTTAACCACAAGATCCCGCCCCTCGATTGCTGCTGGTATAACCTCGCTCTGCACCCTGGTCGGCTCCTTATATCCAAGGCCGGCCAAAGCCCGCTTAATCTCTTCACTTATATGAAAGTTTGAAAAAGTGTTAGTGTTCATTTATAGACCTCATTCTTGGCTGTAATTTATGTATATAGGTAAGCATACCCTCTCCAGTCTTTATAATCCACAGAAAAAAAGAGAGCGGCAAGAACCGCTCTCCTCTTTTATTCTTTATTATCCGGCAGTGTGCAGGAACCATCTGCACAAAAGGCATCTGAATTCCCGCCAAGATCCTGGAGCTTTGGCGCCGGGTTTTCTTCAAGCCACACCTTCTCTAGGGCATTGCTGAAGGTTGATGCTGGCTGCGCTCCTGAGATGGCATATTTCTGATTGATGACGAAAAATGGGACACCTGTGACGCCATACTGCTGGGCAAGCGCTTCATCGATACGGACTTCGTTCCCATGTGCATTTTTGTCCTCAAGCACCTTCATCGCCTGCTCCCTGTCAATCCCTGCAGATTCCGCAATATCAGCCAGGACCTCAAGATTGCCGAGATCTTTTGAATCTGTGAAATAAGCATGAAGCAGTGCTTCCGTAACCTCAGCTTCCCGGCCCAGAGACTTTCCGAGCTTTGCAAGCCTGTGGGCGTCAAAGGTGTTGGTCGGCTTCATGTCTTCAAAGTTGAATTGGAGACCAGCTTCTGTTGCCTGCTTTCCTAGACCAGCATTTGCTTCCCTCGCCTGTTCCACACTCATACCGTATTTAAGGGCGAGCGCTTCGTGGATGCTTCTTCCGGAAAATTTCTCGGCATTAGGATCAAGTTCAAAGCTTTTGAATTCCACTTCAACGCCATCACGGTTAGGAAAAGCTGCCAGTGCTTCCTCCAGACGCCGTTTACCTATATAACAAAACGGGCAGACAAAATCTGACCATACTTCAATTTTCATATTGACACCTCTTTTATCAAGATACCCCTTATCGTATCACAAGGGCCTTTCTATTTATCCATAAAATGCTTATCAGCGCCTGACTGACGCAGCCATCCTGGTATACGTATGTCTTTTGCCGCGGATGGCGATTGAATAGGCCATGATATTTTCCGGCAGGGCCATTCCTGAAGCTCCGGCATCTCCGATATGATACAGGTCTGCTCCCGCCATCTTGCTGTAAAGGGCAATTTTTTTGATGGTATCCTCATCGGCGCCTTCCTGGCTTGTCCCGGTTGTGAGGATGGCAAGTGCACCCTTGGCATGGACTTCATCCACAAGCCCTGCTGTTTTTTCAACCGTGAATCCGGGTACTGTACCGGGAGATGGAATGAGGATAATATCAGCGCCCGCATCCACAAAGGAACCGAGCACTTCACTGTTTATGATGCTTCCGCCCGTTTCTCCGGCAACTCCTGCACCATGCATTTTCCCGGCGATGATCAAGGCATCTTCCCCCAAAATTTCTCTCGCGTTCTTGATGGCAGCTAAAATTTCTGGGTTGGTCACACCTGTCTTCGGATTCCCTGTCAGACATACAAAATCAAAGCCCAGCTCTTTTGCACGCTTCAGCGAGGCTTTGGAAGATGTTCGTCCTTCGGGCAGTGTATCCAGCTTTTCAAGTCTTTCCGCCTTCTCGTCTACCGGTTCCAAATTCAGGCCGATTGGCCGCCCGGTGAGTGCCTTTAACTTTTTAACCAATACTTCCGGTTCACCTTCCAGCCCGTTAATGACAGGGCTGTTCACGTCAAAAAGATTTAACAGAAGCAGATCCGCACCGAAGGAAGCAGCAAGCTCTCCATTTGTGACTGCCGGGTAATAAGGTGTCACGGACCCTATAACCTCAGATACCAGGACCCTCCCTTCTGATGCTAGTATCGACTGCTTCAATTGCTCCCCATTCATTCCGGCAAAATCAGATGCTGTACAGTCCAGTAATCGTTTCATTAAGATCCCCCTTTATGTATTCGCTCTCATACTACGTTCATTGTATTTTCTTTCTGGCCGGACTGCAAAGAATCCAGCCCGTTCCTAAAGACAATTTTCATAAACTTACTGTCGCTTACCGGAACGCTTTCCGAGGGAGCGGAGGGAGATCCCATTAAGCTTGGCTTATGCTTGGCTAACGCATAAGTGCGACTATGCTTCTGTCGCAGCAATCGCTCTCCAATCAGCAAGTCTTCTTTATCGGGTCTCTGCCTGGCATATTAGTGACAGTTTCAAACCAACTACATGGACATTGAGGTATAAATAAGTTTTATTAGGCAGGCACCGCTTTCCGCTTTTAAATGCGGGAGCTGCGGGACAGGTGAGACCCCGCAGGCAAAGCCGAGGAGGCTCAGCGCCCGCCCCTAAGGTCCGCGAGTGCCTGCAGCGGATATCAACTCTCTTATTCAACAGCCGTACTTTATATGATTCTTCCCAAAATAGCAAAAAAACGGCTTCCATCAGGAAGCCGTCCTTTTTTACTTATAAAGCAAATACTGTTTGCGAAGCTTCTTGAAGTCGTCAAGTCCCTGCTTCCAGTTGTTCTGCATCTGTTCGACGGTCTTGCCGTCCTCAATGCCCTGGCGGATCGCTCCTGTTCCTGTCAGGTTGTCAAAGAATGAGATGCCTGCAGAATTAGGGGCCCTGAACTGGAATTGATCAGGATACATATCATGGATCGTCTTGACGATATGCACACCTGTTTCGAAAGGCTTATAAGCGTCCAAATTGGTTACATGGATCTGGATGCCGTGCGATAGTACATTCATATGCTTTGAGAAGGATGGAATGAAGGATGCTGATCTGAACTGGACGCCCGGAAGATCAAGGGCATTCAGCTTTTCTGCCAGGCTGTCACCGTTAATGAAAGGCGCACCGATCAATTCAAACGGCTTGGTGGTCCCTCTTCCTTCTGAGATATTCGTTCCTTCAATTAAGGCTGCGCCCGGATAAACAACTGCGGTTTCAAGAGTCGGCATGTTAGGGGACGGAAGCACCCATTTCAGCGGAGTTTCATCATAGTACCTATCCCGCTTCCAGCCTTCCATTTTCACAACAGTAAGATCTGCCCCGATATTGAATTCCTTGTTGAATAACAGCGCAAGCTCGCCTACTGTCATGCCGTGCCTTACCGGAATTTCGTATTCCCCGACGAAGGAGGAATATTTATCTTCCAGCACCGGCCCTTCCACTTTTTCTCCGCCAAGCGGATTCGGCCTGTCGAGGACGATGATTTCCTTATTGTTTTCTTTTGCGGCTTCCATTGCCAGTGCCATTGTATAGATATACGTATAGAATCTTGTGCCCACATCCTGAATATCGAAAACAAGAACATCGATATCCTCGAGCATTTCCGGTGTGGGCTTCTTTGTTTTTCCATATAGGCTGTATACCGGAAGACCTGTTTTAGGGTCTGTATACGATTCTACATACTGTCCTGCCTGCGCGCTTCCCCTTACCCCATGCTCCGGGCCGTAAAGCGCCGTCAGGTTGACATCAGGATGCTGTGACAATCTGTCTACAATGCTAGTTACCTCCTGATCAACTCCTGTAGGGTTTGTAATCAATCCTACGCGCTTACCCTTCAGCAGATTTATCTTATCCTGAAGAAGCACATCAACTCCAAGGCGGAACTTCCCATGCTTTTTTCCTTTTTCATGTTTATTATTATCGGCAACTGCACCTGTAAAGATGGAAAGCATTAATAGAAGTGCAGCAGCACCGGCCAGCCATTTTTTCATGTCTTTTCCTCCCCTCGCTTAATAAGTCAAGCCGTGTCCGTATCCGTACAGCACTTGTCGGGCAGCATCATAAATGGTGACTGGAAGCTTTCCGGAAGGATTGTTCTTTCCAAAAATTGTATTGGCGAGTGCCTCAAAGCTTGCATTCCTGAAGCTGTATTGGGCAAGATAGGCATCTGCACCCGGATAGGCCATGATGTCATATGGGTTGCGGATTCCAGCGCCTATAACTGGAACATCGAGATCCACAAGCTGGTTTGCGAGCTTCATCTGGTCGCTGTTAGGAGACCGGCCTGAAACGGTTGATGTTACAGTGCCGAGGATGATATATTTCGCATCCTTAATGCTTGCAAGCTGTGCGGCTGTAAGAGGCTTTGATGCCGTTACAACCGTTGCGTTTCCGTGATGCTTTTTAATTTCTCCGGCAAGCTCCGTTAGATACGTATTGCCAATGACGGCAATCTTGTCATCTGCCGCTGCCTTTACCGGAAGCACTCCATTGTTTTTTATGAGGGTGATGGATTTGGCCGCCGCTTCTTTCTCTACGGCCTTATGCTCTTGTGACCCGACTACACGCAGTGCATTCTGGATCTTTTCATCCACGCTTTTTTCCTTTTCCGCCTTGATGATTCCTCTGTTCAGCTTAAGGGTCAGAATGCGTTTTACAGAAGCCTCAATTCTCTCTTCCGTGATTTCGCCTGTTTTGACGGCCTCATACAGACCGCCTGCAACCGATTCAAGTCCTACCGGCATCAAGACAATATCCGTTCCGGCCTTGACCGTCCGGACAGCAGCATCCACCGCCCCGAAATGGTCGCTGATTGCCTGCATATTCATTGCATCTGTGATAATGACGCCTTTGTAGCCCATTTCCTCCCTCATCAAGCCAGTCAGCACTTTTTGAGAAAGAGTTGCCGGGATCGCAATTTCTGTTCCATCCTTTTTGGAAATCGCTTTTGTATCGTCGATTTTCGGGAATGTGACATGGGCTGTCATAACTGCATCAATTCCGGCATCCATCGCCTGCTGGAATGGGTAGAGCTCTACTTTTTTCAGGCGGGAGAGATCATGCGGCACCTCTGGCAGGCCCAGGTGAGAGTCCACTGCCGTATCTCCATGTCCCGGAAAATGCTTGGCTGTAGCAGCTGTACCTGTTTTCTGCAGCCCCTTGATATAGGACATGCCCATTTTTGCTACAAGTTCAGGGTCTTCGCCGAATGAACGCACGCCGATGACCGGATTATCCGGATTATTATTAACATCCAGGCTTGGAGCCAGGTTCATATTGATTCCAAGGGAACTCAATTCTTCCCCGATGGCTGTTCCCACTTTTTCCGAAAGTTCTGCAGACCGCGCTGCACCGAGGGCCATATTGCCTGGCATGTCTGTCCCGGACTGCAGGCGTGTGACGATTCCGCCTTCCTGGTCGATCGTCACGAGAAGGCCGAATTTTTCCGCCGCCTGTTTGTAGGCATCCACTAGCCTAGTGGTCTGTTCGGTTGTCACGACGTTTTCTCTAAATAAGATAACACCGCCAAGATGATATTCCTTCACAAGTTTCTCGATTTCCGGAAGCATGGAGGTTACATTTTGTCCCTTCCACGTTCTGAAATCAGGCATCAGCATCTGCCCGACTTTTTCTTTCAGGGTCATGTGGCTGACAGCCTTGTCAATGATCCTGTAACTGGCCCCTTTTCTCTTGATAACATGGACGCCGTCCTGCTTATGCTGCAGGGCGATGCGGTCGCTTTTCAAACCGTCCGATGCGTAGATAAAGGTTTTTCCGTTTTGTCCCGAAAACGTGACCACACCTTCACGATCGACACTGGCGACATTTTTATTCGTTGATTTCCATTTGGTATCAGCAGCAAGGGTGAAGCTGCCATCCGTCCAAATATGAAGGGCGTTCAAATCCAGCTTGTTGTCCTTAACAGCCTTCGAGAGCTCCGGCACATTCTGGTCAATGATCAAGTCCGGGCCGCTGCGGTCTTTCTTCACTGTTTTACCGGAAGCCTCACTACCTGTACCTGGCAGGCCGCTGATGATCAGCCCGAACATAATAGAAAAAACTAGGAACACTCTTAACATTTTAGACATGTTCTTCCTCCTCTTAGTAATTTCTTAAACTCCAGTCATTCTTCTGAAAGTCCAGTTTATGGCCATCCGCCTTGACTTGGCCGACATACCAGCCGCGTCCGTTTACTGATCCATCCGTGCTGTAGACCCAGCGGATTTTTTCTGCACCTTCCGGAAGCTGATAGACTTTCTCCATCCACCCGCCGGAGGTTCCTGTATATTCATCAAGCTTTTCCCATGCGCCGTCTGCCAGAACCTCTATCCGTCCATAGTCAGCATTAGTTTCGGTGCTGTACCATGTCGCAAATTCGATCCTTTCTTTCCCTTTGACTTCTGCTTCCATAGAGTTAGCGAGCTTATCACCATAGCCTGCGAACCAGGCGGCACCATGCCGCTCCATCTTAACCGGAATGGAATCAGCTACTTGTCTCGCAAAAAGCCTCCTGGTCTGGTTTGTGGAAACGGTAGCACGGGTGGGATGCACCCGGTTGGTCAGAAGAATGGCTATGGTCTTTTGTTTCGGATTCAATACAATGGATGTGCCTGTATAGCCTGTATGGCCGAAGGATGTGCTGTCGGAAAGAGCATCCATGTACCAGCCCTGGCCAAGCTCCCAGCCGAGACCATGGTCATTACCCGGATAGGCGCTGTTTTGGTTTTCGAGCAGGAGTTTGACGGTTTCAGGCTTCATTATCTTCTTTCCTCCATACTTTCCATCGTTCAGGAAAATATGCGCAAATTTGGCAAGGTCTGAAGCGGTCGAGAAAACCCCGGCATGGCCGGCAACTCCACCCAGACTCCAGGCATTTTCATCATGCACTTCTCCCCACACGAGACCCCGGGCCGGCACTGATTGGTATTCTGTGGCAGCAATGCGGCCCTTCAGCTCAGCCGGTGGATTATACATGGTATCCTTCATGCCGAGCGGCTCTGTGATATGCCTTTTAACAAACTCGTCCTGCCTCATGCCGGTCAGCCTTTCCACGATCGCCCCCAGCGTGATCATATTCAGATCGCTGTAAGTGTATGTAGTTCCAGGCGGTTTTTTTAGCGGCTGGCTGAAGACCAACTGAAGCCTTGAGTCCCTTGATGTCCCTTTACTGTAAAGCGGGATCCATGCTTCGAACCCTGAGGTGTGTGTTAAAAGCTGCCTTACTGTGACCTGCCCTTTCCCGTTCTGGGCAAATTCGGGAATATAAGCCGCAGCCGGAGCGTCCAGGTCAACAAGCCCTTTTTCTTGAAGTATCATGATGGCTGTGGCTGTGAAGATCTTGCTGATGGATGCGAGATCAAAGATTGTATCCTTCTTCATCTCGACAGGATTTTGCATAGGAGTAAAGGAGCCATTCTCGTATTTGGCAGAATGTCCGTATGCCTCATGCTTTACAATGCTGCCTCCTCTGGCCACGAGTGCAACTGCTCCGGGCATGACACCTTGAGAAATGGCTGAATGGATCACTCCATCAATGGCAGCAAGCGGTCCCGGCATCATCCCTGCACCCCTTGCTGAGCCAGGGTGAAGCACTCCGGACATTGGAACAGCAGGAGAATCCCAGGTAAAGACGGGATGGGGACGCTGCCCCCCTTTCAGGGTATTTTCCTGTCTTTCTAAAGTCGGGACAGGCACTGAACCATTTTCCTCAGCAAATGCTGCCGTACTGCCAATCAACACTGAACATACCGATGTGATGACCCATGACTTTTTCTTCATAAATCCTCCTTTAAATTCAGGATTTTCTTGCATTTGATGCCATAAATGACAGCGCCTACCATACATCTCAAGCCTATCCCATCATGTAATCTCCGTCTATGAAACATAAGCCCCAACCATTCAGCAAACGTGTTTATAATAATGATGAAAGGACCAGGCCATTTGCATTATTTTTGGAAAAATGGCAAAATTTAATTATTTTAGCAGAAAGCAGGCATAAAAAAGCACCAGCCCCTCCTGATTTGGAGGTCTGGTGCCTGCTTCTTATTATGCTTCCACCGCTTTAAAGAACTGGGGAAGATGTTCTTTGTGTGCTTCAAGCATCTCATCTACAATCTGCTTCGCAATATGATCTGAACCAACGAGCGGGTTAATGGTCAGCGCAAGTACTGCCTTGTCATAGTCGCCTGTCACAGCTGCTTCTGCAGAGATCCGTTCAAAGGATTTGATCTGCTGGACCAGTCCGCGGACAGCAACCGGCAGGTCTCCAATTGCAATCGGCTTCGGGCCATCCTTCGTAATCACACAGCTGATTTCAACAGCGGAATCTGCCGGCAGGCTGGCGATTGCCCCGTTATTCCTGGTATTCACCGGCTGGATATCCCGCTTGTCATTATAGATGGATGTGATCAGGCGCACAGCGGCATCCGAGTAGTACGCCCCTCCCCTTTTCTCCAGCTGTGGAGGCTTGATATCAAGCTCAGGATCTTTGTAAAGCTCAAATAATTCAGCTTCAAGCTTTTGGACCACCTCGGCACGCGTCTCGCCTTTTTCAAAGTTCTTTTGGTCTTTTTCAAGCATTTCCCGCGTTTTATAGTAGTACATATGGTACGGACAAGTGAGCACATTCAGCGCCTTTACAAACGAAGGCTCCCAGCCCATGCCCTGTATGTTTTTCACAAAGCTTGAGTTTGAAGGATCTGTCAGCAGGTCTATGACTTCATCCTTTTTGCTTACTCCGTCCACATACACATCCAGTCCATATACCATGTGGTTTAAACCGGCAAAATCAATTCTTACCCGGGAGTGGTCCACATCAAGGAGCTTTGCGATGCCCATTTCCATTCCGATTGGAACATTGCAGAGCCCCACCACTTTTTTGATGCTGGAATAGCGGAGCACCGCTTCGGTTACCATGCCGGCAGGATTCGTGAAGTTGATAAGCCAGGCATCGGGACAAAGCTCCTCCATATCGCGGCATATGTCGAGTATTACCGGAATGGTCCGAAGTCCTTTGAACAAACCGCCGGGACCGTTTGTTTCCTGACCGAGCACACCATATTTCATCGGTATTCTTTCATCCTTAGCACGTGCGTCAAGAAGCCCTACACGGAACTGGGTGGTAACAAAATCCGCATCCTTCAGTGCTTCCCTCCTGTCGAGGCTAAGATGAACCTTGATGGGCAAACCTGATTTTTCCACCATCCGCTTGGCAAGCTGTCCGACTATTTCAAGCTTTTCCCTGCCTGCTTCAATGTCAACAAGCCATAATTCACTCACGGGAAGCTCTTCATATCTCTTGATGAACCCCTCGATGAGTTCCGGCGTATAGCTTGATCCGCCCCCGATCGTTGCAATTTTAAGCCCTTTTTTCATAGATTGACTCCCCTTTTCGTTTCAATTGCTTCATAGAGATCTACAAATTCTGCTGCCAGGTCCTTGATTGTCAGAGCATTCATCAGATGATCCTGGGCATGGACCATCAACAGGGATGTTTCTGCCCTCTCTCCCCTGATTTCAGCCTGTATTAGTTCTGTCTGTGTTTTATGTGCTTCGTTCAAGGCTTCTCCCGCTTCCTTGAGCTTCGCTCTTGCTTCTATAAAATCACCCTTTTTGGCTGCCTGGATGGCTTCCATAGAGGAACTCTTCCCGTTTCCGCCGTGCAGGATAATCGTAAAAACTATCTGTTCCATTGAATCCATTTCTCTCACCTCCCATAAATCGATACATGCAGATGGCCAGGCTTAGATGGACTCTTCCAGCTTATTGCTCTTTGCAAGAGCGATGGCCGCCTTCAACACTTCTGCTCCATTGCACATGCCATAATGGACGGTATTGATACTGTCTACGGGTACATTATGCGCTTCGCCTAATTTTTTGAGCTGCGGCAGCAGATAGCGTACCTGCGGCCCAATCAGCAGGACATCGGCCGATGCGATATGATCGTTTACTGAGGATGCACCTTCTGCCCATATTTTGCAGTCTATTCCCTGATCCTGTGCGGCTTTTTCCATCTTTGTGACAAGCAGGCTTGTGGACATCCCTGCTGCACAGCATAATAGTATATTCATAGATCTGCCTCCTCTTTATGTTTGGTTATTCTGTTACTGTTATTCTATTGTAAAAGCGCTTACATGAATAATCATTGTTTTTCCTTAAGAAGCGGAAAGCAGCTGAGGCGATGATTCCACTGCGCCCATAAAAACCTGGGACAGCCTTGAAATCCTGTGCTGCTTCCCTCTGGGGCCGCCCTGTTTCATTCCTGGAAACAAATGCCGCCACCCCTTCTTCATCGAAACTTCTTTCCAAAAAGGGGCTAACGGTCTCCCAATTGGAAATCTACTTTTTCATTCCGCACTTCCCCTGCTTCAAACCACGGATTTGCCGGCAGCTTCTTTATAAGTCGCAAGCTCCACACCCTGTTTCTTTATAAAATCCTTGATCCTCGGGTCAGTAAGGATGGAAACCTCACGAACACGCGGCATAGCATATGAGCTTCCAGACAGGATTGCTTCATCAAGAAAAGCTGGATGTGTCATGATCTCTGCTGTCTCATAGGACAGGGACCTCTCAATACAATCGATCAGCGTTTCGTTTGTTAGATTTTCCCCGTAAAATCCTGGTTCGAAATAGTGGACAGAAGGATTATGTCGCCCGGATTTCAGCAGGCTTTCTGATACCGGTCTGATTGGGATACCATATTTATAGGCAAGCCTGCTGACAATCTCAAAAACATTTTCATGACCATGAACATGATGATGGCTGTCCAGATGTGTCGGTTTCAGGCCGAAGCCCAGGAACCTTTCAATCTGGCTTTCCAGCTCGCGCTCTATCTCGGCTGGATCTCCTTGCTCACAGACCGCTTTTGTGTTAAGGAATTTCCCTTTTTCATCAATGAGTGAAGGAACTTTCTTACTTACCGGATACCCGCAGTCCAGGACGAGGTGGATACCCACCCCGAGCCCCGGGTTTTCTGCGGCAAGAGCTGATGCGTGCTCTGCTCCAGGCATGTTAGCCATCAGTGTCGCGGATGTTACGATGCCATTTTGATAAGCTTCGATAATTCCGAGATTGACTCCTTTTGAATAGCCAAAGTCGTCTGCGTTAACGATTAATTTCACCATTAATATTCTCCTATGCCTGAAGTTTTTTAGCAGAAGTAATCTCGATTGCTCCTTGTTCTTCTGAATATTTCTGCTTATCCCACATTCTGAAGAATGGATAATAGATTCCGAAGGCGAGGCCAAAGTTCACAAGCTGCAGGACTGCTCCCGAAATTTTCCCGCCTGCGGCCAGATACCCCCCGATGATCGGCGGCATCGTCCAGGGAACTGCAATACCAGCCGGCCGTGCAACAAGTCCTGTGCTCATTGCGATGTAGGTGACAATGACCATGACAAGGGGCGTAAGGATAAATGGAACGATCATCAGCGGATTCATGACAATCGGCATTCCAAATGTAATAGGTTCATTGATGTTGAATAGACCCGGTCCTGCGGCAAGCCTACCCAGTTGTTTCATCTGCTGGCTCTGTGACCGGATCAGCATGGCGGTAACAAGGGCTAGGGTTGCTCCGCTTCCGCCGATGTATATGAAAATATCAAAGAACTGCTGGGTGAAGATGTTTGGCAGTCCGTCTCCCGCCTGGAATGCCACACGATTGGCATCCATTGCAGACAGCCAGATCGGGCCCATTACACCGCCCACGATGGAGGCACCATGAAGGCCGCATGACCAGAGGAGCTGGATCAGGAATACAGCAACAAGGCTTCCAATGAGGCTTCCGCCAAGTACTCCGAGCGGTTTGCCCAAAATTTCACCGACAATATTATGAAGGCTTTCAAAGCTTGTGTTTTCAACAATTAAACGTAATACCCATATAAGTGCGATTACAGCAAAGCCGGGAATCAGGGCAACAAACGATTTAGCAACTGCCGGCGGAACGCCATCTGGCATCTTGATGATTATATTCTTCTGGATGATCACCCGGTAGATTTCAGTTGAGATCATGGCGATGAGCATGGCTACGAATAAGCCCTTGCTTCCCATCAATACCGATGGGATGGCTCCGCCCACCATTACAGCTTCTGTTGCGCCTTCCGGAGTGAAAGGCACCTGATATGGAGTGGCAAGAAGGAAGGCAGCGACAGAAATGGCACCTGCCGACAAGGCGTCCACATTATATTTCTCAGCCAGGCGGTAAGCAATGCCGAAAGCTGCAATTAAGGCCATGATATCGAATGTGGCTCCTACCGGATACATCAGCTTGGTAAGCCAGGCATCCCCAAATGTCCTGGCCATGAAATCCGTATAGCCCGGGATTGGCAGGAAACCGAGAATCAGGAATAGCGATCCGACTATGATCAGCGGCATCGTGAGGATGATACCGTCACGCAGAGCCTGCAGGTGTCGCTGGCCGGCAATGCGCCCCGCAACCGGCATTACCTTATTTTCTAAAATATCGTTAAATTTGCTCATGATTACACTCCCCTATTTTCTTGAAATATGCCTTGCAAATTTCAATACCTCGGAACCATTGCATGTGCCGTAATGGACCGTATTAATGACATCCACTGGAATTCCTTTTTCTCCTCCCAATTTTTTTAACTGCGGCAGCATATAGCGGACCTGAGGGCCTACCAGCAGGACATCTGCCTCCTTAATGTGGTTTCTGACCGCATCCCCCGGCACTGCCCAGATTCTGCAGCTCAAGCCTTCTGCCGCGGCTTCCTTTTCCATCTTGGTGACAAGCAGGCTGGTCGACATGCCGGCTGCACAGCATAAAAGAATGTTCACTCATTCCCCTCCCTGGAGTCTCTTTCTTTAATTATTTTAATATTCTTGCAATTCCATCGTATATTGTAAACGCTTTCACCTCGACACAAAAAATTTCCGCATCAGCATACAGGCTTGCGGAAATGGATGTACACCCCAGGATAATAAATGGAAATAAACTCCGGATTCAGATGAATTTTTCGAAGTCCTTATACGTTTTGCATTTCAGAAGCTGCTGAACTCTGCTTGTATTGTCAATCATCTCTGCCAGCTGGCCATACATGGCTTTATAGTCTTCAGTGCTGTTTTTCCTGATGCATAGGAGGCATACGAATTGGACGCGGCTGTTTCCCCATTGAATGGGTTTCTGAAGTGTGACCACCGCCCAGAACGTGGAATCAGTCATCGGCACGGCCGGGTGCGGTATGGCTACAAGGTTCCCAAAAGAAGTCGCAGAGAAGGATTCCCTCTCCATCACGCTTTCAAAAAATCCCTCTCCGGCCAGCCCCCGCTCCTTCAACTCCTCTGCCAGGAAAGAAAGGACCTCTTCCCTGCTCTCAAATTTCCTCTGCAGGAAAACCAGGTCTTCCCTCGTATATTTTGTCTGTTGTGCACTCTCTGGTTTTAACAGCTCTTCTATCTTTTGAAAATCCGCACTGCCGAGGAATGTGTTGACTTCAATTACAGGCACCGGCATAGAATCTGCAATCGGTATCGTCGAAATAATTAAATCCACAGCAGAAAGCGGGTAGCCGTGCAACTTGTAAAATTCAATGGTGCCTATAATATTCAGCTTATTGCCAAACACAGTCTGAAGCTTATAAGACAGGAGCTGTGCACTGCCGAGTCCTGAAGCACAAACAATCAGACAGTTTTTGGGAAGCTGGGTCATGGTCCTCCGTTCGATGGCAGCCCCGATATGGAGGGCTATATATCCTATTTCATGTTCATTGATTTCTATGTCCAATTCCTCTTTTATTACCATGGAGGCGATAATGCCACCCTCAAAGGCAATGGGATAATTCGCTTTGATCTGCTGCAGCATGGGGTTCCTCAGATTCATACCGTAACGGAAGCGGTATACCACGGGTTTCAGGTGGAGGCTCAGCATGGCTGCAAGCTCTCTGTCCCCGCTGATGCCCGGCAGCAGATTCTCTTCTATGGCTGCGATAATCTTCCCGGTCAGAAGACGGATTTCCCCATCCTCACTTCCCATAGCTTCGGCCTCTTCTTCAGCAGTCCCGCTGATCAGGGTCCTGGTGCCAAGCAGGTGGATGGCTATATAGGCGACTTCCTCTTCCGGAAAGATGACCGACAGCCGGTTTTGAATGTCTTCGATAATCTTCCTTGCTGCCTCGTATTCCTTCTGCCGGAATATCTCCTGGAGCTCGCCCTGAGCGAGGGAAACATAATTGCGGTTCTGAATCCTTTTGAACGCAATTGCAATATGTATGACCAGATTATTCAAGGCCATATCTGAGAGGGATATTTCGTTGTTTTTAATCTGGAGGAGTATAATTTCCTTAATGATCTGCATTTCTTCCTGAGTCAGGATGGATACCCCCAGCTTATGGATATCAGGGTGTGTCCCCTCACGGTTAAACACATATTCAGCCATGCAATAGCGGAGCTTAACTTCTTCTCCTTTCAGCCGGATCCCGTAATTCGGACGTTTTTCCATATAAATCCCGTAAGCTCCGAGGATCCGTTTTACATCCCGCAAATCGTTTTGGATGGTGGATTTACTGATATACATATCATCGGCCAATTCTTCCAGCTTAAGGAATCCTTCAGCCAGCAGGAGCCTCTTGATTAAATACTGCACTCTTTCCTCCGGCATAGACGGTATTTCTGTGCTGTCAGACAGCCCCTTATAGATATTAGCCTTCAGAAAGGTGAGGAAACGGGCTTCATCTTCAATAATCAACTGATAGCCAGTCCCCCTCTTCGACAGGATGCTCCCTCCATGCTTCGATATAAGGGCATCCAGCTCCTTGATGTCATTCCGGATCGTTCTTGAAGTCACTTCAATAGCCGCAGCCAGATCCTCACCGGTCACGCAGGATTTAGTCCCCATCAGTTCCCTCAGTATTGAAGTCATCCGCATATTCAGCGCCACTGCCCAGCACCCCCTTATACCATTCATACTATAATCGGTTCACTTTTTCCGTGGTCTGTCCTTATGTAAATTGAGCCGGATAGAGCTCCATCAATTCCTTCAGCAAGCCATTCTGTCTGCCATTAAAATAGGTGCAGAGCTGCTGGCCGTATGGGGCAGGGTAGATGCTCTTCCCGCAGAGAGCACATAGGTCTTTTTCCTTGAACTGATGCTTTACATTAAGCGGAAAAGGCTTCTTTCTATTCCCGGCAAGCAAACAGAAAACCTGGCCTTCCGAGGTAAAAAAGATCTGATATCCATCAAAACCTTCATCTTTGACTGCCCTTACATCTTCTATATTTATTCCTTGAATTGCTGTCATGTTTGTTCCCTCCGCTGTTTTTTTTCACCATGCAGTTCACTGTTTAAAGATTTAACTAAATCTTCAGAAAAAACTTATTACTATAAGAATAATGCAAAAAGACCTTCACGCAAACAAGAAAGTTCTTAATAACATACAATTCTTTTGGAGGGCCGGCCTTTCTTTTTTCTTGAACATATATTCTTGCATTGCTCACATTCATCTGCTATATTTAAAGAGAATTATTTTTGTTCGAACCAAAAGAGTGATAAGTTTTAAAGCTTTTCGTTTTGGATAAAGAGCAAGGATAGTAACACAATGCATGCACTGCATGCGAGGAGGCAACAAAAATGGAACAAGGTAAAGTAAAATGGTTTAACGCAGAAAAAGGTTTCGGTTTCATCGAGCGCGAAGGTGGAGACGATGTATTCGTACACTTCTCAGCTATCCAAGGCGAAGGCTTCAAAACTCTTGAAGAAGGCCAAGACGTAACTTTTGAAGTAGAACAAGGTCAACGCGGACCACAAGCTACTAACGTTCAAAAAGGTTAATTCGTCAACACAACATACACAAGGCAGGCTCTCCGTGAGCCTGCCTTTTTCTTTGTTCATTCTAAAATATAATACCACACCTCCACCAAAGATTCTAAAAATTCTGTAAAAAATCCGCTTTATCCTTTACAATGAAATTACCATTATTCAAGGAGGAATTCAGTATGAAAAACACATCTGCTTTTGTTACTTCATATAAAGGGAGGCTCTTCAAGAGTTGATTTTTTCGTCTCCCCTTATATATGTTCTGTGAAATAACATATCAAAAGGGGTAACTGATGGATTTTCCTTTAAAAAAGTTCCTTTCATATTATAAGCCATATTTGCGTGTGTTTTTTGCTGTCCTCATTACTGCTTTGATCGTGTCGGGAATTGCGCTCCTGTTCCCTCTTCTCGTACGTCATATCACAAATGATATCTTAAAGGCCGGCCGGCCTGATATTGCAGACGTATACAGGACAGGAGGACTCATGCTGCTCCTCGCTGCCCTGCAAAATGCAGGCAATTTCTTTGTTGATTATAAAGGGCATGAAATAGGGGCAAGGATGGAGAGCGATCTGCGGAGCGAGCTTTTTGGGCATGTCCAGAGACTGCCGCTCAGTTATTTTGACAAAACAAAGACCGGCCAGCTGATGTCAAGGATTACAAATGATCTGCTTCTCCTTTCCGAGCTGTATCATCACGGGCCGGAGGATTATATTAAATACCTCGTCCGCTTCACCGGCGCCTTTTTTATTTTGTTTTACATCAATGCCGTGCTGACGCTTGCTGTTTTTTGTTTTCTGCCTGTGCTGGGTATTTTTTCGGTATATTTCAACAAAGCGTTGAATAAAACCATGCGGGACAATAAAGAGCGGATTGCGGATGTTAACGCCCAGGTGGAAGACAGCCTGGCAGGCATCCGGACGGTCAAGTCTTTTGCCAATGAACAGATTGAAATAGAGAAGTTTACACGGGAAAACCGCCGCTTTCTCGAAAGCAGGAAAAAGACATATCTGGCTGAGGCATATTTTTTCAATGGCGTTGAAATGTTCATTCAATTAATTACGATAACAGTCATTGTCTATGGAAGTTCAAACATAGTCAATCAATCGCTTGATCTTGCCGATTTAATCACGTTTTTGCTGTATATAGGTTATATGATTGAACCTATGCAGCGGCTCACTCATATGAGCACCCAGTTCCAGGAGGGCATTACCGGCTTTCAGCGTTTCATGGAAATCATTAACCTGACACCTGAAAAAGAAGAAAGCACGAACGCTCTTTCTCCTGAAGCCATATGTGGCACTATTCAATTCAGGAATGTAACTTTTCAATATGAGAAGAATCTGCAGCCTGTACTGACTAACCTGAACTTGAACATTGAAGCGGGAGAATACACTGCCCTTGTCGGCCCTTCCGGTTCCGGCAAGACGACTCTGTGCTCACTGATTCCCCGCCTCTACGGCACCACCAGAGGAGAAATTCTTCTGGACGGAAACCCAGTTGAGAACATCAGTCTGGAAGACTTAAGAAGGAACATCGGCATCGTTCATCAGGATGTGTACCTTTTTGCCGGGACGGTTATGGAAAATATCAGATATGGAAAGCCGTCTGCCTCTGATTCTGAGGTGATTTCTGCTGCCCGGCAGGCTTTTGCCCATGATTTTATCATGGAGCTTCCGAGCGGCTATCACTCGGAAATTGGACAGCGCGGAGTGAAGCTGTCCGGCGGCCAAAAACAGCGCCTTTGCATTGCCCGGGCATTCCTGAAGAATCCTCATGTACTCATCCTGGATGAAGCAACGAGCGCACTGGATAACGAAAGTGAAGCATATATCAAAAATTCGCTCGAGCAGCTGGCTAAAGGGAGAACGACCATCGTTATTGCCCACCGGCTTACCACTATCCGGAATGCCGGCCGTATCGTCGTCCTGACAGAAGAAGGGATTCAGGAAGAAGGCACTCACAGTGAATTGCTAAAAAAGAGCGGCATCTATGCCCGCCTCTACTCCAGGCAGTTTGAAATGCAGATTTAAAGGAAGCGGCTGTCATGCAGATGACAGCCGCTTTAACTTCCCCGCAGTGCTATGGCAGCACCAAGGATCTCTTCATACAGCGGGCTCCAGCCATGATGGAGCTTTCCTGCTTCATCCCCCTCTACAAAAATCCTTCTTAAGGCTTCATACTCTGCCTTATGCGGGTAAAGATGCTCAATATCGACTCGGTAAAAAACCTGATACCCAACCTTTGGGTATTTCCCACCGTGCACCCAATGCGGATTTATGCTGTGATCGACCATCACATATCCAAGCAGGCTGAATCGCCCCGTTACATACCCTTCCTCCATAAGCTCGCGCTGCAGGCAGTCTTCAGGATTCTCCCCAGACTCAAGATTCCCGCCCGGAAAATCCCAGCCTCTGTGCTTTAGCTCTACCAGCATGAGCCGGCTGTCCTTCATACAAAAGCCATGGACACTAGTAATCCGCCCAGCATCAGGAAGGCAGCTGCTTTTTACCCAGGTCAGCCGGACAGGCATTCCTCCCCAATCTGCAAATATTTCAGACATAAACATCCCAGCCTATTCCTCTTTTTTTAGTGTCAAAATCTTTTTAAAAGCAGTAAAAGGTTCTCCCTGTTCAAGGCGATTTCGGATTATGTCCTCCCATTCCCAGGGTTTCAAATGAGAAGTAACCACTTCCAGGTCATAACAGCCCGGCTGATGTACAGCTTCCTGCCAGCGCAAGGCCGGGGCAGGTATGGAGCCATCCTCACTGAAGCCTTTTTTCCATGTGGCATTCCCTCTTTCCATTATTACCAATGGAACAGTTGACTGCAGGCATCACCGGAAGTCCTTCCACAATCTCTGCGCATTCTGTCAGTAGTCCAAGCGGCACTGAATAGCCCCCATGATGCCCCGTATCAATCACACTGTTTATGCCCGAGCGGCTGAATGCTGCGGCTGTTATGTACAAAGCCCTGTATGAAGCGGCCGCAAGTACCTCCATTCCCGGAAGTTCTCCTCCCAGCCTGAGACCGATTCCCGGATGTTACCTGTCAGGTGTCATCCCAATAAAGCTGTCAACTCCAGGATTCATCCATACTCCTTCAAACCGGTCCTGGATGACCTGGCAATGCTTGTCTTTCATGACCTTGGCACACCCTTTAAGACAATGATTCTTCCCGGACTTTCTGCAGTCAGCAAACTAACCAACTCCTTCCCGTTTCTTTATCGGATGCCATATGCTTTTAAACTCCAGACGTGCTATTCTAATATTATCAAATATTACCAGACAGCAATCGATAATTAATCGAAATGAGGGATGAACCTGATTACTGTACATACAGCTGAACTAAAAGATTTCGAGGAGATAGCGACTATCGACAAGGAAGTCTTTGGAAGCAGCTGCAGAAGATCGGTCATTAAAAAAGCCATAGAGGGCAAAAGATGTATCAAAGCTGTAAGCGATGACCGCATTGCTGGATTTCTAATTTATGACTTGAATTTCTTTGAGCAGACCTTCATTTCTTTGATTATAGTGCCTGCCGAAAAACGCCGCAAGGGCTATGCAAGCTCCCTGCTCGGTTATATGGCCGCACACTCCCCTACTCAGAAGATATTCTCATCCACGAACCAATCCAATACAAACATGCAGAAAGTGTTCAAGGCGAACGGATTTACGCTTAGCGGCATTATAGAAAACCTGGATGACGGCGATCCGGAAATCATCTTTTTTAAAACTAAAAACCCTTCACAATAGCGGATGGACTTAG
The DNA here is from genome assembly GCF_046237625.1 of Paraperibacillus esterisolvens. Taxonomy (GTDB): domain Bacteria; phylum Bacillota; class Bacilli; order Bacillales; family DSM-1321; genus Paraperibacillus; species Paraperibacillus esterisolvens. The sequence continues at coordinate 1,594,659 of NZ_CP143545.1, read as the reverse complement.
CACTCCTGCTGTAGTTTTTTTTAAATGGAAATTCCATTTTTACGGAAAGAAATTCCGGAAAGCAGGAAAATTTGCGTGTGTAAAATTCATTCAGGGAGTGCAAATCGTTAATATATCATGTTAAATCATCAGTCATTCACTTTGGCACATAACTTGCTAGATATATTATTGTAAGCGTTTACCCAATAATGTCTGGAGGAATGAAAGAGATGAAACGTAAGTTGTTTGCATGGGTATCAGGAATAGTCCTGGCACTGCCGATTGCTGTTCATGGCCTGCCGGCAAAAGCATCAGAAAGCGCGGTTATCCCCGGGGCAGAAAATGTGACCCTCAAGGTTTTTGATGGAAAAAACGGCAATTGGATCACCACTAAGAATCCTGCACAATATGCCGATGCAGCTGTATTCGGCAACACCGGACTTGCACCCATAAACTGGGGAGATGCTTCTGCCCACACCGGGTGGCACCGCCTCTATGCCCCTGCCGAAGTAAAAGGCACCCAGGTAAACGGCCAGTTCGGCGATGCGCGATTTGTTATCCGGGTACCGCAACAGTGGAATGGAAAGCTTGTGGTTGCCGGCATTCCCGCCACGCGGAATGAAACTTCCACAGATCTTTTATTCAGTGACTTTGTACTGGCAAAAGGATATGCCTTTGCTGCCACAGATAAAGGCACACAAGGTGAAATCGATCCTGCTGATCCCCTCGCCAGGTCGAAAAATGCACTGGCGTCAGAGGAAGACAGTGTGGCGGAATGGAACATGCGCTTCAGGGAACTGACAAAAGCAGCGCAAGCTTATCTCACAAAGAATTACCCTTCGGGACTGATTAAGAAAAAGGATAGAAAGAACCCGGCGAGCAGACTCATCTCAAAAAAACACAGGATCCCAACTTATGCAGTCGGAATCTCAAATGGCGGTTATGTGGTTCGCTACGCATTGGAGCATGACAAAAAGCAAAAAGGAAATAGTCTGTATGACGGCGGGGTGGACTGGGAAGGCGTCCTTTGGAGAGCAAATGACCCAAATCTGATAACGTCCCTCACTCCTGTAGTCAACAACGCCTTTGCGGCTATTTACGGGGCCGGTGAAGAAAAGGCACGTGCCGTTCAGGCCCTCTATCAAGCCGGACTGCCGCACGGATCTGAAGGACTCTGGTCCTACCATGACCTGGTTTATTGGTTTATCTCCCTGAATATTTACCGCGATGAGTTCGATCCCGAAGCACCGGAAAGGATTGCATGGCAGAACTATTTAAACTTCCTTCCAAATGGGATGCGGGACCGTACCTATGATTCTATTTTTAAAGATTATGACTATAATGGGCGGCCGGACAGCGTAAAAGAAAACGTAAAAAAAGTCCAGAATACAGGGGAAATTAATGTACCTCTGATCAGCGTGACCGGCTCCCTGGACTCCTTGATCTTCCCGGCGGTCCATGCCTATCCTTATCAGAAGCTGATTGCAGCTAACGGAAGAGCCAATTTGCACCGCCTGTATACTATCACAAATGGGAACCATGTTGACAGCCTTGTATGGAGTCCGAATGCAGATCCCAACAAAGAATTGCAGCCGCTCCTTCCATACGTACACCAATCCTTCGATCTGCTCGTGGACTGGGTGGAGAATAAGCAAAAGGCACCAAACAGTAAAACCATTCCTATTCCAAAAAACAAAGGGAAAGTCATTGATTTAGAGACCGGAAGAGAAATAGATCCGGGAACTACAAGCAAATAAGAAAATGTAAGAGTTGAAAGGAGCCGCAGCCCTAAAAAGAGCTTTGAGCTCCTTTCATACTATCCGGGTGCTGGTTTTATCCTATCACTTCATCCCCAGTTCAAAAATTTATTTAGTGAAATAGTTTGAAAAAATCTGTCTTTAAATGTTCCTAATTGATACTCTTTCATTTAAAATTTCTATGAACAGGTCTTTTCATTTCTGCCAATTCAAGGAGGAGTTGTTGTCTTTGGAACGAATGAATTTACTAGTAAACCTGCTAGATTCGACATACGATAAAGAGAGCTGGTATGCCCCTTTTAGAGAAGCGATTGATGGACTTCGAGCTGAACAGGCTTCCTGGAAACCACCGGGCGCGGCAGCCCAGACCATCTGGGAAAATGTTAACCATTTAACGTATTACAAAGAAAGACTTGCTGCTAAACTGGAAGGCCGGGATTGGCCAAATCCTCTTGACGGGGATCAAACCTTTTCACTCACACCTCAATCGAACGATGACGGAGAATGGGAAAAAGTCATTGAACGTGCCGAGAATGCCCACCAGCATTTAAGAGAGGTATTGAGCAGGCTTTCCGATGACGAGCTGGACCAGGATTCACTCGAGCGGAAACTGCTCGATATTATGCTTCATGATGCCTATCATACCGGACAAATTATTCAATCAAGAAAAATGCAGGGATCATGGCCTTCCCATCGTTGATTTCATTTACTGTAATATTGTGTCTGCCTAAAATTAGGAGGTGTAAGTTTCATGCTGTTTATGCTTATCGTCAAAGCCTCACAGAACTCGGAAGCCGCAAATCTTCCGAACCCTGAACTCATGGAAGCGATGTCGAATTTTAATCGGGAATTAGTGAATGCAGGCGTACGGGTCATGGCTAAAGGACTTCACCCTAGTTCAAATGGAATCCGCATTTCATTTCCCGAATCAGGAGGAAATCCAATAGTAACTGATGGGCCATTTACAGAAACGAAGGATTTGATTGCCGGATTCATACTGATTGATGTGGAATCGAGGGAAGAAGCTGTTCATTGGGCGATGCGGATGCCCGACCCGCAAGGAAATGGTGAAGGTCAGATTGAATTGCGACAAGTGATTGAGATGCCGGAACAGGGCGGAATTCCTGCTCGGTAATAAGTATAAGCTGCACGATCCCGGCCGGCAGTCCCACTTGCTGACCGGGTTATTCCTGATTCCACTTCGGCGGGTAAAATGGTTGTTTCGGCTAGTAAAACTGCTGTTTCCGCGAGTAAAATTCCTATTCGGATAGTAAATGAAGGCGGCCGGCGCGTAAAGTGTCCATTTCGGCTGATAACCGCTTATGATGGTACCTTTTTAAGGTTCCTGCATCGAGGTTTACACTGTTTTTGAACCGAAAAAGACAAAATGGAATAAATTTTGATGAAATCGATGTTTTCAGGCTGTTGTTCCCCGTTTCTTTGACTTTTTTGATCCCTCAACATTTCCATCATGTAAGCCATCGTTTCGCGCTTAAGCGGTGATGAACAGACTAAATGAATCAGTCCCTTCAAATCTAAAAAGACTGCCAAAACAATTGGCAGCCATTAAAAACATATTTTATTTCATTTAGGTGACTTGCCCATTCAATCATCCCCATGCAGCAACTCCATTTCCATAAAAAAGCTGTTCGGATCTTCCACATACTCAGCAAAAGGGCCGCAATAACGAAAGCCAAAGTTTTCATACAGCTTCCTTGCCGGGGCAAAAGCTTCCATCGACCCGGTTTCCAAAGAAACTTTCTTGTAACCACGATTGCTGCATTCATCCAGGATATGCTGCAGCAACCGCTTGGCTGTGCCCTTTCTAAGATGCCGGGATGAGGTGCGCATGGATTTAACTTCACCATGAACAGGGCTAAGCTCCTTCAAAGCCCCGCAGCCAAGCAGTTCGCTGCCCTCCCAGGCACACCAAAAACTTACACCGGGCTGCTTCAATTTTTCAATCCCAAGCGCATGTATGCTCTCGGGCGGTGAATTTTCCTCCATCCCCTTCAGATGCTCCCTGATCAGCTCCTGCACCACTGGATTTGTCAGGTCGTCCATTCTGATTTCCATCCGATAAACCCCTTCCGAACATTTATTTCCCCAGGCTATATTCCATACATTGCGGTTCCGAACCTACTGGTTTTTCTCTCACCTGTTATAAAAATATATTAACTTGTTTTAATCTATTATATAAGTCTGTATTTTGTCCCCAGGGGGGACAAGGTGTTTCTAATGTAACATTCGCGTATTGACGAAGAAGCAGTTACATTTTCAAGCTGTATGGTAAAATTGGGTAAAAATTAAAAGGCGGTGTTTAAGGTTTGGAACCTAAATGGCTGGAATGGGCAAGACAATTGCAATCCATTGCACAGGCAGGGTTAACTTACTCAAAGGATGTGTATGACCTGGAAAGATTTGAGTCAATAAGAAACATAAGTGTTGATATGATGACGCAGCAAACAGATGTAAACTATGAAGTTATCAAAGGGCTTTTTGCAAATGAAACCGGTTATGCAACACCAAAAGTCGATATCAGGGCTGTTGTATTTAGAGACAATAAAATCCTGATGGTGAGAGAAAACACTGACGGTGGCTGGTCGCTGCCTGGAGGCTGGGGGGATATTGGATTAACTCCAGGAGAAGTGGCAGTCAAGGAAACAAAAGAAGAATCAGGGTTTGATGTTAGAGCTTCAAAGCTGATTGCTGTAATGGACAAAAAATGTCATTCACATCCACCTTCCCCCTATCATGTGTATAAAATATTTATCCAATGTGAAATTATTGGCGGGCAGCCAAAAGAAGGTATTGAAACGAGTGCCGTACAGTTTTTCGCTGAAAGTGACTTGCCGCCATTATCGGCAGCCAGAAATACGGAGTCACAGATTCAGATGTTATTTAAACATTTACATAACCCAAAAGAGTCTATCTATTTTGATTGATCTTTTCACTGGTGTGGAAATGACTTTTCCTGTTCCGTAGCTTTTTAACTGATTTTCGGCAAATCAAGTTAATTACAGGTAAATTCCATTTTTTGTAGAAAAGGAAAGTATGAGTAATTATTAAATGGGGTGTTCGTATCAGTCAATCAGCCTTTTTACAGAAAAAGAATTCATATTTACTCCTATTCGGATTGGGCATTTCAACCCTGGGAGATTTCATTTACCTGGTAGCTATTAATGTTTTGGTATTAAAACTTACGGGTTCAGCGGCGGCTGTGGCCGGTTTATGGATCATAGGCCCTGTAGCTTCCATGTTTACGAAGTTCTGGTCTGGCAGCATAATTGATCGTTTAAACATACGGAGAATCATGATTGGAGCAGATATCATTCGTGCGGTTTTAGTCGCAGCCATCCCTTTCTTCAGCTCCATCTGGCTCATCTATCTTTGTCTTTTCTTCCTCTCCATATCAAGAGCTTTCTTTGATCCTGCGGCATTAAGCTATATAACCAGCGTGGTTCCTGAGAGTGGGCGAAAGCAATTTAACTCTTTCAGGAGCTTGATCACTTCCGGTGCTTTTTTGATCGGCCCTGCTATTTCTGGAGCATTGCTGCTCGTTGCCACTGTCCATGTATCCATATGGATTAACGCTGTTTCCTTTCTTGTATCAGCTGTATTGATCTACCTTTTGCCAGATGTCCCTTCGCCAGCTAAATTCGTAAGCAGAATTAATTTGAAAGTACTCCGGAGCGACTGGAAAGAAGTATTCATATTCAGTCAAAGCAATACATTCATAGTAAAGGTGTATTTCCTCGCTCAATTCTTTATGATCGTTGCACTGGGGATGGATGCCCAAGAAGTTGTCTTTACGCAAAAGGTATTGCATTTATCGGAAACACAATTCGGCCTGCTCATAAGTTTGACCGGTTTGGGTTCCATTTTAGGAGCAGCCGCTGTTTCACTTGCCGCCGATAAGCTGTCCATAAAAGCTCTGTTATCCCTCGGCTATTTAATGGTTTCCGCCGGATATCTCATCTATGCTTTTTCATTTTCATTTTGGAGCGTGGCTGTTGGATTTATGATTTTAGGTTTTTTCAACTCTTTCTCAAACACCGGATTTATGACGTTTTATCAAAACAACGTCCCGATTCATATGATGGGGCGGATTTCCAGCATTTATGGTACATTTCAAAGTTTCCTCCAGATTCTTTTTATATTGCTGATTGGTTTTACAGGTGACATCATCCCGGTCAGGTACAGCATCATTTTTGCCTCGACCCTGCTGCTGCTGTTGAGTATTATGCAAATATGGCTGGTTCTTAAGCCGGACGGATCCAGGTATTTTGAAGAAGAAACAGAACTTAAAGGTATATCACAATAGCAGCACCCGCTTAAAAGCTATGAAGCACCTTTGTTGTGTGACCTTAAATAGACCCTGGGTTACCAGCCATATCCGGAAGAAAATGGAATCGAGTTCAGACCCTTTTTAGTGAACATATCATCTCAAGCGCTTCTGTATAGAGATCCTTTTTGCGCTCTATTTCACTAAGTTCATTTTTCACTTTTAAGATAGTGTTCAATAAAACTTCATCGCTCACAGGAGAATGAACGTTCTCTTCAATTAGTTCAAAAGAGGTTAATTGGACTTCAAAGTTTCCTGTGAGGAGGTGCCTAATTAACGTTTCCAGAAAGGGTGAGCAATCAAAAGGTTTTAAAGCGTATAACAACGTACCCCTATTTCCTGAAGTTTTGGGATCATTTATCATTTCAATTAATGGCTTAACCGCTCTTCCATCTCCAATATCACTAAGTGCTAAGGCAATTAAATTTCGTATATTATGATTTTCTGTGCTTTTTAAATAATTTATAAGAAGAGGCACTGCTTCTTTGTCCTTAATTTGTCCTGCTTTCTCTATCAGACTTGCTGCTTCCTCTAAACGTCCGTTGTCTAATGCATTTATTAATGCTGCTTTTAGATTCATGGGCTCACTCCATAATTCTTTTTATGGTACAGTCTTGCAAGGATGAAACTCCCAATCAGGTAATTTTAATTTATCATAAGGTGCCGCGCTCCGAAATATGCTCAGGAGGCAATTGTGTAAATGGTACTGATAGTAAACCTGTCGCCAAGTACGTTTCCAGCCTGGCCGTGAACTGTTGGTGGATATATAAAAAACCAGCTTCCCCATAACCTGGAAGCTGGTTTTCTTAACTTATTATTTCTTGCGGATCTTCTCGATTTCGTCTGCGACGAATTGAACAGAAGTCCCGACAACCACCTGGATGGATTTAGGTCCGACTACATTGATGCCCGGTACTCCGGCAGAGTTGATTTTGTTTTTATCAACTGCATCCATGTCTTTGACTTCAACCCGTAGGCGGGTAACACAATTATCTACAGAAGTGACGTTTTCATCGCCGCCAAGGCCTTCGTAGATGGTTGCAGCCATAGCTGTAAACTTGCTGTCACCCGTTTTGGTGTCGGCAGCCACTGCTTCATCCGCTTCCTCAACACGTCCTGGAGTTGTCAGATTGAATCTCGTGATGAGGAACCTGAACAGGAAGTAGTAAATGACGGCGAACACAAGGCCCTGCACGATCAGCATGTACGGCTGGTTCGCGAGCGGCAGCCTTGAGCTTAATACGAAGTCGACGAAGCCGGCACTGAAGCCGAAGCCTGCTGTCCAGTTGAACATGGCTGCCACGGCCAGGGAAATACCTGTCAATGCGGCATGGACCACATAAAGTGCAGGAGCAACGAACATGAACGCGAATTCAAGCGGCTCTGTGACACCTGTGAAGAAAGAAGCAAAACCCGCAGCAAGCATCAGGGATGCCACAGTTTTCTTCTGCTTCGTACGCGCTGTATGATACATGGCAAGAGCTGCTGCCGGAAGCCCGAACATCATGATTGGGAAGAAGCCGGCCTGGTACATGCCCGTTACACCTTTTTCCCCTTTTCCTGCCCAGAAGTTTCCGATATCATTAATTCCCGCCACATCAAACCAGAATACAGAGTTCAATGCGTGATGGAGTCCTGTCGGGATTAATAATCTGTTGAAGAAGCCGTAAAGACCTGCACCGACTGCTCCCAGCTTACTGATTGCTTCACCGAATGATACGAGCCCGGTGAAAATAGCCGGCCAGACAAAGAACAATACTAATGAGGCAAAAAGCATGGCAACTGCAGACATGATCGGCACAAGGCGCTTTCCTGAGAAAAAGGCCAGTGCATCCGGCAGTTTCACATCACTGAAGCGGTTATACATCGATGCAGCAACCAGGCCGGAAAGGATACCGATGAATTGGTTTCCGATTTTGCCAAATGCCGCATTTACTTTATCTGGCTCCACACCCTGAAGCATTGCTACAGAATTCGTAGAAAGCAGAGTAGTGATTACAAGATAAGCAACCAAACCGCTGAGTGCGGCCGAACCGTCGCGGTTTTTCGCCATACCGAGTGCGACACCGACCGCGAACAGAATACTCATGTTATCAATTATGGATGAGCCGGCCTTGATTAAGAAGGCTGCAACCGGGCTGTCTGCACCCCAGCCGGACGGGTCGATCCAATAGCCGATGCCCATCAGGATGGCAGCAGCAGGAAGCACGGCTACCGGCAGCATCAAGGAACGGCCGATTCTTTGTAAATATTTCATCATTGTAAATTCCCCCCGTGTAACATCATACTATAATTGTACAGGCATAGAATAGTAGAAATTATCGATCCTCCCTCCTTTTTAAAAAGGTAATTAAGATCATATAACGAAAATAAAGACGTGCTTAATTTAATTATAATGACTAATATTCCAAATATTCAATAAGTTTTATCTTTTTTCCTGACTTTATACCCAGATGGACTCTCCTTCTTGAGGCAAAAGCTACCCGTATCACAGGACCGCGCAAAAAGGGCAGCCAGATAAGGCCGGGTAAACTTATGTAATTATCCGCTTAGACACAAATTCCTCATTTCGACAATAATATACAGCAAAGGATTGCAGCCTTTCCACATGGCAGCAGCTTTCTAAAAGCTAAAAAAGTTTATCAGAGGTGGCACATGCTAATATCAGAGCTTGACATTGAAAATCTAACAGACAGCCAGATGGATAGACTTCTTTTTAAAAACATGAAGGATGACAATCGAAATGGGGACTGTATCTTTGTAGCCGGCAGCAGCAAGGCGGTCCACTACAGGCTGCCAAAAGCCGTTCAGCTATATGAATCCGGCCGGGCGGAAAAGATTTTATTTTCCGGAGGAGTGACATGGCCGGGTGACAAATTCCCCGAGGCAGTATGTCTGAAAAACAGGGCTGAAGCACTCGGCATTCCTGAAAAAGATATATTAATAGAAGATAAATCCCTTCATACAAAGGAAAATGTCCTCGCTTCCCTGCTTGTGCTGGACCGTGAATTTCATTTGCATAGAATCAGCAGAATTATCGTCGTCACGGCTGCCTTTCATATGAGACGGCTGCATATCACAATGAAGACCTATATGCCAGGATGGATTACTTATACTCTTTGCCCTGTCCATGACAGCACCAGTAAAAATTGGAAGACAAGTGAAACGGGACGAATTCGTGTGGAAGCCGAAGCTAAAAAGCTGATCAGTTATGTAAAAATGGGAGCCCTTTTTGATGAAAATATCGATCTATAAAAAATACACCCCGGCTCCCAGGAAAGCCGGGGTGTATTTCAATGATCACTAGAAATCATAATTATCGATGTTTTCCTTCGTGAAAATGACTCGTTCCGGCAGAAGAATAATCCCGCTGTCATCCGCTTTATAATCATAGCCCTGGATTGAGTTATAACCGCTGTTGCCAAGGAACTCCAGAAACGGGAGGCGCGATTCCTCGCCCTGGCTTCCCGCATTGGTGCTGAAATGGGCGCCGATATTATCAAAACCTACTACTGCGAAAACTTCGAGAAGGTCACCAGCACATGCCCGGTCCCTATTGTCATCGCGGGCGGACCGAAGTTTGATACTATGAAAGAAGCGCTAGAAATGACTCATAACGCCCTTGCAGAGGGGGCAGCCGGCGTCGACATGGGCCGCAACATCTGGCAATCTGACCACCCAGCTGCCATGATTCAGGCCATTCATGCGATTGTACGGAAGAACTTCAGTGTCAAAGAAGCCCTGGAGCTGTATGAGGATGCAGCTGGTGAGAAATCGGACTTTTAAAGATGATAGCATGGCTGCCCGTTTTCATAACGGGCTTTTTATTTTGCGGGTTCTGGGCTATGTAACATAAAGACGAGGAGAGATAGTGTGCTTTATAACCATTTATGACTGATTTTAAAGAGAATATTGGTCATAAAACGCCAAAAAGGTTAAACGAATTATACCTCCCCCCAAAAAAAGGCAAAATAAAAACCCAGGCTGTAATCAGCCCGGGTTCCTGCCGCATATGCCGTATTCTATAAGAAAGTTTTAAACCACCACTCCTCAAAGTGGGTGTTTGCAGGAACGGCCCTGTATGTCCTCCCTGCCATATAGGCGGAGGCTTGTCATTCTCGTTCCAATATAAAACTCCCTGTTACAGCTTAAAGGTTAAAACTTAATTATTCACAACGTACAAAGCAGCGTTTGTGTTATTAGTATACTCACTCCGGCTGAAAATGACAATGGTAATTTTATGTAACGACCGGGAAATGGGGACTGTCCCTCCAAAAGGCGCGTTAAACCCTTGATACATCTGGGTTTTGGGGTTTGGTAAATAGGAACTGTAACCCTATTTTTTTTGAACCAGGGCTATGGCGCGGATCATGGAGCCGATGAACATGATGGCTGCGCCTCCAAGGAGGAGGAAGAGAAATTGGTTTTTGGTTATGATGTCGAGGGGATATAGGATGCCGCAAAGAATGAGCAGGAGTCCTATTAACGAGAGTCCCCAGCCTAGTTTTTTCAAGATGTATTCACCTGCGCTTCAGTAATGAATTTTCCTTAATTATAACCTTTGGGGCCTTCTAATTAAAGATTTCCTTCCTCTTACTCTGCAGCCGTCTGGTATAATTTTATTGGAGGTGATTCATATGGGGCTTTTCTTAAAATCCATTTTCTGCTCTTTTTTCCTTCACTTGATTTTCATGGGAGTCCCGCTGCTTGCAGGATATATCCGGACACTCTTCTACCGTCCTGCAGGTGAGGAGTGGTCCAATTTAGTTGTGCTCGACAGTAAGGTCAGTGTTGGCTTCGTCTTTTCCCCTGTTTTCCTTCTCCTGTCCCTTGCAGGTACGGCAGTATTCTGCGGCCTGCTCCTTCATTATTTTCCGCTGCTGACCGGCTGGCTGCGAAAAAGAATGATTCCATGATTTCCACACAACTTATGCATGGATAAAACCTGGACAAGAGCAGGAATATAAACAAGGGGGCGGTGGATCGGAGTAAGACGCAGAATGCCAGCAAGATCAATGATATTCATACCTATGTGCAGGAAGCCTTATGATACACGCAGCTCCGCCCCTTTTCCACAAAAAAACGGAATCACTTCACCTGGATAGGATGATTGAGTCCGTTTTTTATGTTTTCCGGCAGATTTAATCAGCTGCTCCTGTTTTGTCCCTGTCATGCGGGTTACTGGCTTTACTTCCCAAATGCCCCTGCTTTTCACAGGATCCCTCTCACCTTCACGAATTCTTTTTTCCCTGGCTTTCCTGGCACTGCTCTTTGCCATCATGATCACTCCCTGCTTGTTTGTTTTATTATATATCAGCTCCACTAAGTGCGATACAAGATTTAGGAATTCATTAAGAAGCGCCCCTGCCGCCCGATAAACTGCTGGATAAAATCGAAATAGGATTCTCTCCTCCCGGGTTTCTCCACCGTCTTAAAGCAGGCAGCCTTCACGAAACGGATAATCACAAAAAATTTAAAATGCCTATAAACTTTACAAATTACCTGACGATATAGTAAACAAGAATTTATAACAAACTGAAAAAGGCAAACTTATCCGAAAGGTAAGGACGCAAAGCCATGAACCTAACCGCTGAACAATCAAGCGCAGGGTCGTCAGGCTGCCAGGCTCTCTTTAACTGAGCTGTGGCTGAATTTAAGGAGGGCATATTAATGAGAAAAATAATTATGGTGGTTTTATTCATGATGTTAATGGCGGCATCAGGCATCCGGTCAGAGGCTGGAGTCGAGCAGGACCGTGCAACCTGGCTATGGAATCCGTGGATGATTGTAGATGATGAATCCGGCACCCTGGCTTTTCTTGAGACAAAAAAATTAAATAAGGTGTATGTACAGATCGACCGGGATATTCCTGTGTCTGTATATCGAAGCTTTAATGAAAAAGCGGCTGGGAAAGGCATCCGGGTATATGCACTTGACGGAGCTCCAGACTGGGCCGCTCCAAAAGGATACATGAACCAGGATAGATTAATGACATGGCTTGGCAGCTATCAAAATGGCGCAACGTCAGTTGAGAAGTTCAGCGGCATCCATTTGGATGTGGAGCCTTATCTATATTCAGGATGGAATTCCAACCGCGCTGAAACCATCAAATCCTATCAGGCACTCCTGACTAAGGCCAAAACAAATGCAGATACTTTGAAGATGGAATTTGAAGCAGATATCCCCTTTTGGTTTGATGAAATCACCTACAAAAACACGTATGGAAATGGAATACTAGCTGAGTGGGTTATTTCCAAGGCCAGTAGTGTGACTATCATGGCGTACCGTGACTCCGCTGCTATGATTGCAGACCTCGTCAAAAACGAAGTGGGCTATGCAGCGAAATATGGAAAAAGAGTTGTGGCAGGCGTTGAAACCGGACAAACAAGCGAAGGAAGCCAAATCACATTTTTCGAAGAAGGCGAGAGCTATATGAACACCCAGCTCGAGGCTCTCAGGAGTTACTATGCCAATAACCCTGCTTTCGGCGGCACAGCCGTCCACCATGTGGGCAGCTGGATCACTATAAAACCTTGAATAGAACTCCAATAATGGACAAAAGCACCGGAAACAAAATTCCGGTGCTTTCTCTATGCTTACAAAACAGATTTCGGCGGCCCAAGCTGTGCTCGGAACTTTTTGTATTGAAAATACATGGCGATCCTCCAGGGTACGATCATGCCAAATGCCAGTATCCAGAACATGCCGCTAAGCTGTCCGAGATCTATGGTTGCGCTCAGGATGAATTTGGCCGCAATCCTGATAATCAATAACCCAATCAAGATGAAAACAAAAGCTTTCGATCTTTTTAAATATATATGATTCTCTCGTATCTCGAACGTCGAGGTTTTAATCAGAAGAATGGAAAATAACAGGCCGACCGTGACGGCCTCAAGGCATTCAGATGCTGTAACCCGGAATTCCGGAAATATGAACATAAGTGCCCCGGTACTCATGAAGATCGGGGGCAGAATGATCTTTTTGGCAGATACGGGGCGCTTGGCTGCCTTCAAACGGATAAAGATGACCATGGAGGCCATTAATGCAGCAAATATAGAAGAGAGATAAATCATCATGCCTGTGTCACCCTTTATCATTATTTATCTATGCCTACTTAATATATTATATTGCCAGCTAAAAAAAGCAAGCACTCTTTTCCAGAGTCCCTGCAAGGCGGCATCCTGTGTCATTAAAATAAAAGTGTATCATGCATTTTTGTCCGGGGGCTTTTTGGTTCTTTTAGACGAGAACCCGGTTTACTGCTTCGAGGACCCTTGCCTCATCAAAAGGCTTGACGATAAAATCCTTTGCCCCTGCCTCGATCGATTCAACCACCATCTTCTGCTGGCCCATTGCCGAACACATGATGATTTTCGCCGGCAGACCCGTTCCCTTGATTTCCTTGAGCGCCTCTATTCCGCTCATCTCCGGCATGGTTATATCCATAATAACTAAATCAGGCTCGAGTTCCCTGGTCAAGGAGACAGCGGTTATGCCTGTTTCTGCTTCCCCGACAACCTCATGTCCTGCATTTGTCAGAATGTTAGTAAGCGTCACTCTCATAAATTTTGCATCATCTACTACTAAAATCCTCGCCAATCATGTATCCCCCTCATAAAATACCAGCACTAGTACAAAGCTGTGCCGATGGTATCTTAAACTACTATAAATATATCGGACTTCAAGGTAATTTTCAATTTGAATAATTGGAGAGATGGGCTTTTATGACTATTAAAATCCTTGAAAACCACCAAATAAAGAGGTCAGATAGGAAGTCAGCATATTCATCCAGTTAAAAAATAACACAATGCCCATCAAAACCATGAGGGAGCCGCCACCCTTAACCAGGGTTCTGCTGTGCCGCTTAATCCATCCAAGCCGCGTAATGAAAAAGGACAGGATGAAGAACGGAACGGCGAAACCAAGCGTATAGGCGGTCATATACCAGACTCCCGAGCCTGGATTGGTCCCTGCAAGCCCCATAACTGCCATCAGGATCGGCCCTGTACATGGCGTCCAGCCTGCTGCAAAAGCAAGACCGATCAAAACGGAGCCGGCATACCCGCTTGGACGGTTTTTGAATTCATATTTTTTCTCTTTCATCAATAAATCGAAATTCAAGGCACCAGCTATCACCAGACCAAAGAATACCATCAGAATGGCGCCAATCTGGCGGATCAAATCATTATAATCTGCGAAAAATGTGCCGATTATCGATGAGCCAAATCCCAGTGAAATGAATATCGCCGAAAACCCGATTAAAAAAAAGATGGTATGCAGAAAGCTTCTCTTGCTGAGCATCCCCTTCTCACTCTTGATCTCACTGACGCTCATTCCGGTTATATAAGACAGGAAAGCCGGATATAATGGAAGGCAGCAAGGCGAAATAAAACTTAAGAACCCGGCCCCAAGGGCGATAAATAGATTAATATCGTTCAAACTTCACAACCCCTACTATTTTATGTCTATTTATATTCTAACAAATTTCAACGAATGCTTTCATCCAAATTTTGAAACTTATTTGTATGCTGTTTTCGTCTTTATGCTGCAGGCACTCTACCTGCCCGGGGCAGGCGCTAAGCCTTTCCCGGCTTTGACTGCGGGGTCTCACCTGCCTACTGATCCTCCTCCGAAAAGCGGAAAGCGGTGCCTGCCCAATTAAATTATTTATAGCACAATGTTTAGATAAACGGTTTGTAACTGTCTCTACTATGGCACGCAGAGACCAACCTTCCGCTCCAATCAACTAATATGAGCATGTCATCTCCTCATAAATTTGGCAGGCAGCCAGTTCAAGGTAATTGAATTAATTTCCATCCTGACTTATACTAACTTATATATCATTCATTTACAAATTTTTCAAAGTCTTTCAATATTGGACAAGTGAAAGGACAGCGATTGTGAGCAAAGAGAAGCTTTTAACCCATATTGAAAAAAAGAGGGCTGAGTTGATTGCGGCAGCGACCCATCACGGGTTAAGTTCGAATATAGCTTTGAAGATAAGCCAGGACCTCGACACGCTGCTAAATGAATATGATAAGCAATACTTGAAAAAGCCCTTATCCACTGCTGCCAATTCCCTCGCATTCAGGTGAGATGTATTGTATGACAAGTGAGAAAGCCTGTATCCGTATACCGGATACAGGCTTTTTTTATAGTGCGTTCTCCATTTTATCGGAAAGGCCATTTTGAAGCAGATACATCTTATAATAGAGCTTCCGCTTTGCGAGCAGTTCCTGGTGGGTTCCCCTCTCAACAATCTCCCCTTGATGCAGAACAAGAATCTGGTCAGCGTCCTGGATGGTCGATAGCCGGTGAGCGATCGCAATGGTAGTGCGTCCCTGTCTCATCCTCCCAAGCGCCACCTGGATGGCTTCCTCTGTTTCTGTATCAATGTTTGCCGTAGCCTCATCAAGGATGAGGATCTTTGGGTTTGCAGCTATCGTCCTGGCAAAGGCAATCAGCTGCTTTTGCCCGCTTGAAAAGGTGGATCCCCGCTCAACCACTTGATGGTCAAAACGCTCAGGAAGCCTGCTGATGAATCCATGCGCCTGTACAAACCTTGCCGCCTCCACGATATCCTCATCTGTAATGGAGGGGTCATACAGCCGGATATTATCCTTTATGGTGCCGAAGAACAAAAAGGGGTCCTGAAGTACGAGGCCCATCCTGCTGCGCAGTTCTTCCTGGCTGTATTCCTTCAGCGAAACTCCATCCACCAGGATGTCACCGCGGTCATATTCATAAAATCTCATCATTAGGTTGATGATAGAGCTCTTACCACTGCCGGTGTGTCCGACAAGTGCGACAGTCTCTCCCTTTTTTGCGGTAAAGCTGATGTTTTTAAGAACATCCCTTTTTCCGTCATAAGAAAAGCTGACATTTCTGAACTGTATTTCTCCATTTGAAATGCTATGTTCCCCGCTTCCTGTCTGACCAGGCGAAAGTTCCTTCTCATCGATAACTTTGAATACCCTCTCCCCCGCAATGATCGCCTGCTGGAATAAGGACAGGCGCATCATTACCTGGTTCAGGGGCTCGAAAAACCGGTCGATATAGCTTACGAAAACATAAATCACTCCAATCTCGACAGGGCTTTTTAGAGAAGTGATTCCAAAAAAGCTCAATACAATGATCAGTGTGAGCGCATAAATCAAGTCCAGGGCGGGACGCAGCAACAGTCCATCGACCTTGATATTCTTCATGCCTGCGGAGTAGTGCTTTTCATTGATGTCTTCAAATTCCCTCCGCAGCCTGCGTTCCTGCCTGAACACCTGGATAATGGCCATGCCCTGGAGCGATTCGCTGATTTTGGCATTAAGCTGGCTCAGCCTCTCCCGCATGTCCTGATAATAAACGGAGCTGTATTGCCTGTAGGCAGCCATTACTAGGAATATGATTGGCAGGATGATAGCGCATAAAAGTGCTAATTTAACATTCAGGACAAACATGGCTATGAAAATGCCAGTAAGCTGGAAGGCGCTCTGAATGAATGTGCTGACTACACTGACGAACATGTCCTTGATGGCTTCTGTATCATTCGTGACTCTGGATACCAGGCTGCCGCCCGGGGTCCTATCAAAATACTTCATCCCAAGGGTGTGAACCTTTGAGAAAATATCTATTCTCAGCTGTTTAATAATGGCCAGGGCAATTTCCTGAAATTTAAGCAGCTGAAAATACATAAAGATCACCATTGCCACCTGTATTCCCATATACAGGCTGCCTAGCGTGATGATGGCTGAACGGTCAAGGCGGCCCGGCCTTAAATAATCATCAATAAAAATTCCAATAATGATTGGACCGAATATATTGCCGAGAGTCATCATCAACAAACAGAAAAAGGCAATGAGAATAACCTTTTTATGTGGTTTTGCATAGCGGAGCAGCCGCGAAAGGATCTTGCGCTGCTCTTTTCCGCTTACAGAAAGGCTGTTAGTATCCATCTTCATCCTCCATGCTCCACAAGTTCTTCAAGCTGCTGCTGCAAATACATCGTCTTATACCATCCTTCCTGTTCCATCAGATCATCATGAGTTCCATGCTGTATCAAATGGCCGTCATCAAGGACGAGAATCAAGTCCGCATGCTGAATGGCGCTCAGCCGGTGAGCAGTAATGATGGTGGTCTTACCTTCCCGGCTTTCCTTAAGATTTTCAAGGATGGTCTCTTCTGTCTTAGCATCGACCGCGGACAATGAATCGTCCAATATCAGGACTTCAGGTTCCATGACCAAAGCCCTGGCAATTGATATCCTCTGTTTCTGTCCGCCTGAAAGAGAGACTCCGCGCTCGCCTACCACCGTCTCATAGCCGTTTGCGAACTGCAGAATATCTTCGTGTATATAGGCCGCCTCAGCTGCCTTGATAATTTCCCGGTAACCCGCTTCCGGTACAGCAAAAGCGATATTATCAGCCACAGTTGCTGAAAATAAAAAATGATCCTGTGGTACATAGCCGATCGACTTTCTCAAATCTTCCAGAGCATAATCCTCGATGTTCGTTCCGCCGATTGCCACAGATCCTTCATATCCGTCAAACTCCCGGATCAGAAGCTTTAGCAGCGTAGTTTTCCCGGAACCTGTTTTACCTGCAATCCCCAGTGTCTGGCCAGGCTGCAGTTTAAAGTAAATGTCTCTGAGTACCGGGGATTCCTCGTTCGGATAAGAAAACCTGCTGATCGCAAACTCAATTCTGCCTTCAGCCTGAACTCCTGCTGACTCATTCTTTTCAGCAATATCCACCTTTTCGGCAAGAAGTACCATCACCCGGTCATAGGAGGCCCTGCCCCTTTCTACAATATTGAAGAGCCAGCCGAATGCAAGCATTGGCCAGATCAGCAGGCCAAGATACGTCGTGAAGGAAACCAGCTGTCCAATTGTCAATTCACCATTCAGGACAAACTTAGATCCAAATGCTATGGACAGAAAAAAAGAAATGCCGACAATTATGGAAATGGTCGGATCAAATAAGGCATCAATTTTAGCAACGGTCATATTCTTCCGGACAACATCCTCCGACTGGGCACGGAAGGAATCTATATCCTCCTTCTCCTGGCCGAAGGTTTTAATGACCTTAATTCCATTAATGCTTTCCTGGGTCTTGTCATTCAGGCTTGAGAAGGCTTCCTGCGCCTTATGGAAGCTTTTATGAAGCAGTGACCCATAATAACTGGTCAAATAGGCCATCAGAGGCATCGGCAAAAGGCAGATCAATGTGAGCTTCCAGCTGATGAACAGCATCGCAGCCACCACGGTTCCGCCCGTTGTCAGCGAGTCCACCAGTGTCAGCACCCCGGAACCGGCTGTCTGCTGAATAGCCTGAAGATCATTAGTCGCATGGGCCATCAGATCCCCAATTCGCCGCCGCTGATAGAACGCCTGAGACATCCTGGTAAAATGCCCGTAAAGCCTGTTCCTCATTTGCCTCGCGAGCTTAACCGCCGATCCAAAGATCATGATCCTCCAAAAATAGCGAAGCACATACATCCCCAAAGCAGAGGCAGCAAGCACTCCCATCCAGCCTAGCAGCGCCTTTACGCTCAATGTATCATTCTCAATCAGATCCACGACAATGCCTATGATACGCGGTGGAATCAACTGAAGGAGAGCTACAAAAACCAGCATGGAGATCCCCGTCAAATATGCCTTTCTTTCCTGAACAAAGAACCATTTTAACTCTAGGAATAACTTCATCTACCCTTCCCCCGCATACGATCTATATAAAATTAAACGCCTTCATATTTTACCAGAAAATATGGAATTCAAAGAACACTTTTTGGAATGTTTTTTAATTTTAGATAAATCAACCTGAGATGAATCATAAAATAAAAACCACTCTCCGGATTGGCTGTCAGCCAAAAAGAAAGTGGTCGCGTTTTAGATATTGACAAACGGAGCTGCCGGTTTCCCAAAACATGAGAATGTACCGGGCTTGTCCCATACTTGCATATCCAGTATTCATATTTGCAGGTTCTTAGGGATTACTTCCCAGCCTGCTTGTTCATGGCGCTCATCATCTGGTTGATTTTCTTCTGGGATGGTTTCATACCCATCTGCATCATCATCATTTTGAGCATTTGTTCGTTTATTGGCGGATTTTTCTTAAGGTATGTCATCATATAGCGACGAGCAATGAAAAATCCTAGAGCTACCCCGGCAAGAAGTGCCACGATACCTACTAGTATTTCCGTCCACATACTATTTTCCTCCTTCGTGTTGTCTATCACATTGTTACTAGACCCAAGGGCTATTATACAATATCCGAATAATAATTTCCTTCTTTTAAGCGGAATTTTCTCTCCTTAATTGGTTTTAGCCAGCCGAACTTGTTATTTGTAAGGTCCAGCGCCAAGAAATCAGATTCAGATTTACGGAGGCACTCAAAAAATTCGGTTTCTGCTTCGAGAGATCCCCTTGCTTCAAGCGTCAATCCATTGTCGCCAATCCGCAGGGAAGCACTGCTCAGCCCTTCATTCGTTTCAATATAATATACCCTATTTTTATCCTGAGAATCCTTTTTGACTCTAAGCTGGCGGTCGAGCATCTTCTGGATTTGGAGGATAGGCAGGGGCTTGGTGATATAGGCAATCTGTCGTTTGATGATCTCCTGGAGTTCTCCTGAGGACTTGGAGTATTCTAAGAATAAGTTATAGAGCAGACGTTCACGGCCAAAGTAATGCCTCGCTATATCATCTTCGATTACATATAAATTGTATATCCTCATCCCACACACTCCATTCACATTCTTTTACCTATTATATATGCCGTTAAATGAAAGATATGTTGATTAATGGAGAAATAAAACAGTCATTTTGTCGATTTCACACAATTCTGACACTTTTAGTATAAAACATGACTTGACAAATAGCCAATGAAAGGATTGCAAATAAAAAGGCCTGCCCCTAGTTAGGAACAGACCTTCTTAATTAGTTACTTTCAATCAATGCCTTTACTTTTGCCACAACATTGTCGACTGTGAAGCCATATTCTTTAATTACTGTTCCGCCAGGGGCTGAAGCACCGAATGTATCGATTCCGAGAACATCTCCCTCATCACCGGTATATTTATGCCAGCCAAAGCTTGATCCCATTTCTATGGCAAGACGCTTTTTGACTGCCGGTGAGATGACGCTTTGCTTATATTCTTTAGATTGCTGCTCGAAGCGGTCCATGGAAGGCATGCTCACGACTGCCGCATCAATTCCTTCCGCGGATAATGCTTTTTGTGCTTCGACAGCAAGGTTCACTTCTGAACCAGTGGCGATAAGAAGCGCATCAGCCGTTTCCTTGCCTGCAGGAGAAATGATATAAGCTCCCTTTTGGACACCATCATAAGCATTTTCAGCTGTACCCTTGATGGTAGGCAGGTTCTGTCTTGTCAGTACAAGAGCGGTCGGACGGTCATGGTTATCCAGGGCCAGCCTCCACGCTGCCGCTGTTTCATTTCCATCTGCCGGACGGATGATGGAAAGACCAGGCATAGAACGAAGGGAAGAAAGCTGCTCAACCGGCTCATGTGTCGGACCATCTTCACCAACAGCGATGCTGTCATGTGTGAAAACAT
Organism: Paraperibacillus esterisolvens; assembly: GCF_046237625.1. Taxonomy (GTDB): domain Bacteria; phylum Bacillota; class Bacilli; order Bacillales; family DSM-1321; genus Paraperibacillus; species Paraperibacillus esterisolvens. Next base: position 1,574,014 of record NZ_CP143545.1, on the reverse strand, counting down.
AGGTGACAGGCAGCTGCATTAACGACGCAAGACGGATGGCTGGACGAAGGTAATCGGAGAACACAAAGAATGTTCCGCCAAACACTTTCAAGCCGCCGTGAAGGGCCATTCCGTTCATGGCTGCGCCCATTGCGAATTCACGGACACCAAACCAGATGTTTCTGCCTTCGTAGGATTTCGGGAAGAAATCATCAGCACCTTTGATCATTGTATTATTAGAGCCCGCAAGGTCAGCAGACCCTCCGATCAGGGATGGAAGATTCTTGGCAGCGCCATTTAAGACTTCACCGCTGGAAGCACGGCTTGCCAGGCTTTTGCCTTCTTCGTATACAGGGATATCTTTATCCCAGTTTTCCGGAAGCTCTCCTGCAATGGCTTTTTCCAGCTGCTCGGCAAGCTCAGGGTATTCCTTCTTATAGTTTGAGAACTTATCGTTCCACTCATTTTCGCTTTCGCTTCCTCTGTTTGCAATCGTGCTTTCGAAATGAGCATACACTTCTTCCGGAACATGGAAGTCTTGATCGAAAGTCCACTTATAATACTCTTTTGTAAGCTTCATTTCATCTTCGCCTAGAGGTGCACCATGGACTTTAGAAGAGCCTGAACGGTTTGGTGAACCATACCCGATGATAGTCTTGACTTCAATCATGGTCGGGCGGCTTAGGTCAGATTGCGCTTCCTTGATGGCGGCCGCAACTTCTTCAATGTCATTGCCGTCTTTGACGAAGATGTATTGCCAGCCGTAGCCTTCATAACGTTTCTTTACGCTTTCGGTCATCGATTTATCCAAATCACCGTCAAGTGAAATGTCATTTGAATCGTAGAGAACGATTAATCTGCCCAATTCCAGATGGCCTGCAAGAGAGGAAGCTTCAGCAGATACACCTTCCATTAAATCGCCATCTCCGCAAAGTGCATAGGTAAAATGATCGACTACCTGGTGATCGCCTTTATTGTAAGTTGCAGCCAGATGTCTTTCAGCCATAGCCATACCTACTGCCATCGCTACACCCTGTCCAAGTGGTCCGGTCGTTGCCTCCACACCAGGAGTATGCTTATATTCAGGATGTCCCGGTGTCTTGCTTCCCCATTGACGGAAGCCTTTAATATCATCCATTGTCACACCATATCCAGACAAGTGAAGCAGGCTGTATAGAAGCATGGATCCGTGACCAGCAGAAAGTACAAAACGGTCTCTATTAAACCAATCTGGATTTTTCGGATTGTGGTTCATAAATTGTGTCCAGAGTGTATAAGCCATTGGGGCTGCGCCCATCGGCAGGCCTGGATGGCCGGAATTAGCTTTTTGAATTGCATCAATTGATAACGTACGAATCGTATTGATGGAAAGTGAATCAATTTTTTCTACCATTAATAAGACTTCCTTTCCTTATGTAAAAGATAATTTTCAACTTTATATTATAGTTCTGATATTAGAAACACAACTAATAATACTTGAAACATTATATTAGCAGAAATTCCGTTTCCATATAAGAGGTTCGTACCTATTTTGTGTAAAAAAAAAGAATACATGCAAGAAGCTGTATTCTTTCCTTTTGTTTTATTTATAATCAATGAAGATTTCTGCGTTCTTTAATCTGCTTGATTTTTTCAGGCGTTACATCGTTTCCTTCAGGGTCGATGACTTTAACATGTTCCAACGTATCAGACATAGACCTTCTGAAGGTTTCAAGATATTCTCGTCTTAGTGTGGACTGTTCTTTCGCCTCTTCAGTTGTCAAGCTGTTCTCCCTGCCCTTTTTGGCAAGCTCATTGATTCTGGCGATTTTTTGTTTGGAAAGCATAAATCGGACTCCTTCACCATTTGTTCTTACTTATGGTATACAAAAAAGACCAAAATAACAAGCTATTTGGTTTCGTCAGAAGCTGATTTATGCTCGGTATACCGCCGATGAACTGTAGCACGGGAAATATTGTGGCCAAAGCCTTTGAGTGTGGCAGAAATCTCCTCGAAGGTCAGCCCATTTTCCCGGAGTCGCACTATCTCCTCCACGGGTACCTCTTTCCGGTCACGTCCGCCAAGGTTGCCTTGATTCCTTAAATTTCTCTGAGGCCTGTACCCTCTCTCTACAGCCTCTTTCATTCCCCGCTTTATTTTAAGGTTATGGATCTTCCTTTGATACTCTTCCACGATTGCCACTATCTGAAGCACCATGGAATCAGAGTCGGATATTTCAAGAACGCCGTTATGTGACAGTGAATATAATACTGCCTTCTCCTTGATCAGGCAGTGAAGGAGCGCCACTTTTGCGTTTCCTCTCCCCAGGCGGGTCTCATCCTGTATCAGGACCGCACCGGCTTCTTTATCCTTTAGTAGAGAGAGGAGTTCGAATATGCCGTCGCGGTCCAGCTCATAGCCGCTTGCCTTTTCACTGATAACCCGCACAATTTGAAAGCCGAGCCGCCCGGCAAGCTCCGTCAGCTCCTTCTCCTGGCGGAACAGGGAAGTTTCCTGTTCAGCCTTTTCTGTGCTGACCCTGCAGTATATGACTGCCTTCATCCTTACCAACCTCTTTTGATGTATATTTCTTCATGCTGCCTGTTACATGTCGCTTGCAAGGGTGCCGCTGCCCCCGCTCAAGGTGTAGGGAATCTTCAGTTCCTCACCCGCTTTGATGATCCCGCCTGAAATGTCGTTATTCTCTTCAATCCACCTGGCGACTGCTTCCTTCGGCAGCTCTTCACTCTGATAGCGCTCAGCAATTTCGGAAATGGTGTCGCCCTTCATGACAGTCACCGTAGTAGATTTTAGGTTTTGTTCCGGCTTATGTAAAGAAATTAGAGAAAAGACAATGATGAATGCAAAAAACAAAATAGTGTAAGTATAGTTTTTCCACAAAGTTTTCATTGAGACGCCTCCCGAACGTTTGTTTGATTTAACCAAATTATAAACCGAACACTTGTTTTCTGTCAACAAAAATTCGAACTTATGTTTGTATCAGTATTCCTTACATGGTATAATCAGGACAAGAACAATTTATGATAGGGTGCGTGAAAAAATGACTAAACTTTCAAAAAGGCAGATTGATATTTTGGATTTTATCAAGGGCGAAGTGAAGCTGAAGGGCTATCCGCCAAGCGTCAGGGAAATCGGTGAGGCTGTCGGCCTTGCGTCCAGTTCCACTGTACACGGACATCTGGCACGTCTTGAAAGCAAAGGCCTGATCCGGCGTGACCCGACCAAGCCGCGGGCGATTGAGATTCTGGACCTGTATGAAGGGTCGCATATTCCGAAAGTCAGCGTTGTGAATGTTCCCCTGCTCGGTAAGGTCACAGCCGGCCAGCCGATCACAGCAATTGAGAATATTGAAGAATATTTTCCGCTGCCGGAACATCTTGTGCCCCACGATGACCATGTGTTCATGCTCGAGGTTATGGGAGACAGCATGATCGAAGCCGGAATACTGGACGGGGATTTTGTAATCGTCCGCCAGCAGAAGACGGCTAATAACAGCGATATAGTAGTAGCGATGACTGACGAGGACGAAGCCACAGTCAAAAGGTTCTTTAAAGAAAAAGATTTCATCCGCCTGCAGCCTGAGAACTCATCAATGGAGCCGATCATCCTGCAGAATGTTTCAATCCTGGGCAAAGTCATTGGTCTTTACAGACAAATTCATTAACAATAAAAAACCTTTTCCAGTGACATGGAAAAGGTTTTTTCTTTAATTGCAGCCTTCTATCCTGGCTGCCCGCTCTATACCGTTTAACTAATAAAGCTGCAGCATGATTCATTACTTCCTTATACATGCGTCTTATCGGCAGGTTTTTTTTCATCCAGCAGGTTTTCAGGGTTGAGGGCATGAAGGCTTTCCGGGATGAACAGGCCGTCTTTCCTGATCAGTACTCCATCAAACCATATCTCTCCTCCACCGTATTCCGGGCGCTGGATATTCACGATGTCCCAGTGGATGTTCGAGTCATTTCCATTGTATGATTCGTTTTTATAAGACTGCCCTGGTGTAAAATGGAAGCTGCCGGCAATCTTCTCATCGAAAAGGGTATCATCCATCGGGTGCAGAATATGAGGGTTGACCCCGATGGCAAATTCCCCGATATATCTTGCACCTTCATCTGTGTCGAGAATCTTATTCAGCTCTTCGGTATTATTTGACGTTGCTTCAACGATCTTTCCGTTTTGAAATACGAACCGGACGTTTTCGAATTTTTTGCCCGTATATGTTGTAGCTGTATTATTGGTAAGCACTCCATTAATGGAATCTTTTACCGGAGCCGTGTAGACTTCACCATCCGGGATATTTCTAAGACCCGAACATTTAACAGACTTCAAACCTTTGATCGAGAAGGTCAGGTCGGTTCCCTGTCCCTTTAGTTGAACTGATTCCGTACGATCCATAAGTTCCTTCAGTGCATCCATGGCCCGGTCCATTTTCTGGTAGTCCAGCGTGCATACATTGAAGAAGAAATCCTCGAATTTCTCTAATGACATGCCTGCTTTTTGGGCAATGGAGGAGTTTGGATATTCAAGCAGTACCCAGCGGGTGTTATTAATGATTTCGTTATGTACAGGCTTCATGGCGCTGGAATGCAGCTTTCTTTGTTCTACCACTACATTCGCATTTTCTTTATCATTTTTAAGCCCAAAGATCCGTATGGATGCCGCTGCATCCTTATATACCGAGAGATCCCATTTTTGCTGAAGCTCAGATCTTTCTTGAGTAGTCCCTTCCAGCATGAGCCTTGATGTTTCTTCATCCGTAATTTTCACAAAAGGATAAGCACCCCGGTCATAAGCCGCTTTTACCAATTCTCTGGCCAGAGGCAGGCCGTCTCCGAAGACATCAATGATGACTGTTTCGCCTTTTTTGATTTTTACCGAATAGTCCAAAAGCCCATCTGCTAGCTTTTTAATTCTTGGATCCCTCATCATAATCCCCCTTATAATAGGCAGTATATTTAATTTTATTATAAGTTTCAGTATTGTCAAACAGATTAAATTCAGCTTTTATTTTAAATTTTTTCCCTGCTCATGAATCTTTATAAGGATATCCATCGTCTAATTGATGTGTGACCATATTTTGGCAGGGGGTAATTTTATGAAAAAGCTTTTGACCATCTTTTTTTCCACCATTTTATTTATTGCATGCGGAGCAGCAGCATCCGCACAGGGAGCGCCGGGAAATTTAACAGACGGCAAAGCCTTGAAGCAGGCTTTGGATGCACGGGTACACTACTGGAATGTAATGAGCGGCCATAATCCTAAAGTGAAGAATTCCAAATGCCCAAAAGGAAGCTTTACATTTAAAGGTACAGATTACCGCTATCTGTGCAGTGAGTTCGATACTCAGAAAGAACTTTACGGCTATCTGGGGGAAGTATTCACAAATAATGCCATCGACAAAGGAATGAAAAAATATCGCTTCATCACATACAAAGGAAAGATTGCTCAGCCAAATGCAGATGGGGGAAGCCTTCTTCAATGGGAAAAGGCTAAAGGCAAAGTAATTTATAAACGCCAGGGAGTTAAGCTATATGAATTTGCGGTCCCTGTACCCTACAGCAAAACTCCGGAAAAAGTGAAAGTCACTTATGTATACGTGATGGGCTCATGGAAAATAAATGCAATGGACGCTGTAAAATAAAACGTTTTAAGCCCTGGAAGGCCCATCTTCCAGGGCTTGTTTTATCGTATGCTTTCTTTTTTATCCAGACTTTCCATCAGGGACAGGATTTCCTCACACCCCTGGGGTTTGTTCCTCTTCAAATACAGGCGAAGTTCATTCCATCTGAGGGCATGGTTATCTTCCCGATATTGCAGAATTTCCTTTTCCAGTTTCTTGAATGCTTCAAGATAGTTGCTCTTGAGGTCCCAGAGAGATTTATCAGAAAGATGTATGTGTTCATTAGTCTGTAAATGGTAAATCATTAAATTCAGCCGATGCTCCAGGGCTGCGTTTTGTATGGGGGACATTTTACGGCTCCTATTCCTTTTTTGTAATGGAGTCTTCCCATACAAAAAGCTGTATATACCTATAGAGAATTTTCAGGAAAAAAAAGCACCCGGCTGGGTGCGGTTTAACATGCTATCTGTTTTCTACTTGCCCTTGAGTTCTTTTGTTGAAGATGACTTCCCTCACTCCTGCATTTCTGAGCCAGAGGCTTCCCCACACCAATAATCCGATATAGACGGGGAAAAGAATATGTGTAAACACCGGGCTGTCAAGCACAAAATGAAGGCAGACTGCTCCCCCGTAGTAACCCGTAAGCAGTACCGCTCCAAATACAGAAGTGGGAGGCAGCGCATACAGTATGGTAGCTGCAAGCCCAATAAAGCCGATGATGACAACCTGCTGACTATCAAGCCCCATGGATCTTCCGCTTTCCACCACCTGAGGCACCTTCATCAGTTTGGACAAACTGTCAAACAGCATAAAAATGATGACCAGTCCGCTCATAAAAATAGATGTCCAGAGTCTCCCTGCTGATACTGAAGTGTCTATGACTGCTCCTCCTCACTGAAACCGCAATGAATTGGCTGCCGGGGCTGCTTTTGTCCGGAAATTGCTTCCCTCTTTCCCGATTCAGAAAAAATGGCCATTTCTTCACTCCCATCCCTCTTCAGCTTGTTATCATTATATTGAAGGAGTGGGAATGTTATGACTCGGCCCCATGACCGAAAAAAGGGCTGGAGGCACCAGCAGCCGTGGCCAGTGCTAGTTTGGGACTGACCCTATTTCCCAGACCAGTCTTTACAGACGTCGACCCATTCGCTGGCGTCTGAGAATTGGAAGAGTTCTTCACAGGTAAGTTCGATGGCTGAGTTTCGGGACCCGCAGGCCGGAAATACTGTTTCAAATCGTTTAAGGGAGATGTCGAGGAAGACATCCAGATCATTTACCAGGCCGAAGGGGCAGACGCCTCCCACCATATGCCCGGTCTGCTCTAACACCTCTTCGGAAGTGAGCATGCGGGCTTTTAAGCCGAAGTGCTGACGAAATTTTTTATTATCAATCCTTGCTTCACCTGATGTTACGACCAAAAGGGCTTTTTCATCCTGACCGCGAAACGACAGTGTCTTGGCAATACGGGCTGGAATGACTCCGATCGTTTCGGCTGCCTCTTCTACTGATGCGCTGGAAGATTCAAATTCCATAACATCTGCGCTCCGGCCCCATCTATCGAAATGTGCTTTTACTCTCTCTATTGCCATTCATTTCTGCCCCTTTCCATTTCATATCCTTTATGTAAGTAAAATATCCGTCTACTTATATGCACCCTCTATTCCTTTTGCCCCACAAATGCCCTCTTAAATAGCATTAGATAATCATCCTTTCTTATTTCCCTGGCATTGCTTGGAGTGGAGTTATTCTTATATGCAGCCTCCGCCAGATAATCAAAATCCTCCTCACGTACATCTGGCAAAGCTGAGAAAGCGGGTATCGCCAGGTCGGCCGCAAGCTTTTTCATTTCAGCTACCAGCAAGGCTGCGGCAGAACGGTCCGATTCATTTGGTGAGGCGATGCCCGTAATCCTTGCAATCTCAGCGTGTTTTTCAATATCTGCCCCGGCATTGAATTCGACTATATAGGGAAGGAACATAGAATTGGCCATGCCATGCGGAGTATCATACAAACCGCCAATCGCTTCTGCCATGCAATGGACCGAGGCAACATCTGCATGAGAGAATGCCATCCCTGCAATGGTGGATCCGATCATCAGATGATACCGTGCTTCAATGTCACTGCCGTCATTAAACGCTCTCCTTAAATAGGGATAAATATACTTCATGGCCTGTTTTGCAAGGGCGTCAGAAATAGGATTTGCCAGCCTGCATGTATAGGCCTCCATGGCATGCACGAGTGCATCCATCCCGGTCGATGCAGTCAGGTGGGCCGGCAGGTTGTAAGTAAGTTCAGGGTCAACGATCGCAAGGACCGGCGCAATATGTACATCCTTAATGGTAAACTTGATCTTTTTTGCTGTATCCGTGATAACCGAGGATCGGGTTACTTCTGCACCTGTCCCGGCGGTTGTCGGGATAACAGCAATCGGAGTCACCTTTTCAGGGACATTATTTCTGCCTGCATAGTCCTGCGGCTCCCCGCCAAGGCTGTGGAGGATGGCAATCGCCTTCGCCGAATCAATCACCGATCCTCCGCCGAGAGCCAATATTGCATCCGCCCCGAAATTCCTGGCAGCTTCCCCGCCAGCTTTACAATCGGCATCCCGGGGATTCGGACTCACCCTATTGAATGTTTCCGTTATATATCCTTCCTGCCCGAGCAGTTCTTTCACTTTGTCCGTGAATCCAGCTTTCTCAATTCCCGGGTCCGTTATAATTAAAATCCTTTCTCCGCCGATAAACTGCTTCATGTATGACCCGGTGTGCAGGAATTCTCCATTCCCTGCCTTAATAATAGTCGGCATATTAAATTCCAAAGATTTCATAAGCATAACTCCTTTCTATTTTTCTATCATAATGGAAGAGGGGGAAAATTTCTTCTCTGCTCGACTTTTTTATCAGAATAATTAAAAAGTGAACATATACGGCGAGTAAAAGTCCTGTTTCGGCGAGTAAATTATGATTTCGGATAGTAAATCATTGACTTCCGCGAGTAAATTTTGTTTTCGGCGAGTAAACTGTGCTGATTCGCGAGTAAAGTGTTAAATTCGGCGAGTAACTGCTCATCCAGGGGCCGACTAGATGCAGCTGCCAGGTATTTCTTCAGGATCGATGGATTTTTTATCAAATTTGTTGATTTGAATCCTGTTTTTTCCTAAAGCAGGGCTGAAAGTCTTCCCTTTATGGCCCTGCAGTTTCTAACATAAATAATAAGAATAAAAAAACCAGGACACGTATGTCCCTGGTTTCCTTTAATTTATAAGACCGTTTCAAACTGCCAATTCACCAGTCCGCTCGCGTGCAGCCTTACTTGGCGGAGTCACTTTTGCTTAGCGGTTCCAGTCCTGCCGTTTCCATATATTCCTTGCCCCATTTATACATGGCTTCCAGAATGGGCATAAGGCTCTCCCCTTGAGCGGTGAGCGAATATTCCACTTTAGGAGGCACTACCGGGTATACTTCACGCCAGACGATAGCGTCCTCCTCAAGCTCCCGTAATTGGTTGACTAGCATCCTTTGGGTGATTCCGGGAATCAGCGCCTTTAGCTCGCCGAATCTTTTGGTCCCCTCTTTCCCTAGATGCCAGAGGATAAGCATTTTCCACTTTCCTCCGATTACGGAAAGTGTTAATTCTTTTTCACAATTAAACATTTTATCCTGCATTCTGGACATGCTATATCTCCTTTTCCATTGTTTTCACCCATAGTATACTTTTTATCACTATGTATGATGAATGTGCGTACTTTCAATTTAACATCATACGTTATATACTTGCAACAGTTCAATGATTGGAAATCATTGTCCGCGGCTGAACCTCAATAATTCATTGACTTTCAGCCATATTAATACGGTAGAGTAAAACAAAAAAATAGAGATTGGGAGTTGTTTTATATGGAATTACAATTAGCGCTGGATTTGGTCAATATCCCAGAGGCAATCGAGCTTGTTAGAGAAGTGGAAGAGCATATTGATATCGTAGAAATCGGGACTCCTGTTGTTATAAATGAAGGACTTCATGCAGTAAAAGCTGTTAAAGAAGCCTTCCCGAACCTAAAAGTGCTTGCAGACCTTAAAATTATGGACGCAGCCGGCTATGAGGTCATGAAAGCATCTGAAGCAGGCGCAGACATCATTACAATCCTCGGTACCGCTGAGGATATGTCTATCAAGGGAGCCGTAGAAGAAGCCAAAAAACAGGGCAAAAAAATATTGGTAGACATGATTGCAGTTAAAGACCTGGCTGAAAGAGCCAGGGAAGTGGATGCGCTTGGAGTTGATTATATTTGTGTCCACACCGGATATGATTTGCAGGCTGTAGGCAAGAATTCCTTTGAAGATTTGCAGACAATCAAAAGTGTTGTAAAAAATGCAAAAACTGCCATTGCCGGCGGCATTAAACTTGAGACGCTTCCTGAAGCGGTTAAAGTTCAGCCGGATCTAGTCATTGTTGGCGGCGGAATAACCGGACAGGACGATAAAAAGGCTGCAGCTGCAAAAATGCAGGAAATGATCCGTCAGGGATAATAAAATGAATACGACTCAATATTTAGCCCAAGTCATCGACGAGTTAACCCGGTCCATTGGATTCATTTCTGATGAAGAAGCCGAGAAATTGGTGAATGCTATTCTGGAATCCAAGAAAGTATTCGTTGCGGGGGCTGGAAGATCCGGCTTCATGGCTAAATCCTTCACCATGCGTTTGATGCACATGGGGATAGACGCTTATATATTGGGGGAAACGGTGACCCCTCCCTTTCAGGAAGAGGATATCATCATTATCGGGACAGGCTCCGGGGAAACGAAAAGTCTGGTTACCGTGGCAGAAAACGCACGAAAAATCGGCGGAATGGTGGCAGCCGTGACCATTTCGCCACAATCCACCATTGGTCAATTGGCTGACTTCACAGTGAAGCTGCCAGGCTCTCCAAAAGACCAGGCAAAAGGGAATTATAAGACCATTCAGCCCATGGGCTCTCTGTTTGAACAGACCCTTTTGCTTCTTTTTGATTCCATCATCCTTCGGATTATGGAAAAAAAGGGATTGGATTCAAGTAAAATGTACGGTAAGCATGCGAACTTGGAATAAGCAGCATAGAGGCCGCCACGTGTTTTATAGACACATGGCGGCCTTTTCCCTGCCAGGGTATGTTACGTCATTCCCTGCTTCCTGAACACCAGTGAAAAGAAATGAAAAAAGCCCCTGACATAGTGCCGGGGGCTTCTTAAGAGAATTAATACATAGACATATACTGTTCTCTCTCCCAAGGATGAACCTGGGTGCGGAACATATCCCACTCAATCTCTTTAGCTTCGATGAAGTGCTCAAGAAGATGCTCGCCGAGCGCAGCCATGATAACTTCGTCTTTCTTGAGGTTTTCAAGTGCCGCGTAAAGGGTTGCCGGAAGATCTGTGATTCCTTCTTCTTCACGTTCTTCTTTGTCCATTACATAGATATTGCGGTTAACAGGTGCAGGCGGAGTCAGCTTGTTCTTGATTCCGTCAAGGCCGGCTTTCAGCAGTACAGCCATTGCAAGATACGGATTCGCTGCTGGATCTACACTTCGGACTTCAACACGTGTGCTTAGACCCCTTGATGCCGGGATACGGATCAGCGGACTGCGGTTCTGTGCAGACCAGGCAACATAGCAGGGAGCTTCATAGCCGGGAACCAGACGCTTATATGAGTTGACAGTCGGGTTCGTAACAGCCGTAAAGTTTGGTGCATGCTTGATGATGCCGGCGATGAACTGGCGGGCCGTTTCACTTAGCTCAAGATCTGCTCCTGTATCGTAAAATGCATTTTCTTTTCCGTTAAAAAGGGAAACGTTGCAGTGCATTCCGGAACCATTCACGCCGAACAGCGGCTTGGGCATGAAGGTCGCGTGCAGGCCATGCTTCCTGGCAATCGTTTTTACGACTAATTTGAATGTTTGGATATGATCGCATGCTGTTACTGCATCCGCATATTTAAAATCGATTTCGTGCTGTCCAGGAGCAACTTCATGGTGGGATGCTTCAATTTCAAAGCCCATTTCTTCCAGCTCAAGAACGATATCGCGGCGGCAATTTTCCCCAAGATCCGTCGGTGCAAGGTCGAAATATCCGCCTTTGTCGTTTAATTCAAGGGTAGGCTCGCCTTTTTCATCTAACTTGAAGAGGAAAAATTCCGGCTCAGGTCCGAGGTTAAAGTTCGTGAAGCCGAGCTCCTGCATCTCTTTCAAAATTCTTTTCAGATTGGCACGGGGATCTCCTTCGAATGGAGAGCCGTCCGGGTTATAGATATCACAGATCAGGCGTGCAACCTTCCCCTTTTCAGAAGTCCAAGGGAATACTACCCATGTATCAAGGTCCGGGAACAGGTACATATCTGACTCTTCAATGCGGACAAATCCTTCAATGGAGGAACCATCGAACATCATTTTATTATCCAGCGCTTTGCCTAACTGGCTGACCGGAATCTCAACGTTTTTGATTGTACCCAGAATGTCAGTGAATTGAAGGCGTACATATTTTACATTTTCTTCTTTAGCTAAACGTTCTACATCTTCACGAGTATACTTTGCCATGCTCTTTGTTTCCTCCCTGAATACTGTTTTTTAATAAGCATTTTTATTATTTAATGGAAAAAGCGAGACATATCCCCCTGTCGGAGGGAAGATTTATACTTGCCTGCCTGCATAAGCTCAGACCTGAGGAGCTTTCTGAGCTCCTGCTCTGATAAATCACGCTTCACTTTTTCACCCTGCTTAACATTAGTTAATAACTTTTGGTCTTCCTTCACTTCCATCAGCTTCTTGATGCCGGCAAGATTCACCTTTTGTTCGAGCAGTTCTTTGATCTCGAGCAGCCGGTCAATATCATTTAAGGAAAAAAGCCGGCGGTTTCCTTCTGTACGCTGCGGGGTAATGAGGCCATTTTCTTCATAATAGCGGATTTGGCGTGCCGACAGCTCCGTCAATTGCATCACCGACCCGATTGAAAAGATAGGCATTGAACGTCTTAGCTGGCTGCCGCTCACTCTTACTCCTCCTTTTATGAACTTTATAGACCCATTATATTCCCTGTCAGTAAATATGTCAAACAAATGTGAGGTTTTCTAACATCATATTTTTTTAGTTTGTAAGACTTATTATTAACCCGGGTCTTTACCTCGTTTCTAACCCTCAAAAACATTATTTCAAAGAAAAACCAGGTGATGCTGATTAGCAATACTTGGTATAGGCCGGAACATGCCTTGAAATTTTTCCTGTACATGCAGCATATTAAAAAAGACCTGCCTACCCGGCAGGCCTTCATTATTCAAATCAATTTCTTACTCATCAAAGAATCAATCGCACTCAACACCGCAATCTTAACATGGGCATACGTAAGACCGCCCTGTACGTAGGCAGTATATGGCGGCCTTGTCGGCCCGTCAGCAGTAAGCTCGATGCTTGCACCTTGAATGAAGGTGCCGGCTGCCATGATCACATCATCTTCGTAGCCGGGCATATAGCTTGGATACGGGGTGACATGGGAGTTTACCGGAGACGCAAATTGAATAGCCTGGCAGAAGGCGACCATTTTGGCTCTGTCTTCGAACTGGACAGACTGAATCAGGTCTGTTCGTTTTGCATCCCAGGCTGGATGCGTATTCATCCCCAGTTCAGATAACAGGGCCGAGGTGAAAATCGCGCCCTTCACAGCCTGCCCAGTTACATGCGGCGCAAGGAAAAAGCCCTGGTACATTTCCTGCAGGGAATATAGAGAAGCCCCCGCTTCAGCCCCGATGCCGGGCGAGGTAAGACGGTAGGAGCAGGCTTCAATCAGATCAGCCTTGCCGACGATATACCCTCCGGTCTTGGCAAGGCCGCCGCCGGGATTTTTAATAAGAGAGCCTGCCATCAGGTCTGCACCGACATGGCACGGCTCCCGATCCTCCACAAACTCACCGTAGCAGTTGTCTACAAACACGACAACATCTTCCTTGATTTCTTTGACAAACAAAATCATTTGTTTAATTTCTTCTATAGTAAAGGATGGCCGGACAGCATAGCCCTTGGACCGCTGGATTCCGATCATCCTCGTTTCCGGCTTGATGGCCCTGCCTACGGCTTCAAAGTCCACTTTCCCTTCCTTTAGACCGACTGCCTCGTAGCTGATATTGAATTCCTTCAATGATCCTGTGCCATTCCCTCTTATCCCGACGATTTCTTCAAGGGTATCATAGGGCTTGCCGGTGATATAAAGCAATTCATCGCCGGGGCGCAGAATTCCAAACAGCGCCGTTGAGATGGCATGGGTTCCTGAAATGATCTGAGGCCTTACAAGGCCTGCTTCCCCCCCGAAGACGTCTGCATAAATCAATTCAAGCGTATCGCGGCCCCTGTCATCATAGCCATAGCCTGTTGATGGAATGAAGTGCGAGTCACTGACCTGGTGTTCTTGGAAGGCCTTCAATACCCTGAATTGATTTTCTTCAATGCGCGCGTCTGCCTCCCGGTGAAGCTGGGCAATCTTTGTTTCAACTGTTCCGGAGAGCTGCTTCAGCTTTTCTCCATTTTGCAAAAAATCAAACATTCTCTCTGTTCCTCTATTCTTGTGTATATTTCATAAGCTGGCCTGTAACCGGGTGATCGGCGAGGCTGTATCCCACGCATTCATAGGTTTCCGTATCCTCATGAAATTTCAGGGTGCGGAGGATGGTTTCATTTTTAAGCTGTGACAGAAGTTTGCCTTCCCCTGAAGGTATGTAGACATGGTAGCTTTCCATTGATTTAATAATCTGCTCCTCGATTCGCGCCTTCAAGGTATCGATGTCACCCTCCTCAAGGGCGCTTATGATCATGGATGGATGCTTGGATACCGGCACGAAATCCGGATGCTGCTGATCCTTTTTATTATACACCGTGAGCTGTGGCAATTTATCAGCTTCCAGATCAGAAAGAAGGTTCATCACAGTTTTTTCATGATTAAAATAATCCGGGCTGGAACTATCCACGATATGCAGAAGCAGATCCGCCTCGGCCGTTTCTTCAAGGGTGGAACGGAATGCCGCTACAAGCGATGTTGGGAGGTCCTGGATGAATCCCACTGTGTCGGTGAGCAGAATTGTGAAACCGCTAGGCAGAATTACCTTTCTTGTCAGCGGGTCAAGAGTCGCAAACAGGAGATTTTCCTCGAATGCCCCTGCCTCCGTAAGCCGGTTAAACAGAGTGGATTTCCCAGCATTCGTATACCCGACAAGAGCCGCCTGGAACGTCTTGTTCCGCTTCCGGCGGTCCCTGTACCGCTCACGGTGATGAACGATGGTCGAGAGCTGGCCCTTGATATCATCCAGCCTCCTTCTGATATGCCTTCGGTCCGTTTCGAGTTTTGTCTCACCCGGCCCCCTCGTCCCGATCCCGCCCCCCAGACGGGACAATGCCAGTCCCTGCCCGACAAGCCTGGGCAGAAGATATTGAAGCTGTGCATGCTCAACCTGCAGTTTCCCTTCTCTGGACTGGGCTCTTTGGGCGAAGATATCCAGTATCAGCTGTGTACGGTCAATCACTCTTGCTTCAAAGCTTTCTGACAGGTTCCGGATCTGGCTTGGCGACAGTTCGTCATTAAAGATGATGATATCCGGCTCCAGCTCCTCCGCAAGCATCTTCAGTTCTTCTACTTTTCCTTTGCCGATATATGTTGCCGGGTGGGCCCGGTCCCTTTTCTGTGACATTTCAGCAAGGACTTCACCCTGCGCTGTCTTAGTCAGCGATGCAAGCTCGTCCATGCTGTATTCGAATCTAAGGTCATCATCCGAAAACTGGCATCCGACGAGGATGGCCCGCTCTTTTTGTTCCATTTCCAATACATCACATCCCTCATGTCATTTTCTGTTTCTATCATATCAAAAGTCTTAAGTTTATGCGAAACGCTCCCTGATTAGACCCTTTTTAAAATTAATTTCCTCTTGCAGCCAAAAAGCGTTTTCAAAGGGGGCACTTCATGGTAAAATCATTCCTGGTTTACCATCATCTTGAGGTTAGGAAGGATCATCATGACTTGGGAATTACTCAGCATCATAGGGACCATCGCTTTTGCCGTCAGCGGCGCCATTGTGGCGATGGAGGAAGAATATGATATTTTGGGAGTTTATATATTGGGAATTGTGACAGCATTCGGCGGGGGTGCCATCCGAAACCTCTTAATCGGGGTTCCTGTTACATCATTATGGGATCAAAGCATGGGCTTTAAGACAGCCCTCCTTGCCATCACCATTGTTTTCCTTTTTCCATCCAGATTTCTTAAGCACTGGAATGTTTGGGGGAATTTTACGGATGCCATCGGCCTTTCCGCCTTTGCCATCCAGGGTGCCCTGTATGCAGTGAAGATGGATATGCCGCTAAGCGGAGTTATTGTGGCAGCCGTGCTGACCGGGAGCGGCGGAGGGATTATCCGCGATCTCCTCGCCGGCAGGAAGCCGCTTGTTTTCCGGGATGAAATATATGCAGTCTGGGCGATCCTGTGCGGCGCCTTAATCGGCTGGGGCTTTGCCGATAACACCATTGAACTGTATGCCTTGTTTCTCACTGTAACCATACTGCGGGTGCTCTCTTACAAACTAAAGTGGCGCCTGCCATACAGAGGTCTGTCAACGGCAGATAAATCAGCATAAATTGCAGGAAAGCAGAGAAAATATTCTCTGCTTTTTCTGTAGAAAAAGGGCGGCTCTGCAGGGATCATGAGGTTTATGAGCTGTGTGTTAACATTATTATCTTTTTACTTTTCCTGATGTGCCTTGCGGCCTGCGGGCAGATAACTTACCTTCAGCCTCACAATTCCCTGGCAGGGCTCTCTATAAAAGAATTTTCTCCTGCCGATATTGAATTTAAGAACGTTTTCTATTACTATAGAATCATATTAAAGGAATATTTTTACTTTCCAAGGAGAAAAACATGGCACAATTAGCGATTAAGGCAGGAATGGTCCTCGCTGGACATGTTTATTCAGAGTCCGGGGCCCTGCTCCTCAGAACGGGAACTATACTAAACGAGCATCATATCGAACTGCTCCATAAACACAAAATTAAAAGCATGGACACTGACAATCTTCAAAAGAGTGAGAATCCGCTAAAAGAAGCTGAGGAAAGTTATTGCAATATTCTTACTGATTTAACTTCTGCTTATAAAAGTTTGCGTGATAAAGAAACCCTCGACGACCTGGAGACCGGGGAAATGCTGAATTGCTCCAATGAGCTTGATCAAAAAGCTGATTTGGATGTAATCCAGCTGAAGGAGCAGATTAAGCAGGATGATTATCTGTACCACCACAGCTTGAATGTCGGACTGATTTCGAAGCATATTGGAAAGATCCTGGGTCTTGGCAGGGAAGAACAGAGACTGCTTGTACAGATGGGGATATTCCATGACATCGGAAAATTCAAGATAGATCCGGTTATTATCAATAAACCTGCACGGCTTACTGATGAAGAATATAATGAAGTGAAAAATCATTCCATTTATGGCTATGATTTAATTAAAGGGACCAGCCTGAAGAATGAAATTAAGCTGGGGACTCTCCTTCACCATGAACGGCTTGACGGCTCAGGTTATCCTAAAGGCCTGAAGGCAGGGGAAATACCTTTCTTGGTAAGGATTTTGTCTGTCGCAGATACCTTTGATGCGATTTGTTCCAGGCGAGTGTACAAAGGGGAATCCTCCATTCTATTTGCAGTCGAGGAGCTTTTGGAGGATGCTGCTAAAGGTAGACTGGACAGCGCAATTGTCAGGCCTTTTACAAAGGATTTAATGAAGGCAGTCATCGGAAAAAGCATAAAGCTTAGAAATGGCCAATCAGCGGTGATCACATCCGTGCATCCAGACCGGCCGAATTATCCTGTTTTAAATATTGAAGGCTATCCCCCGCTCGATCTGAATGAAGCCAATCTGGCATTGAAGCAGGTAGCCTACTTAAACTGAACCGGACGTATTGTAAAAGCTGCAGAGAGTTATCCCTGCAGCTTTTTTTGTTTATCAGATTACATCCTGGTGGACGAAGGTCATGATGGCCTGCGGATCGAATCCATATACCCAGTTTCCGTTGACCTTGATCTGAGGCACACCCATCTGTCCGGTTTCCTCCACAAGTTTTTGTGCTGCATCTATATCCTCCTGGACATTGACTTCCTTAAAGGCAAGTCCCTGTTCAGTAAGAAAATTTTTTGCATGGATGCAGTAAGGGCAGGTATTTGTGGTATACACGGTAATATTGTTATCCATTCTTCTTCCTCCTCCTTAATGATAAGAACCTTCCTCCCGGCTTTCGATGGCGAGGTCCACACTCCGGATTGTAATGAGCTCTGTTTTATCATAGCTGTCACCCAGCAAAACCCGCATCGCCTGGGCCCGTATCGACTTTTCAATCAAATTGCGGATATACCGGCCATTTGAAAAGCTGACTGGATTCACTTCATGTTTAATGTAGCTCAAGTGGGCGCGGATCTTTCTTTCGGCATCGGCACTGAAGATATACTCCTTTTCCTTCAGCATCTTCCCGGCTATTTCCATAAGCTCTTCCACTGTGTAGTCCGGAAAATCTACAACTATGGGGAACCTTGAGTGCAGTCCGGGATTCAGTGAAAGGAAAAAGGACATTTCACGGGAATAGCCAGCCAGGATCAGCACGAATTCATGCTGCCGGTCTTCCATATGCTTCACCAGTGTATCAATGGCCTCCTTGCCGAAATCCTTTTCGCCGCCCCTGCCAAGCGAATATGCTTCATCAATGAACAAAATGCCGCCAATTGCTTTTTTGATCAAATCCCTTGTTTTCTGGGCTGTATGGCCGATATATTCACCAACAAGGTCGGCGCGTTCCGCTTCGATGAGATGTCCCTTGGAGAGCACATTCATCTGTTGAAAAAGCTTGCCAATAAGCCGTGCTACTGTTGTTTTACCCGTTCCTGGATTACCTTTAAACATCATATGAAGAGCCTGCTTCTCCGCTCTAAGGCCAGACTCCTCCCTTTTTTTATTCACATAGATCCAGGCATAGATCTCTTTGATCACTTTCTTCATCTCAGCCATCCCAATTAGAGAGCCGAGTTCTTTCTCTATTTCTAAAAGCGGAGTGTGGCGATGCTTGATATCGGCTGTTTCCAAAGCCCGCGGCACTTCCTTCTTGATTGGCTGCCTGCGTTTCTGGCCGCTCAAAACAATATTGATTTGTCCATTATTTTTCATCCGAAAAGGCTGTTCCACTCTCCATTCACCTCTCGTTCAAATCAGGGATACGGCGGGTTGTGGGGCAGTCCCCCGGATACTGCCCCTGCGAGGCAAGACTGCACTCCCGGGAAATTAGGGACTGTCCCCCTTTAAAATCCACCCCGAATATTGTCAAAATCTGCGCTTTCCCGAGAAATAATGCTTCTTTTCAATATATTCGAAGGGAGGGTAAAATATCATCTTTTCTTTTAGGATTCTATATTATGTCCACAAGAAAAGCGGCCGTAATTGCGGCCGCTTCGACAGGTATAGGATGGGATTACGATTCTTTGCCTTCAAAATCAATCTGGACATTGCGCTGGGGTGCAAAAGTAGAAATGGCATGCTTGTAGACAAGCTGCTGTTTTCCTTCACTCTCAAACAGTACGGTAAAGTTGTCAAATCCTTTTATCTGCCCTCTGATTTGGAATCCATTTAATAAAAAGACAGTAACATATGTACCTTCTTTTCTTAATACATTTAACACCTGGTCCTGAATATTTACTGATTGCTTCATGAATATGTCCTCCTCTGGTCTCTCTATTTTTATCTATTCGCCTTTATTTTCAGCTTTCCTGCAATAAAAGCGGATATATCTTCAACTTTTTTCGAAAAAGGCTCCCCGCTTCCCATGTCGAACCAGGCTACCTCCATCTTGTTGCGGAACCAGGTCAGCTGCCGCTTTGCATAGCGCCTGGAATTCTGTTTTAGGTTTTCAAGGGCTTGTTCAAAAGAGACAATGCCGTCAAAATAATCATACAGCTCCTTATAGCCGATCGCCTGGATGGACTGGCATTCCCTGAGGCCCTGTCTGTAAAAAGTCTGTACCTCCTGCTCAAGTCCCTGGGCCGCCATGATATCCACTCGCTGATTGATCCTGCTGTAGAGTTTTTCGCGTTCCATATCAAGGCCTACCACAAGAGAATCATACTTCAATTCCTTCGGCTGGTTCTCAAGCTGTTCGCTCATGGTCCTTCCGGTACAATGATAAATTTCCAGGGCCCGAATCACCCGCCTGGTATTTTGATAGGGGATGCGTGCAGCACTTTCAGGGTCCACTGCCTGGAGCTCACGGTAGACAGCCTCGGGGCCGAGTGCAGCTGCCCTTTCTTCAAGCAGTCCCCTGTACGCTTCGTCAGACGGCATATCTGGAAACTGATAGCCATAGAGGACTGACTGTATGTATAATCCTGTTCCTCCCGCGATGATGGGAAGCCTGCCCCGTGCGGTTATGTCGGAAATCAGTCCGCTTGCAAGCCGCTGGAATTCTGCAGCATTGAAGCTTTCCTGCGGATCTTTAATGTCTATTAGATGATGAGGGATACCATCCATCTCGGCAGGGGTAATTTTAGCTGTCCCGATATCCATCCCCCGGTAGATCTGCATAGAGTCGCCGCTGATGATCTCACCATTAAACCTTTGGGCAAGTTCGACACTCAAGCGTGTTTTGCCGACTGCCGTAGGACCGATAATGGCCAATACCTTTTCTTTTGCCAACTTTTTCACTGCCTTACTTCTTTTTTTCCTATCTTACCATAATGTAACAAAGCAGTTGAACATCTAACTATTATAGTTAAATAAAGTTGAGAATATACTATTTAAACATGAAAATTTATCCTTTATGTTTTTTACCCATAATATTCAAGGAAAAACTTCCTGCGAAAAGAAAAAGGCGGATACAAAATATCCGCCACTTCCTTTATTCTTTCTCGAAATCCATAGTGCTGCGAACTGTATCGATCGGTCTGACAAGCGATTCAATCTGCTCTCGTTTGGATTCTAAAAATGGCGGCAGAGAAAGTTTTTCCCCAAGCGTCTCATATGGTTCATCCCCCATGAAGCCTGGTCCGTCTGTTGCGAATTCAAACAGGATCTGTGGAGCGACCCGCGTATAAAGCGACTGGAAGAAGAATCTGTCCACAAAACCGGAAGTCTGGAATCCAAATTCTTCCATGCGCCCGATCCATTCTTCAAGAACTGAGCGGTCTTCCACACGGAATGCCGCATGGTGGACGGTTCCATACCCTTGCCGGGCATCTGGAAGGACTGAATTATGCTCCACTATGATGGAAGCCCCGTTTCCGCCTTTTCCTGCTTCAAACAGGTGGAAAGCCCCTTCTTTTTGCACTTCTCTAAACAACAAAACCTTTTCTAATACTTCTTTAAAGAAGTCGAAATTTGCTACCCTGACAAAAACTGGTCCAAGTCCGGTTATTGCATAATGAAGCGGAACTGGCCCTTTCTGCCACGGTGTCCCGGATTCTATTCCTTCATCTAACTCATCTGAAATGAGTTGATATTTTTGATCATCAAAATCAACGAAAGACAGAGTTTTTGTTCCGAACTGCTCCTTGATTCCCTCGTGCTTCACTTCTAAGCGGTCAAATCTTTCAACCCAATAATCCAGGGCTGCATCACTCGGGACCCGGAAGGATGTTTTGGATATTTCATTTGTCCCATGTACCCCTTTAGGGATGCCCGGGAAATCAAAGAACGTCATATCCGTGCCGGGGCTGCCGGTATCGTCCGCAAAGAAGAGATGGTATGTCTGGATGTCATCCTGATTTACCGTTTTCTTTACCAGCCGCATGCCAAGAACATAGGTAAAAAACTCGTAATTCTTTTCAGCGCTGCTGGTAATGGCTGTGACATGATGAATTCCTTTTAAGTGGTTCATTTGTAATTCCCTCCTGATATATAAGTTAACATTACTATTGTATATATTTCTTCCGTTGGACAAACATATATCTCAATATAAAATATCTTTAATTAAAGATAATGCAGAATGGATAGATTGTCAAATATTCTGCAAGGATTTCAATACCCGTAAATGAATAAAATCAAAAATATATTTAAAATTAACCTCTCGCCCTGCCGGATTTCCGGAGTTCCGGCCAGTTTGCTTGCTGTGTGAAAACCTTGAAGTGCCCACCCACAAGCTTAGGGGGCATTCTTCATGCTATCCAGGCATAAAACATTAAAAAAAGAAAGTGTCCCAAAGATTATATTCTTTGGAACACCCTCTTCATCTGTTACTTTTTCTTCGTCAGTCTGCCAAGCAGGAACGCACCTGCGGCTACTCCAAGGAATGTATTCGTTTTCTTATTGAAAACCTGTTTGGCCACCAGATTGAGATTTTGCGGCCTTTCCGCAAGACGGCGCATGAAGTACCCATACCAATCCTGGCCAAAAGGCACATACGTACAAAAATTATAACCTTCGGATGCCAGCTTCAGCTGCATGTCTTTTCTGAATCCGTACAGCATCTGGAATTCGAACTTCTCATTCGGGATATTGTGAACCCTTACAAAATCCTTTACATGATGAATAACCCTGTGATCATGCGTGGCAATGGAAGTGAATTTCCCATTAAGAAGATGCCATTCTATCAAGCTGATAAAATTTTCATCTATTTCCTTCTTATCCTGATAGGCCAGTTCAGCAGGCTCTTTATAAGCACCCTTTACTATGCGGAGACGGAAATTTTTATATTTTTTAATATCTTCTGCGGCCCTGAAGAAATAGGCCTGGATGACGGTCCCGACATTGTCATACCGTGCAGAAAGCTCATCCAGTATGTCAAACGATGGCTGCAGGCGCTTATTGTCTTCCATGTCCATATTCACGAAGATATCATATCTAGCTGCCCGTTCCACGATCTCCCTGATGTTTTCCAAACAGAACTCATAGTCAATATCAAGGCCGACCTGTGACGGCTTGAGTGAGATATGCGCATCGACACCGCTTTCATTTATCGCCTCAATAACAGCAAGAATCTGCTCCTTTGCTTCACGGGCTTCTTCCTTTTCAAAAACGAATTCACCCAGGTTATCTACTGTACATGAAATACCGTGTGCGTTAAGCTCTTTTATGCTTTGGATGGTTTCTTCAATGTTCGTCCCGGCTACAACACTCTGTGCCCCGAGCTTCAGGCCATACTTTTTAGCGGCGCTATTTAAAAATTCATTTTGAGAGAGGCTTATAAACAAATCTTTTAACATAGTCATTTCCCCTAATTCATAAGTTATTTACTCCATCATTATAACATGCTTTTTTAATATAATATATTTTTCAAATTTTCCAATTAAACTATTGAATTGTCTTCATAGAGAGCGTATTAAGAGCGCCGGCATTGACATTTTCCCTGCCTTGCCGTAGAATATAGGTACAGCAGGAAATTTAATTTAGCTCCAAAGGGGAGTAGCTTACAGGTATGTCGTCAATACGTGATGTTTCATCACCGGCATGTCTGGCAACCTAAAAAGTTGTTTGCGAGACCTTTGCCATATTGGTAAAGGGATAACAATGGACATTTCTTCAAAGACCTTTACCACTACATTGGTAAAGGTCTTTTTATATATTAAGGAGGAGATGGAGAGGTAAACATTCGTTTAATCTTCTGAAAAACGGTAATAACATAAGAAAAACAACCAGGAGGAAACTATCCATGAAAAAATTTATGTCAGCCATTCTCTCTGCCGCCCTTATTTTCTCGCCCGTCGGCCACTACGTCTTCCATGATCAGGGACAGAAAGTTGAAGCCCGTGGTTACAAGTCAGGAAAGAGAAGCTTTAATACAAATGGAAGCACAACCAAAAATTCACCATACTACCAAAACAAAAAACAAAGCCCATCCGCCTATTCCAAGTCAGCCGCGCAAAAGCGTAAGTCCGGTGGTTTCATGAGAGGATTGATGTATGGCGGCATCGCCGGACTTCTGTTCGGAAGCATGTTTGCCAATATGGGCTCTTTCGGATCACTCCTTGGCATGATGGTGAACCTGCTGGCCATCTATTTTGTCTTTTCATTGATCCGCAGTTTCTTTGCCGCAAGGAGATATAAAAGACAGCAAGAGGATTATCGTTCATGGAGAAACTGATCGTATCAGAGCAGGAAATCATCAACGCAGTCTGCGTTTATGTGGCCCGTAAAAAACAGCTAGAGCCCCAGGAGGTTGAAGTCGAGTTGATTCATGACGATGACTACGGGTTTTCGGCTGAAGCCTATGCTGAAGGACGAAAGCAGGTGCTGATCATGGCCAATCTGATTGAAGCTTTGCGATTGTGGCTGGATGAATACCTGGGCCGGGATCCTTACGCCGGGATAAGGCTGGTTTTGGATGATGAAATGGGCATTATCGCCGAGGTTGGGTAAACCATTCACTCATCGGCTAATAGATTAGAAGTCTTACTCTGCTAAATATGATTAAATTAAGATGGGTCCTTACTAATGGATCCATCTTTTTTTGATTGCCGGTATACCTTTAATCTATAAAGTAATTATTATTACCCCTTTGTTGGTGAGCATTCATGCATGAGGCAGCCCTCAAATATTTGAGGAGCTGCTTTCTTTCTTTTTGACCAGCTCACAGCACTTCTCTATTAAGCTGGTTAAAGGACCAGCATGAATTTTACATGCTGATGTACTGCTCTATAAGGGATTCTGATATCATTAACTTCCCTCCCTTCTCTTAATTATTTTTATCTTCCTTTGTATAATCTGCCGGGTTCTTTCCCATAATGGAAGTGTTAACCCATCTATTCAGTGTCATAATCACAGGGCCGCGAATAGGAACTTATGTAGAAGAAGGTGATCGAATGACAGTACAGCGCACATTCATCATGATAAAACCGGATGGAGTAAAACGGGGATTAATCGGCGAGGTCATCAGGCGTTTTGAACAAAAAGGCTTTTCCTTATTAAATGCAGAGCTCATGTTGGTCGACCGTTCAAAGGCTGAATATCATTATATGGAACATCAGGAGAAGCCATTTTTCGGTGAATTGGTGGATTTTATAACCTCCGGTGCTGTTTTTGCAATGGTATGGGAAGGTGAAAATATAATAGAAATTTCACGCCTTATGATCGGAAAGACAAGCCCGGCAGAAGCCCTGCCAGGTACCATACGCGGTGACTTTGCCAACTCAAAAGAAGAAAATGTGATCCATGGTTCTGATTCTCTCTTAAGTGCAGAGCGTGAGATCGAAAATTTCTTCAATCTGCTGAAGAAGCGCAGCACAGCGGATGATTCTCCCGTTGAAAAGCGAAAGTCTGTTTAAGTGAATCAGTAATCCCCCCTGACTTCTTACCAGGGGGGATTTTATTTTCACATATAATGCCGGAACTTTTAATCTAGTTCTAAAAATATTGGATTTAATTCCTTAGATTTTACTAAGATATTTAAAGAGCCGTAATTAAAATTGACTTCGACGGCCATGAATGAGCAGTTACTTGCGAAATCGGACACTCTCCTTGCCAGTCAGAGCCTTTTGCTTGCCGAAATTACCATTTACTTGCGAAACCTATGATTTCCTTCACAAAAACAGGCATTTACTTGCGGATAGGATTCCACCTGTTGCCGCTGGTGTTGGCTGGATGAGAAAGCTATCCTGTTCAAGCTGAATTCTTGAAGTATGAGAATGAAGAGGTGCTTGAACTGGCCTGTTCTCTTATTAATACTTGAAGTTCTAACCCACAATCTACTAGAAAAAGAAAAAGCATCATCTGTGAAGATGATGCTTCCTTAACCTGTTCCTGCTGTCACACACTGCTACATCACCCGCTTGAACATCTTCTCCATCTCATAGGTGGAATAATGGATGATGATAGGCCGCCCGTGAGGGCATGTAAAGGGGTCAGAAGACCTTCTCAATTCATCAAGCAGAGCCTGCATATCTTCGTGTCTGAGATAGTGGTTGGCCTTTATGGAGCCTTTACAGCTCATAAGGATGGCTGCTTCCTCCCTCAGCTTTTTGATATCCACCTTTTTGACCGACAGGACCTGCTGAATCATTTCATCTATGATCTGCTGTTCCATTCCTTTTGGGAACCACTGAGGATGGGAACGGACAATAAAGGAATTATGCCCGAATTCTTCAAGGAAAACCCCTACCGCTTCGAGCTCTGATTTATTCTCCTGGATACGGATGACTTCATCGGTGGAATATTCAAGCGTGATTGGGATTAGCATCTCCTGCAGTTCGCTTTCCACCTGCCCCACTTTTTCACGGAAATATTCATATTTGATACGCTCCTGTGCAGCATGCTGATCGATGATATACAGGCCTTTTTCATTCTGTGCCAGGATATAGGTGCCGTGCATCTGGCCAATTGGATACAGCACAGGCACTCTCTCAGAGGCCTCAGGGACGGGAGCCGCTTCCGGCTGTTCCAAGTGTGTTTCTGGTTCTGCCTCAATTGATAAAATATCCGCATAGTCCGGTGCTTTATATCCAGCAGGTTCTGGCTGCCTGTTCTGTATGGCATGGATCACCGGCTGATAATCTGACAGCGTCCCTGCAGGATTCCCATCTTCCCTCATGAGAGGAACTGAGCTTTTATTTTCCCTGACCTGCTCCAGTTCCGAACGGTTCGGGACCTGGTTTGTTTGAAACTCGAAGGCTGCCTGCACGCTTTCATCCTTCTCCTTTTCCTTACAGGAGAGTTGCCCGGGATGAGCTGCTTTGTTTTAAAGGCATTTTTGATAGTTTGTGAAATCAGCTCAAACAGTTCTGCTTCTTTACTCAGCCTGACTTCCATTTTGGATGGATGAACATTCACATCCACAAGAAGCGGATCCATTTCGATCGATAGCATCGCAATCGGATACCTGCCGATCGGGAGCAGAGTATGATAGCCCTCCATGACGGCTTTGGCCAGGGTATAGTTTTTAATGAACCGTCCATTGATCATAGTCGAGATATAATTCCGGGAAGCCCTTGTCACTTCCGGCAGGGACACATAGCCGTGGACCTCGAAGTCCAGCGACCTGCCCCTGACCGGCACCATTGTTTTGGCAATGCCGAGGCCGTAGATGGCTGCAAGCACCTGCTGGATATTATTATTTCCGTTGGTGTGAAGCAGCTTTTTTTCATTATTAATAAGCTTGAAAGATACATTCGGATTGGATAGCGCCAGCCTGTTTACCGTATCTGTGATGTTGCCAAGCTCCGTATGGATCGATTTCATATATTTCAATCGGGCGGGGGTGTTAAAGAACAAGTCGGCGACTGTAATATCGGTCCCTTTTCGGCTTGAACAGCCCACGTGTTCCTTCAGTTCCCCGCCTTCAAAGACCACTTTTGTACCCGGTCCTTCCCCTGTGCTGGTGCGAAGTTCAAGGCGTGATACAGAGGCTATGCTCGGCAGGGCCTCTCCGCGGAAACCAAGGGTCCGGATCCGGAAAAGATCCTGCTCATCCTTGATTTTGCTCGTAGCATGGCGCTCGAATGCTGTAAGGACGTCATCCGGTTCCAGGCCATGGCCGTCATCGATAATCCGGATGCTGGCAAGCCCCGCTTCCTCAAGGTGGATTTCTATCAGCCTGCTGTCTGCATCGATCGCATTTTCAACGAGCTCCTTCACTACAGATGCTGGCCGTTCGACCACCTCGCCGGCTGCGATTTTATTCGCAAGGGAATGATCCAGCTGAACGATTCTTCCCATATATAACACCTCCATCCTTCTTGCTGCGGGTCTTTCGGAACCCATTAATTAATGTATAAGCAATGGGCCACCCGTTTTTTAAATGCCTTTTCAAAGATTCAGAACCCACAGCCTGTCTCTAATTCAGAGGTGCTTCTGAATCATCCGGAACCTGCCTGTGCAGCTCCCCGAATCTACCGCAGCTATCCGAAAATCGTTTTGAAAGCTTCGGAAGGTTCAGCTCTTTATTTTCTTCTGTATGCTGAACAAGGCATTCATAGCCTCGAGCGGAGTCATTTCCAGAACACTTAATGATTTAAGCTCTTCAATCACTTTGGCTTCACGGGTATTGATTGCCTTCTGCTTTTCCTGTTTTCTCTCGCCAAAGAAAGACAGCTGTTCGTCCATTTTCACGTCTTCCCGGATAGTATTTTTTTCATCTGGGACAGGAGCGCCCCCATTGCGTTCCGGTTTTTCCTTTTCAAGCTCTAAAAGGATTGAATTAGCGCGGCTGATCAGTTTTTCCGGCAGCTCGGCAAGCTGTGCAACATGAATGCCATAGCTTTTGTCTGCTGCTCCTTCTTTCACTTTATGAAGGAAGACCACTCTTCCATTCTGCTCGACGGCACTCACATGGACATTTTTCACTCTGTCCAGACGTCCGCCTAATACCGTAAGCTCATGATAGTGTGTGGAAAAAATTGTCTTTGCGCCGATTTCATCATGAATATATTCAATGATTGACTGAGCCAGGGCCATTCCGTCATAAGTCGATGTCCCCCGGCCAATTTCGTCAAATAATATCAGGCTGTCTCCGGTTGCATGGTCGATGGCATGTTTTGCTTCAAGCATCTCGACCATGAATGTGCTCTGGCCGGAAATCAAATCATCGGCAGCACCGATCCTTGTGAACACTTTATCGAATATGGGCAGTACCGCCTCGTCGGCCGGCACAAAACAGCCGATTTGTGCAAGGATCGCCGTCAGGGCAACCTGCCTCATAAAGGTACTTTTACCAGACATATTAGGTCCGGTAATCAGGAGGACTTCCCTCTCCTCATCCATCCTGATGGAATTGGGCACATACTCCTGGGCGCCCATTACCTTTTCAACGACTGGATGCCGGCCATTTTTAATGTCAAGGACCTTGTCATCAGAGAATACAGGCTTCACAAAGCGCCTTTGTTCACTGACAGCTGCGAAGCACTGGAGGGCATCAAGCTCGCTGATGATCCTGGCAAGCTTCTGAAGTCTTGCGATATAGGTTTTCACCATCTCCCTAAGCTTCAGGAACAATTCGTATTCAAGGCTTATGCTTTTTTCCTCGGCCTGGAGGATCAATGCTTCTTTTTCCTTCAGTTCCGGAGTGATAAATCGTTCTGCGTTTGATAATGTCTGCTTCCGCTCATAGCGCTCATCCTGAAGCAGATGGAGATTCGGCCGTGTGATCTCAAGATAATAGCCAAAAATACGGTTATAGCCTATTTTAAGTGACCGGATTCCTGTTCTTTCACGCTCTGACTTTTCCAGCTGTGCAATCCAGTCCTTTCCATTCCTGCTCGCATCACGGTAGGTGTCAAGCTCCTCGCTGAAGCCGTCCCGGATGATATTCCCTTCCTTCACAGAAAGGGGGGGATTGTCAGAAATCGCCTTCTCAAGATGTTCAGCCAGTTCTCCGCAAGGATCCATTTCCTCCGCAAACAGCGCTCCCCTGCCGCCCATCCTGCCCAGCACCTCCATGATGTAAGGTACCTGCTGCAGGGATCGTTTCAGCTGAAGAAGGTCCCGGGCGGAAACATTACCAAACGCCACCCTGCCTGCCAATCGTTCAAGGTCATATACTTCTTTTAATAATTCGCGGAGCTCCTCCCTCTCGAAGTATTGCTCGAGAAATTGGGATACAAGCTCCTGCCTCTCCTCAATCTGCTGCCGGCTTATGAGAGGCCTGTCGATCCATTGCTTCAGGACCCTTCCTCCCATGGCGGTCTTCGTTTCATCAAGAAGCCATAGGAGCGTTCCTTTTTTCCCTTTGGACCTAACGGTTTCAGTCAGCTCAAGATTCCGTTTTGAGTGGTAATCAATTTTCATATGCTGGGTGCTTTCATAGAACGCGACCGGCTGCAGATGATCCAGGCTCCGCTTCTGGGTCCTGAATAGATAACGGAGAAGCCGCGCCACAGTTGCGACCAGCTCATCCTGATGCTGGACGGCCTTGATTAAATGGGCAAATTCTTCATAATCCGTATGTAATTCCTCGTAGGAAATGGCCGCATTCCGGTCTGAAAGCATCCTTTTAAAATTCTCGTGCAGTTCCCTGTCAATGACAACTTCCCTGGCCCCCAGCACCGCAATTTCATTAGCCGCTTCCTGGAAGCCGCCTTTGATGATTGTCGCCCTGAGTTCACCCGTTGATAAATCATTATAGGCAAGGCCGAACGAATGATCATCCAGATGGGTAAGCGTTGCAATGAAAACATTTTCTTTATCTGTGATCCCTTTCCCTTCCATCATTGTCCCGGGAGTGATGAGCTGGACCACTTCGCGCCTGACAACGCCTTTTGCCTGTTTCGGATCTTCTGTCTGCTCACAGATGGCAACCTTATATCCCCTGGACACAAGCTGTTCAATATAATTCGGTGCCGCATGATAAGGCACCCCGCACATCGGGATGCGGTTCTCGCTGCCTCCGTCACGGCTGGTTAATGTAATTTCAAGCTCCTGGGATGCACGCTCTGCATCCTCAAAGAACATTTCATAAAAGTCTCCTAAGCGAAAAAATAAAAAGGCATCCTGGTACTCTGCCTTGATTCGTAAATATTGCTGCATCATTGGCGTATAGCCTGCCATATCAATTCAAAACCTTTCCAAACTATAATCCTATTAGTGTTATTATAACATGTCTCGGACACCTGAGTGAAAGACGGGGTATCCATTCAATTTTTTCCAAAAGAAAACTAGGAAGAATTTCTTCCTAGTTTGATGACTCTCTCTCTTTTTCTTCAATAAAGTCGGTATGGATGCTTTCAAGCTCTTCATCATCCACTTCAAGGTCCCAGTCATCATCATCACAGAATCCATCCGGATGGACAGCTACCGTAATTTTGGTTTCCCCGATGACTTCGATGTAAATCTCTCTTTCTACATCGACGATGATCTTGGTGCCGCATTCGGAGATGCATGCTTCCAGGCAGCTTGGCTGCTGCATGACGCGCGCTACAACCTCATTGTCATCAAAGTACTCGGCATCCCGATATTTCAGCTTGATTTCATCGACATATTTGACCTTTTCCGTCACTACCTCTGTCTTCGTATTTTTATGGTACGAATACCAGGTATTGATATCGAAATAGCCTGTGACTTCGACTTTATCCCCGACTTTTTTCGCATCGTATCTATGGTTAATGATCCAGCAGCCCAATATGCTCGTTGGTGGATGGGCCGGAATGATAGTGTGTTTAGACTTTGTATATTTGCGCCCTTTCGCCACCACCGCTTTTGTTATTATCTGTCTATATTGTGACATGTGAGCGAACCCTCCTCATTCAGTTTCAATTCATCCTATGCGGGATAAAAGTCTAATGTGCTTGCCCTTCTTTCTAGTCCCTGGAGCATTCCGATATTTTATATATAGGCATTTTATGCCCAGAGCCTATTTATGGTGACACTGTCTGCAGGGCAGGTTTAGCTGCTTAAATCCATCAGGTTTCAAAATCGGTATACCGGTGCCAGTCCTCCTGCCTTTGACCTCTCGGCTGCAAGCCCCCTTTTGGAGAGGTTATGCCTTGCCCTGCCTAATCACTGGCTTAAGTGAGGCTTTTCGTATACTTGTCCAAACCTTTGGTGATTGCCCTGCATATTTTATATGGACAAGTTCATAAAGGAGGGAAATTTATGTGGTTCTTTAAGACCTACAGAAGGTATTCAACTGTCGAAGGCCCTTTCTGCCGCCCGCAGGAACGATACCATGATAATAGGGTCCTGCCTGCTGCCTCCTGCGATGTTCACGGAGCAGAGGAAACGGTGAATGAGACCGAGCAGGAGAGTTCCAGTTCAGACTGCCGCCAGGAGAAAAGTTATTCATCTAAAGGCAGAAGCAAATGTAAATGCCGCAGGAAGAAAAAGAAACGCTGCTAGAGTCTGAATGTTTGAAAAGGTGCAGAATTTTGCACCTTTTTATATTGCTAAGCTAAAGAAAACGTTATAATTTGGGAAAAAGAACATGCTGCGGAGGAATAGATGAATCTTGAAAAACTTGTACATGAACTGAAGAAGGAGAAAATAAATGCTGTCTTGATTTCTCAAAACAGCGAAATGATTTTTCAATATTATAAGAACAATAAGCAAAAAAATAAACTTCATAAATTAAACTCCTGTACAAAAAGCATTTTATCCCTGCTTATAGGCATCGCTTTAGAAAAGGGAGTCCTTCCATCCCTGGATGAGCCTGTAAGCAGCTACTTTCCCAAACTCTTTTCCAACCTGGAGGACAAAAGGAAGCTGGAACTGACTCTCCGTGATTTGATCACGATGACAGACGGTTTGGATTTCCCTGAATTCGGCGAATGGAATTGCTTCTCACCTATGGTCTATCATCACGATATTGTGAAGTTTACACTAACACGGCCGCTGATCCACGAAATCGGCACACATATGAACTATAACTCCGGCTGCTCCCATATCCTATCAGCAATCTTGAGCCAAGCTGCAGCCATGAAGACAGAGGAATTTGCAGCCAAACACCTCTTCAACCCGCTTGGAATCCATGAGTACAGATGGTACACAGATAATAAAGGAATAAACAAAGGTGCAGACGGGCTGGTCCTGAAAATTACCGATATGCATAAGATCGGCCTCCTTATGCTTGATGAGGGTAGATATAAGGGCAATGATATTATTCCATTGCACTGGATCAGAGGATCTACAGCTCCAAACCTTTTGACTTATGAATATATCGGTCACTACGGAATGCATTGGTGGGTAGATAAGCTTGATAAAACCAAGGACTTTTCTTCCCCTAACACCTATTATTTTGCTCTGGGGTATGGAGGGCAGTTCATATTTGTAATACCAGGGGAAGGTATGGCAATTACCATTGCAAGTGATATCTACAGAGACAGCATGCAACCCATAAGGATCATAAAAAAACTTTTAATACCGAAGTGACAAGTCAGGTGCATTTCACAGTTTTCAGAGTCGGGGCACCTTAACAATAACAGCAGCATCAGAATCCTGCGAAGGCGCCCAATCCGTAGATCATGCCCTGGATTCCATACACGTTTCCACCTGCCTTCAGAACATCTGCTAAATAGACCGGAAATAAGTAATTCGTCAGCATCACTCCGATAAAAGGAATGAGTGAGGCTAATAAAAACAGGAACATGGCCGGTCGGCCCAGCATGAAAGTTAACCCTTCGGAAATCTTTATCCCCTTTCTCCCGGAAGCCTTAGCAAGTCTGATCCGCTCATAAGGAAGGCGCACATACGTACAGATGGCAGCTCCGTACGTGCATACATCAAGCAGAAGGATATAGTGCAGCTCCCATTCTAATAGAAGGATGCTTGCGATGGCTCCAGCCAGCATACTTGAAAGCTGCCCCTGTACCTCCATCGTCCCGTTCAATGTTTTAAATTGACTTTTATCAAATAGTTCCTGTTTCAAAGCAAACCTGAATGTACAACTTTAGCCTGATAAATTCCTTTATAGCCGGGTGTCAAGATCAGCTGCCGCTGCTTAAAACCGCAAAAACAGGAAAACAAAAACCGGCATCCTGGATGCCGGCTCCTCAGTCCTGATTTGATTGTTTGGTTCCCTTACTTTTATAAGGCTTGGCGCTTCTCGCTTTGTTGGCACTTGCCTGCCAGCGCTTCCAGCCCTTCTTATCTGTCCCTCTGCCTGTCCCGCCTTTACCTTTAGCCTTGCTGATGTGATCACCCCATTTTTGCATATCCAGCCGATTACTGCCATAGGGCTATGCCTGTTTATTATACAGGATACCGGTATGGAAGTCTGAAATCTTTTATAAGGATTGTCATTCATTCAATACACGGTATTGTACCTTAGCTTCCCCATAAGCGGTACGGAATTCCAAGGCCCCTTGAATTATTTTTACACACGTAAAAGCACAGTATACTAAAATGATTAAGGCCAGCAGTGGAGATGTAAGCCTTTTTCTTTTCCATAAGTAATAGGAAAAAATCATAAAGAGAGCAAAGAGTGAGAAATTCCGTTTTTTTCATTTTCATTGATAACATGGGTATCATTGCCATACCCAATTTCCCATTTTGAGGATGGATTTTGAATATAGACTTTATACCGGTAATCGGCCGCCTGCCGCTGGAATATATGCTGACTCTCGGCAGACAGGTGGACAGACCAGAAACTGATAAGGATTGGTATGAAAAGTATAAATTTCAGGCTCAGCTCTTCCAATATATGAAATATGCAGCCGATTATCTTTTTCCAATTTTTTTCATGAACAAAACCTTACTCTTAAAAAGTTACAAGACTGGAGTGCATCGCAAAATAAATAAAGGAACCCCTTCGGAGTCCCCCTGTCATTTAAACCAACACCTGTTTTTTTGCTTTTATCTCCCGGTTGATATACTTCCTGTTTTTATATACGAAACCCGTCAATTCTTCTTTTGAAAGCTCTGTCTCGCCCGGGTCACAATAGCCTGGACCTTTCCCGTGCAGGGTCCATTGACCTTCAAGCTCATAAAACATCAATGTCCAAGCGCCATTCCGGTGGATATCCTGGAAAACCAAATAATATTTTCTTCCTTCTCCATCAAAGTCTGCAATTTCTTTAAATTGATTTAGGAATACTTCGATATCTTTTTTTGATACAATGGATTTCATTGTTCACTTTCCTTCCTATATTTTTCATATTGCTAGCATTATATCAAAAAATATCAAGATATATATAGGTTAAGGGGATTAAATATTGGCATTTACTCTAAGATCTTATCCCTTCCATCCACCCTTTGAACACGAAAATAAACAACAGAGCTCAAAAAAAAGGCTGCTCGCAGGTCGGATGCTTCCGCCCTATGAGTCAGCCTCTTTGCTATTATATCAATGGCAGCCGCCTGAGCCGCTGTTTACCTTGGATCCAGTTTCACCGCGGAGTACGTCGCCGCCTGTGGATTCGATGAGCAGGTCTGTTACAGTGTTTGATACAGATGAAGCGACCATCTGCAGTAAATCATTGACATCAACCTGTGATTGCTTGAATTCCTGGACGATTGGGATTGCGTCGATTTCCTGCTCGATTGCCTCAATTTTGGCTTCTGTCATCTTCAGTGCTTCCGTTTTGCCGTAATGCTGGAAGTTGACCGCCTGCTTTTGGAGGCTTTTCAGGCTGGCAATCAATTCCCGTACTTTTTGGTTTTCATTTATCTGGGCTTCTGCACGCTTAAAGAAGTCCACTTCTTCTGTTTCTGAGATCATTCTGGCAAGCTCATCTGCTTTGCCCAGGATATCTTCTTTTGTATACTTCCCCATTCAAATCACCTCTGCCGTTTCTTCAACCACCATTTCGCCATTTAAAGACCAGGTGTTTGCATTTGTAATCTTAACCTTGACCAGCTGTCCGACCGCTGACTTAGGGCCCTTGAAGTTTACCAGTTTATTCTTTCTGGTGTACCCTGCCAGCACGTCCGGATTTTTTTTGCTTTCTCCTTCAACCAGGACTTCGACCACTTCACCCTGATAGCTCTTCATGCTTTGGGCGGAGTACTCATTGACAAGTGCATTCAGCTTCTGGAGCCTCGCCTTTTTCACTTCCATTGGCACATTGTCTTTCATCTTGGCTGCCGGAGTCCCTTCCCGCGGGGAATAGATGAACGTATAGGCTGCATCAAAACCCACTTCCCGGTAAAGAGACATCGTCTCCTCGAACTGTTCTTCCGTTTCATTCGGATACCCTACGATGATATCTGTTGTCAGGGTAGCATTCGGTATGGCGGCTTTGATTTTACGTACCAGCTCCAAATATTGTTCCCTAGTGTACTTTCGCGCCATGATTTTAAGAACATCGGTGCTGCCTGACTGTACAGGCAGATGGATATGTTCCACCAGATTGCCGCCTTTAGCCAGCACTTCGATCAAATGATCGTCAAAATCCCGGGGATGACTTGTTGTAAAGCGGATTCTCGCGATATCAATCTTATGGATTTCATCCATTAGATTGCCGAGACCATAGCTGATATCTGTAAAGTCTTTCCCATAGGCATTGACATTCTGGCCGAGCAGCGTGATTTCCTTATATCCCTGGGCGGCCAGGCGGCGCACCTCCTGGATGATTTCTTCAGGGCGCCGGCTCCGCTCCTTGCCTCTGGTGTAAGGGACGATGCAGTATGTACAGAATTTATCACAGCCGTACATAATATTCACCCATGCTTTAATATTGCCTTTACGCACCTTTGGCAGGTTCTCAATCACATCCCCTTCCTTCGACCATACTTCAATGACCATTTCTTTTGAAAGATAGGCTTCATTTAAAATGCTGGGCAGGCGGTGGATATTATGCGTGCCAAAAATCATGTCCACAAAGGAGTGCTTTGCCAGGATGCGGTTTACCACGGATTCCTCCTGAGACATGCAGCCGCATACCCCAAGAAGCAGATCAGGCTTCTCAAGCTTTAAGGACTTCAGGTGGCCCAGTTCCCCGAATACTTTGTTTTCTGCGTTCTCACGGATGGCGCATGTGTTCAGCAAGATGACATTCGCGTCTTCAACTCCGTTTGTCGGCTCGTAGCCAAGTGCCATCAGGATGCCTGCCATCACTTCCGTATCATGCTCATTCATCTGGCAGCCGTAAGTCCTGATATAGAATTTACGGCCTTCTCCCATGCCCTTGAATTCTTCAGGAATGGCAAAGTCATTGTGGTATTTAACGTCTTCCTTGCCCCTTTTTTTGGCATCCTTCAGAGATGGCGCTGTAAATACAGTCTGGAAATACTGGCTGTAATCCTTTTCCGGCTTTTTTTCAGCAGGATTTACAGCGCTTACCTGTGCAGATCCCAGGCGCTGTTCTTCATTCATATTCTCTACCCCTTTCATGTATCTAAAGGAATGGTTTCATTATTAAAATTCATCGTCAGGCTTCATTGGGTTTATATGAGCAAACGTGCACATTATCTTAGTATAAGGCTTTTTGAGAACTTAAACAATAGCGGCTTCCATGATCTGCTTGTTGAAATGCCATCTATTCTTGATGCACCCTTTTATTTTATCAAATTGCCAGACTAACAAAAAGGGCAGCACATCCCGGTTGTTATGAGGGTTATAAAAAGCCCGCCATTAGCTGGCGGGCACAGTTCACTTATTTGATGATCCCCAATTCCCTGCCAGCCTTCTCAAAAACATTCAGCGCTTCCTGCAATTCCTCTTCTGAATGCTGTGCTGTAACGATGGTCCTTACCCGCGCCATTCCTTTTGCTACGGTCGGGAAGGCTATTCCCTGGGCAAATACACCGTATTCCAGCAGTTTGTCAGAGAATCTATGGGACAGTGCTTCGTCGCCGACAACCACAGGAGTGATTGGGGTTTTACTGTTCCCTGTATGAAACCCTAGTTCCTCCAGACCCCTTTTAAAGAATTTGGTATTGTCCCAGAGCTTATCAATCAGTTCAGGCTCTTCAAGCAGTACATCGATCGCCTCGATTGCCGCCATGGTCACTGCAGGCGGATGGGATGTACTGAACAGGAATGGCCTTCCTTTATGAATCAGGTAATCGATTAATGTTCTGGTACTGGCCACATACCCTCCTAGAACTCCGATTGCCTTGCTGAGTGTGCCGACCTGAATGTGAACGCGTCCGTCCAGTCCAAAATGATTCACGGTTCCACGGCCATTTTTGCCAAGGACGCCCGAGGCGTGAGCATCATCGACCATGATCATCGCATCATATTTCTCGGCAAGCTCGACGATTTCCGGAAGCGGCGCTATATTTCCGTCCATCGAGAACACGCCGTCTGTCACAATCAAGCGCTTGCGGTAATTTTCTGACTCTATCAGCGCCCGCTCAAGGTCTGCCATGTCCACATGCTTGTAGACCTTTCGCCCTGACTTGGTCAGGCGGATTCCATCGATGATCGAGGCGTGGTTCAGTTCATCGGAAATAACCACATCCTCCGGGGACAGAATGGCAGACAGGACACCCTGGTTGGTGGTAAAACCTGATTGGAATACAAGTGCTGCTTCTGTATGCTTGAATTCTGCCAGCTTTTTTTCAAGCTCATTATGCATGCTGAAGGTGCCCGCTATTGTACGCACAGAACCTGTGCCTGCTCCGTAGTTTTCCACAGCCTCGAGTGCCGCCTTCCTCAGACGGGGGTGGGAGGTCAGTCCCAGATAGTTGTTTGAAGAAAGCTGAATAACTTCCCTCCCATCAATGATGACCTTCGATCCTTGTTCAGACTGAAGCGGGACAAGCTTCCTGAACGTCCCTGCTTCCTTCATTGCGTCTAATTCCACTTGCAGATATTCAAAGCCTTTCATCATGAACCCTCCTGATTTCTATCAAAATTTTATTACGGCTGCAGGACAACTTTTCCACATTCGCCCTTTAACATCAAATCAAAGCCTTTCTCAAAATCCTCGAGCGGGAAGCGGTGCGTGATCATCGGTTTTACATCCACCTGTCCGGAAGCAAGGAGCGAGGATACCTGCTGCCAGGTCTTGAACATAAGTCTCCCGGTGATTCCCTGCACAGTAATGCCTTTAAAGACGATGTCATTCGTTACATCCAGTTCCACAGGACGGACAGGGAGGCTCAATATGGAGACCCTGCCTCCATTAGTCACCATCTTAAAGCCTTGATCCATCGCTGCCGGATGGCCGCTCATTTCACAGACAACATCCACTCCATTACCGCCGGTGAGGCGGTCTATGACCTCCAGCGGGTTTTCCTTCCCTGAATTAATGACCGTGGTAGCGCCCATCTTTTTCGCAAGGTCCAGACGGTAGTCATTTAAATCAAGTGCGATGACCTGTGAAGCGCCGGCAGCCTTGGCTACACCAGCCGCCATGATTCCAATCGGCCCGCAGCCGATGATGGCAACTGTTTTCCCTGCAATTTCGCCCGCCAGCACAGTATGCACGGCATTGCCCATCGGTTCCTGGACGGAGGCGACATCAAACGGCATATCCATTGGATTTTTCCATAGGTTCCCGGCTGGAAGCGCTACATACTCGGCGAAACAGCCCTGGGTGTCCACGCCAATAATCTGGGTATTCTTACAGATATGATATTGGCCGGTGAGACACTGCGGGCAGCGGCCGCACACGATATGTGTTTCAGCAGAGACAAAATCTCCTACTTCCACTGAGTTGACCTTTGATCCGATCTCCACTACTTCACCTGCAAATTCATGGCCAAACACATAGGGCGGGTTCACCCTGCTCTGTGACCACTCGTCCCAGGTGTATATATGTACATCTGTTCCGCAGATGGATGTTGCCTTTACCTTAATCAATACCTCATCTTCTTTTATCGTTGGAATATCCACCATCTCAAGCTTGGCTCCAAAGCCCCGGTGATG
Source organism: Paraperibacillus esterisolvens (assembly GCF_046237625.1). Classification (GTDB taxonomy): domain Bacteria; phylum Bacillota; class Bacilli; order Bacillales; family DSM-1321; genus Paraperibacillus; species Paraperibacillus esterisolvens. Next base: position 1,535,214 of record NZ_CP143545.1, on the reverse strand, counting down.
CTTTACAAGCGCTTTCATTTTTCCGTTCACAGTGCACACTCTCCTTAGAAGGCGACAGATTCATAAGTTAATACATTGGTAGTGTAACACTTAAAAGGTTTTAGTGTAAACCGTATTGTTCACCCCGCATGGACAATTGAACGCCAAAGAGAAAAAGGTGATTTTTTTTATATATTTTTTTAGTCAGAGTAACTGGTCCTGCCACAGCCAATTATTTTCACTGTTACCGGCTGTATTTCTTCCAATCGTGATTTTCTCTGTGGAAAAGGGACGGAATATATCATAGACTTTCCTACACCCCGGTGTGAACCTTTATTTTGGCATTCCTGCTGACCCCGACTCCGCGCCGCCGCCATATTGTGTTTGCTCCTGCTCTTGTCCAGGTTCCTTTCCTTATTTGGGCTTGCGAGTAAAACTCTCATGTTTGTTTCATGTTTTCAGGCTGAACATTCAAAATGAAAAGACCGGCAAGAGCCGGTCCAAGACTATTATATGAATTCTGCAGCAAGCTTATCGAAGCTTTCCTGATCAAGTTCCAGGGATGCTCGAGTCAGCGGGGTTTCCAAATAGCCGGGCAGCAGTTCCTGATAAGACTTCCTCGCTGTATCCTGATAGATGATCCCTGTAACAAGACTGTTATGCTTCATCAGCGTCTGCATCGCATTCTCCCTGTTGGAAGAGTCATAGTCTTCGATACTGGAGAGTTTTGTTAAATTCTGCTTGAACCAGTCATATGTATTGATCTTATTATAAGTCACACATGGACTGAAGACATTAATGAGGGAAAACCCTTTATGCCTGATGCCGGCCTCGATGATGGCTGTCAGTTCTTTAAGATCAGTGGAGAAGCTCTGAGCCACGAATGTTGCCCCGGCTGTAAGGGCCATTTCCATCGGTGACAGGGCGGGCTCGATTGATCCCTGCGGTGTGGACTTCGTCTTGAAGCCTGCCTCTGAGCGTGGTGAAGTCTGGCCCTTTGTCAGCCCGTATATCTGATTATCCATTACAATATATGTGAGGTCTATATTGCGCCGGATTGCATGGATGGTGTGTCCCATACCGATTGCAAATCCGTCGCCGTCTCCCCCGGAAGCAATGACCGTAAGATCTCTGTTGGCCATTTTGACTCCCTGGGCGATTGGCAGGCATCGGCCGTGGATGCCGTGAAAACCGTAGGAATGGATATAGCCGGAAATCCTTCCCGAGCAGCCTATTCCTGAGACGATTGCAAGATCCTCCGGCTCGAGCCCGGCGCCTGCGGCAGCCCTCTGGATGGCTGCCTGCACGGAAAAGTCACCGCATCCCGGACACCAATTTGGCTTTACATTATTTCTGAACTCTTTAAATGTTGCCATATTCAAACAGCTCCTTACACTCGGTATGAACAATATGGGGCAGGAATGGATTTCCGTCATATTTCAGGATGCTTTTAATTTTTTCGGCGCTGCCTACATTCATTTTCATGATGTTGGCCAGCTGGCCGGTTGCATTATTTTCGAGTACGACAACTTTTTTCGCATTTTGCACAAGCGGCAGCATATCCTCTGCCGGAAATGGATGAAGCAGGCGCACATGGGCATGATTGACCTTTATTCCATCCGTTTCAAGCCTATCCATCGCTTCTTCAATCACACCTCGGGTAGAATTAAAACCGACTATTAATAAATCGGCATCTGTATGGCGGAGCGTTGTATGCAGGGGCTTATGGAAGCGGACCTTCCTGATTTTCCTCATCCGTTTGTCCATCTGCTGCTTTCGGTTTGCTGCTGCTTCAGAGGGTTTGCCTGTTTCATCGTGCTCGACACCCGTCACATGGAAAATGCCATTTTTTGTACCTGGAAGCACCCGCGGAGATACTCCATCTGCGGTCAATTCATAGCGCTTGAAGTTTCCCGTCCGGTCCAGGTCGATATCGGCCTCTGACAGCAATTTTCCCCGGCGGATCTCCACCTGGTCATACTCGAGCGGATGAACGGTTTGTTTTCCAAGAGAGAGCTGAAGGTCGGAGAGAATGATGACCGGACACTGATATTCTTCAGCAAGGTTGAAAGCTTCGGCCGTATCATAGAAAGCTTCCTCCACTGTACTGGGAGCCATGACTATCTTCGGGATCTCGCCGTGGGTTCCATATATCATCGCCATCAGGTCAGACTGCTCCTGCTTGGTCGGCAGGCCTGTCGAAGGTCCTCCCCGCTGAGTATCCACTATCACAAGAGGGGTCTCTGTGATTCCGGAAAGCCCGATTGCTTCCATTTTCAATGAAAGGCCCGGCCCCGCAGAAGCTGTCAACGCTCTCACTCCGGCATAATTCGCCCCGATTGCCATGGTACATGCAGCAATTTCATCCTCTGTCTGAATGACTGTCCCGCCTAGCGCAGGCAGTTTTTTAATCAGGTATTCCATGATTTCAGAGGCGGGGGTTATGGGGTAGGCAGCCATGAACCGGCAGCCGCCAGCAATTGCTCCAAGGGCAATCGCATCGTTTCCGATCATGAACAGCCGCCTTTTCCCGTCTCCTTTTGCCAGCAGGAGGGTGCGGGGAGCTTCCCCAAGCTGGGCTATCATATATTCAAAGCCCTCGTGAATGGCCTCCAGGTTTTTTTGTACAATCTGTTCTCCCTTACGGCCGAATATTTCCTCAACAACCTCTCTGAAGATATTGACATCCAGTCCAAGGATAGCACAGGAAGCTCCGACCGCAACCATGTTTTTCATCAGGGAAGTCCCAAGGGCGGCTGCCATATCGGTAAAAGGAATGGCATACAGAGCGGCTTCTGTATCCTCAGGTTTTACAGGCTTGAACCTCGCATCAGCTATGATTATTCCATCTTGATTTAACTCCTTGTAATTCACATCTATCGTTTCCTGATCAAAAGCGACCAGAATATCGAGATCATCAGAAATGGATCTGGTTTCTGAAGTGCTCACCCGGATTTTATTGTTTGTATGCCCTCCTTTGATTCTTGAAGAAAAATGCCGGTAGCCATATAGGTAATAGCCGAGCCGGTTTAATGCTATGCTGAATATTTCGCCAGTACTCTCGATGCCTTCACCCTGCTGCCCTCCTACTTTCCAGGAAAGTTGATCGATCATGTTCTACACCCCTTCAAATCTGTCAATATTGGTGTGACTTTTTTTACCGCTTTGGCAGGCGGCTGCACCAGCATATGAGAGTACATGATGAGATAGTATGGGCGCTTTCACTGTTACTAAACGATTCAATTCTAGCCCCTTGATTTGCAAAAAGCAATATAGGGCATTAAAATAATTTAATATTTCTAAATAATCTGTAAAAATCGTTTGTTGATATATTCTACACCTCAATCACAAATGCCTGCTTGCACGATCGGCAAGCAGGCATTTGCTAACGGGGTTCCACAATCAGCTTTATGGCAGTACGCTCTTCCCCGTCGATCAAAATATCTGTAAAGGCAGGAATACAAATCAAGTCTACTCCACTAGGTGCTACAAATCCTCGTGCTATGGCTACTGCCTTAACCGCTTGATTCAGCGCACCTGCTCCAATTGCCTGAATTTCTGCGGCCCCTCTTTCTCTCAAGACACCCGCAAGTGCGCCTGCTACAGAATTGGGATTAGATTTTGCTGAAACCTTTAATATTTCCATTCCCTAGCTCCTCCTTGTATTATCCCCATACCCACTCTTCTTTTGTCCAGGTAGGTGTTTATTCATCGTCCAGACTTCATTCCGGAACGAAAGCTAATCCTGCTCCTTAAACTATATTCATGGGTAAAGCGCTCTATTCCTCGTCCAATGGATAATATGGAGGCTTATGTTCAAAGATGAAAAAATGCCATGGAGCAAAAGCCCATGGCACTCATAATCACGAAAAGAACAGGTGATCTTCATTTATTAAAATTCTTTGCATCTTTTTTGTCCGGCCTGTTGTGTTGTCGATATCAATGACCACCCCGCTTAGGATGGTCCGGCCCTCTGTTGGCACTTCAAACCGAACGGGCAGGCTCGTTAAAAATCTCCGGATGACTGCTTCCCGTTCCATTCCAAGGATGCCATCATATGGACCTGTCATGCCTGCATCAGTCAGGTATCCCGTCCCTCCGGGAAGGATCCGTTCATCAGATGTCTGGACATGTGTATGAGTCCCCACCACAGCCGAAACACGCCCATCCAGATACCAGCCCATCGCCTGTTTTTCACTGGAAGCCTCTGCATGGAAATCGACAAAGATAATCGGAGTCCGTTCCCGCGCAAGCTCAACCAGGTCATCGGCTGTCTGAAAAGGACAATCGAGTGCCGGCATGAAGGTGCGGCCCTGCAGGCTGATAACAGCAATTTCCAGCTGGTTAATCCGGACGAACTTCAAGCCTTCCCCTGGAGTTCCCGGCGGGAAATTGCCAGGACGGACAAGGTATTTCGCATCATCAACAAATTCCATGATATCCCTGTTATCCCAGGCATGATTTCCAAGTGTTACAGCCTGAGCACCGGATTCGAGGAATTGACGGTATATTTTCTCTGTTATCCCTCTTCCTCCAGCTGCATTTTCCCCATTGATGATGGTGGCCTGCGGTTTATACTTTTCCTTAAGTCGGGGCACATACTCATCCACCATATTTCTTCCCGGTGAACCTACTACATCACCCACAAAGAGTATTCTCATATTAATTCCTTTCTGAATGGACCCGGTTATTAGTATTTACTAGTCTTGGTAGATCTAATTTTTATATTCAAGGATGTTAATTTTGCAGACAGTCCGAAAAGAGAAACAAAAGAGAAACAATTAATACATCAAGCAAAAATAAAAGAGCGGCGAATGCCACTCTTTATTTTGCATACTCAACGGCTCTGGTTTCCCTGATCACAGTCACTTTGATATGGCCGGGATAATCGAGCTCTTCTTCAATACGTTTCCGGATATCCCTTGCCAGGCGATGTGCTTCAAGATCATCAATTGCTTCTGGACGAACCATGATGCGCACTTCGCGGCCAGCCTGTATCGCGAACGATTTCTCTACACCCTCGTAGGATTCTGAGATCTCTTCCAGCTTTTCAAGCCTGCGGATATAATTTTCCAGTGTTTCACTTCTTGCGCCCGGCCTTGCAGCGGATAATGCATCTGCTGCAGCAACCAGGACAGCTATGATGGAAGTTGGCTCAGCATCGCCATGGTGGGAAGCAATACTGTTAATAACAACAGGATGCTCCTTATATTTAGTGGCAAGTTCCACGCCAATTTCCACGTGGCTTCCTTCCACTTCATGGTCGATGGCTTTCCCGATATCATGCAGCAGTCCTGCACGGCGTGCAAGGGATTCATCCTCCCCAAGCTCAGCTGCAAGAAGCCCTGACAGGAAGGCGACTTCCATGGAATGCTTAAGTACATTCTGCCCGTAACTTGTACGGAATTTCAAGCGGCCCATAATTTTGATAAGATCTGGATGAAGCCCGTGAACTCCCACTTCAAAGGTAGTCTGTTCACCGATTTCACGGATATGTTCATCCACTTCACGCCTGGCTTTATCCACCATCTCTTCAATACGCGCAGGATGGATCCTTCCGTCCTGGACAAGATTGTCTAAAGCAATTCTCGCTGTTTCACGCCTGATTGGATCAAACCCTGAAAGGATGACGGCTTCAGGAGTATCATCGATAATCAAATCGATTCCTGTCAGCGTCTCAAGGGTACGAATGTTACGTCCTTCACGGCCAATGATGCGTCCCTTCATTTCATCATTAGGGAGATTGACGACGGAGACGGTTGTTTCCGCCACGTGGTCTGCTGCGCATCTTTGGATTGCAAGAGAAAGTACTTCCCTTGCTTTCTTATCGGCTTCTTCCTTCGCGCGGTTTTCACTTTCTTTTATGATAAGTGCTGTATCGTGGGCCAATTCTTTTTCTACCTTATCAAGAATAATGCCTCTCGCTTCCTCGCGGGTAAGTCCGGAGATACGTTCCAATTCGGTTTGCTGAGTACGAACCATCTCGTCCACTTTGCTTTCCATCTCTTCAATATGCTGTTGTCTTTGGTTTAGAGAATCGTCTTTCTTTTCTAGAAGAAGATCGCGCTTGTTAAGCGTCTCATCCTTGCGGTCAAGATTCTCTTCTCTCTGTAATAAACGGTTTTCTTGTTTTTGTAATTCAGTTCTCCGTTCACGGACATCTTTTTCCGCATCTGAACGAAGTTTATGAATCTCATCCTTAGCTTCCAACAGGGCTTCTTTCTTTTTAGAATCAGCTTCACGTCTTGCATCTTCGATAATCTGTTCTGCAGAAACTTTTGCCCCGGCTATTTTGTTCTCCGTAACGGATTTGCGGACAAAATAACCAACAACTGCACCGACGAATAGGCCAAGCAAAATGGAGATGATTGTAATGGGTTCCATCGTAACACCTCCTCTTGCTATGAACTTTTTTTGGTTAATTTTGAATGTCGGCATGTACATTGTTACATCACTTCAATATACAGCACAAAGGCTTTTTCATTCATTTCATTTTTTGAAAAAATGTAAAATATACATATTAATTGTAAGCCCGGGGATTTTTATTGTCAAGGGTAAGTCCCTTATCTAACAGCTATCCGGGCCGCTTTCACCAATTATTTTTTCTTGACGGCCAAACTTGCTGCTTCGCCCCATTTTCACTCATATAAAAAAGGACCCGGAAGCGACGCTTCCAAGTCCTCCGGGAATCAATCTATCAGGTTGAGTTCTTCCTGGTCATCCTCTTCTTCAGGAGCTGCATGATCACCGTCTAAGCCATAATGGTCACGGATTTTTTGTTTTACTTCATCACGGATTTCAGTATTCTCTTTCAGGAAGAGCTTGGAATTCTCACGACCCTGACCAAGCCTCTCTTCATTGTAGGAATACCAGGAACCGCTTTTTTGTACAATATCAAGGTCTGCACCCATATCGATGATTTCGCCTTCACGGGAAATCCCTTCACCGTACATAATGTCCACTTCCGCAAGACGGAATGGAGGAGCTACCTTGTTCTTGACAACTTTAATCTTGGTTCTGTTACCCATTATGTCATTCCCCTGCTTCAATGCTTCTGCACGGCGGACTTCCAGACGGACAGAAGAATAGAATTTCAGCGCACGGCCGCCGGGAGTAATTTCAGGGTTTCCGAACATGACGCCGACTTTCTCACGAATCTGGTTTATGAAGATTGCAATTGTCTTTGACTTGTTGATGGCGCCAGAAAGCTTACGGAGCGCCTGGGACATCAAACGGGCCTGCAGGCCGACGTGGGAGTCACCCATCTCGCCTTCAATCTCGGCTTTTGGTACAAGGGCTGCTACCGAGTCGATGACGATGATGTCTACCGCACCGCTTCGTACTAATGCTTCAGCAATTTCCAATGCCTGTTCCCCTGTATCCGGCTGCGAAAGCAATAATTCATCAATATTTACCCCAAGCTTTTGAGCATAGACAGGATCAAGGGCATGCTCAGCATCAATGAATGCAGCTTGTCCGCCTCCTGCCTGAACTTCTGCAATGGCATGCAGGGCAACAGTGGTTTTACCTGAGCTCTCAGGTCCGTAGATTTCAATGACCCTTCCTCTTGGATAGCCGCCTACCCCGAGTGCCACATCAAGGGCAAGGGAGCCGCTTGAGATAGTGGAGATAACACGGTCTGTCTGTTCTCCAAGCTTCATGATTGAACCTTTGCCAAATTGCTTTTCTATTTGCTTTAACGCCATTTCCAACGCTGCTTGACGATCGCTCACAAAAAGTTCCTCCTTTATATATACACATCAGCTTTAAAATAGCTGACAGTTGGTATTATCAGTGTTTTAAAAAGCATTTCTCATCTCAAAACCTTAACTTAACTATATACCTTTTCAGTGCTTTTGACAAGCAAAAAATCGAACATTTATTCGCTTTTTTTAAACCGGATTTATTGCTCATTCCGCGTCTTTCTGCTTAGAAAAAAATGAAATTTCAGCCCATGGTTTTCTTTGAAAATGGAATTCTGCAAGGAATAAGAAGCTGATAAAAAAAAGTGCCTGCCCCAATGGCAGACACAGGTGAAGCCTACATCACTTATTTCATTCCCAGTTCTTTAAGCAGGTAATGGCAGCCGTATTTGACGGAGCGGATCCGGTTTTGTGCCCGGCTGCCGGTGAGGCTGAGCTTTTCGACTGCTGTTTTTTGCCCTTTGACCGCGATTCCGATGAACACGGTTCCTACTGGATGGCCTTCCATCTCCATCGGTCCGGCTACCCCTGTAAAGCTGATGCCGACATCGGAATCAAGAAGTGACCGCACATTCTCAGCCATTTCAATGGCACATTCGGCGCTGACCACTCCATACTTTTCAACAGTCTCATCTTTAATATTCAGGATCTTCTGTTTGGCTTCTGTTGCATAGCTGACAACTCCGCCCTTCAGGATGAGACCGGCACCTGAAATGGCAGTCAGCTGCTCTGTGAACATTCCTCCGGTGAGGCTTTCAGCCGAGGAGATGGTATACCGCTTGCTGCTGAGCTCCTTGACCACTTCCTTCATCAGGGAAGTGTCTCCGTCGCCATAATGGAATTCTCCCACGCGTGCGAGGATTTCTTCCTCCATCTCAGCTATCAGTTTCTGTACCTTTTCCTTTGAGGCATGCTTGGCCGTTATCCTCAGGGTCACTTCCCCGTCAGCTGCCAGCGGGGCAAGTGTAGGATTGGTCTGCTTTTCAAGAAGGTCCTCTATTTTGGTCTCTAATAGGGATTCCCCTATACCGAAGAAGCGGAGTACCTTTGATTCGATTCTCTCCTGGACGTCCAGTTTATCAAACAGCAGCTTGAAACCTGACTCGATGAACATAGGCTCCATTTCTTTGGGAGGCCCAGGCAGAAGCATGTATGTTTTCCCGTCTTTTTCTGCCATCATGCCAGGCGCCATGCCATGGTTATTCGGAAGAACGGCTGCCCCTTCAAGGACCAGGGCCTGCTTCTTATTGTTCGGCGTCATATCACGCCCGGCTTTCTTGAAGTATTCTATTATGGATGTCATGGCTTCTTCATCAGTTACTAGCTTTAGCCCGAGATGCTCTGCGGCTGTTTCCTTCGTCATGTCATCCTTTGTAGGACCCAATCCGCCGGTGAGGATGATAAGATTTGATCTTTCATGTGCAATTTCAAGAGCCTGCTTGAGGCGGCCGGCATTATCCCCGACCACTGTATGGAAATAGACATTGATCCCAAGTTCAGCGAGCTGCTGGGAAAGGAACTTTGCATTGGTGTTTGCGATCTGGCCCAGTAAAAGCTCTGAACCGACGGCAATTATTTCTGCATTCATATTTTATGCTCCTTCTGTTTACTTTGAGTTTTTAAATATTCCCTTATTTTTGTCAAAGTAATCCCATCCAGACCAGACTGTGAAAATCATGGCTACCCACAGTGCGATTTCAGCGAAGGGAATATGAATATATTCAAACGGCAGGTTATGGAGAAGCAGGGCAGAAATGGCGACGATCTGGGCCCATGTCTTAATCTTGCCCAGCATATTGGCTGCCACCACCTCGCCTGTCCCGGCAAGAATCAGCCTCAGGCCTGTGACCGCAAACTCACGGCTGATAATAATAATGACGATCCATGCAGGTGCATGCGCTGACGGATCATTCAATTCCACCAGGAGGATAAGTGCTGCTGATACAAGCAGCTTATCGGCAAGCGGATCCAGGAATTTCCCTAGATTGGTAACCTGGTTAAGCTTCCTGGCATAATAACCGTCAACCCAGTCTGTGGCCGATGCGATAATGAATATAAGGGCCCCGACCAGGTGATGGACAGGGATGGACTCTCCGCCGATTTTGAGATTGCCCCAGTCAGGCAGGATCATCACCAGCATGAAGACCGGAATCATAAAAATACGTGATACAGTTATCTTATTAGGTAAATTCACAGAAAAACCTCCAAAAATCAACATTCTTTTCTATTATATATACTTTTGTCGAGATAAGCGAAAAATAGCCATCAAAAGATGACTATTCTGCAGGCTTGAATTGAACTTTTATGTTCTGTGATACTGAGTTCTGCGGCGGAATGGCATACTTGAGCTTCTCACCGTTGATATAAACCTCAGTTTCTGTTGTTTTTCCGATTACAAGGCTTGCCCCTTGATTCTTGGTCATGTCGTATTCCTTGCTCTGGCCTTTTGTGAGGACACCCTGGAACAATGACTTTTCTCCATAATCCTTGATGTTCACCCATGTTTCACCTGTAGAAACAAGCTTGAGCTTAAATTCTTTCGAATTGCTAAAGGAATAGGCGGAGTTACGCCCCTGTTTGCTGATAACCTTGATTTCTGGCTTAACTTCCTCCGCAGGCTCTTGCTTTTTTTGCTCCTGGCCGGAAGTTTTATCGGCAGTTTCTTTTGCAGGCTTTTCTTTTACTTTTTCCTTAAGCGGGGAATCCTTTGATTCACCCATTGTCACGGACTGATTCGGCTGTTCTGCCTTGTCACCGCCAGCTGGTGAAGTCGATTTGGAAACAAGCACCCAGACAAGTACGGCTGCACCTATTACAAACAATGCGACCAATATCTTGGGCAGAGCTTCAAGCGTCTTCGAGTTGGATGGGCCGATTGATTTGCGCGTCTGGACTCTGGAAAGCTGCTGTGGCAGCTCCTCGTTATAAGATACCGGGATCTCATTCTTATATTCCTCAAATATCATCTCCGGCTCAAGGCCGACAGCCTCCGCGTACTGCTTAATGAACGCACGCACATAGAACTTCCCGGGCATAGTGTCATAATTACCTTCCTCAATGCCGATCAAGTACCTTTTTTGAATCTTTGTTACCTTTTGTAAATCATCAAGGCTTATGCCTTTTTCTTCCCTGGCTTCTTTCAGTCTGATACCTAACTCTGTCACTTGCAACCACCACCATATTAAAAATCAAAAGAGCCGAAATCAGATTCTCCAAATTCAGAGCTTTGATCTACTACTTCATACGTAATTTTTTCTTCTGGGTCGTTCCTGAGTTCAATAATATAATCAAAATCATCAAGAGAGTATTCCGTATTTTGGACAAAAATATCAGGATGCTCCACAACCTTGACAGCATCAAGCCGCATGATTTCCCTCACAAGCTGGAGATGGCGCTCATTCCCTCTTTTAGTAGAAACGATGCCATCCAGGATGAATAGATTATTCTCACTATATTCATCCTCAATCAGCTGGCTCCTGATGGTCTGTTTCAGGAGGGTGGAAGAAACAAAAAGCCAGCGCTTATTGGCACATACGCTCGAAGCGACAATGGATTCCGTTTTTCCAACACGCGGCATTCCCCTAATGCCAATCAGTTTATGGCCTTCCTGTTTGAACAGTTCTGCCATGAAATCAACGAGCAGGCCGAGCTCATCCCGCACGAAGCGAAATGTTTTTTTATCATCGGCATCCCTTTGTATGTATCTCCCATGCCTGACCGCTAAACGGTCACGGAGTTTCGGCTCTCTAAGTTTAATTACTTTTATCGTGTCCATCGTTTGAAGGATAGATTCAAGCCGCTGTATATTCCGGCTGTCCTTGGCAAGGAGCAGCAGGCCGCGCCTTCCTTCGTCGACTCCATTTATTGTTACGATATTGATGGATAGCATACCAAGCAAAGAAGAAATGTCACCTAACAGTCCAGGACGGTTTTTTTGAATTTCGTACTCCAAATACCATTCTTTCTTTTCCAACAAAAACCACTCTCCCCTGTAAGTGACAGTTTTCGGCTTATTTTTCTAGCTTCTATAATAATATATGATTTCATAGGAAGTTAAAAGGGATAAGGCAGAAAAAGTTAAGAATGAATCTGGATGTAAAAAGGTTGCATAATAAAGTTATTTCTGAGGGGTTTTCTATACGAAATGAAAAAGGGCCAGGCTCGTAGAGCAGCCAGGCCCTTTTTTTATTTAGATTCCGATCCGTTATTTTCTACCAGCTTGACCATCATGTTGGCAATGGCATGCTTTTCTTCTTCGGAAGCTACTGACCACAGGTCGGCCAGCACTCTTTCCTGATCATTCTTGGGATCTACCTGTTTTGCCAGATAGCCGCCGATCTGATAGGCCATATCTGATACGACCGAATTATCCATACCTTCGTTCTGAGCATGATTCAGACGGCTGCCCAAAAATCCTTTCCACTCTTCCCAGTTTTGCAAAACTGACATTCCAATCCATCCCTTCTATAATTTGAGTCAGCTATAGTTTGTGAAGGAAGGGATAACTTCATTCATCATTCTGAAAAAAATCAAGTATGCCATCCGCCATTGACGCCAAGCACCTGCCCGGTTATGTAGGAGGCTTTCTCTGAAAGCAGGAAGGCTGCCGTTTCAGCGACTTCCGCCGGCCTTCCCATCCGGCCGGCGGGAATGGCACCTTCTAGATCCTGAAGTTCTTCCGGTGTGAAATCATCCATCATGGCCGTTGCAACAGCTCCGGGCGCAATGGCATTGACCCGTATCCCCGTTGGAGCCAGTTCCTTGGCCAGGGCCTTGACGAAGGAGTTCTGGGCACCCTTTACCATGGAGTACAATACCTCATATGAAGCTCCGGTCTGTCCCCAAATGGATGTTATGGCAACGATTGCCGCTTTTTGTTTGTTCATGAGTTTTGGCAAAAGTGTTTTGCTGAGCATGAAGGGGCTTGTCACATGAAGCTGGATCATTTCCGCCGCCATGCCTTCCTCCATGTCTGTCACCAGTCCGTAAGCACTCTTGCCGCTGTTCAATACTATATAGTCCAGGGAAAAAATCTCCTTGGACAGTTTTAGATAGCCGTCCGGTTTTGAAAGGTCTGCCTGGATCGGAATGAGATCTATTCCGGGGCGGCTTATTGCGGCTGCCAGATCTGCAATCGATCCTTCATTCTTATTATAATGCAGGTATAATGAAAATCCTTCTCTTGCCAGGACTTCTGATAGGCTCCTGCCTATGCCTCCGCTTGCTCCTGTAATCAGGGCGAATTTTTGAGTCATGTGCTTCTCCCCCGTGCGTTTCTATAATTACAGCCGAAAAAGAGCCGGCTCGGCCGGCTCCTTTCCCCTTATTTCGGTACAACCTGGCAGACACTGATTCTGCTTTCATCTATGAAAGCGGCGGCAGTCTGTTTGATATCTTCAATTGTAATCTGTTCAAGCATCGGCAGGACATCAAACAATTTCATCTCATTAAATGCATATCTTGTGAATTGGTTGGCAATGTATTCAGGTGAATTGAGCGATCTTAGGAAAGAACCGATTTTTTTCTTTTTCGATCTGTTCAACGCCTCTTCTGTAAGTATGCTGCCTTGCCGTGCCTGGAGGAGATATCCTTTCAGCTTTTCCTCCAGCCGGTCTGGATCATCGGTGTCCCCGCCGGCCATGGCAAACCCGAAGCCAAGCTCCTGAGTGTAGTCATAGGAGAAGGTCTGGTCGATCAGCCCTTCATTATACAGCTCCTCATAAGCTTTCGTGCTTTTCCCAAAGATCATATCAAGCAGAACATTCACCGACAGCTCGTATTTCAGCATTTCGCTTCCCTGCTGATCAATCTCATTGGCTTTAATGCCAACAAGGCATTTAGAGGACTGTACATTCATGCTGAGAACCTTCTTCTTTTCAGCCACAGCCCCCTTCTCTTCAGGAAATCTGCGCTGTATCTCCGGCTGGTCCTTGTAATCCTTTTTGGACTGGTTTTCCTTTATCTGCTTCATAATCTGATCCGCATCCACGGGTCCGGTAACGAAAAGAAGCATATTGCTCGGATGGTAGAAGGTTTCATAGCATGTATAGAGCAGCTGGTCGGTTATCCCGGCAATCGACTCAACCGTACCTGCGATATCGATTTTGACGGGATGCTCACCAAACATGTTCTCGATCAGGCCGAAATAAAGCCTCCAGTCCGGGTTGTCATCATACATGTCAATCTCCTGTCCGATGATCCCTTTTTCCTTTTCCACTGTCTTTTCTGTAAAATACGGATCCTGGACAAAATCTATCAGGGTCTCCAGGTTCTCTTCCACATTGGAAGTGGATGAGAAGAGATAAGCAGTGCGGGTGAAGGATGTAAAGGCATTTGCAGATGCTCCCTGCCTTGAAAACTGCTGAAAGACATCTCCGTCCTCTTTTTCAAAAAGCTTATGTTCAAGAAAATGCGCAATCCCATCCGGAACCTTAAGGAAATTATCCCCTGTCAGGGGCTTGAAGTGGTTATCGATTGATCCATATTTAGTCGTAAAGGTTGCATATGTCTTATTGAAACCTTTCTTGGGCAGTATGTACACATCCAGCCCGCTGTCCAGCTTTTCATAATATAATTCTTCATCCAGCTGTTTAAACGGTATCTTTTCCAACTTATTGCCCCTCCAATCCGGTTAAGAAATAGATGGTGTCGAGCTCGATTTTTTGTGCTGCCTCCACCACTTCGCTATGTGTAACGGCCTCGGTCTTCCTGAGCCAGTCATCCATATTGACAGGCACTCCGGCAATGACACCATGATACAGAATTTCTACAAGACCCCGGGCGATATCGATCGTCTCAAGCATCTGATTGCGGATGACAGCCTTGGTCTGGCTGATTTCTTCTTCCGTGAAATCCCCTTGCTTCATGGCTTCCATCTGTTCCTTGATGATGCTGACTGCCTGATCATAATTTTTGTCCTCAATGCCCGACATAACCATCAAAAGTCCCTTATGGCTCTCCGTCCTCGCAGATGCATAATATGCAAGACTCGCCTTCTCACGAACATTGATGAACAGCTTTGAATGGGAAAAAGCCCCAAAGACGCCGTTGAACACTTGTAGAGCATAATAGTCCTGGTCTCCATACACTATATTTGTGCGATATCCGATGTTAAGCTTCCCCTGCTTCAGATCCTGTCTTTCAATAACTTCTTTAGCTTCAGTAATCTGTATGTGCCCGGTTTCCGCTTTCTTCGGACTTCTGTCCCCCAGCTTAAAAAATCTGCCGGCGGCTTCAGCAGCTTCTTCCTCTTCCACATCCCCTATGACATAGAGATCCAGTTCATCCTCTGCCAATGCTTGCTGGTAATATTCATAAAGGGACCGGGATGTAACCGCCTCTACATCTTCGAGTTCGCCATTTGGATCCAGTCTATAGGCCTCATCTCTGCACATTTCCTGTACGAGCCTCGAGGCGGAATAACGCATCTTATCATCATAAATAGACTGTATTCTCTGCTTAAGTGTCCGCTTTTCATTGCTTACGGTGCTCTCATCGAAAGCTCCCTCTTTTGCATTTGGGTTGAATAACACTTCTGCAAGCAGGCTGATTCCCTTTTCCAGCAGGGGTGCCGGATCGGTCAGGAATTTTTCATTGGCGATTTCTAGTGTGACTGTGATGATATGATATTCCCCTTTTTTCGCCAGGTCCACAAACAGACTTGCCCCATACAGATCATCCAGATGCGACCGTAAAGAAGTAGTGGTCGGATATTCTTTGGTATTGCTCTGCAATACATAAGGCAGGAGCGACCTGAGTGTGACCGTATCTTTTGAGAGCGGCGCCTTCATTTTCCACACCAAGGTGTTGGTTTTATATTTACCGGTATTTACGATATGCAGTTTTAGCCCGGGCATCTCCCGGATTACTTCATTAATGATGGCCAAGAATGCTCCTCCTTCTGGTGGTCAATTAAGTTATATATTGACTTTAACCTATTTTTTCTCAATAAGTCTATTTTAACCATTTTTATGTTTTCATTCTAAATTATACACATTATTCACTGGAGGAAGACCCGGACACGCAAACTTTCTATATCCATACTATATCGTGCCTAAACAATTATTTATAAATATAAAGCATCAAAACCAAGGCTGGCATAAAGACTATCTAATAACAAAAGGCCTGGCTCCTCATCCACAAGCAGCAGGACAGCTTTACAGCCATTCCAATCTTGTTTTTAATGAGGAGCCAGACCCTTATGATATGGCCATGATTCAATTGTTTGTTATCTTTTTCCTTTTTCATATGGCTGACCAGATGCTTTCGGGGCATCTGCACGGCCAATGAAACCGGCTAAGGCAAGAATCGTCAAAACATATGGTGCAATCAGCAGGTAAACATTCGGGATATCCTTGAAGAATGGAAGCCCTGAACCTACGATGCTCAAGCTTTGCGCGAAACCGAAGAAAAGTGCGGCGCCCAGTGCACCGATAGGATGCCATTTCCCGAAAATCATAGCAGCCAGAGCCATAAAGCCCTGTCCGCTGATGGTAGCATGCCCAAAATTATTGGTTACTGTAAGTGCAAACACGGCACCTCCGAGACCTCCAAGAGCACCTGAGATCATTACTCCTATATACCGCATCCTGGTTACACTTATTCCCATCGTGTCTGCAGCCATAGGATGTTCGCCCACTGAGCGTAGACGGAGTCCAAATGGAGTCTTGTAGACTACATACCAGGCAAGTACTGCCACAGCAATCGCTATATAAGAAGTATAATAAGCATCGCTGAACAGAAGCGGCCCTAAGAGTGGAATGTCTTTTAAAACAGGGATGTCTATTTTACCAAAAGTGGTTGTAATGCTGTCTGTCTCGCCTTTTCCATAAATTAGCTTAACTAAAAACATGGAAAGTCCGAGTGCTAAAAAGTTAAGTGCCACACCACTGACTGTTTGATCCGCTTTAAAGGTAATGGAAGCCACAGCATGGAAAAGCGAAAAGACGGCTCCTGCCACTACTGCTACCAATAAAGCCAGCCATGGTGTCCAGGAATGAAATGTATCAGCAAATGTTAAATCAAAAACAATGGCAGAGAAAGCTCCAAAAACCATCAGTCCTTCCAGACCGATATTGACAACCCCAGACCTCTCAGAAAATACTCCGCCAAGAGCGGTGAATATCAGGGGAGTTGCCAGAAAAATCATAGAAGGAACAATAATTTGAAGTACTTGATAGAAACTCAATTACTTCACCCCTTTCTTGTTGGAGCGGGTAAGCGCCCAGCGGATAATATAGCTGGAAGCTATGAAGAAAATAATTAAAGCAATGATGATATCTACCAGCTCAGTTGGAATACCGGTCTCAAGAGGCATATTAAGCGCACCAACCTTTAATCCCCCAAATAGGATTGCTGATAGAATAATACCTATGGATGTGTTGCCCCCCAGGAGAGCCACAGCAATTCCATCAAAGCCGATTCCTGTAAAACCACCTTTTATTGAGGCATACCCGAATGTCCCAAGTCCTTCCATGGAGCCGGCTACACCTGCAAAAGCTCCGGAAATTACCATGGAAAGGATAATATTCCTGTTAACATTCATACCTGCATATTCTGAAGCATGGTGGTTAAAACCTACAGAACGCAGTTCATATCCTTTGGCTGTCTTCTCTAAAATAAACCACATCAGGAATGCCCCCAGGAGTGCTATCAAAAAGCCCCAGTGCAGCCTGGAGAAATCTGTATTTTCAGAGAGAAAAACGGATTTCAGCATGGCTGATTCATGAACATCCGGCGTGCGGTCAGCATTTTTTGAAAGTACAGTACGAATGATATTATTTGTGATATGAAGAGCTATATAGTTCATCATGATAGAAACAATAACTTCATGAACCCTGAAACGCGCCTTTAAAAATCCAGGGATAAAGCCCCAAAACGCACCTGCTGCTGCAGCCGCAAGAATGGCCAGCGGCAAATGAATTACTTTCGGAAGGTCAAAGGCCAGTCCAACCCATACTGATGCAAGCCAGCCCACAAGTACCTGACCTTCTACTCCAATATTGAATAACCCTGTCCTAAAAGCGAAAGCAACTGCAAGACCCGAGAGGATATACGGAGTGACCTGGCGTATTGTTTCACCGGCATAGAAAACATCGCCAAACATTCCGTAAAATAATGCTGAGAAACCTGCAAGCGGGTCATAGCCGGATACCAGCATAATGATTGTACCCGCGATAAGGCCGAGAAGAACCGCAACAACGGGCACTATTATATTTGTAAATCTTTTAAACATTGGTATCTTCCCCTTCTCTCCTGCTTACCTTGCTGCCTGCCATCAATAGTCCAAGCTCTTGTTCAGAAGTCTGCTTGGGATCTACTACTGCAACAATGCGTCCTTCATAAATAACTGCAATCCGGTCGCTTACATTCATAATTTCATCAAGTTCAAATGAGATCAGGAGCACACCTTTGCCCCGGTCTCTTTGTTCAATCAGTCTCTTATGAACAAATTCAATGGCTCCAACATCCAGTCCCCGTGTGGGCTGAGCAGCTATCAGAAGGTCCGGGTCGCGATCGACTTCCCTGCCTATTATGGCTTTCTGCTGATTCCCTCCCGATAACGCCCTTGCCAGAGTATACTCTGATGGAGTACGCACATCAAAATCTTTAATCAGCGTTCTGGCTTTTTCATAGATAGACTTATAATTAAGAATGCCTTTTCTTGAGAATGGCTTTTTGTAGTATGTCTGGAGAACCATGTTTTCTCCAATTGGAAAGTCTAAAACAAGGCCGTGCTTGTGTCTGTCCTGCGGAATATGACCAAGCCCTGATTCAGTAATCCTGCGGGGTTTCATATTTTGGATTTCTTTTTGATTTAAAAGAATGGTGCCAGACTCAGATTTTTTCAATCCTGATATGGCTTCAATCAGTTCAGTTTGACCATTTCCATCAACCCCGGCTATTCCAACTATTTCACCGGATCTTATCTCAAGCGATAATTCATTTATAGCTGTAACCCCTCTTGAATCCTTCACTGTTAAATCTTTGATTTCAAGCACATTTCCTTTTGGAGAGGCCTCTTTTTTCGTAGTCTTGAAAACTACATCCCTGCCGACCATAAGGGAGGCCAGTTCATTAGGATTTGTCTCGGAAACGTTCACCGTACCTATTCCAACACCCTTGCGGATAACCGTAACACGGTCACAGACATCCATTATTTCTTTCAGTTTATGAGTGATTAGAATAATAGATTTACCTTCTTTAATTAGCGTTTTCATAATTACAATTAATTCTTTTATTTCCTGCGGAGTCAGTACTGCAGTGGGCTCGTCAAAAATCAGAATATCCGCACCGCGGTAAAGTGTTTTTAATATCTCTACACGCTGCTGCATACCAACCGAAATGTCTGATATTTTGGCTTCTGGGTCTACTCTTAAACCATATTGTTCTGAAAGCTGCCTTACTTTCTTATTAGCCTCGCCCATATTGATTCTGCCAGCTTTTGAGGGTTCACTGCCCAATATAATATTTTCAGTGACAGAAAACTTATCAACCAGCATAAAGTGCTGATGAACCATGCCGATTCCCAGATTGTTTGCAATATTTGGATCCGTGATTCGCACTGGGTTTCCGTTTACACGTATCTCTCCTTGTTCCGGCTGATAAAGCCCGAATAGAACATTCATCAAGGTAGATTTACCTGCTCCATTTTCACCCAGCAAAGCATGTATTTCTCCTTTTTTAACCTGGAGAGTAATATTATCATTCGCAACAATACCCGGAAATTCTTTTCTTATGTTGAGCATTTCTATTACGTATTCCACTTAGTTTTTCATCTCCTTTTAATAGGATTATGTAAATACAGGATTTCTCCCGCCCCTTTAATTGTTTAAAAACCAAAGGAAAAACTGTAATCCCTTACAGTCTTTCATTCAATTTCCAATCAGGCAGAATGTTTTCCGAAAAATAAAGGAATATTAGGCTGGACCTGCCAGCCCTATATTCCTTTATCAACCTGATATTATTTGAAATTCTTCAAGTCAGCAGGAGTACTTGGAACTTTTACTTCTCCCGATTTGATTTTCGCTGTCCATTCTTCCACAGCTTTAAGTGCTTCTTTAGACACATTGTCTTTAGTAGGAGCTATGCCGATACCATTCTGGTCAAGACCGTATTCTGTCACTTTTCCGCCAGGGAAACTGCCATCTTTAGCTTTTTTAGCGATATCCTGTACAGCGACATCTACACGTTTAACCATTGAAGTAAGCATAATGTTTGTTTTATCATCAATTTTTCCATCTGGTGCCTGGTCTCTGTCAACGCCAATCGCCCAAATGTTTTTGCTAGGATCTTTTTGCTTTACTGATTTTATTTCGTTAATCATACCGATACCAGTTCCGCCCGCAGCATGGAACAGGATATCCGCTCCTGACTTAAGCATAGAATTGGCAGTTGCCTGTCCAAGGTCCGGCTTGTCAAATGCACCAGTATACTTTGTAATTACTTCAGCTTTTGGATTAACTGACTTAACACCAGCTTTAAAACCTGTTTCAAACTTTTCAATCAGCGGTGATTGAACTCCGCCGATAAAGCCGACTTTGTTCGTTTTAGTTGTCATGCCTGCTACAACTCCAACAAGGAAAGAACCTTCATGTTCCTTAAAGGTGATGCTGGCAACATTAGGCTTTTCAACCACTGCATCAACAATTGCGAATTTCGTATCTTTACGCTGGTCCGCGACTTTAGTAACTGAATCCTGCATCATGAATCCTATGCCGTATACTAAGTCAAATCCTTGGCGTGATAATGTCGTTAAGTTAGTTATATAATCAGAATCGGATTTAGACTGAAGGTAATCAAAACCACCTTTTCCTTTTTCCTGGTTATTTTCTTTACCAAATGCTTGAAGACCTTCCCAAGCTGACTGGTTGAAGGATTTGTCATCCACTCCACCAACATCTGTTACCATTCCAACTGAAAATGCATCCTTCTTGCCGCCATCTGCGCCTTTTTTGTCCTCACTCTTGCCGCAGGCGCCAAGCATTGTTCCAGCAGCTAAAACAAGAGACAGTGCTAAACCAAATTTACGCTTTTTCAAGGTAAAACCCCCTATTTTTTTTGAATTAGTAGAATATAATGACTTTTCCAGGCGCACTGCACTACACCCGTTTCCGCAGTACATGAAAGCTGAACTTATCAGCCTTGAAGTAGTTGACCGAATGAAGGATTGGATGATCCTGTTCATCATAATGAGTCTGTTTCAGAACAAGGAGAGCAGTTTCCGGATCGCAATTCAAGATGGGTGATATTTTTTCGTGATACCCCATTGGCTCGATATGTGCGATGGCATACGTGATTCTTGCGTCCGACTCTTTTTCAAGGAGGGCCAGAAGCGATTCTTCCCGTCGGGAGAGATCCGGCTTCAGGATATTCTCTGAAATCTTGTCCACACAATAAACAACTGGCTCCCCATTGGCAGTCCTTACACGCTCGATGACTGACATGGTTTCATCTGCTCCCAGGGAAAGTTTCCTCTGGTCTTCTTCAGTCGGTTCCTGAGTATATGAATCTAGGAATATAGTTCCAGGATTCATACCTGCGTTCCGGATCATTCCAGTGACGCTGTCAAGCTGTTCAATTCCAGATGTGAACAGAGGCTTGCCATTGACAAATGTCCCAACCCCATGACGGCGAATGATGACGTTATCTTCCTCAAGTATCCTAAGAGCTTCCCTAAGCGTGGCCCGGCTGACTCCCAGCTGCTTCGCAAGATCAAACTCAGAAGGCAGTTTCTCTTTCTCTTTATAGACCCCTGATTCTATATCCTGTTTTATCCTGTCGATTACTTGCAGATACAAGTGCCGATTATCAAGCTTAATTGGCATGAATGCTTTCCTCCAAAGACTTTGTCCTAGTCATCAGACCTCTGATATCCATCTTTTCTACTAATCGAATTTACTTTATCATTTTTTTTCAAATAAATAAATAGTTGAAAAAAAAAGATTTTTATGCTGTCGAATTTCGCCAAATATTCAAAAAAGACGGGACTTCAAAAAGAATTCCCGTCCGTTCCTATGAAGTATGGGCTTCATCATGCTCCTTGGCCACAAGCACGCTCCGCGGCTTGCTGCCTTCGTATGGACCCACTATGCCGCGCACCTCCATCTCATCAATTAGCCTGGCCGCCCTTGAATATCCTATCCTGAACCGCCTCTGCAGCATGGATACCGAAGCGGTCTGCATTTCGGTAATCAGCTGAACAGCTTCATCATACAGGTCATCATCCACCTCTCCGGAAGTGGCCTCAGGGATATCATCCGGAATCATTTCTTCATTGTACTGGGCTTTCTGCTGGGAAATGACATAATCTACAATCTCTTCCACTTCATCATCAGACAGGAAAGCCCCCTGAACTCTGACGGGCTTGGAGGCGCCGACAGGTAAAAAGAGCATATCCCCGCGCCCCAGCAGCTTTTCCGCACCACCCATGTCCAGGATGGTTCTTGAGTCAGTCTGGGATGATACACTGAAGGCGATTCTTGAAGGAATATTGGCCTTGATGACCCCTGTAATGACATCTACTGACGGCCGCTGTGTTGCAATGATCAAATGGATGCCAGCAGCACGTGCCATCTGGGCCAGCCTTGTGATCGCATCCTCGACGTCTGAGGATGCTACCATCATCAGATCAGCAAGCTCATCCACAATCACCACGATGTAAGGAAGAAGCGGCTGCTTCGTTTCACTCTCTGCATTATGCCGTTTCACCGATTCATTATAGCCCTCAATATTCCGGGTGCCGCTGTGTGAAAACAGCTCATAGCGGCGTTCCATCTCGCCGACTACCTTTTTCAAAGCCTGTGATGCCTTCTTTGCATCGGTCACAACAGGTGCCAGAAGATGCGGAATGCCGTTGTAGACATTCAATTCAACCATCTTCGGATCGATCATCATCATTTTTACCTCATGGGGCTTCGCCCTCATCAGGATGCTCGTGATGATGCCGTTGATGCAGACAGACTTCCCGCTGCCTGTAGCCCCGGCCACCAGAAGATGGGGCATCTTATTCAACTCTGCCAGGACTGCGTCTCCTGAGATATCCCGGCCAAGCCCGATCTGCAGCTTGGCTTCAGGCTTATTATGTTCCTTGGTATCAATGACTTCACGCAGTGTGACCATTGCAATCTCGGAATTCGGCACCTCGATACCCACTGCTGATTTACCAGGGATAGGGGCTTCAATCCGGATCCCTTTGGCAGCGAGGGCCAATGCTATGTCATCGGACAGGCTGACGATCTTGCTTACCTTTACACCAACATCCGGATTCACTTCATATTTGGTTACAGCCGGTCCAAGATGCACCTGAGTTACCTTGGCTTTTACCCCAAAGCTTAGGAAGGTCTTCTCAAGCTTAGCGGCGTTTGCATGGATCTGCTTGAACT